>VGEP01000003.1 GCA_016869215.1 Alphaproteobacteria bacterium | reverse complement strand
GCTCGCGCAAATCGGTGGAAAGAGGTCGGGTCATGAGCTGCTGGCCTCCAACCCAGCCAGCAGCTTGAATCACAATCCGTAGCCCAACGGAATCCCTATCGATTCAGAAAAACGGTGAACCGCTCTAGCGCCCGCGCGTCCCTGCAGACATGCCAGTCGTCAACCGTGTGCTGATCGTGGGCGGCGGAATCGCCGGGATGTCGCTGGCGATCGGACTGCAACGCGTCGGCATCGTGGCGGAGATCGTCGAGATCGACCCGCATTGGCGTGTGTACGGTGCGGGTATTACCATCACCGGGCCGTCGCTGCGCGCGTTCGAGCGGCTCGGCGTGCTGGGGCGCATCGAGGAACTCGGATTCTGCTATGACGCCACCAGCATCTGCGACGCCGGCGGCAACGTGATCGTCGCCTCGCGCGTGGCGGGCCGGCCACTTGGCCCGACCGTCCCGAACGGCTGCGGCATCCTGCGTCCGGTCCTGCACCGCATCCTGTCGGAGGCCGTGCGCACAAGCGGCGCCGCGGTGCGTCTCGGTGTTGGCGTTGCGGCGGTCGAGGAACGGGACGGGCAGGCCGAGATCGCCTTCACGGACGGCAGCGCCGGGCGTTACGACCTGGTGGTCGGCGCCGACGGCATCCATTCCCGCCTGCGCGAACTGGTCTTTCCCGGCGCGCCGCCGCCGCGATTTACGGGGCAGGGCTGCTGGCGCGCGGTGGCGCCGCGGCCTTCCATGGTGGATGGTGGGCGCGTGTATGTCGGTGGGCCAGTGAAAGCCGGGGTTACACCGGTGTCACGCGAGGAAATGTACCTGTTCCTGCTCCAGCACGTGCCGGACAATCCGCGCATGCCGAAGGAGCGTTGGCCGGAATTGCTCTCGGCGCAATTGCAGGGCTTCAAGGGTCCGCTCGGCGCCGTCCGCGACAGCCTCGGCTCCGCCTCGAACGTCAACTACCGCCCGCTGGAATGGCTGCTGTTGTCACCCCCATGGCATCGCGGACGTGTGCTGCTGATTGGCGACGCCGCGCACGCGACCACGCCACACTTGGCGTCGGGCGCGGGGCTTGCGGTGGAGGATGCGCTGGTGCTCGTGGAACTGCTTTGCTCGGACTGCACTCATGCGGAAGCGCTCGACGGGTTCACGCGGCGGCGTTTCGAACGTTGCCGCATGGTGGTGGAGAATTCCGTGCGGCTCGGCGAACTGGAAATGAGCCACGCGCCTGCGGTCGAGCACGCTGAACTGCAGCGGACGTCGATGCGCGCGCTCAATGCGCCGATCTAGTCTACCCTTGCCGCAATGGCCTCGATCTCGACCAAGACGCCCGAACGGGGAAACTCGTTGACGACCAGAAGCGTGGCCGGCGGGTTATGATCGCCCATGAACCGACCGCGCAATCGGAAATAGTCGCGGAGGATGGATTTGTCGGTGACATAGATGCTGAATTTCACAATGTCCCTACATGTCATGCGAGCGGCGGCGAGAATGATCCGGATTCGCTCGAAAATGACCTCAATCTGTTCCGCTGGGTCATCGGGCACCGTGCCGTCCGGGCGTGCGCCAACCTGTCCGTTGCAGAACAGGAGCCGAGCGTTGGGCGAAATTTCCATGCCGTGCGCGGCATTGCCCGAATGGGCGCAGATTTGATCGCTGAGCGTGTGAACGGTCAACATCGTCGCATTCCCCCTCAATGGCGTAGTTGGATTAGCGCTCGAAGCGCGCCACGATCTCGACGTGCGGCGAGTAGCGGAACTGGTCGACCGGCGTCGCCTGCACGAGCCGGTAGCCGCCGTCCGCGAGAATGCGGGCGTCGCGCGCGAATGTCGCCGGATTGCACGACACCGCGACAACGACCGGCACGGCGCTCTTCGCAAGCTCGCGCGCTTGGGCCTCGGCGCCCTGGCGCGGCGGATCGAACACGGCGGCGTCGGTCGTCTTCAATTCTGCCGCCAGCACCGGCCGCCGGAACAGGTCGCGTATCTCGACGTCAATGGGTTTGAGACCCGGTGTGGTTCCCACCGCCTGCTTGAGCGCGGCGATGGCGGCCATGTCGCTGTCGGCGGTGCGCACGCGCGCGCGTTCTGCAACCCGCAGCGCGAACGGTCCAAGCCCGCAGAACAGATCGGCCACGATTCTGGCGTCGGCCACATGCTCGACAACGAGCCGCGCCAACGTTTCTTCGCCTTTGGCAGTCGCCTGCAGGAAGGCGCCGGGTGGCAGCGCCACGCGCGCCTTTCCTATTGTGACCGTGGGTGTCGCGCGCTGCACGATCAGTTCGCCGTGCCGGGTGAGGCGGGCGAGACGATGGCTCTCGGCGACGCGCGCGAGATTCGCCATCTGGGGGGGCGCGAGCGGACCTGAACCGCGCACGTCGACGTCGATTCCGGCGTCCGACGCGGTCGCCTGAATGTCGAGCGGCTTTCGATGCAGTTCCAGCGCCTCGCCGATGGCCCACGCCGCGGAGACCGCGCCGTCGAGCGCGGGCGCGAGCACCGGGCAGCGGTCGATGCCTACGATGGTGTGGGCGCGCAGCGCTGCGAAACCGACCTCGACCGTGTCGTTCGCGCCGCTGCGGGCGTGAAACGTCGCTCGCCGCCGGCCCTCGCCATGGGCGTCGATCAATTCGGCGACAGGCGTGTCGAGGCCTGCTTGCGCGAGCGCCGCGGCGACCAGGTCGCGCTTCCATTCGCGATAACGTTCGGCGGTCCAGTGCTGGGCGGCGCAGCCGCCGCAGATGCCGAAGTGCTGGCAAATCGGGGCGATGCGCTCGGGGCTTGCTTCGATGACTCGCAGCAGACGACGCCGGTCCGGATGGCCGGGAACGCGCTCGGTCTCCACCGTTTCGCCGGGCAGCGTATAGGGCACGTAGAGCGGCCCGCCCGGCATTTCGGCGACGCCGTCGCCGCGGTGGGCGAGGCGGGTGATGACGAGCCGCTCGGTCATCGCGCTCCAGGGGGTCGCGGGTGCGCCATCAGACGGGCGTGGCGATCTCTGGAAGATAGCCGCGGTGGGTGAGCGCATGGAAGCGCCAGATCAGCAGCAAGGCATAGAACGCGAGCCCGAGCGACAGGCCGACCCAGATGCCGGCCGCGCCGTAACCCAGCGGGAAACCGAGCGCGTAGCAGACTGTGAATCCGATCGCCCAGAAGCAGATCGCCGCGTAGAGCAGAGGGACGCGCGTGTCGTTCAGGCCACGAAGTGCACCAGCCGCGACGGTCTGTACGCCGTCGGCGATGAAGAACGTCGAGCCCACCGCAAGCAGCATTGCGGCGAGCGACATCGTGTTGGCGGCATCCGCGCTGCCGAGGTAGAGGACCGGAATGACGTTCCGCGCTGCCACAACGATCAAGACCATGGCGGCCATGAAGGCGGCGCCAAGCGCAAGCGCGGTCATGCCGGCGCGCCGCGTGGCGGCGGCGTCGCGCCTGCCGACGGCGTGTCCGACGCGCACGGTCGCGGCCATAGAGACGCCGAACGGCACCATGAACACGATGGAGGCGGTCATGATTGCGATTTGGTGCGCTGCGAGTTCGGCCGTGCCGAGCCAGCCCATCAGCAGTGCAGCGGCGGCAAATACGCCGTACTCCAGCAGCATAGTGCCGGAGATCGGCGCGCCGATGACGAACAGCCTCGCGAACAGCGGCCAGTCGGCGCGCCAGAAGCCGCCGAGGATGCGGTACTTCTTGAACGGCTGGCAGGCGTAGCAGACCCAAACGCCCGCTGCGCACATGCCCACATTGACGATGGTGGTCGCCAGTCCAGCGCCGAACAGCTCCAGCCGCGGCAGGCCGAAGGCGCCGTAGATCAGCGCATAGGCAAGCAGCGCGTTGGCAGGTATGGCGACCAGCGTGATCCACAGGCCTGGTTCCGGCCGGTTCACCGACTGCATGAACCCGCGCAGCGCGATGAACCACCACGCCGGCACAAGGCACCATGCGAGCCCTTCGAGATAGCGCGCGGCCAGTGTGGCCGCCTCCGGGGCCTGACCGAGGGCAATCAGGATCTCCTCGCCGTAGAACTGCGACAGACTGAGCGGTATGCCGATCAGCGTCGCGGCCCAGAGTCCGACACGCAACGCGCGCCGCACCATGCGCGGGTCGCGCGCGCCGAACGCCTGTGAGGCCAGCGGCGACACCGCCGAGACGACTCCCATGCCGACCACGAATGCGGCGAACAGCACGGTATGCGCCAGTGCCGACGCAGCGACCACGCGGTCGCCAAGCCGGCCCAGCAGCGCTAGGTCGGTCGTCATCATCGCGACCTGACCGAGCTGGGTCAGCGCGATGGGCAGCGCGAGCTTGACCGTCTCGATCAGTTCGTCGCGCCATATTTTTTGGCCCGCAACCGCAGTTCCCGCGGCCGCGAGGGCTTGCCCCGGCATCGTCATGGTTCGGTCGTTCGGCTTGAACGTGGCGCCGTTTCCGCGCAGGCGCGGACTAATGGCGGATCGTGGAGGAATTGAGAAGGCGGCAGGCGAATTAGGATCGCCAAATGCCGCACGGTGCGGCGCGCCGGCCACATGACGGCCCGCGCATCGATTGTGCTGATGTGTGCGATCGGCGGCGATGATCGATCGCCGCCGGTGGAGGCTCAGGCGAGGCGGCCCGCGCTGACGGCTGCGGCGTCTTTGCCGAGCGCCTCGAACGCCTTCTTGACGATGCCCTTCGCATCGAGGCCGGCCTTGGCGTACATGACCGCAGGCGAATCCTGGTCGATGAACGTGTCGGGCAGGATCATCGCGCGGATCTTCAGCCCGCGGTCGAGCGCGCCGTGCTCGGCGAGAGCCTGGAACACCTGGGCGCCGAAACCGCCGATCGAGCCTTCCTCGATGGTGATCAGCACCTCGTGCTCGTTGGCGAGCCGCAGCAGCAGGTTGGTGTCGAGAGGCTTGGCGAAACGCGCGTCGGCAACCGTCGTGGACAGGCCATAGGCGGCGAGTTCCTCGGCCGCCTTGACGCACTCGGCAAGCCGCGTTCCGAACGAGAACAGCGCGATCTTGGTGCCCTCGCGCACCACGCGGCCCTTGCCGATCTCTAGCGGCTTGCCTTCCGACGGCATTTCGACGCCGACGCCGTCGCCGCGCGGATAGCGCAGTGCGGAGGGGCGATCGTCGATGGCGACCTGCGTCGCAACCATGTGCACCAGGTCCGCCTCGTCGGCTGCGGCCATGATGACGAAGCCCGGCAGGCAGCCGAGATAGGCGATGTCGAACGAGCCGGCGTGCGTCGGCCCGTCGGCGCCGACCAAGCCGGCGCGATCCATGGCGAAACGCACCGGCAGCGATTGGATCGCGACGTCGTGCACAACCTGGTCGTAGGCGCGCTGCAGGAACGTCGAATAGATCGCGCAGAACGGCTTGTAGCCTTCCGTCGCAAGGCCGGCGGCAAAGGTCACCGCGTGCTGCTCCGCGATCCCGACGTCGAAGGTCCGCTCCGGGAACACCTTCTGGAACAAGTCGATACCGGTTCCGGACGGCATCGCGGCGGTGATGCCGACGATCTTGTTGTCCTTCCTGGCTTCCTTGACGAGGCTCTCGCCGAACACCTTCTGGTAGGCGGGCGCGTTCGACTTAGCCTTGGCCTGGACGCCCGTGACGACGTCGAACTTGACCACGCCATGGTACTTGTCGGCGGAATTCTCTGCAGGCGCGTAGCCCTTGCCCTTCTGCGTCACCACGTGGACCAGGATCGGCCCTTCTTTGGCGTCGCGGACATTCTTCAGGACCGGCAGCAGGTGATCGAGGTTATGGCCGTCGATCGGGCCGACATAGTAGAAGCCGAGCTCCTCGAACAGCGTGCCGCCGGTGAGGAAGCCGCGGGCGTATTCCTCGACGCGCAGCGCGCGCTCTTCCATGAACTTCGGGAACTTGTGCGCGAGCTGTTTGCCGATGTCGCGCAGCTTCAGATAGGTCTTGCCCGACAGCAGCCGCGACAGATAGGCCGACATGGCGCCGACCGGCGGCGCGATCGACATGTCGTTGTCGTTGAGAATGACGATCAGGCGCGAGTCCATCGCGCCGGCGTTGTTCATGGCCTCGTAGGCCATGCCGGCCGACAGCGCACCGTCGCCGATCACCGCAATCGCGTTGTTCTTCCCGCCCGACAGGTCGCGCGCCACGGTCATGCCGAGAGCGGACGAGATCGAGGTCGAGGAATGCGCTGCGCCGAACGGGTCGTATTCGCTCTCGGCGCGCTTGGTGAAGCCGGACAGCCCGTTGCCCTGGCGCAGCGTGCGGATGCGGTCGCGGCGGCCTGTCATAATCTTGTGGGGATAGGCCTGATGGCCGACGTCCCAGACCAGCCGGTCTCTGGGCGTGTCGAACACGTAATGCAGGGCGACGGTCAGTTCCACCACGCCCAGGCCTGCACCGAGGTGCCCGCCGGTGACTGCGACGGCATCGATGGTCTCGGTCCGCAATTCGTCGGCAACCTGCCGAAGCTGGCTTTCGTCGAGCCGCCGGAGATCGTCTGGGGTATGAACGAGGTCGAGCAAGGGCGTTTTGGATTGCTGTGACACCAAAATCTCCACGACAAGACTGGGTTGCCGGCGACCGCCCGCCCCGGGGACCGGCTTTCCGTGAGCCTTACACTAGTTTGGGAACCCTACGCAATTCAACCCGATAGGCGAGATTCCCGGGATTTGCCGGTATCTAAAGACCTCCGGATTTTGATCGGTGGCCAGGGCAGCCGATGGTGGAACTTTGCCTCCCGATTGCGGCCCCGGCACCTGTGCCGACAGGCCATGACCCCACCCAGACGCCCCGACCGGGGCGTTGCGAGGGCAGGGACCGACTGGACCGGTCGGGAAAGGCCGCCATGCGGCATTCCCGCCGGTCCACAATCAAGGTCAATTCACGTCCAGGGGTTCGGTTCCGGTCGGCTTGCCGGAGGCGTCCAGGGTGATCTTTTCCACCCGGGCCTCGGCCTGGCTAAGCAGCTCCTCGCAGCGCCGCTTGAGCGCCTCGCCACGCTCGTAGATCGCCACGGACTCTTCGAGCGGTACCTTGCCGCCCTCGAGCTTGCTGACGATCGATTCCAGTTCCTCGATCGCCTGCTCGAACGTGAGCTTCTTGACGTCAGCGCCCTTGGTGTCGGCCATCGAATGTCCGCCGCGTTGCATTTGCGATTGGTGATTGAGTCGGCCCCACCATCCTAACCTCAGCCGCGCATCAATGCGATCACGTGGGCGGCGACCGATTTGGACAGGCCCTCCAGGTCGTAGCCACCCTCTAGCACCGAGATCACGCGGCCTTGGGCAGTTTGGTCGGCCACATCCATGATCGCGCGCGTCGCCCAGCCGAAATCGGCTTCCGTGAACTGAAGATTGGCGAGCGGGTCGCGCATATGCGCATCGAAGCCCGCGGAGATGATGATCAGCTCCGGCGCGAAGGCTTTGAGCCGCGGCAGGATGCGCCGGTCCATCGCCGCCTTGAACTTGTCGCCGCCGTCGCCCGCGCGCAGCGGCGCGTTGACGATGTTGTCGTGGTCGCCGCGCTCGCCCTCTGCGCCGGTGCCGGGGTAGAGCGGCATCTCGTGGGTCGAGCAGTACATCAGCGCCGGATCGGACCAGAATATCTCCTGGGTGCCGTTGCCGTGGTGGACGTCGAAATCCACAACTGCGATTCGCCCGACGCCGTGCTTCCGCTGCGCATGGCGCGCGGCAATGGCGGCCTGGTTGAAGATGCAAAAGCCCATCGGCCGCACGGTCTCGGCATGGTGCCCGGGTGGACGCAGGGCGCAGAAGGCGTTGGTGGCGCGCTTGCCGAGGACCTCGTCGATCGCGTACACAGCGCCGCCGACCGCGCGCACCGCGGCCTCGAAGGTGCCGGGCGACATGGTGGTGTCGGCGTCGAGCCGCACCCAGCCGTCCTTTGGCGAGGCGTCGCGCACCTCCTCGACGTATTCCATCGGGTGGCAGAGCGCGATCGTCTCCAGCGGGACGTCCGGCGCCTGGACTCGGGCCAGCGGCTGGAATTTTTCGTCTTCGAGCACGGCCTCGATGGCGCGCAGCCGATCGGTCCGCTCGGGATGACCCGGCGGGTTGACGTGCTCGTAAGACGAAGGATGGGTGATGTAGAGCGTCGTCATGGTGCGGTCCGGCGCTGCGGCCTATCTGACACTTAGGCTCTCGAACGGTCCGGCGAAAGCGCTCATTCCCATCTTTTCCCCGTCACTTCGACGCCGGGCGGAGGCGGCGGACTGTCGGGCACGAAAAACACCCCGGTCAGTGGCTGTCCCGGTGCCGCGCGGTACTTCTCGAAGTCCGTCATGCCCTCCGAATAAAGGAACGTGTCGTCGATCAGGAAATGACCTGTGAAGCTCTTCGCGGGCTTGTGGAAGATCGCGTAAGCCGCGTCCGCCATGATGTCGGGCGTCCGCGACATGTGCATAACCCGGTCGCCGCCCAGCAGGTTCTTGATCGCGGCGGTGGCGATGGTGACGCGCGGCCACAGCGCGTTCACGGCGACCTTGCCGCGCAACTCGCCGGCGAGGCCCAGCGTCACCATGCTCATGCCGAACTTTGCGATGCTGTAGCCGGTGGTGCCCGAGAACCATTCCTCGCGCATGTCGAGCGGCGGCGAATTCATCAGAATGTGCGGGTTCTCCGCTTTGAGCAGGTGAGGGATGGCATATTTCGACACCATGAAAGTGCCGCGGGTGTTGATCGCCTGCATCAGGTCGTAGCGCTTCATATCGGTCTCGGCGACCGGCGTGCGCGACACGGCGCTGGCGTTGTTCACCACGATGTCGAGCCCGCCGAAGGTATCGACCGTCTTGGCGATGGCGGATTTCACCGCCTCCTCGTCGCGCACGTCGACCGCGAGCGGCAGCGCGCGGCCTCCCGCCTTTTCGATTTCCTCCGCGGCCGTGAAGATCGTGCCTTCGAGCTTGGGATGCGGATCGACGGTCTTGGCCGCTATCGCGACGTTGGCGCCATCGCGCGCGGCCCGCAGCGCAATGGCGAGCCCGATGCCGCGCGAGGCCCCGGTGATGAACAGCGTCTTGCCGGCAAGCGACATATCGTTCCTCGTGATGGCGGCGACCGTTCGGCGAAAGCGAAAGTGACGTCCATCATCCTATCGCCGATTTCGCCGGTGCGCATGTTGGTTCGGCGACGGTCGCGGCAACTTTGACGCTTTTCGCGCGGCTGGCGGGCACTTAAGATCGTCCCGGGCGGGCGCGGCAGTCGTCGCGACAATATCGTGGGAGGGTGGAATGCGCCTGGATCGTCTTGGTCACATCGGGCTTCGTGTCAGCGATCTCGACCGTTCGATCGCGTTCTACCGCAAGCTGCTCGGGCTCAAGCTCACCGGCAAATGGGGACCGCCGGAGTTCCGGACGCCCATCGCCTTCATGCGGATCGGCGAAAAGCACCACGACGTCGTGCTGTTCGAACTTCCGCCGAACGTCGACCGCAACAGCCTCGACAAGGCCGATTCCACCGGACGCCCCGCGGTCGGCATCGATCATGTCGCCTTCGAGATGGATTCGCGCGAAGAATGGCTGCTCGCCATCGACCATGTGAAGAACTGCGGGGTTGAGATTGTCGCCGGCCCCTGCGTGCACGGCCACGAGTCGACCGGACCGCTCAGCTTCATCGGCGGCAGCGGCAGCCACGCGTTCTATTTCCTCGATCCGGACGGCAATCGCATCGAGGTCTATTGCTGGATGATGACGGTGTCGAAGCCAAGCGCGTCGGCGCCGAACCCAGATTTGTGAGCGGCAGTCCGTCCGGTCAGGCCAACGCGGCGTCGCCGGCGTTGACGCTGTCGGCACCTTCCGTCACCGCGCGTTCGAGGCCGGACGCCTGAACCGCGATGTTCTCGGCGAAGAACCGCGCGATGGCGACGCGGGCCGCGGGCTCGCCTTCGGACAGGCGTAGCGCCGCGAGCGCCTCGGCGGCCAGCATGCAGCCGCCGGCGGCGTTGCCGAACAGGCGCAGATAGGGCGTTGCGCCTGCAAGCGCCGCCTGCGGCTCCTTTTCGATCTTTCCCCGCAGCCATTGCGTCGCGCGGTCGAGGCTGTCGACGGCTTCGGCAAGCCTTGCGCCGGTTGCGCCGAAGGCCGGATCGTTCGCCGCCTGCACCGCCTTCACCGTCGTGCGTAATTCGTCGAGGTAGGCGCGCACCGCCGCGCCGCCTTCGAGCGGCACCTTGCGGATGACGAGATCGAGCGCCTGAATGCCGTTGGTGCCCTCGTAGATCGCGGCGATCCTGGCGTCGCGCAGATGCTGCGCAGCGCCGGTCTCCTCGATGAAGCCCATGCCGCCGTGCACCTGCACGCCGAGCGAGGCGACCTCGATGCCGATGTCCGTGGAAAACGCCTTGGCGATCGGCGTGAGCAATGCCGCGCGCGCGTCGGCGGCCTTGGCGGCGTCGCCTTCGCCGCGGCTTTCGTCGATCGCGCCCGCGGTGGCGTAGCAGATCGCGCGCGCGGCGCGGGTCAGCGCGCGCATCGTCAGCAGCATGCGCTTGACGTCGGGATGCTCGGCGATCGGACTCGATTCTTTCGACGCCGAGCCGACCGCGCGGCCTTGCTTGCGCTCGCGCGCATATTGCAGCGCCTGCTGGGTGGCAAGTTCGGCGACGCCGACGCCCTGCAATCCGACCGCGAGGCGGGCGAGGTTCATCATTGTGAACATGCAGGCGAGGCCGCGGTTCTCCTCGCCGACGAGGTATCCGGTCGCCCCGCCACTGTCGCCGTACACCATGGTGCAGGTCGGCGAGGCGTGAATACCGAGCTTGTGCTCGATGGAATGCGCGCGGAGGTCGTTGCGGGCGCCGAGCGAGCCATCGGCGTTGAGCAGAAACTTCGGAACCAAAAACAGCGAGATGCCGCGGTTGCCCGGCGGTGCATCGGACAAGCGCGCCAGCACGAAATGGATAATGTTGTCGGTGAGATCGTGTTCGCCGTAGGTGATGAAGATCTTGCTGCCGGTGATGCGGTACGTGCCGTCGCCGGCGCGCTCGGCCTTGGTGCGTAGCGCGCCGACGTCGGAGCCGGCTTGCGGCTCGGTGAGTTGCATCGTGCCCATCCATTCGCCGGAAACGAGCTTCGGCAGATAGGCGCGCTTGAGTTCGTCCGTGCCGTAGACGTCGAGCGCCTCGGCCGCGCCCATGGTCAGCACCGGTCCGATGCCGAACGCCATCGAGCCCGAGTTCCACATTTCGATGCAGGCGGCGTTCAGCGCGTGCGGGAGCGCCTGGCCGCCCCAGCGGTCGGGCAGGGAGACCGCGTTCCATCCGGCGGTCCACCAGCCGCGGTAGGCTTCCTTCCAGCCCGGCGGCATGGCAATCGAGCCGTCCTTGAACGGCGTGCCATGCTTGTCGCCGGCAGCGTTGAGCGGCGCCAGAACCTCCGACGCATAGCGCCCGGCCTCCGCCAGAACCGCTCCGACGTCCTCTTTGCCAAGTTCGCCGCCGTGGGCCAATGCCCGTGCAAGTCCCGGTCCCTGCGTGAGCGTGAATGCAATGTCGGCGACCGGTGCGCGATAGGTCATGAATGTATCCTTGGCGCGATCCTAGTCCCGAAGCGGCCTGCGGCAAAGTTACGATAGGCAATGGATGGCCCAGCCGCTACCGTGGGCCAAATCGAATTCGGGATGTCGGCGGTCGTTGCGGGATCGGTCTGCCGTCGAACCGGAACGCACAGGATCATCCTGAGGGAGGACGACAATGCGCATCATCTTGCTGGCCGCGACGGCCGGAACGGTTGCCATGGCGCAGCCGGCCATGGCGCAGAAATACAATCTCACCATCGCCGGCTACAGCCCCGGCGGACTGGTGTCCACGGTCGGCGCAGGGCTCGATGCGGCGCTCGCTGCGGCCTATCCCGGTTCGACGCTGACCTATCAGACGTCGAGCGGTGGGCTCGCAAACGCGGTGGCGCTCGACCAGAAGAAGGTGCCGCTGGCCTTCATCTCCGACACCGAACTTTCCGTCGCCGTCAACGGCAGGCCGCCGATCAACCGCAAGATCGCGGACCTCCGGGTTCTGTTCAATCCGTATTCGCCGGGATCGCGATTCCAGGCGACGCACTTCCTTGCCAATAAGGCCTGGGCCGAGAAGCACGGCATCACGAGCGTCGCCGACATCGCCAAGAAGAAGCCTGCGATGCGGATCGCGGTGAACCGGCCTGGCAATCTCGATGGCGATGTGAGCCTCGGTGTGCTGTCCGCCTATGGAATAACCGCGGACAGCATCAAGAGCGCGGGCGGCCAATTGGTGCGCGCGGCGTCGCAGGAAATGACCTCCCTGATGCTCGACCGTCGTCTCGACATCGCGAGCTTCGGCATTTCGATCAATCACGCCCGCATCCAGGAAATGGCCAATGGCCTCGAGTTGGTGCTGCTGACGATCGACGAGCCGGCCGCAAAGAAGGTCTCCGACCAGCTTGGCGGCAAGCCCTGCTCGATCAAGGCGGGCGAGTACAAGTTTGCGGCCCCCGACACGTCGTCGGTCTGCGTCGGCATGTCGGTCGTGGTGCGCGCCGACCTGGACGAGAAGACGGCTTATGACGTGACCAAGGGCGTGTTCGAGCAGATCGACAAGTACCGGGCGGCGCACCGGCTGTTGCAAAAGGCCGTGACCCCGGCGAGCCTTGCCGAAGCCGGACAGGTCCCGTTCCATCTGGCCGCCGAAAAGTACCTCCGCGAGAAGGGCCTGCGTAAGTAGCAGACCGACCCGGCCGAGGCCGCGCGGTCCGTTCGCCGCGCGGCGCTTCGCGGACCCTCGTCGATGGCGCGCAACGTCTTTCTCGATCCCGCTACCTGGTTTTCGGTCGGCGTGCGGCGAAAGCCGACCGGCTGGCTGAAATTCGTGGTCACGCCGCTCGCGGTGGCGCTCGCCGTCTATGTCATCGTCGCCGCCACGGTGCTGATCGTCGCGCCGTGGGAACTGACCGCGATATTCCTTTGCGGCATCGTCGGGCTGGCGTTCCTCGGCGTGGGCGCGACGCCGAATTCCGATCCCGAAAGTCCGAGCGTTCTCGACTACGCATTCGCGCTCGCAAGCTTCGCGATGCTGGTCTATTTCGCGGTCAATTCGCAGGGTTTCGTCGACCGCATCGCGCTGCTCAACCCGCTCAGCACCGTCGAATTTGTCTTCGGGATTTTGATGGTGCTGCTGACGCTGGAAATCACGCGGCGCACCACCGGGCTCGGCCTGACCGTCGTCGTGCTGATTTTCGTCGCCTACAATTTCTTCGGGCATCTGCTCGGCGGCGTGCTGCAGCACGGCTACATCGACGCCAATCACTTCATCGACATCATGGTCTACACCACCGACGGCATCATGGGCCTGCCGGCGCGGGTGGCGGCGACCTACGCGTTCATGTTCGTGATGTTCGGCGTGGTGCTGTACTACGCCAAAGGTGCGGACTTCTTTTTCGATCTGGCGGCCTCGATCTCCGGTGGCCGGGCCGGCGGGCCGGCCAAAGTCGCGGTGGTGTCTTCGGGCATGTACGGAATGATCTCCGGCAGCCCGACTGCCGACGTCGTCACCACCGGGTCGGTCACGATCCCCGCGATGAAACGGCTCGGCTACAGCCCGGCGGTGGCGGGCGCCGTGGAAACCGCGGCCTCGACCGGCGGCAGCATCATGCCGCCGGTGATGGGGTCGGCTGCGTTCCTGATGGCGGAATACACCGGCATCTCCTACCGCGACATCGCCATCGCAGCGCTTCTGCCGGCGCTGCTGTACTACATCTGCATCTACGCGCAGGTGCACTTCCGCGCGGTGCGGCTCAAGCTGCCGGGTCTCGACCCGGCGCAGATTCCGAAATTCACCGCCGCGATGAAGCAGGGCGCGACATTCTTCGTGCCGCTCGTTGTTCTGACCGTTGCGCTGGTCTACGGTTACACCGCGACCATGGTCGCGATCTTCGGTGCGATCGCGGTCGTGATCGTGTCCTGGTTCCGGCGCGATACGCGGCTCGGTCCTGTCGAACTGTGGCGGGCGCTCGCCGAGACCACGTTCCGCATGGTGCCGGTCGCGGGTGCGACCGCGGCGGCGGGTCTCGTGATCGCCGGCATCACCATGACCGGGCTCGCGTCCAAGTTCGCCCACGTCGTCTACGCCATCACCTCCGCCAATCACTTCTTCACGCTCGTCGTCGGCGGGATGCTGACGCTCATTCTCGGTTGCGGCATGCCGACGCCGTCGGCCTACATCCTCGCCGCCGTGCTGATGGGCCCGCTGATGAACCAGCTCGGCGTCGACGTGCTGGCGGGGCAGCTGTTCCTGCTCTACTTCGCGGTCATGTCTGCGGTGACGCCGCCGGTCGCGGTCGCGGCCTATGCCGCGGCGTCCATTGCCGAGGACAATCCGATCACCATCGCGGCGCATGCGGTGAAGCTGTCGCTCGCCGCCTTCGTGGTGCCGTTCGTGTTCGTGTTCGGGCCGGAGCTGCTCTGGAAGGGGCCGCTGTGGAAGACGGCGGTCACCTTCGGCAGCGCGGCAATCGCGCTGATCGTAATTGCGGCGGCGATCGAACGGCATTCCGCGTGGTGCCATTCATGGTGGGCGCGACTGGTGGTGACGGCCGGCGCGCTGTGCATGATCACGCCAGACATGCGCCTGACGGCGGTCGGTGCCGTCGTCGTCGCAGCCGGGATCGGCGCCAACCGGCTGTGGCGGCCCGCGGCGGCCTGAAGCGTTTTCGAACGAAAGTTTTCAGCAACCTGCTAGCGTACGGCCGCGCGCGGCTTCAATACGTCCCGCCATTTGGCGGACTCGGTCGCGAGAAACTTTCCGAACGCTGCGTCGTCCGCGTAGGCTGGTTCGACCGAAAGGAGCGCGATCCGGGCCTGCACGTCCTCCTTCGCCAGAATCGCGGCGATGTGGCCGGACAACTGCTTGACGCGATTGGCGGGCGTGCCGGCCGGCGCGAAGATGCCGATGTAGCCCGACGAGCCGTCGTAGCCCGGCACGCCCCCCTCGGCGACGGTCGGGATTTCCGGCGCGGTCTTGGCCCGCCGCGCGGCGGTGATGCCGATGGCTTTCAGGAGCCCGCCCTTGATCTGCGGATGCGCGGAAGTGAGGTCCGACGAGACCAGCGG
This sequence comes from Alphaproteobacteria bacterium, assembly GCA_016869215.1. Lineage (GTDB taxonomy): Bacteria > Pseudomonadota > Alphaproteobacteria > Rhizobiales > Xanthobacteraceae > Z2-YC6860. The sequence continues at coordinate 183,379 of VGEP01000003.1, read as the reverse complement.
CACCTGGTCCGCGATCACGGCCATCACGGCGGGATTGCTACCGCGGTAGGGGATGTGCACCAGGTTCGCTCCGGTCATCCGCTTGAACAGTTCGACCGCGAGGTGCTGGCTCGAATTGACGCCCGTCGTTCCGTAGTTGAGCCCGCTCGGCGTCGCCTTTGAGCGCTCGATCAGTTCCTTGACGGACTTCGCGCCGGTCTTGGCGTTGGTCGCCAGCACGATCGGGATGTCGATCAGCTTGGCGATCGGGGCGAGTTCGCGCAGCGGGTCGAACGAATGATCGGTCTGGACGTGCGGATTGATGACGAGCCCGCCGGTCGCGCCGAGCGTGAGCGTGTCGCCGTCGGGCGCGGATTTCGCCGCGGCCATTAGCCCGATGGTGCCGCCGGCGCCCGGCTTGTTCTCGACCACCACCTGACGCGACAGCCGCGCGCCGAGCTCGGCCGCGAGAATGCGGCCGATGCCGTCGGCCGAGCCGCCCGGCGGGAACGGCACGATCAGTTGAAGCGGCTTTTGCGACGATTGGGCGGCGGCGGGCAGCGGGAGCGCGAGCAAAGCGAGCAGCAGGGCGAGCTTGAAGCGCATGGTCCAACCTCCCGTACGTCGTTTGACATACGGTAGCGCTGGACGATCCGAGGATAAAGCCCGGCCGGGCTACCACTCAGCAGTGGTGCCCGGGCTTCAGTCACTCACATATTCCCGTGCCCGCGCTTGACGGTCTGGCGCATCACCGGCGCGATAATCCTGTCCGAAATCTGAATATTCCAAATTTCCGTCTCGCCCTGACTCTCGAAATCCGCGAACAGCTTCGGGATCGCCGCCACATCCCGCACCTCGTTGCCGCGCAGGCCGAAGCCGCGCGCGATGTTCTCGAACGCGGGCCGGCCGAAGATCGCCAGGCTGTCGTCGAGGCCGTCGGCGCGCAGCTTGTGGAACTCCGAGCCGTAGCCGCCGTCGTTCATCGCGCAGATCAGGATGCGATAGCCCTGGCGCTTGATGGTCTCGAGCTCCTGGATGTTGAACAGGAGCCCGCCGTCGCCTTCGAACAACACGACTTTGCCGCCCGGGCCCTGCCGGCGCGCGGCCGCGACGCCGAGCGCGTAGGACAGCCCGTTGCCGACCGCGCCGAACTCGCGCACGGTCGTGTAGCGCTCCGCGGGCCGGCCGCGCATCTGGGCGTTGAAATAGGCCTGATGGCCGCCGCCGACGACGATGTCCCAGTCCTTCGGCACCACCGCGTCGATGGCCTCGATGGCCTTGCGCGGATCGAGCACGCCGGGCGCGACGTCGAACTCCATCGAGTCCGCGGGCTCGGTCGCGATGCGATGCGCCAGTTCTTTCGTGCGGATCGTAGCCGCCGTCGGCTTACCTGCGCCGAGCTTCTTGTCGATGCCAGCGAGGATCGCTTCGACGCCGACGCGCGCGTCCGCTTTGACGTAGAGGTCGGCGGCCTTCATGCCGTCGCGCAGGCCGCGCGGGGCGTCGTCGAGCTGGATCTTGTAGGCCTTGGGCCAGAAGTGACCGCCGCCGACGTAGTAGGACAGGCTGGTGCCGACCGCGAGCACGACGTCCGCGGTCTCGTAGATCTCCCGGCCGAGCGACGTGAAATAGCTGCCGGTGATGCCGAGCCCGTACGGGTGGTCGTGGAACAGGCCGCGCGCGGGCAGGGTGTTGGAGAGGAGCGCGCCGCAGCGGTCGGCAAGCGCAATCACCGCCTCGCGCGCGCCGGAATACATCACGCCGCGGCCGCCCAGCACGATCGGCCGCTTGGCCGCGGCGAGCTTCTCGACCGCTTCGGCGATGAGGTCGGGATCGGGATGCATCCGCCCGGCCTTGGGCTGATACATCTCCGAGGTTTCGTAGGGCTGGTTCGCCATGTGCTCGACCTTCTGCAGGTCGTAGGGGATGCCGAGCACCACCGGCTGCCGCTCGGTCTTGGCGATGTGGAAGGCCTCGCGCACGTAGTCCATCATGCGCGGCACGCTGTGGGCGGCGATGTAGCGCGCGCCGGTCGCCGTCACCAGCGGTGCCTGGTCGATGGCCTGGTTGTAGTACTTCGCGTTGATCGGCGATTCGCCCGCGAACACCACCATCGGCAGGCGGGCGCGGACCGCGGCCGGCAGCGCCGTCATCAACTGGGTCACGCCGGGGCCGCAGGTGACGGAAGCGACGGCGACCTTGTTGGTGGCGACGTTGTAGGCCGTCGCCGCGGCGACCGTGGAGTGCTCATGCCTAACGTGGCAGGAATGCACGCCCGGCAGTTTGGAAAAGGCCGTGGACCAGTGCATGTTGCCGTCGCCCATCAGGACGAACTGCGTGTCGACCCCCTCTGCCAGAAACGCTTCGGCGAGGGCTTCATAAAGTTTGGGCATGGGCGCGGTTTCGCTTGGATTGCGGGGTAGGCGGGTACGCAACAAGCATGCCCGGCGGCGGCCAGTCAATTCAAGTCACTTGAAGGAGCCGCACAGAAACACGCATCGGCGAGCGAGGGAGGTAAGGCATTGGGGCTTGCGGCCCGCCGCTCGGTTGGCTGCGGCCGCGGCCCGTCGCAGGGCATTGCGGCGGCTTCGTTGCGAAGCGCGGGGCGCGCCGCTATACGGAGCGCGCCGCAGGCGGCATTTGGGGCGTAGCCAAGTGGTAAGGCAGCGGATTTTGATTCCGCCATTCCCAGGTTCGAATCCTGGCGCCCCAGCCAGCCGCCCTCAATTCCAGTTCTGTTTCGAATAAAAGTCGCGAATTCCGTTCGCCGTCCGGGGCCCGGGCGCTGCCGCCATTACTGAAGACCACCGGTCTGCCAGCGCTCGGTCCAGGCGCGGACCATGAGGATGTTCCATAGCCCGGTGGCGTTGTTCTCGGTGCCGGACAGGTGGCGCTGCCACAGCGACTGCACGCGCTGCGCATCGAACAGATTCTCTCGCTTCATCGCCTCGGGAGCCAGGAGATCGCCCGCCCAGCCGCGCAGCGGGCCCTTCAGCCATTCGCCGAGCGGCACCGAGAAGCCGCGCTTGGGCCGGTCAGTCATGGCGCGCGGCACGTAGCGATCCAGCACCTGCCGCAGCAGTGCCTTGGGCCGGCCGTCGCCGCGCCGGATATCCGCTGGCAGCGACAGCACGAACTCGACCAGCCGATGGTCGAGCAGCGGCTCGCGCGCTTCGAGCGCAACCGCCATCGAGCAGCGGTCGACCTTGGTCAGAATGTCGTCGGGTAGATAGGTCATCATGTCGCGAATTTGCATTCGCAGCTTGAGGTCGCTCACATGGCCGTCGAGGTCGGGCGCCGGATCGGGCGCGGTTGCCGCTCCAACGCCGCGGACGATGCCGCGCGGATCGAGTCCGACCGTGGCGACGGCCAGCGCCGCCGCGTCGGGGCTTGCTGCGGCGAGCGCCTCGCCAAGCCGGCGCGCCTTTTCGCCGATGCGTTCGGCGCGTCCGGTTTCTAGTGAGGCGGCGGCGACGGCCCGAAGCACGCGCTCGGGCAGAGCTCCGAGCAGCTTGCCAAGTGTAGCACGCAGCGAATGCGGTACGAATCCCGCGCGGCGCCACAGGCTTTCCAGCATGGCGTACTTCGGATAGCCGCCGAACAACTCGTCGCCGCCATCGCCGGACAGCGACACGGTCACGTGGCGGCGCGTCGTGCTGGCGACGAGATAGGTCGGCAGTTGCGACGAGTCAGCGAACGGCTCGTCGAACCAATTGGCGATATCGGCGACGAGATCGAGCACGGCTTTCGGTCCGAGCGTGACTTCGGTGTGGTTGGTGGCGAGGTGGCGCGCGACGTTGCGTGCGAACTTGGCCTCGTCGTAGGCTTCGTCCTGGAAGCCGACGGTAAAGGTTCTCACTGGGCGGCTGCTGACCGACTGCATCAGGGCGACGACCGCCGACGAATCCGTCCCGCCGGACAGGAACGCGCCGATCGGCACGTCGGAGATCATGCGCAACCGCACGGCGTCGCGAATCAATGCGTCGAGGCGGTCCAGCGCCTCGGCCGGGGCGATCCGTAGACCCTCACGTGCCGCGATCTCCGGCAGCCGCCAATAACTGGCGATCGATGGCTCGCAGCCGGGACGCACCGTCAGGACCGAGCCCGCCGGCAGCTTGAACACGCCGCGAAAGATTGTCGCCGGCGCGGGCACGTAGCTGTAGCGCACCACGGCCGCGACCGCCTCGCGGTCGACGTCGCGGCGGAACGCCGGATGACTCATCAGTGCGCGCAGTTCCGAGCCGAACAGCAGTGTGCCGTCCATGACAGTCCAGTACAGCGGCTTGACGCCAAGCCGGTCGCGGATGAGCCGGAGCGTGCGTGTCCCGCGGTCGAACAGCGCGATGGCGAACATGCCGACGAAACGCGACACCGCCGCCTCCGGTCCCCACTGGACGCAGGCCGCGAGCATGACTTCGGTGTCGGACGTGCCCCGGAAGGTGTGGCCGAGCGCTTTCAGTTCGTGGCGCAGTTCAAGGAAATTGTAGACCTCGCCGTTGTAGGCGATGACGTAGCGGCCGTCTGCCGACTGCATCGGCTGCGCGCCGCTCGGCGTCAGATCGATAATGGCGAGCCGCCGGTGACCGAAGCCGATGCCGGCCTCGGCGTCGCCCCAGGCGCCGTCGCCGTCGGGACCGCGGTGCGCGATGGCCGCAGCCATGCGCTGCGCAGTCGAGGCGGGATCGCCGTCCCGCGCCCGCGATTCAAGCGCCATGAGGCCGGCAATGCCGCACATGGTTCAGGCCCGGCACGCCGGCATGGGCGGGCGCGTGGCGGCGAGTCGTCCGGCCTTGGCATGTGCATGCATGGCGGAACGATATCACCGCGAACGATGCGGACCAAACGTCCGTGCGCGAACCGGCCGGCGATGGCTGTATGATTTCGCAGGCCGCGCCACTATAGTGCCGCCGCCATGACAGAGGTCGAGCGAAGGTTTGCGGTGTTCAAGACGCTGCACGGCGATTCGCCGCTTCGCCTCCGCTTAATTCTGGCCGCCGACGGCCTTGCGGCAGCACTGGCGGTGTCGCTGCCCTGGTCCACATCCGCGACCGGAATTCTTGCGGCGGCATGGTTGATTGCGGTCCTGCCGACTCTGGAGCCGGCGGCGGTGCGACGGGTGTTGCTCACTCCCGCTGGCGGTCTGCCGGTTGTGTTCTGGGCGCTTGGACTGGCCGGGGTGCTGTGGGCCACGGGCATTCCGTTCGACGAGCGGCTCAACGGATTGAGTTCCTTTCACAAATTTCTCTTCATTCCGCTGCTGATCGCGCATTTTGAGCGTTCGGAACGCGGCCATTGGGTGCTTGTCGGTTTCCTCGCGTCATGCACTGCGCTGGCCGCGGTGTCGTGGGGCCTGATGGCCCAACTGGGGTTCAGGCGCGATGGCAGCGGGATCGCGGCAGTCCCCGTCAAAGACTACATTGCGCAGAGCGCCGAGCTGACGTTCGCCGCGTTCTTGCTGGCGGCCCTTGCGGTACGCGACTGGCCGACCCGAGGCGCGCGTGCAGTCTTGCTCATCGTCCTCTCCATCGTTTTCTTGTTGAATGTTCTGATCGTGACGACGAGCCGGACGGCGCTGGTCGCACTGCCGTTTCTGTTTGTCTTGTTTGCGTTCACGCAATTGCGCCTGCGATGGGCGACGGGTCTGTTGATCGCCGGCGCAGCTGCGACAGCCCTGGTGTGGTCCGCGGATCCTTACGTCCGGAACAACGTCAGTAGTATCGTGACCGAAGTTCGGGAGTTCAAACCTGAAGCCGATGGCACGCGCGCTGGGGAGCGCCTCGAATTCTGGCGCAAGTCTGTCGGGATCGTCCAGGACGCACCGCTGATCGGCCACGGAACCGGCTCGATTCGCGAGCAGTTCCGCGTCCGCGCCGAAGGCCACAGCGGCATGGCGGGGATGGTGTCCGCCAATCCTCATAACCAGATGTTGGCAGTGGCCCTTCAACTGGGCCTGCTCGGCGTGGCTGTGCTGTTTGCGCTTTGGATCGCGCATTTGCGGCTGTTCATCGGTTCGAGTCTCGCGGCCTGGGCCGGGCTGCTCGTGGTCAGTCAGAATTTCATCGGCTCGCTTTTCAATTCGCACCTGTTCGATTTCACCCACGGCTGGGGCTATGTGATCGGCGTCGGCGTGGCAGGGGGCGTGGTGTTGCGCGGCACCGCCGATCTCATGAGGGGAACCAGACTTTGACCGACGTCGAACTCGGCCGGTTGCTTGTGGCGCTGGTCAGCCTGCTGGTCGTGGCGCTCTTCTTTGGCCGATTGTTCGAGCGCCTGGCCATGCCGCTGGTGATCGGTGAGATCGTCGGCGGGCTGCTGCTTGGGCCGACCGTGCTGGGCTACGTCTATCCGGAATTGCACGCGTGGTTGTTCCGGGCATTTCCGACGCAGCAGGCGTTGCTGGCGGCGTTCTACTGGATCGGTCTGATCCTTCTGATGTTCGTCGCCGGGTTCCGCGTCCAGCGCGAATTGTCGCGCGAGGATCGTATGCTGGTCGGCGCCATCCTGGCGGCGAGCCTCGTATTCCCGCTGATTGGAAGCCTCCTGATCGTCGCGCTGATCGACGCCGCGACAATGATGCACCAGGGGGCCAATAAGACCTCGTTTTACCTGGTGCTGGCGATCGGAACCGCCGTGACGTCGATCCCCGTGATTTCGCGGATATTCATCGACCTGAAACTCATCCAGACGCGCTTTGCGAAAGTCATCCTCGCCACGGCCACGATCCAGGATCTCGTTCTGTGGACGCTGCTGGCCATTGCGACCGGATTGAACGCCGCGCCGACGGTGGACGGCACGAAAATCGTGACCGTGGCGGTTACGACGCTGCTCTTCATTGCTATCTCGCTCGCGCTCGGCCCCGCGTTGCTGAAATGGCTGGGGCGCCGGTTGCCGCTGCGGATGGAGACGGCGCCGCTGGTCGGCTACGTCCTGCTGGTATGCTTTGCGCTGACGGCGGCTGCGAGCCTGCTGCAAATCAACGTCGTGTTCGGTGCGTTGATGGCCGGGGTCGTGATCGGGGCGCTGCCGCACGACAAACTTGCCGAGGTCAAGCAGCGCATTTCCGACGTGGCGCTTTGGTTCTTCGTGCCGATTTATTTCGCGATTGTCGGACTGATGATCGATCTGCCCAATCAGCTCGATTGGACCATGGCCGCGATCTTTATCCTGATTTCGTCGGCCTTGAAGTTCCTGGCGGTCGCGCTGACGCTGGCCCTGATCGGAAAGCCCGTTCTCACAGCGGTGAACTATGGAGTCGCGATGAACACCCGTGGCGGACCGGGGATCGTCCTGGCTTCGCTCGCGCTGGCCTTCAACATCATAACGGAGAGCTTCTTCGTAACGCTCGTGCTGGCCTCCATCGTGACGTCGCTGTTCAGCGGCGTTTGGCTGCGCTGGATGGTGCGCAGGGGATTTTCCTTCGACAGCTGATTTCGGGTCATCCGCAAGCCAACTGCGCGTGCGAATACAGGCGAGCCGGATGCGTCTTCAAGCGATACCGGCGCGCAGGATGTCGTGCAGCCGGATGATCCCGATCGGCTTGTCCGCGTCCACTACGATCAGCGCGCCGACCTTCGACGTGTTCAGCACGCGAAGGGCTTCGCTGGCGAGTACATCCGAGCGGATCGTCTTCGGGTTTCGGGTCATGATGTCGTCGACGGTGCGGCCGAGCAGGTTGGCGTCCATATGCCGGCGCAGGTCGCCGTCGGTGACGATGCCGACAAGCGCCCCGGCGGCGTCGACGATTCCGACGCAGCCGAATCCCTTCGAAGACATTTCCACGATCGCGGCCGACATCCCCGTGCCCTTCGCAATGATCGGCGTTTCAGCGCGTGGATGCATCACGTCACGCACGAATTTGAGCGCAGCACCAAGCCTGCCGCCCGGATGAAGGTTCCCGAAGTCCACCGGGCTGAAACCGCAGCCCTCCAGCAGCGCGACCGCGAGCGCATCGCCGATGGCCAGTTGCAGCATCGATGAGGTCGTCGGCGCGAGATTGTGCGGGCAGGCCTCGACGACCTTCGGCAGGGCGAGCACGACATCGGACGCCTTGGCCAGCGTGCTGTTGGTGTTCGAGGTGACGGATATCAGCGCGATGCGGAATCGTTTGGAGTAGGCGATCAGGTCGCCGAGCTCGGCGGTTTCGCCCGACCATGACAGCGCGAGGATCGCGTCCTGCGGCGCAATCATGCCGAGATCGCCGTGGCTTGCCTCGCTGGGGTGAACGAAATAGGCGGGCTTTCCGGTCGACGCGAAGGTCGCTGCGATCTTGCGGCCGATATGTCCGGACTTGCCCATGCCGCTTACGATCAAGCGGCCGGGGCTGGCGAGAAGCAGGTCGGTCGCCGCCTTGAAGGGCACGGCCAGCTCCCCGCGCATCAGGTCGGCGAGCGCGTTGACGCCATCCTGGTAGGAGCGCAGCGTCCGCAGCGCCGACGCAACTGGTGAGGTTTCGTTCGCGGTGTTCATTGTTCCAGACGGGCTCCTCAGGTCGCCAGTTCCAGCCGATCGGCCGCCACCTCGCGGTACCGTTCGCCGGTTCGGGGACAAACGAGATCGCCGCCGAGCTTCTCACCCGACCGGCTGACCCAGCCGACGCGGCGCGCCGGCACGCCCATCATCATGGCATAAGCCGGAACGTCGCGCGTCACCGTGGCGCCCGCGGCCACGAACGCATATTCGCCGATCGTGACGCCGCAAACGACCGTGGCGTTGGCGCCGATGGTTGCGCCCCGCCGGACCAGCGTCTTGCGCAATTCCGACATCCGGCTGATCGCCGCCCGCGGATTGAAGACATTGGTGAAAACGCAACTTGGACCGCAAAAGACGTCCGGTTCGAGCGTGACGCCTTCGTAGACCGTCACGTTGTTTTGGAGCTTGCAGCCGTCGCCGATTGCGACGTTCGGGCCGGCCATGACGTTCTGGCCCAGGACGACGTTGCGCCCGAGCGTCGTTCCGGGGAGCACATGGCAGAAATGCCAGATCCGGCTTCCCGGTCCGATGGTCACGTTCTCGTCGACATAGGCGCTTTCGTGAATCGTGGCGTCGGGAAAGCGCGGGTCGTTGCGGAGCGAACTCATCGGTTCTCTCATCTCGCCCGCACCCGCCGCAGGGTCGCGACGCCGCGGGCACTACGATCCTGTGCCGGCCATGGATCGGCGTGCCATCGATCCCGTCTCATGTCATGTCTGCACGCGCCATCGGATGCCGCTCTCCGCGATTGAAATTGACGGGCTGCTTACGCTGTGCCGACACGATCTCGATCGAAGGCCGGACCGCATCGATGCCGTAGCCGCGCCCGTCCAGGATTTTGCGGTAGCTCTCCGTATGCAGGTCGGTGAATCCGCCGGAAAACTCGATCTCGGCACCGTCGACAGTGATCGAGCGCCATGTGGTCTGGTCCTTGCCCGCGGCCTGCGGCAGGTCTGCGGCGTCGATGGATAGGAACCAGCGCACACGGGCGCGCTGCAGTTCCAGATAGCCCGCCGCGCGCGACGCCGTGCGCAAGTGCAGCAGGTTCGTTTCCGCCGGGCCGAACACATCGACCAGCATGTCGAAGAAATGCACGCCAATGTTCGTGGCGATGCCGCCGGCCTTGCCGTCGTCGCCCTTCCAGGACACGTGATACCAGGGCCCGCGCGACGTGATGTAGGTGAGATCGACGTCGTATTTGCGGTTCTGACCTTGTGCGACCTGCTCGCGCAGTGCCCGGATCGCCGGATGCAGCCGAAGCTGCAGGATCGTATTGACCTTGCGCCCGGTGCGTTCGGCGAGTTCGGCAAGGCCGTCCAGGTTCCAGGGGTTCAGCACCAGCGGCTTCTCGCAGATCGCGTCGGAATCCGATCGCAGCGCGAACCGGACATGGGCGTCGTGCAGGTAGTTGGGCGAGCAGATCGAGATGAAGTCGATGGCTTCCCCGGCGCGGCGCATCTTGTCGATCTGGCGATCGAAGCGCTCGAACTCGACGAAGAAGCGCGCGTTCGGGAAATAGCGGTCGATGACGCCGACGGAGTCGTTGGGATCGAGCGCGAGCTTGATGTCGCCCCCGATGTCCTTGATGGCGCGCATGTGGCGCGGGGCGATATACCCTGCGGCACCGATGAGGGCGAATGTCTTCATGCGGCAATCGGCTCCGGCGTGCGCGGCGCTTCGCCTGCAGCCTCAGATCGAAACGTCGTTCGGGTCGCAATCGGCCCGCCCAGCCCCAGTTCCTGAAGCGCGACGGGATCGCCCGCTCCCGGCAGGGGATGACTTACACTAAAGTTCATGGTATGAACACCGCAAGCCTTCCGGCAGATTTTGCGGCTTTTTTCGATGTTTGGTGGTGGATGCCCAAGCCTGCGACCAGTCCGGCCGATGAATCCGACAAATTCGTCGGCCAGGATCAGATCATGCTTGGCGTGTTGTCCGCAGTCGAGCGCGACTCGCAGGTGTCGCAACGCACGATTTCGCGGGAATTGAACGTCGCGCTCGGTCTCGCCAACGCCTATTTCAAGCGCTGCGTCCGCAAGGGCTGGATCAAGATCCAGCAGGTGCCCCGCCGCCGTTACGCTTACTATCTGACGCCGCAGGGGTTTTCGGAAAAGACCCGGCTCGCCACGCAATACTTTTCGGCGTCGTTTACCTTCTTTCGAAAAGCCCGCGGCCAGATTTCCGAACTCATCGAGGATTGCGCGCGGCGCGGCGCGAAGCGGATCGCCTTTGCGGGTGTCTCCGACCTCGCCGAAGTAGCGATGATCTGCGCCCTGGAGTTTCCGGTAACGGTCGCAGGCGTGGTCGATCCCGAGCAGGCTGGCAAGCACTTTTGCGGGACGAAGGTGAGGGCGACGCTCGACGAATGCGGGCCGGTCGATGCGGTGATCATCACCCACCTTTCGGCGCCGTACGAAGCCTACCGCGCGCTGGCCGACGCCATCGAACCCGACCGCATCCAGGTCCCGGCGCTGCTTCGGGTCGCCTTGCAGCAGGCGGCCTCGTCCGAGCCGGAACAGCAGGTCGGCCCATGAAGCTTTGGTACGCCGTGCACACCCATCCGCGCGAAGAGGCGCAGGCGTGCGCGCACCTCAAGCGCCAGGGCTTCGAGCCGTTCCTGCCCTGCTATCTCAAGCGGCGCAGCCATGCGCGCAAGGTCGATCTGGTGCCCGCGCCGCTGTTCCCGCGCTACCTGTTCGTTCAGCTCGAAATCGAAAATCCGATGTGGCGCGTGATCCGTTCGACCCGCGGCGTCGTCGACCTGGTGCGCGCCGGCGTCGATCCGGTCCCGGTGCCGGATGAGGCGATCGAGGAGATCAAACGTCGGCGCGATGCCGAAGGCTTTGTCGTGCTGGCGCGCGGACTGGGTCTCAAGCCGGGCTCGCCGATCCGCATCGACATCGGTGCGTTTGCCGGCATGGAGGCGATCTTCCAGGCGGAGCGTGACGAGGATCGCGTCGTCGCGCTGCTGTCGATGCTTGGACGCCAGGTGGTCGTTCAGGTTCCCATTCACGCCGTGGTGCCGGCATAGCCGGTCTTCAAGCGCGGAGCGCGGTCGTGGGCTGGCCCGAAATCCAGGCGAGCTATAAGGAATTGGCCACCGCACGAAACGGCGGCGCGCCGTTTTCGCGCACGTGGGCGCAGTACCGGGACGCGGTGCTCGCGACGCGGCAGAAGCCGCCCTATCACCTCGAAATGCCGCTGCGGATTCTCGACCGGCTCTCGGCGCAGCGGCCGGCCGCGGACATTCGGATTCTGGACTACGGCTGTGGCGGCGCCAGCACGCTGCTTTACATGCTCGCGCTCGGCTACCGAGGGATACATGGCGTCGACATCGACGGCGGCCATGAAGGCTGGAACCGGCTTCTGCTCGAGGAGTTCGGGATCGCCGAGCAGCGCTTCTTCACTTACGACGGCATCAATCTGCCGTTCGAGAGCGGCCTGTTCGATCTGGTGACGAGCGAGGAGGTGGTCGAGCATGTGCCGCCGTCCGCCATCGACGCGTACTATGCCAACGGTGCGCGCGTGTTGAAGCCGGACGGCATCGCCTATTTCACCGTGCCGCACCGCCTCGTGCCCTACGACTCGCACACGCGGACCTGGCTGATTCACTATCTGCCGCACAGCCTGTCGCGGGCGCTTCTTCGCGTCGTTACGCCGGCGTCGCAGCAATCCTTTCTCGATCACCACCTGTTCTTGCGGTGGCCCTGGTTCCATCGTCGGCAGCTTGCCGCCCACTACGCCGAGAGCCGCGACCTGACCCGCGAACGGCTGCTCAATCTGGTGCGGTTCGACTACTACGACGGTCCGCGCGGGTTGCGGCAGGTTCTTGGGAACCTGGCGCGGTTGCCGGTGGCCGGAACCCTGGCCGCGCGGTTGATCGAGCCGTTTTTGTTGCGGCAGACGGTATCGAGCAAGGAAGCCGGGCGTTTACAAACAATGTTCGTATCGTGAACGCCATAATTGACAGGGCGTTCAAACGCTGAACATATTGCGCCGAGGCCAGCCAGCGAGCGGATTTTCACCCGCTCTGCGGTAGCTATAGAGGACATCCGCCCGTCAGGGCGAGCTACCCTTCGGCGCCTGAGCCTGCGACGTCTTCGGCACTCCTTTTTCCATGGTCATCTGGATCACCGGCCTGTCCGGGAGCGGCAAGAGCACGCTCTGCGATGCGCTTTACCGGCAGCTTAAACCGACCCTGCCGCAGCTGGTGAAGCTTGACGGCGATGAGGTCCGAGCTGCATTCGGGGACGACCTGGGTCACGCCGAAACGGATCGGCAGCGCCAGATCCGGCGAATCCAGGGGCTGTCCCATGTGTTGGCGCGGCAGGGCATGGTCGTGCTGGTCGCGGCTCTTTATTCGCATCCCGATTTGCTGGCCTGGAATCGCGCAAATCTGCCGGGTTATTTCGAAATTTACGTCGATGCCGGCCTCGATCTTCTGGCGGCGCGCGATTCGAAAGGCCTTTATGCCAAGGCGCGGCGCGGCGAGATGCCGAACGTCGTCGGCATCGACATTCCCTGGCACGCGCCGCGGACGCCCGACCTGACCATAGACGCGGCTTCGGCGCCCGCGCCCGACGTCCTGGCTCAACAGGTCCTGCGTTCCCTGCCACCGGCAATGACCGCGTCATATCTGGAACGGGCATGAGCGAATTCGCGCTCAGCCGCAGCCAGTATCTGGAGTTGGAGAAGCTCGCGCTCGGCGTTTTCCAGCCGCTGCCCGGGTTTATGAATGAGGACGAGTTTCGCGGCGTGGTGTCCCGGATGCGGTTGCCCGACGGCGCGCCGTTTCCGCTGCCGGTGGTGCTCGACGTCGATGCCGAGACCGCGGCCCGCATGCGCGGACGTCCGGCGGTCACACTGACCTATGAAGGCGAAGAGGTCGGGCGCGTGGCTCCGGAAAGCATCTTCACCTGCGACAAGGACAGCGTCGCGCGGCAGGTTTTCGGCACCGACGACTCCGCGCATCCGGGCGTCGAGTTCTTCTACAGGGGCGGCGATCATTTTGTCGGCGGTCCGGTGATGCTGACGCGCCGGGTCGAACTCGACGTCAACAAGGACGAGATGACGCCGGCGGAAACGCGGGCCGAATTCGCGCGGCGCGGCTGGAAAACGGTGGTGGGATTCCAGACGCGCAACGTCCCGCATCGCGCCCACGAGTATCTTCAGCGGGTCGCGCTGGAAGTCGCCGACGGATTGTTCATTCAGCCGCTGATCGGCCGTAAGAAGAAGGGCGACTACACGCCCGCGGCCATCATCGCCGGATACCGGACCCTGATCGGCCGGTTTCTCCCCGCCGCCCGCGTGCTGCTCGGAGCGCTGACCACCAACATGCGCTACGCGGGTCCGCGCGAGGCGGTGTTCCACGCCATCATCCGGCGCAACTACGGCTGCACACATTTTATCGTCGGGCGCGACCATGCCGGCGTCGGCAACTACTACGGCCTGTACGACGCGCACCGGATGGTCGAGACCTTCGGCGACGAGCTCGGGATCGACGTCCTCAGGCTCGCCGGTCCCTACTATTGCTCGATCTGCGACGGCATTGCGACCGAGCGGACCTGCCCGCACGAGACCACGGCCCCGCACGCGGTGCGCCACATCAGCGGCACCGATATCCGCGCCACGCTGCTCGGCGGCGCCAAACCGGACCCGCGCCTGTTCCGGCCCGAGGTGCTCGACGCGGTGCGCGGGATGCAACTGTTCATCGACGTGACCGAATGAAGCGCACGAAGATCATCTGCACCATCGGTCCTCGGACGGATACCGAGGACGGCATCCGTACGTTGATCGAAGCAGGCATGGATGTCGCGCGGCTGAACGGGTCCCACAACACCCTCGAATGGCACGCGGCGACCATCGCCCGTATCCGCAAGGTCGCGCCGCATGTCCCGATCCTGCTCGACATTCCCGGCCGAAAGATCAGGACCCACGGGCTCGCGCATGAGCCCACCTTCAAGGCCGGCGAAGTCATCGTGCTCACCACCGACACGAGCCACGACGGCAGCCGCAAGGTGCCCGTGAATTATGCCCGCCTGCACGAGGACCTGCGCGCGGGGCACACCATCCTCGCCGACGATGGCACGCTGAGATTCACGGTGGAGCGCCTGGACGGGCAGGACATCCATTGCCGCGCGGAAACCGCCGGCCAGCTTAAAAGCCGCAAGGGCATCAATGTGCCCTTCGTGAAGCTGCAAAACGCCCTGATCACCGAACGCGACCAGCAGATGATGGGCTTCGTGCGCGAGCACGGCGTCGATTTCGTGGGCATCAGCTTTGTGGAGTCCGCCGCCCACGTCGAGACGATCCGGGAGCTTGCCGGGGGCGACTGGCCGCGGATTGTCTCGAAGATCGAGAATCAGGGCGGGCTCGATCACATGGAGGAGGTCATCGTGGCGACCGACGCCGTGATGATCGACCGTGGCGATCTCTCGGTCGAGACCAATCTGGAAAATCTGTCGCTGTTCCAGAAGCGCATCATCGCGGCAGCCGAACAGGCGGCGAAGCCTGTGATCGTCGCGACCGAAATGCTGCACACCATGATCGCCAATCCGGTGCCGACCAAGGCGGAGGTGAGCGACATTTCCAACGCGGTGCTGGACGGCTGCGCCGCCACGATGCTGTCGGGCGAGACGGCGATCGGTGAGTTTCCGTTCGAGGCGGTGCGGACCATGCGTCGCGTGGCCGACGCCGCCGCGACCTATATCCATCCGGATCCCCGGAACGGCGCAGGCCGGGCGCACGTTCCACACGTGATGGCGGAGGCCATCGCGCTGATGTGCCACTCGCTTCCGATCACGAAGATCGTGGCGGTCACGCGCTCGGGCTACGCGGCGCGGACGATCGCCGCGCGCCGTCCGGCGCAGCCGATCCTCGCGGTGAGCGACGATCTGTTCGGCGCCCGTAGCTTCAATCTTCTGGCCGGCGTCGAGGGCGTGCATCTGGACCTTCGGTTCTCCCGCACCAGCACGGACCACATCATCCATTGTCTCGAGGCGCTCTGGCGCATGGGCAAGATCGCCGACGAGGACATGGTGCTGGTCACCGGGATCGCCTATCCGCGCTCCGGCAACCGCATGAATTTGCTCCAGACCCACGTCGTGGGCGATCTGGCGGAAACGTTGAACTGGCGCCGCGCCGGTGCTTCGTCGAATCCGCGCAAGTTGGGAGTTGGCCATGACTGACACCCAGGACCTGCTGCGTGAAGCTCCGGGCAGCGCGGAGGACACCGTCATTTGCGGCTGCACGCAGTTGTCGCTCGCGGCGCTGCGCCGGCGCATTGCCGTCAATCCCGCGATGTCCTTTGAGACTCTGATTGCCGAAACGGGCGCCGGCACCAAATGCACCGCCTGTCTGCTCGATCTCGAGTATCACTTCGTCGAAGCGCAGCGCGATCCGAACACTGGCCCGGTCGTGCGGACCGGGGACGAAGAGCCGGCCGAACGCGAGATAAGCTTCAAGCGAAAGCTCTATCGCTGGCTCGACCGGATTTCGCCGATGGTGGTGTTCCCGCTGTCCAACACCGTGCCGGTGCTGTTCGGGCGCGACATCGAGCAGTTCGTCTGGATTACCAACCGCTCGATGCTGTTCGAGGGCAACGTATGCGCGCCGATGATGAAGATGGCGCTGATCGTGCGCGATCGTGAAGGGCGCACGGTCCGGACGTTTCGCCAGGACGTGACGGCGGAATCGAGCTGGCGCTGTAACGTCAGCTCTTGCCTCGCAGAAAGGTATTCCGACCTGGAGCCCGGGCGGCTCTACGGCGGATCGGTCGAAATTCAGCGCATCGGCGCTTCAGCCGGAATTCGCGGTACCACGCGGCCGCAGATCGAGATCGTGACGGCGGGCGCAGCCTGCGCGGTCCATGGGCAGGCCATGTCGGGGCCAGGCCGGTTCTGGTTCAGTTGCCTGAACCGGCCCGCAGACGAGCGCATGTATTTTGCCGTGCTGAACGGCTCTGAGCGCGGCCAGACGGTCAAGATTTCCTATCCCATGGACGTTCCGGGCATCGAGCCGGTCGTCCACGACGTTGCGGTTCCGGCGCACGGGACCGTCCTGCACCAGCTTTCGCTTCCGGCGCCGGCCGCGCAGGCGATCGGATCGAATGCCGTCACCGTGTCGTGGAAAGCCGAAACCACTCACAAGCTGTGGGGCATTTGCACCACGCCGCAGCTCGATCGCATTTCCATCGACCACATGTAGGGGCGTCACATGTTGTCCGCCTTCATCTTCCCGTCGATTTCGTCGCTGCCGCCGGGCTACGACTGCCGGATATCGATCCCGACCGCGCGGATCGTCAATCGTGTCGCCGGCGACGCCGACATTCACTGCACAATCAAGGTCTACTGCAACGGCCAGGTGCTGCACACGGAGGAGCACGACATCAAGATTGCCGGCGGCAAGGCGGTGAAGGAATTGCCGCAGTTCGTCTGGCCGGATCACGGCGAGGAGTGGAACGGCGCTGCGGGTTTCGCCGAAGTGAGTTTCCGGTCGGGCGACGGCAAGGCCGTCTTCACGGATACGGGCGTCATCAGCTTCTATGCGATCTACAGCAAGCCCGGGAAGAAGTCGTTCTTCTCGGACAACGCGTTCCGCTACGGCTCGCCCCCGACCATCGACCAGATCGCCGCATTCGGGAAGTACGTGGACGCGTATCCGGTCATCCACCTCGACCGCAAGCGCGATCTCGGGGAGACGCTGACGCTGATCAATCCCTACAAGAAGGCCATTCGGGCCAAGATTGTCACGCACGACGACCGGGAACTCCGCGCCAAGATCGATCCGGAGAGCGTCACCAACGTGCGGTTGGCCGGCCTATTGAATGACGGTGAGAACGAGTGGATCGGGCATCTCCAGCTGATCGCGACCAACCGGCTGGTCACCTTCCACATCAAGCATTCGCTGGCGCAGCCCGAGATCATTTCCGACCACGAGCACCTCGATCCGTTCCGCGCCGACCCGACACATTTCCCGCTCACGCAGTTCCTGCGTTTGAAGGCGGGCGAACTCATGAAGCGCTACGGCTGGATCAACTGACGGCTTCCCGCTGCATATCCAGGCCGCGCATCTTGAACAGTTCGAAGCGCTCCTCCCGAAGATGACGCATCAGAGAGTCCACGATCGGCGAATTGGCGGGGTCCTCGGCGACGTTGCGCAATTCCTTGGGGTCCGCGACGAGGTCGTAAAGTGCGCGCGCCGAAAGGCGGTTGCCTTTCAGGACGGCCATCAGCTTGTGCGTCGGCCCGGTCACGGTGAAATGCAGGTCGCGCCGCTCCAGATCGGCGTTGCCCGCACCGGCGGTCTCGGTGATGACAGCCTTGCGGCCGGGACCGAACATCGAGCGGCCCTTGAAGCTCGCGTGCGGCGGCAGGCCGAGGGTGTCGAGAAGCGTTGCGGAAATGCCCATGCTGTCGATCATGCCCTGGTCGCTCGGGCGGCGGCCGTCGCCGAAGACCACGATCGGAACCTCGATGTCCTCGTAGTGCGTGCGGCCCGCGATGGGCTGCTTGGCGCGGGGGCTTTCGGCCCAAGACGATCCGTGGTCGCCGGTGATGAGGATCACGGTGTCGTCGACCTGTCCGTTGCGCTTCAACTCGTCGACGAGCTTTCCGAACTCGTGGTCGACCGCCATCAGGGCGAGATCGTAGGTGAAATGGCGGCTGGTTTTTCCGGCGCTCCGGGCGCGCAGCCAGCGCGGCAGAAAGCGCAGCGACTTCAGGACGAAGAGAGGCCGGCTCAGCGAACGGCAGTCGTGCACGTCCATGACATGCAGATGGACATACCACGGCCGCGGAGCCTGACGGACGATGGCGCGGACGCCGGCGATGACCGCGTCGGCCTTGGTCTCGTAGTAGCTCATCAGCAGGAACGGGAACCGCGTCGGCGCAATCCAGGTGCGGGTGCGCCAGCGCACGCTTTCGGCGGCGCGGGCGAGCAGCAGTCCGCGGGTATCGGTGCGTCCAAGGTAGCGCCAGTACAGACCTGCCGGGATTCGCGTGAGCTTGCGCAGGACCGCCTGGGGGGAGCGCATCAGCAGATCCTTCTCCGCCGGGCATCCGGCGGCAAGTCTTCCGTTGATGCGGCGCAGGCGCGGCGACCAGATCCTGGCCTCGCGGCCCGCCGCAAGCTCGGCGACGGCGTCGAGCAGCAGGCTCAGCTCTCGTTGCAGCACCGCGATGGTGTCCGCTTCGCTTCGTTCGCCGCTCCGCCACAGATCGAGCTCGTAACTCAACACCTTGTTGATGAGATATTCGAGGATGTGGCGGCAATCGACACTGGTGTGCCGATGTGCAAAGCCCCGATCGTAGCCGTGGGTCACGCCGAGCTGGTTGCAGGACGCCGCGAGATGCGTGTCGTAGCCGGCTTCGCGCAGGACTTCGACGAAACTCTTGGGGCGGTTGCGGATGCCGGTGTTGTAGCCGTCGTAGTCGAGCGGGTAGGTGAGACTGTAGATCGCAGGCATGACCATCTGCGTCGATTGCGCGTTGGCCACGGCCCGTCGCACGATGCCCCGCTCCGCAAGTGCGGCGATATTGGGAATCAGATCGCGCGCCGCCGCGAGATCCGCGACCGTGTCGTATCGCAGGGCGTCAATCAGAAAGAAGATGGCGTTCTTGGACACTGGTCGGTTGCCGCGGAGCGCTCGTCGGATCGTTGCCGCCCGCGTACTACCGTACGCGTCCGCGGCCGGAAACATATCACCGACCGCCCAACGCCGTCGAGTTGAACGAGCGTATGAAATCCATCGCCTTCAACGCCCGCTCCGAATTTCGCGGCCTGCTGCTCGGCTTGGCGCGCGTGTTGAAGGAAAAGCACGGCAGCACGCTGCATCTGTATTGTTCGACCGAACAGGTGCGCGAATACTATTCCTCACGCGGGACGGGCCTGTTCGACACGGTGACCAGCCTTCGCGATTTGATGAATGTCGCCACCGCCCCAGTTTCCGAATCCCGCGAAATTCTCGAAGAGGCCCGGCGCAACGAGGCGCGTCTCGGCACGACCTACGGCACGTTCGTCCTGACCAACCGGCATTTCGGCCGCGGTTTTTCGCTTGGCGGCTTTCGGCACCCGCGCTCGCGATATTCGGAAAACTCGACCGCAACCCAACTGCTGCACGCCTACAACATGAGGTTTGCGTTCTGGGAGCGCGAGTTCAGGGAGAAGAGCATTACGCTCAATCTCAACGGCAACAAGGAATCGCAGTCGGTCGCGCGGCTGCACGGCATTTCTTCTCGGGCGATCATCGGTTCGCGCTACAAGCACTATCACTACTGGTGTGAGAACGAGTATTTCGAGTCCGAGGCCATTGCCCGCGCCTACCGCTCGATCGCAACAGCTCCGCTCCGCGATGTCGTCGCACCCTACGACTCCCACATGCAGTATCGCGTCACGTTCATGCGCGAGATGGGGCTGCCGCGGGCGCTCTACGACATGGGCCGGATGGTGGCCAAGCACGCCTATTGGCGCTTGCGAGGCTACGAGAAGGCCAAAGGCTACTACATGACCGAAGAGATGCTGTTCTATTGGCGGCGCTGGAAGAGCACGCGCGATCTGACGGGACCGCGCGTTTCTAGGCTCTCCGATTTGGAAGGCCGGCCGTTCGTGTTCTTTCCGCTTCACGCCGAGCCGGAGTCGTCGCTGCAAACCGCTTCGCCGGAGTATTTTTCGCAGCTCTGGGCGATCGCTTCGCTCGCCCGCGATCTGCCGGCCGGTTACACGCTGGCGGTCAAGGAGACCTATCAGACCCAGGGGCGGCGACCGGACAATTTCTACGACCAGATTCGCGAGTTCAAGAACGTTGTCCTGCTCGACCTTCTGGAGCTTGGGCCCGAGGTGGTTCGCAAGGCGGATGCCGTCGCCACCATCACCGGAACGGCCGGTCTCGAAGCCGCGATCATGGGCAAGCCGGTGATCAGTTTCGGTCGGCACAACCTGTACAACGTCTTGCCCCATGTCACGGTGATCGAACGCGAGGAGGACCTTGCGACGGCGCTGCGTCGCGTCCTGATCGACGGCGTCGATAGCGTGAAGGCGAAGGCGGACGCGGCACGCCTGTTGCAGGCGATCATCGACAATTCTTTCGACATGGGATCGTTCGATTTCAACAAGCCGGACGTGGTCGAGCAGACGGTGGTGGACGACGCGGCCGAACGGCTGGTTGCGAATCTTGCGGTAGAGCGCCCCGCCACCGGCCTTGAACGGGCGGTTTGATTGGCCGCGGCTGACGGACAGCGATCGGAAAACGTATGACGACGCCGCTTCAATCTGCTTCCGTCGAGTCGGCAAGGCCCAACGCCTACGCGTTGGAGGTGGTGGACCGGATCTGCCGCGCCTTGCCGCCGGGAACGACCGGTGCCGCCCTTCACGAGCCCAGCTTCACCGGCCGTGAGCGCGAGTATCTCGTCGACTGCATCGATACGGGCTGGGTGTCCTATGCCGGTGCCTATGTCGAGCGGTTTGAGCAGCGGCTCGCGCGAGCTTGCGACGTTCCCTATGCGGTCGCGGTTTGCAGTGGCACCGTAGCGCTGCAGGTCGCGCTGGTGGTCTCGGGACTGAAGCCCGGTGAAGAGGTGATTCTTCCCGCACTGACATTCGTGGCCAGTGCAAATGCCGTCGTCCACGCAGGCGGCGTTCCGCATTTTGTCGATGTCGACGAAACAACGCTTGGCATCGATCCCGCGGCCTTGGACGCTCACCTCGCGCGCATTGCGGACCGGCGCGCGGGCGAGCTGATCAATCGCGAATCCGGTCGCCGAATCTTCGGACTGCTGCCGGTTCACGTGTTCGGCCATCCGGTGGATTTCGATCCGATGCTCGATGTTGCAAAGCGATATGGCCTTTTCGTCGTGGAGGACGCCACCGAAGCGCTTGGCAGTCGTTACAAGGAAAAGGCGTGTGGATCGCTCGCGCCGGTCGCGACGCTCAGCTTCAATGGCAACAAGATCGTTACGTCGGGCGGCGGCGGGGCAATTCTGACCGGCGATCGGGAGATCGCGCGACGCACCCATCATCTGACAACCACGGCGAAGCTGCCCCACCGTTGGGCCTTCAATCATGATGAGATCGGTTGGAACTATCGTCTTCCCAACGTCAACGCCGCGCTTGGCCTGGCCCAGCTTGAGCGTCTGGCACCGATGTTGGACGCAAAGAAGCGGCTTTGGCGGCGCTATGCCGATGCATTTTCTGGATTGGGCGGGGCTCGCATCTTTTCGGATGCGAGCTTTGCGGACAGCAACCGCTGGCTGATCGCGCTGATCCTGGATCGCGGCAACGAGCCCATGCTCGAACCGATCCTTTCGGCAACCAATGACGCCGGCCTGAAGACCCGTCCCGCGTGGACTCCGCTCCACCAGCTTCCGATGTATGCCGACAATCCAACGGCGCCGCTGCCCGTGACCGAAAGTCTTGCACAGCGCATCGTCTGTCTGCCGTCGAGCCCATTCCTGGCGTCCGCATGACTCGGCCCCTGTCCGTTTGCGTGGTGTCGGGAGGGCGAGCGGACTACGGACTGCTTGTACCGGTGCTGCGATTGCTTCGTGGCGATCCGCGTTTTCGGTTGCAGCTTGTCCTGACCGGGCAGCATCTCGCACTGGGGGTCAAGGGAACGGCGGCGCGTGTTCGCGGCGATGGCTTTGACGTGGCCGCCGAAATCGACATGGCTATCGGTCGTGACGATTCTGCGTCGATAATCCGGAGCGTTGCGCGCGCGCTGGACGGAATGGCCGATGTCTTCGTTCGTTTGAAACCGGATATCGTTCTGGTGCTTGGCGACCGTTATGAGATTATGGCAGCCGCGCTTGCGGCAACGATCGCGCGCCTTCCGATCGCGCATATCGCTGGTGGCGACGTCACCGAAGGTGCCTTCGATGACGCGTTCAGGCACTCGATTTCGAAGATGGCGCACGTCCACTTCCCGACCAACGCGAATTCGGCCCAGCGGCTGCGGCAATTGGGAGAGGAAAACGAGCGCATTCACGTCACGGGCAGCCCCGGTATCGATCTCATCCGCATTACGCCCGTGTTGTCACGCGATGCGTTCTTTGAGGCAGTCGGCATCTCGCCGAGGGCGGCAAATCTGGTCGTCAGCTTTCACCCCGAGACCCTTGCGGCGGACACGCTGGCCGATCTGAACGAGTTGCTTGCCGCCCTAAGTTCGCTGGGCCCTGATATCGCGATACTGTTCACCGGTTCCAACGCAGATCCGAACGCTCGTCAAATCGACGAGCGAATCGAAGCGTTTGCAGCTGGTCATCCGATGGCAAGGGTCGTCGATACTCTGGGTGCGGAAAGATACTTCTCCGCGCTCACCCATATGGATGTGATCGTCGGCAACTCGTCGAGTGGCCTTCTTGAGGCGCCCAGCTTCGGGATTCCCACGGTCGATATCGGAAACCGCCAAAAGGGCCGGCTCAGAGCGGACTCCGTGATCAATTGCCGGGCCGCGCGCGCTGCCATCCTTGAAGCCATTGAGACGGCGCTGGCGCGCGGGCGGCGGCCCTCCGTCAATCCGTACGGCGACGGCCACGCTGCTGAGCGAGTCGTCGAGGTGCTCGCAGGATTGCCCGACCCGCGAGCGCTTCTCATAAAGCGGTTCGTCGACGTAAAGGCAGCGTGACGATGACTGTCGTCATCGCCGAGGCAGGTGTGAACCACAACGGCGATGTAGGCCGTGCACGGGAGATGATCGCTGCGGCCGCCAATGCCGGCGCAGACATCGTCAAGTTTCAGGCGTTCTCGGCCAAGAGTCTTGTGGCGCGCGGGACTTCCACTGCGGCTTACCAGAACGCCAACACCGGGGAGACCGATCAGATCGCGCTGCTCAACAGTCTTGAGCTTCGTCTTCTCGACTTCCGCGGGCTCGCATGTACATGCCGCGATTACGGAGTGGGTTTTCTGTGCACGGTCTTCGACGTGGAGTGGCTTGAGCCGTTGATCGACGAGGGTATGCGACTGATCAAGATACCGTCCGGCGAGTTGACCAATCTCCCGATGCTGCGCCGAGCCGGGGCGCTCGGTGTGCCGGTTGCGCTGTCGACCGGAATGGGCACCTTGGAAGAAGTGCAGAAGGCGGTGTTGGCACTAAAGACAGCCGGCGCGAGCGAAATCACCGTCCTTCATTGCACTTCGCTGTATCCTGCGCCCGTCGACGCGGTCAATTTGCGGGCGATGACGACGATGCGCGATTCCCTACGGCTTCCGGTCGGATATTCCGATCATAGCGTCGGCGATCATATCGCCATCGCCGCTGTTGCGCTCGGCGCTGTTATGATTGAAAAGCATTTCACGCTCGACCGTCGGCTGCCAGGGCCTGACCACCGCGCGTCGCTCGAACCGTCCGAATTGAAGTCCATGATTGAAAAAATCCGGGCGGTCGAGGCTGCCTTGGGCGATGGCGTCAAGCAGCCTGTGGCCGCAGAGATCGAAACCGCGCGGCTGGTGCGCCGGAGTTGGCACGCGGCGAGACCTTTGGAGGCCGGCAAGGTGCTGACACCGGCCGACGTCGTTCTGAAGCGGCCGGCTACGGGGCTTGCCCCCGATGTCGATCCGGTCGGGCGCCGGCTCCGAAGATCGCGTGACGTCGATCAGCCGATCCTGGCCGAGGATATCGCCTGATATTTGAGGGCCATGCGGTGCCGCAAGTGGTGATCATCGGAGCGGGCGGGCATGCGCGGGTTGTCGCAGATGCGATGCAGGCGTGTGGCGTGTTGCTCACGGGCTTTGTCACGCCGGAGATCGAGCGGGCCTTCGGCGTGCTGGAAGGGATCGAGCGGATCGGCGATGACAAGGACTTGTTGGCGCGCAATCCGCGAGACTTTGTTCTGGTCAACGGCGTCGGTTCGACGGGGTCGCCGCACGCGCGGCGCGATGTGTTTGTGAAGTTCAAGTCTGCCGGATTTTCGTTCGCTTCGATCGTTCATCCCCGCGCCATCGTGGCGTCGCACGTGTCGATGGGAGAGGGTGCGCAGATCATGGCTGGTGCAGTCGTGCAGACGGGCGTCCGGATCGGGGCCAATTCGATCGTCAACACCGGCGCGATCGTCGATCATGACACATGCCTGGGCGATCACGTCCATGTCGGACCGGGCGCGGCGCTATCCGGCGATGTGATCGTCGGTGCGGTGAGCCATATCGGCAGCGGCGCAAGCGTGATTCAGGGCAGGCGCATCGGCGACGAGGTCGTCGTGGGGGCGGGTGCTGCTGTGGTTTCGAACGTCGAGTCTGGAAGCACCGTCGTGGGCGTGCCGGCGCGAAGCATCGGACGTGCGGATGCAAGATCGCTTATTCGCTGACGCGCGCTGTGGTCGCGGAATCCACGAGGCCCGAAATTGATCTTGGGGCTGATTCCGGCTCGTGGCGGATCGAAGGGCATTCCGCACAAGAACCTTGCGACGGTTGGCGGAAAGCCGCTGATTGCTTGGACAATCGACGCGGCACTGGCGTGCGCTTCCCTGGACCGGATTGTTGTGTCGTCGGATGACAGTGGGATCATCGAAACTGCAGTCGCCTATGGCGCGGAAGCTCCGTTTGTCCGTCCCGCGGAGTTGTCGAGCGACACTGCGGCAATGCTTTCCGTCGTGTGCCACGCAGTCTCGGCGCTCAGATCCGGGGGCTTCCAGGTTGACACGGTCGTCGTCCTGCAACCTACCTCGCCTCTGCGCACCGCGGCTGACATCCGGGCCTGTCTCGCGCTTCACAACGAACGAGGCTGTCCGGTTGTCAGCGTCACGAGAACCAAGGCGAACCCCGCGTGGATGTTCAGCATGGGCGACGACGGGCGTTTGCTGCGCCGCGCTCCGCTCGAGACGCAAGTTCCGGTACGGCGGCAGGACCTTCCGGAGCTCGTAGTCCCGAACGGGGCCATCTACGTAATCTCTGCGGGCGATCTTGACGCCGACCGCTCGTTCTTCGACAACGCAGCCGGTTACTTGATGCCGCCCGAACGATCGCTGGATATCGATGAGCCGTTCGACCTCGATCTCGTTCGTCTTCTTGTCGAGGCGCGGAGGATGGGCGAGGTCAGCAGGGACTGAACGATGAAGTATCGCCACCCCCGCCCGGAACCTGTCGACCGCGATCGGTTCCGCGTCGAGAATCCGAATCCGGAGACGAAATACGGGCTGCCGCGCGAGATCAGATTCTGCCGGTCATGCGTAATCTCCAATCAGCGACCCAATTCGGCTATCGAGTTCGCACACACCAAGGAAAGCAGGAAGGCGACGATAGCCTTTGATCAGGACGGAGTCTGCGATGCATGTCGCCTGGCAGAGCAGAAGCTGCAGGACATCGATTGGACGGCGCGCGAGCGTTCACTGTCGGATTTATGCGATCGTTACCGCAGCCGCAACGGTTTCTATGACTGCGTTGTGCCGGGCTCGGGCGGCAAGGATAGTTTCTATGCTGCGCACGTCCTCAAGTATCAGTATGGAATGCATCCGCTCACGGTTACGTGGGCGCCCCATGTCTATACGAACTGGGGCTGGCGAAATTTCCAATCGTGGATTCACGCCGGATTTGATAACTATCTGTGCACGCCAAACGGCCGAGTTCACCGGCTGCTGACGCGTCTCGCGGTCGAGAACCTGTTTCATCCATTCCAGCCGTTCATCCTCGGCCAGAAGCAACTCGCGCCGAAAATGTCGGTCCTCCATAGGATCCCGCTGGTGTTCTACGGAGAGAACGAGGCCGAATACGGAAATCCTATTCAGGACACAGCCACGGCGCAGCGGCAGTGGGACTATTTTGCATTACAGGATCCAGAAAACATCTTTCTGGGCGGGGAGGCCATGTCGGACCTCAAATCCCATTATGGGATGGAAGCCGTCGATTTCGAACCGTATCTTCCGGCCAATCCCAATGCGCTCCGTCAGATCGGGACGGAGGTGCACTACCTCGGCTACTATCTCAAGTGGCACCCGCAGTCGTGTTACTACTACGCCGTCGAAAACGGCGGTTTTGAAGCCAGCCCTGAACGCACACCGGGAACCTATTCGAAATACAATTCGATCGACGATCGAATCGATGACTTTCACTATTACACGACCTGGATCAAGTTCGGCATCGGCAGGGCGACCTACGACGCGGCGCAGGAGATTCGCTCTCGTGACATCACCCGCGAGGAAGGCGTCGCACTGGTTCGGCGCTTTGACGGGGAATTCCCGGAGCGCTTCGCGGACGAGATTTTTCGCTATCTTTCGCTGCCGGAAAGAGAGTTCCCCATCGCGGCGAAAAATTTCGAGCGGCCGATATTCGATCGGGAATATTTCGATCGATTGGCCGATCGATTCCGCTCGCCACACCTGTGGATGTGGACCAACGAAGGCTGGAAGCTGCGGCAGACAGTGTTTGAAGGGGCGAGCGGACCGACGTGACACCGGCAGACGAACATGATGTTGTGCGGTACGTCGTTGCGACGGCCGGCAGGCGGCAAGGCAGCATGGCGCCTCGTCGAACGAGTCATGACGCCGGTAACGTGCAAGCGGCTGCACACGCTGCGATCGACCGAAGTTCAAATCCTGCAGAGCCAATAAAGGGAATTCGTTAGGTGGTCATTCTCGGCATCTGCTCAGAGCACAACTCCGCGGCAGCCCTCATGATCGATGGAATGATCGTGGGGATTATCCAAGAAGAGCGATTGACCAAGCGCAAGAACCAGGTGGCGCTGCCGCTTCGGGCCATCGAGCGACTGGTGCAGGAGCACCTCGGCGGCAACTTCGCCCGCATCGACCGAGTTGTGTTCGGTACCAAGATTTCCGAACCTTTTTTCAGTGCGCTCGACCGGTACTCGGACTTCGAGGTTCTCGACCACGTTCGCGAGATGCACGAATACTGGTGGCCCTATTTCCACGGACGGCGGGATATCGAAGGGCGCTACTGGAAGAACGAGTTCGCGGCAGGTCGACATCTCAATCGCGACCATAATTACGACTTTTCATTCTTGCGCGACATGTCGTTCGACCAAGCGACGCAGCATTTCAGCTTAACGGTCAGGCCCGAAACGCTTCGCCGCCACTACCAATACAATGGCCCTATCGATCTCATCGACCACCATGAATGCCATACTTGGTATGCGGTGTATGGCGGCCGGCTGACTGAAGCGCAGCGGCGCGACGCGCTGGTGCTGACGGCCGACGGGTGGGGCGACGACCTCAACTGGAGCGTGTCGGTAACGACGGCGGACGGTGGCCTCGAACGGATCGCGGCCGGCTCCGATCACAAAGTCGCCCGCATCTACAAGTTCGTCACATTAATTCTCGGCATGAAGCCGAATGAGCACGAATACAAGGTCATGGGTTTGTCGGCCTATACGCAGTCCCGCCGTCATATCGAGCCTACCGAACGTATATTCCTCGAAGCGTTGGACTTCCGCGATGGCCGCTTTGTCAGCGACCGTCCCCTCGTCGACTCCTATTTCGACCTGAAGGAGCGTCTGGAGGGCCACCGCTTCGACAACATCGCGGCAGCAGTGCAGAGCTGGTCGACGCGGCTGACATGCGCCTGGGCGCAGCACTGGCTTCGTAAATCCGGGAGGCGCACGCTGTGCTTCTCCGGCGGGCTGTCGATGAATATCAAGACCAACGGCGAGCTGCTGCGATTGCCGGAGGTGGACTACCTGAGCGTGCCGGCTTCCGGCGGCGACGAATCGCTCTGCGCCGGAGCGTGCTTCTCGGCCGCCGCGTCGGGCGGCGAACGCCAGCGCATCGCCCCGATGGACCATGCCTATCTTGGCGACGACGCTGCTGCGATCGAGAGCGACTGGTCGCTGCGTCTTGGCGACACGGGATGCAGTGCCAATGACTTCGAGGTCCGCGAAGACATCGATGCGGCGGCGGCGGCGAAGCTTCTGGCGGCCGATTGCATCGTGGCGCGCTGCGTGGGCAGATCGGAGTTCGGCGCGCGGGCGTTGGGCAACCGGTCGATCCTCGCCAATCCGGGCAACCCGGAGAACGTCAAGATCATCAATCACGCGATCAAGAATCGCGACTTCTGGATGCCGTTTACGCCGTCGATACTGCGCGAACACGCCGACGAATTCGTCGACAACCCGAAGGAAGTATCGTCGCCCTTCATGACGATCGGCTTTGGTTCGAAGCCGGACCGGCGCCGCGACATCGTGGGCGCTTTGCATGCCGCCGACTATAGCGCCCGTCCACAATTCGTCGATCGGCAGTCCAATCCGGACTATTGGGCGTTGATCGAAGCCTTTCGCCGGCTGACCGGGATTCCGGCGCTGCTTAATACCTCCCTCAATCTGCATGGGGAGCCGATGAACTATACCGTGGCCGATGCGGCGCGCACGGTCGCATTGTCGGACCTCGACTTTCTGCTCATCCCAGGAAACCGTTTGCTCTTCAAGAAACGCGCGGCTGAAAGGCTGAATCAAATCCTGGGCCGGCAATTTCAGATGGCTTGATGCCGCCGCTCCGCATTATTTCCAGGCTCGACATCAAGGGGCCCAATGTCGTCAAAGGCGTTCATCTCGAGGGTCTTCGGGTCGTCGGGCATCCTGGGGAGATGGCGCGCCGCTATTACGAGCAGGGCATCGACGAGATCATATATATGGACATCGTCGCGTCGCTCTATGGCCGCAACAATATCTTGTCCATCGTGCGTGAGGCGACGCGCGACGTATTCGTGCCTTTGACTGTGGGCGGAGGGTTGCGCAGCATCGACGATATCGTGGAGGCGCTGCGCAGCGGTGCCGACAAAGTCGCGATCAATACAGCGGCCATACGGCGCCCGGATCTCATCGCCGAGGCCGGTAGGGCGTTCGGCAGCCAATGCATCGTCGTTTCGATTGAGGCGAAGCGCTGGCCGGACGGCCGGCCTGGCTGGGAAGCGTTGACAGACAACGGTCGGGAACGCACCGGCATCGATGCGGTGGCCTGGGCGGAGCAGGCTCAACGTCTCGGTGCGGGTGAACTGTTGGTGACATCGGTTGATCGAGAAGGAACCGCGCGAGGATTTGACTTGGAGTTGCTGTCGGAAATCCACGCGCGCGTCCGCATTCCAGTTATCGCCAGCGGGGGATGCGGCGGCCCCGATCATGCTGCCGCGGTGGCTACCCGGCATTGTGCCGATGCAATTGCATGCGCCCACATCTTTCAATACGAGATTTGTCCCGTGCCTCAGCTCAAGTCGGAGCTGCAGCGTGCCGGCATCGAGGTGCGGCGGTGCGTGTGACCATCATTGACTATGGTCGCGGCAACCTGTTCAGCCTGGGACGCGCGCTCGATCACGTTGGGGTCTCCTTCCGTTTGACCGATCGGCCGGACGATGTGCGTGACGCCGAATGCCTGATCCTGCCCGGTGTCGGGGCGTTCGGAGACGCCATGGACGGGTTGTGGCGGTGCGGACTCGTCGAGCCTATCCGGAACGCCGCCCGCCGTGGCGTTCCATTGCTCGGCATATGCCTAGGCATGCAGCTTCTGGCCACCCGCGGCGAGGAGTTTGGCAACCATGCTGGTCTCGACATCGTTCCGGGGGTGGTGTCCCGCCTGCCGGAGGGCGATGGGAGCGCGCATTCGATTCGTATTCCGAATGTCGGCTGGCGCCGCGTGACCGGCACGCCGGGTGCTGCGATCGGGCCCGGAGCGGATGGCGCGATGTACTATTTCGTCCATTCCTACGCGCATCGGCCAAGCAACGCACATCATATCATGGCCACCGTCGACGTGAACGGCCAAGCCGTTGCGGCAATCGTCAGAGAGGACGCAATCGTCGGATGTCAGTTTCATCCTGAGAAGAGCGGCGCGGACGGGCTCGCCCTCCTGCGCGCATTTTTCGATTTTGCCGTAGCGCGTGGCGCTGCGCAGTCGCCGGTCGGCAAGCGGACGGCCTGAGATGGACCTGCACACCCTGACCGATCTTGAACCGTTCGTATGCCGTCCTGATGCTTCGATCCGCACGGTGATGGAGCGACTGAACGGATTTACCAAGGTCGTCGCGCTGCCGCATCCGTTCTTGTTGGTCGTCGATGCGGACGGCCGACTGGTCGGCACGATCACCGACGGCGACATCCGGCGGGCCCTCTTGCGAAACGTCGCACTCGATGGAAGCGCCGGCGCGGTTATGCATGGCAATCCGATCACCGGTCGAATTGGGGCGGAGATCGAGAATCGAGTTCGGCTGCGTGACGTTGCGATCGACGATCCGTTCCTGCCGCTGATCGACGACAGCGGCGTTCTGCGCGCGGTCCTCGTTTCGATGGGGTGGCGCGATGCGCTCGGTTCGGCCCTTGTCATGGCGGGCGGCTTTGGCAAGCGGCTCGGCAGCAGGACGGAGAATACCCCGAAGCCGCTATTGGAAGTCGGAGGCCGGCCGATTCTCGAACACATTCTCGCGCGGCTCGAAGCGGCGGGCGTCGGCCGCATCTTCGTCGCCGTTCATTATCTGCACAAGCAGATTGAGCAGTTTGTCGCGTGCAGACGGAGTATTGCGGATGTTTCGATCATCCACGAGAGCAACCCGCTCGGCACGGCGGGCTCGATCGGTGCAATTCCGGCGGATACCGGCGGTAATTTGCTGGTGATCAACGCCGACCTGCTCACAGACACGAACTTCCGGCTGCTCTCCGACTTTCATGAGCGGCGCGGCTACGACGCGACCATAACTGTTGCGACGTTCGAAGTCAGGATTCCCTATGGCGTGGTCCGGCACAATGCCGACGGGCTGTTTGCGGGGATTGAGGAGAAGCCAAAGCAGACGGCCTTTGTTGCCGCCGGCATCTACGTCCTGTCGCCGCAGGTCGTGGCGTTGGTCAATCCCGGCGCCCGGTTGGACATGCCGGACCTGCTCAACCGTGCGCACGGCATTGGGCTGCGGATCGGCGTATTCCCCGTACACGAATATTGGCGCGACGTCGGACAGCCAGGCGATCTGGAAGCGGCTGAGGATGACTATCGTGCCCGCAGCTAGCTGCCGCGCGTCGGCGCCGACGCCCATCGGCCGCGGGTCCATCGGAGCTGCCCAGTGAGCTTCAAGGATTTCCTTTGGCACTCCGACCGCATGGGGATGCGGCGCCGGAACTTGATTCTGCTGCTCGTTCTGAATCTGTTAAGCACGCTGTTCGAAGGGCTGGGCTTGGCGATGCTGCTGCCGATCGCCCAGCTCATGACCAGCGGCGGCGATGCGGTCTCGTTGATCGCCACGTCGCGGCTTTGGCAATGGCTTGCCGCGGGCTATGCGACAGTCGGTCTGCAGGTATCGTTCGGGACCCTGCTCATCACGTGCTTCGTCCTCATGCTGGTTCGCCAGAGCTTCGTCTATGCGCGGGCAGTGTTGACAGCGAGCATCCAGCACACTGTCGTCCGAAATGTTCGCAACGAGGGCCTGCTGCACTTCTATAATGCCAATATCGGCTACATCGACCGGACGTCGCCCGGCCGGGTGGTCAACAATCTGACCACTGAACTCGGCTCCGCGGTCGGCTGCATCATGTCCGGCGTTGCGATCGCCAACTACAGCTTCCATGCGCTGGCGTACGGAACGATCCTGTTCGTGTTGTCGCCAGCGATGACGTTGTCGGTCTGCGCGGTCGCAGTGTCCGGACTGTTCATGGTGCACGGCTTGCTTCGCCGGAGCGAAATGACCGGGCGCGAGATCACGGCGGCCAATCAGGCGATGTCGAGTTACCTTGTCGAACACCTGAAGACTGTCCGTCTGGTCAAGCTGTCAGGGATGGAAAGCGCGGAACTGGACGGCCTGCGGCGGCTGACCGCACGGCAACGGGACAGCATGGTGGGATTGGCGCGGCTGACTGCGTTGGCGGAGTCTCTGACCGAGCCGGCGGCGATCGGGATGGGGCTCGCACTGCTGTTCGCCGGCTACGCGGTGTTCGGCATGGGGCTGCCGGAACTCGGGCTGTTTCTGGTCATCCTGCTCCGGCTCATTCCGATCATCAAGACCGGCATCCTGACCTGGCAGAGCTTCGTCGCCAATCTCGCGAGCCTGCGGACCATCGTGCAGATGTTCGACCAAATGACCGCCGAGGCGGAAGCGCCGGGCGGCGGCGTCGAGTTCGCCGGGTTGCGGCAAGGCATCGCGCTGCGCAACGTAACGTTCCAGTACAGCGAAGGCGCCGCCGTGCCGGCGCTCAACGACATCGGCGTCGAAATTCCCGCGGCGCGGATGACCGGTCTGGTCGGTCCCTCCGGAAGCGGCAAGTCGACACTCGTCGACATTCTGCCGCGGCTGCGCGAGCCGCAGGCGGGCAAAGTGCTGTTCGACGGCCGAAGCGTTGCCGAGTTCTCACGCGCGAGCCTTCGGCGTGGCATCTCTTACGCGCCGCAGTCGCCTCAGATCTTCGACGTCACCGCCGCGCAGCATATCCGCTACGGCAAGGCGGACGCGACGGATGCCGAGGTCGAGCGCGCGGCGCGGCTTGCCGGTGCACATGAAATCATCGGCCGGCTGCCGCATGGCTACGGCACGCCGCTCGGCGAGGGCGGAACCATCCTGTCCGGCGGGCAGCGCCAGCGCCTCGATCTGGCGCGTGCGTTGGTGCGGCAGGCGCCGATCCTGATCCTGGACGAGCCGACCAGCAATCTCGACGCGGACGCGGAGGACGATTTCCGCAAGGCGCTGCGGCGCATCCGGGACGAGACCGCCACCACCATCATCATCATCGGACACCGGCTTTCGACCATTCGCGAGGCCGACCAGATCGTCGTCCTGCAGGATGGCAAGGTCACCGACGTCGGCACCCACAACGAGCTGCTGGCGCGGCCGGGCTGGTACGCCGAAGCCCATCGCAAGCAGCACTCCGACCCGGCGCCCGCCGGCCAGGTTGCGGCCGCGACCTCATAACGGCAAAGGACGCAATGACGACGACAGCCAAAAATTCGCCGAATCTCGACGGCGCCTCCATCCTGGTGACCGGAGGTACGGGATCGTTCGGCCGCCGGTTCATCCGCACCGTACTCGAACGCTACAAGCCCGAACGCCTGATCGTGTTCTCGCGCGACGAGCAGAAGCAGTACGAGATGGCGAACGACCGGCGTTTCCAGCACCCGGCGCTGCGTTACTTCATCGGCGACGTGCGCGACGGCGCACGGCTGGAAATGGCGATGCGCGGCATCGACTACGTCGTTCATGCCGCTGCGCTGAAGCACGTTCCGACCGCCGAGTACAATCCGTTCGAATGCATCCGGACCAACGTTCATGGCGCCGAAAATGTCGTGACCGCGGCGCTGCGCACCGGGGTCCGCCGCATCGTGGCGTTGTCGACCGACAAGGCCGCCAATCCGGTCAACCTCTATGGAGCGAGCAAGCTCGCCTCCGACAAGATTTTCGTCGCCGCCAACAACCTGAGCGCCGGATCGGACACCCGGTTCTCGGTCGTGCGCTACGGCAATGTCGTCGGCTCGCGCGGTAGCGTCGTTCCGCTGTTCGAGCGCTGGATCGCCGAGAAGGCCGATCACCTGCCGGTCACCGATCCCCGCATGACTCGCTTCTGGATCACGCTGCAGCACGGCGTCGACTTCGTCCTGTCGTCGCTGGCGATGATGCAGGGCGGGGAGATTTTCGTTCCGAAGATCGCCAGCATGAAGATCGTCGACATGGTCGAGGCGATGGCGCCCGGCATGAAAATCCGGGTTGTCGGCATCCGGCCGGGCGAGAAACTGCACGAGACCCTGATCACCCGCGACGAGGCGCGCAGCACCTACGAATTGCACGACCGCTATGTGATTGCCCCGGCCTTTCATTTCTGGTCCGAGGAGACCCATCTTGCGGACGGCGCGAAGCGGACCCCGGAAGATTTCGACTACACCAGCGACGGCAATACGCAGTGGCTCGATCCGGCGGCCCTCAAGCGCCTGTTGTCGGAGCCGCGGGACTAGCGGATCGGTGAGGCGCGGGCTGAGCGATATGGCCGAGAAGAATTTCGTTCTGCCTTACGGGCGCCAAAGCGTCGACGAGGACGACATCGCCGCCGTGGTCGAGGTTCTGCGCGGTGACTGGCTGACGCAGGGGCCGGCGGTGGCGGCCTTCGAGTCGGCGCTGGGCTCGCGGGTCGACGCGCGGCATGTGGTTGCCTGCACGAACGGCACCGCGGCGCTGCATCTTACGGCTTTGGCCCTGAAGCTCGGCCCCGGCGACGTTGCGGTCGTCCCGACGATGACGTTTCTCGCCACCGCGAACGCCGCGCGCTACGTCGGCGCCGAGGTGGTGTTCGCCGACGTCGATCCGGAGACCGGGCTGTGCCGTCCGGAGGACTTCGCCACGGCGCTCGAACGGCCGGAGGCGGCGCAGGCGCGCGCCCTGTTCCCGGTGCACTACGCCGGTCAGTGCTGCGACATGGAATCGGTCGGCGAACTGGCCCGCGCGCGCGGTTTGCGGGTCGTCGAGGACGCCTGCCACGCGCTCGGCACGACGTATCGCGCCCGTGCGGGCGGCGGCGGAACGGTCGGCGATTGCCGCTGGAGCGACATGGCGATCTTCTCGTTTCATCCCGTGAAGATGATCGCCATGGGCGAGGGCGGCGCGGTGACGACCAACGACGCCGGGCTTGCGGAGCGACTTGCTCTGTTGCGCAGCCACGGCATGCATCGCGAACCGGCCGCGATGCTCGACGCCGACCTGGCACGCGCGCCAAGCGGCGCGCCGAATCCCTGGTACTATGAGATGCCCGAAGTCGGCTTCAACTACCGGGTCAGCGACATCAATTGCGCGCTGGGGATGAGCCAGCTTCGCAAGTTCGAGCGTTTTGCCGCTCGGCGGCGCGAGATCGCGGCCGCCTACGATCGCGCGCTCGCGCCCTTGTCCCCGGTCGTCCGCCCGCTAGCGCATGTGCCGTGGTGCGATCCCGTGCTGCATCTTTATCCGGTGCGCATCGACTTCGCCGCGCTGAAGCGCGACCGCGCGGCCGTCATGCAGGAGTTGCGCGCCGCCGGCGTTGGCACGCAGGTCCACTATCTTCCGGTGCACATGCAGCCCTATTACCGGGAGCGCTACGGCCGCCGGTCGCTGCCGGGCGCAGAGGCCTATTATGCCTCGACACTCAGCCTGCCGCTGTTCCCGGGGCTCGACGACGACGGCGTCAACCGCGTGGTCGACGCGCTGACGCGGCTCGTGAACGCCGGTTGAGATGCCCCGGACCGCGGTCATCGTTCAGGCCCGCATGGGTTCGACGCGGTTGCCGGGCAAGGTGATGAAGTCGCTGCGCGGACGAACCGTCCTGGATCACGTGCTGACCCGCTGCCGCGCCGTCGCCGGGGCCGATGTCGTGGTCTGTGCGACCACGACCGGTCCCGAAGACGACGTCGTGGCTGCGGCCGCTGGCGCACTCGGATGCGAAGTGTTTCGCGGGTCGGTCCGCGACGTTTTGGGCCGTTATCGCGAGGCGGCGCGCGCGGTCGGAGCGGACGCGGTGCTGCGCGTGACGTCCGATTGCCCGCTGATCGATCCCGCGGTCTGCGGCGAGGTGATCCGTCATCGTGTCGCGCACCGGGCGGATTTCTGCGACAACAATTCGCCGCGCACGTTTCCGCACGGTCTTGATTGTGAGGTCTTCAGCCGTGAACTGCTCGAACGCGCTGCGGCCGATGCTGTCTGGGCCTATGACCGTGAGCACGTCTCGCCCTGGATGCGCCGACAGCCGGACGTGGCGCGCGTCACGCTCCACAACGACGAGCCGGCGTCGGCAGACTGCCGCTGGACGCTAGATCATGCGGATGATTTCACGTTTTTGCGGGCCTTGTTCGATGTGCTGCCCATGCCGGCCGAGGCATTGCCGTGGACCTTTGTGCGGAGCGTCATCGACAAGTCGGTTCATCTCCAAGGGCTTGCGGAAAAGGCTGCTGCCCGCGCGGCCGGGAGTTCGGGCCCAGCAAGCGCAATCAATCTAGCGCAATGACTCGATAGTCGGGGTAGCCGAGTCCTGATGAGAGGACCAGATTCGTCGATGTCGACCGATACCTCTTCTTTGACTGCCGTGGTTCTTCACGACGAGGACGTTCGCGTTTTGTTGAAAGCCGACGTCGGGTTTCAGCGGCTGTTGCCATTGTCCCCTTCAGCCCGGCTCGCAGCGCGTAGCGTCTTTCCCGAAATCGACATCGTGAATCCGCGTTCCCGACTCACAGATCAAGCCTACGCTGACGAAATGGCCCGGATTCACGCCGGCCTGGATCGCATGGTCTCTACATTCCGCAGGGACCGCAGCATCGGTCCGGCTGCGGCATGGATCATGGTGTACGGTTATCACGCGATCGCAAACGCCGCCTGCCGGGTCGCAGTGACGCTCGGTGACAGCGGGCCCTGGCTGCTGCCGCACGGCGATACTTTCTCAGTTTTTCGGGAAAAGCAGGAGGCGGAAGAAAGGATCCTCAGACATCTTCTAAATCGATTTTCGTTCGTTCTGCAATGGCATTCCTATCACCCGGTGCCGCTGCCCAAGCTCTTTCAGATTTTGCGCGACACGATTTTTAGGCTATTTCTAAGATCGGGGCCGTCAATAGTCACGCAGCGCGCCAGTCATCCGTTTGGGTTCCACGAGCTGCTCGCCAAGCATGGCGTTCGTCGATACCACGTGACACGGACGGAAGCTGGCTGGAAAGAGTATCTTCGCGTTTTCCGGGAAGGCGCAAAAGCACTTTTGGGTCGCGATCTCATCCAGCTGCGGGCGGTGTCGTCCCCGCGGCTGTCGGATGACGCCTTCGAACGCGCCATTGCTGCGATTGACGATCCGATCATTGGCCGCGCTGTTGCGCTGGTTCGCGACGACATGTTTCGCACCGCGCAGCTTGTGGACGGACTGGTCAACGATATGGGGCGGATCGTGCGTCTAATTCGACCTCACGCTCTTGTTGCCTATGAGATCGCTGACGGATTCGCGGCCGCGCTGGCCGAGGCCAGCGGCGAGGCAAAATTGCCGCGGCTGGTGATGAACCATAACTCCCACTCTCCCCCACTATCGGCTACAGATAGCCTGTCAATGTCGCATTTCTTCACCATCCAGCATCCGCTGGATCTGACCGACGAGTTCATCGTCTGGACGCCGAAGGCAGCGGAAGCCGCGCGCACTTATGTTCCAGAGACGCGGTGGACGAATATTAGGCCTATTGTCAGGCCAGGGCTTGAGGATGCCGAGGCCGCTCCGAAAACCAGCGGCATGCGATCTGTGTTGCACGCCACCAACCCGCAGCGCTGGCTGACCTTTCACCCATGGATGTTTGAAACTTTTGATGAGTTTCTGGATGGGTTGATTGATTTCATTGCGGCGATGAAAGAAGTTCCCAACACCCACCTCACGGTCCGCTTAAAGAAGCGTCGCGGCGAAATGCCGGAGCGCGATCTGCTGGCTTTGGTTCCGCCGGAAAAGCACTGGACGCTACACTGGCGCAGCGACGAGCCGTTTGAGGATGACTTGCGCAAGGCGGACCTTTTGGTCTGCAGTATGTCGACGACGATCATGCAGGCGCTGCATGCGCGTAAGCCGGTGCTCCTGTGGGGCGGCACGCGGCGCTATCGGCACCTCAAGGGCCGGACCGCGTTGCCTACGCGCGACGACCGCTCCGCCGTCTATACGGTCGAACGGGTGGAGGATTTGCGGCCGATGATCGCCGCGATCCTCGACGCACATGCCGGGCGGCCGCTGACCGACGACGAGATCGGCAAGTTCCGCTGGCCGGACGGAACTCCGACGGTAGAGCGTCTGGCGCAGGCAATCGCGAGCGGTGACTACCGGAAAGCATGGAGCGAGCCGGCCGCTGCTGCGGCGGCGGTGCGCGCTCTTGCTCTTGCAAAAAACCACGCTATCGAGGATTACGAATGAAAAGTTGCCCGATCTGCACGGCGACGGACCTGATCTGTCGACCGGAGCGGCTGCGCGATTCGGACAGGATCGGCGTGCTCGAATGCCGCATGTGCAGCCATGTCTTCCTAGACAATTTCTCGCACGTCACGACCGGCTACTACGAATCCGGTGCAATTCTCTTGAACAAGCCGTTTGCCTCGAACCCTGATGAGCGGCGGAGGCACTATCGCCATGAGAACGAACTGCGCACCAAGCGCATCGCACAGATGGTGACGAACAAGCGCGTTCTCGATTTCGGCTGTGGGAACGGCCAGTTGCTTGAAATGGTGGCCCCGCTGACGAAGTCGATTGAGGGCGTCGAGCCGACCCAGACGTTCCGGCTTGATCTGGCTGGCCGAGGCTTCGACATCAAGTCCGACGTGTCTGAGTGCAGGGGCCCCTACGACGTCATCTATTCGTTCCACGTTTTCGAGCACGTGCCGGAGCCGGTGGAGATGCTGTCCCGCTTGAACCGGTTGCTGACGCCGAATGGGACCATCTTTCTCGAATTGCCTAACGTTAACGACGCGCTGGTGTCGCTCTACGCGCAGCCGGAAGCTCAAAGGTTCCATTTCTTCCTCAACCATCTGCACTATTTCAGCCGCAACAGCCTGATGACGGCGATCAGGCGCGCGGGACTGGTAGTGGAGGCGGTGACGTCGCATCAGCGGTTCAGTTTGGCTAATCATCTCTATTGGCTGCGGCACGGGAAACCGAACGGCCATGTCATCTGGGACTTTCTCGATAGCGAACAGCTTTCCGCGTGCTACGACGCGGCGCTAGCGGCGGCTGACATGTCTGACAGTCTTGTGGCCGTGGCACGTGTGCCGCGGAAATAAGGACCGCGGACCAAAAATGCCGCGAGTGGCTCTGTTTCGCGCGGACGCTTCACCGGCCATCGGCAGCGGGCACCTACGCCGTTGCCTGGCGCTAGCCGCTGAGCTTGAGCGCGACGGCTGGGAGTGCGTGTTCGCCGTGGGCGCCGAGACCGAAGCGACCATTCCCGAGCTTGTCGCTGATGGCTGGGCTGTTGAACGATTGCTCGCCTCGGCTAGGGAGCATGACGATCTGGTGGCCCGCAGGCCTGGGAGCGTCGACCTTCTCGTCGTCGATCACTACGGCCGCGACGTCACCTTCGAGTCGAAATGCCGCGGTTGGGCGCGGCGCATTCTGGTGCTCGACGATCTCGCGGACCGTCCGCACGATGCCGACCTTCTTCTCGACCAGACGCTGGGTCGCCGCGCCGAAAGCTATGCGGGCCGCGTGCCGGGCCCATGCCGGCTGCTGCTGGGGTCCGGGTTTGCGCTGCTACGGCCTGAGTTCGCGGCGCTCCGCCAATCGCATGCCGTGCGCCGCGCCGGGCCGGCGCCTGCGAATGTCACGGTCAGCGTCGGCGGCACCGACCCCGACAACATCACGGCCATGATCGTGGAAGGGATCGCGGAGAGCGGCCTGCCGCTGCGCACCCACATCATGATCGGCGGGTCAACGCCGCATTTGAACGGACTGAGAGCGCTGTGCGCAAAGCATGACATGAGCCTGTACGTCGACCATCCGGACCCGGCCGCGCTCCTCGCGGATGCGGACCTTGCGATCGGCGCCGCGGGCACCAGCGCGTGGGAGCGCTGCTGCCTCGGCGTACCGACGCTGCTGGTCGTGACCGCCGAAAACCAGCGCGACAACGCGACCGCGCTCGCCGAAAGCGGCGCGGCGTTGTTGCTGAACGGCGGCACGCCATCGGCGGAAGCGGTTGCGCAGGCGCTGCGCGATGTCTGTTCGGACCGCCAGGCGCTTGCCCGCATGGCCGCCGCCGCAAGCCGCATCTGCGACGGCCTCGGCGCCCGGCGCTGCGTCATGGAGCTCGATCCGCCGCTGGCGCGCGACGGCAAGCCTGTGCGCCTGCGCCCGGCACGAAGCGACGACGGTCCGATCATGCTGGAATGGCAAGGCAAGCCCGGTGCGCGCCGCTTCGCGCACAATCCGGAGCCGCCCGATCCCAAGTCGCACTTTGCGTGGCTGGAGGCCAAGCTCGCGGATCCGTACTGCGTCTTCAACGTGGTGACGCACGGCGATGCGCCTGCCGGCGTGCTGCGGTTCGACCGGCGCGACGACGGCTTGTCGTTTCAGGTTTCCATTTTGATCGACGATGCACGCCATGGCCTGGGGCTCGGCAAAGCGGCGCTTGCGCTCGGCCGCCGGCTGTTGCCGGACGTTTCGCTGTGGGCGGAGGTTCTGCCCGGCAACGCTGCGTCCGCCGCTTTGTTTCGCGGCGCGGGCTACGTTCCGGCCGCCGGCCATTGGCTGAAAAGCGATCCGCTTGCGGCCGCGATGCCGCACCGTATGAGCGCCTCATGACGGAAACCGCTGTCACCATCGCCGGCCGCAAGATCGGACCGGGCGAACCGCCCTACGTGATCGCCGAGCTCTCAGGCAATCACAACGGCCAACTCGGCCGCGCCATTGAGATCCTGCGCGCGGCGGCGGCGGCTGGCGCGGACGCCGTCAAGCTTCAGACCTACACCGCCGACACCATCACCATCGACCACGACGGGCCGGGCTTCCGCATCGAGGGCGGGCTTTGGAACGGACGCACCCTGCACGAGCTTTATCGCGAGGCGCACACCCCGTGGGAGTGGCATGCCGCGCTGTTCGAGGAAGGGCGCAAGCTCGGCGTCGCGGTGTTTTCGTCGCCCTTCGATTTCACCGCCGTCGACTTTCTCGAAACGCTCGGCGCGCCTGCCTACAAGATCGCTAGCTTCGAAGCCGTCGACCTGCCGCTGATCCGGAAGGCCGCCGCGACTGGTAAGCCGTTGATCGTCTCGACCGGGATGGCCGACGACGTCGAGATCGGCGAGGCGCTGGCGGCGGCGCGCGACGGTGGCTGCCGTGAGCTGTTGCTGCTGCATTGCGTGAGCGGGTATCCGACGCCGGTCGAGGAGGCGAACCTCCATACCATCGGCGAATTGTCGAAGCGCTTCGGCGCCGCGGTCGGGCTTTCCGACCATACGCTCGGCATCGAGGTGCCGATCGCGGCGGTTGCGCTCGGCGCGGTCGCGATCGAAAAGCACGTCACGCTGGACCGCTCCGCTGGCGGGCCGGACGCGGCGTTCTCGCTGGAGCCCGCCGAACTCGCACAGATGGTTCGCGGGGTTCGCGCGGCCGCGCTTGCGCTGGGCCGCGCCGGCTTTGAGCGCAAGCCGAGCGAACAGGCCAATGTGCAATTCCGCCGCTCGCTCTACGTCGTCAAGGACATTCCCGTAGACGGCGTGCTGACCGAAGAGAACGTCCGCTCCATTCGTCCGGGCTTCGGACTGCCGCCGAAGCATTGGCCCGAAGTCCTGGGCCGCCGGGCGCGCCGCGCGCTGCGCCGCGGCGAACCGCTGCAATTCGATATGATCGAGGATGCTTCGTCATGATCCGCTATTGCCGGCGATGCGTGCTGCCGGAAACCAAGCCCGACCTGCACA
Source organism: Alphaproteobacteria bacterium (assembly GCA_016869215.1). Lineage (GTDB taxonomy): Bacteria > Pseudomonadota > Alphaproteobacteria > Rhizobiales > Xanthobacteraceae > Z2-YC6860. The sequence continues at coordinate 141,670 of VGEP01000003.1, read as the reverse complement.
TCGACGATGCGGGCGTTTGCAATGCCTGCCGCAACTACGAGCGGCGCACGGCTGTCGACTGGGACGCGCGCTGGCGCGAGCTCGGCGGCATCTTCGATCGCTACCGCTCCAAAGACCGCGGCAACTGGGATTGCGTCATACCGGTGTCCGGCGGCAAAGACAGCACGTTCCAGGTTCTGAAGGTGTTGGACCTCGGCGCCAATCCGCTGTGCGTGACCGCCCACACCGACAAGCTGACGTCGGTCGGTCGGCGCAATCTCGACAATCTCAGCAAGCTCGGCGTCGACGTGCTGGAGTTCAAGACCAATCCGGTGATCCGCCGCCGCATCAACCGGCTGGCGCTCCGCCAGGTGGGCGACATCGCCTGGCCCGAACACCTGACGATCTTCACAGTGCCGGTCCGGGTCGCGGTGCAGTATGAAATCCCGCTGATCGTCTGGGGCGAGAACCCTCAGAACGAGTACGGCGGCCCGGCGGCCGCAGTCGAGGGCAACACCCTCGATCGCCGCTGGCTCGAAGAGTTTGGCGGACTGCTCGGGCTTCGCGTCAGCGACCTGATCGGCCAAGACGGCATCGAGCAGCATCATCTCGTGCCCTACACCTATCCGACCGATGCTGCGCTCAAGCGCGTCGGCGTCACCGGCCTGTTCCTCGGCTACTTCGTGCCCTGGGACGGCTTTCAGAACGCGCTGATCGCCCAGGCGCACGGCTTCGAGACCTGGCCGCATGCGATCGAGAACGCCTTCATCAACTATGAGAACCTCGACAACGCCCACATGGGCATCCACGACCACTTCAAGTTCCTGAAGTACGGCTACGGCCGCGCCAGCGACAACGCCTCCATGCACATCCGGCGCGACCGGTTGCAGCGCAAGGACGCCATCGCGATCTGCCGCCGGTACGACGGGCGCTTTCCTTCGACCTATCTCGGCGTTCGCCTCGAGGAGATTCTTGGCGACATCGAGATGGAGATGGACGAGTTCCTGCGCATCTGCGAGCGCTTCACCAACAAGAAGCTGTTCGTGGTCGACAACCAGGGCAAGCCGATCCGTGACAAGGACGGCAACCTGACCAAGATCAACTACGACAACGCCGGCTGAGGCTCATGGCGCGCACCGCCATCGTCGACTACGGCCTGTGCAACCTAGACTCCATCCGCCGGACGGTGGAGGAGTGCGGCGGCGATCCAGTGGTGACGGACCGTCCCGCCGACGTTGCCGCAGCCGAGCGGATGATCCTTCCGGGCGTCGGCGCGTTCCCCGACGCCATGCGCAATCTCAGGGCGCAGGGGCTCGACCGGGCCATCCGCGAGCGGGTGGGGGCCGGCATTCCGCTGTTGGGCATCTGTCTCGGCATGCAATTGCTCGCGTCCTGCGGCACCGAAGGCGAGCCGACCGAGGGGCTGGGTTTGCTTCACGCCAACGTAAAACGGCTCGTTCCGGTCGATGGCGAGCGGATTCCCCATATCGGCTGGAATGAGGTGGTGCACGAGCGACCCTCGCCATTGACCGACGGCATCGAGTCGGGCCGCGACTTCTATTTCGTGCACTCCTACCATGTCGATTGCGCCGTCGGCGGCAGCGTCGTCGCGCGCACGCCTTACTGCGGCGGCTTCGTCAGCGTCGTGCAGAGCGGCCGCGTGTTCGGCACGCAGTTCCACCCCGAAAAAAGCCAGAAGAGCGGTCTTCGGCTGCTGCGCAACTTTCTGGCCATCTAAACGACGCCCGCATGCTCAAGGTCCGCGTCATGCCGACACTGCTCTACAAGGACTTCACGCTGGTAAAGGGCGTGGCGTTCAACTCGTGGCGGCGTGTCGGCGCGGCCATGCAGGCGGTCAAGGTCTACAATATGCGCGAGGTTGACGAACTGGTGTTCCTCGACATCTCGGCGACGCGCGACGGGCGCCAGCCGGACTACGATCTGATCGACGAACTGGCCGACGAGTGCTTCATGCCGATGACCGTCGGCGGCGGCATTCGCTCTATCGATGAGGTTCGCCGGCTGCTGATGGTCGGCGCCGACAAGGTCGCGATCAACACCGCGGCGGTCGAGCGCCCGGCACTGGTCGGCGAGATCGCGGGCCGCTTCGGCAGCCAGTGCTGCGTGGTTTCGATCGACGTACGCCGCCACGCGGACGGCCGCAACGAAGTCTTCACCCATGCGGGGACCAAGCCGACGGGTCTCGATCCCATCGCGCTTGCGCGCCGCGCCGAGGCCGACGGCGCCGGCGAGGTTCTACTGACCTCCATCGACCGGGACGGCACGATGCAGGGCTACGACGTGGAACTGGTCAAGGCGATGACGCAGGCCGTCGGCATTCCCGTGATCGCCTCCGGCGGCGCCGGCAACTACGGCCACATGGTATCGGTGCTGTGCGAGGGCGGCGCCTCGGCGGTGGCCGCCGCCAGCATCTTTCATTTCACCGAGCAGACTCCCTTGGAGGCCAAGCGCCATCTCGCGGCGCATGGCCTGCCGGTACGGCACTGACGCCATGGACGCGGCGACGAAAAGCCCGGTTGCGGGCGCCGACACCGGCGCCGGGACGAAGACCATGCTGGTCTTTGCCGATTCCGCGGAGGCGCTGGAGCAGGCACGCGGCCTCGGCCTGCCGGGTCGCTTCGAGCTGCGGACCTGGTCGCCTGGGCTGCTGCGCGACCGCCGTTTTGACGCCTTGCGCGCCGATGCCGCGCTCACGCCCACCGCCATTGCGGAGCTGAATGCGGCAGCGGTGGCGATGGGAGAGGACCTCTATCGGCACTTCGCCGATCCGGCGAACGGCGGCGACCATCATCTCGGGATCGCGGCCGGACGCAGCGCCTATGCCAAACTGCACATCCTGCTGCTGAAGGCCGCGGCCCTGACCGACGCCGACTATGATCGTCCGGTCACGCTGATCGACTTTTCAGGCGGCGACAGCGTGTTCGAGGCGACCTATGCGCCGGTGCTGGCCGAGCTACTTGCCGGTCATCCTGAGTTCCGGATTGTGCGCGTGCCGGTGCAGGACATTGCGGCCGCTCCCGATCCGCGTCCGCCGTCGGCGGGCTTGCGTGCACGCCTGGCGTTTTCCGGCGCGACGTCGCTCGCCTATCGCGCACTGGACTGGTTCGGACGCAAGAGCAGGCTCTCTGGCCCGCGCGGCAGCGTCCTGGTGCTGCGCGAGAACGAGCTGGTGAAGGAAACGGCGGTCGCGCTGGCGCTTTCGGGATATGCCGTTCACAGCCTCAAGGATCCGCGCGCTGCCGACACCGAGGCGAGGCCGGACGACGTCGCCGCCGTGTCGGGCGTCGTCGAGCGGATCGTCGACGGCGGGCTCGCGGGCCGCGTCGAGTCCCGCCCGCGCCGGGCGCTGGCGCAGGCGTTTTCGCGGATCGTCGCGACCCAGATTGCGAAGTACCGCGCAAGCCTGTCGGCCTGGAGGGAACGGCTCGATGAATTGCAGGTTCTTCGGCCGAAGGCGGTCTTGAGCAACATCGTAGCCGCGCCGGAGGCCGTGGGACTGCACAAGGTTCTGCAGGAACGGAAAATCCCGCTGGTCGGCTTCCAGCACGGCGTCACCGTCGAGATCAATGCCGCGGCCGTGGACTACCGGCTGACCTACGAGAACAGCGCCACGGACTTTGCGATCATGTTCAATGAAGAAGGCGCCCGCCTGTCGCGCGCCAATCCGTTCCGCAGTGGCGGCGCGATGGCCGCCGGCCTGCCGCAGGACTACCGGCGCACCGGCCGCCGCCGGGCGAGGCAAGACGCGGCGCCGATCTGGTATGTCGCGACCGCCCTCTATCTCGGCAATCGCGGGCTGCTGTTCGAGGGCGTCTCCGACGCCGACAAGGCGGACTACGAGATCGCGATGATCGACCGCGTGCTCGCGCGATTGCCGCACCGCGTGTTCTACAAGCCCTATCCCGCCTTCCGTTATATCGACCCGGACCCGATCATCGAGACGGCACGCGCCGCTCCCAACGTGTCGCTGTACGAGGAGCGTGCCGATCTGCGTTACGTGATGAGCGCCGCACGCGTCATCGTAACGTCCCGCAGCTTCAGCACACCGAGCTGGTGCATCATGTCCGGCAGGCCGATGGTCTACATCGATATTCCGCAGCAGACGCCGCTCCGGCCCGAGGCGCGGGCCGCATTCGAGCGCGCTGTGTTCGTGTTCGACGCCGGCGCTCCCGGATTCCACCGGAATCTGAAGGACTTCCTGTCGCAGCCGGTCGAGGACATCGAGAGGCTCTACGCCGAGAAGGTGCGCGACCGTGCGGCATTCGTCGAACGGTTCGTGTCGACGGGCGGTCCCGGCGCAGGCCGCAGGGCCGCGCGAGCCGTCCGCTCGCTGATCGCCTCTGGTACGCGCCACCCGGCGGCGGCGCAATGAACCGGCCCTGTCCAACATCGAACGGAACAATCCAGTGAGCGAAGACCTGATTCGGTTCTTCATCGGCTACGACCCCAAGGAGGCTGTGGCCTTTCATGTGTTGTCGCACAGCATTCACGCGCGGGCGTCGCGGCCGGTCTCGATCACGCCGTTGGCGCTCGGCCAGTTGAAACGGGAGATGTGGCGGGAGCGGCACTCTCTGCAATCGACCGATTTCTCGTTCTCCCGCTTCCTGGTTCCGAGCCTGTGTGGCTTTAAGGGCTGGGCGATCTTCATGGATTGCGACATGCTGACCCTCGACGATGTCGCAAAATTGTGGGCGCTGCGCGACGACCGCTTCGCGATCATGGTCGTGAAGCACGATCATGTTCCGAAGGAGAGCGTGAAGTTCCTCAACCAGCCGCAGACGCAGTACGAGCGGAAAAACTGGTCGAGCGTGATGCTGTTCAATTGCGCGCGCTGCACTGCGCTGACCGCGGACTACGTCAATTCGGCGACCGGCCTCGAACTGCACCGCTTCAAGTGGATCGATAACGACGGCCTGATTGGCGAGATACCGCACCGCTGGAATCATCTGGTGGACTACGATCCGGAACTGCCGGTGTCCGAACTGTCCAACATCCACTTCACGGAAGGCGGCCCGTACTTCGAGAGCTTCAGAAATTGCGGCTATGCCGACCTGTGGCGGGCGGAGCGGGAGCGCATGCTGCACGCCGACGCGGACAAGCCCCAGGGATGAGCGCGCGCTTTGTCTTCACCGTAGCGACCGGCCGTTGCGGCCAGGCGTCCTTTGCGGAATTGATCAACCGGCATGTGCCGAACGCTTACGCTGCCTTCGAGGAGCCCCAGGTGCGGCCGGTTCTGCCGGGCGTTCTCGGCGACGCCGAGCGGCATTTCCGCCGGCGGTTTGTCGAGACCGACGAATTGCTCGGCCGGGGCAGGGTGTTGCAGGCCTTCGCCTCCGGTGACGACGACTACATCGAACGGGTCGCGCGGCGTCGGCTCGGCCAGATTCAGCGGCAGATCGCAGGCATGGGCAAGTCGGCCTTCGTCGACGTCAGCAAGTTCTTCGCGCGCGGGCTGCATATCGGCTACGGCCGATGCACTCCGAAGTTCGGGCTGGTTCTATTGGTCCGCGATCCGCTGAAAAACATGCGGAGCTTTCTCAATCGCGACAAGAACTTCTACAAGGACAACGGCCCGCTCGATTCGGCCCGCAACCAACTATGTCTCGATCCGGCGCGGCTGGAGAAGGGAGAATTGTATCTCTGGGCTTGGTGCGAGCTTTACCTGCGCTTTCTCGCCATGCGGGAAATGCCGCAGGTCACGCATTCGGCCGTGATCCGGACCGACGACCTGACCGACAACGAGCGGATGGCCGGGCATCTGCGCGCGCTCGGCCTGGAATTCGATTCGCTTACCCCCGTGCCGGCCATGAACACCAACAGCGAAAGCGGACGGATGCCGACCAGGGTTACGGCTGAGGACGTGCGGACCTTCGATCGCTTTCGGGAGCGCCTGCCTGCGTCCGCGATCGACCGGATCGACTATCTGAAGTCCTACCAGCCGCGCGCAACCGAGTGACGGGTGAATCGGTGTTTGCATTTGTTCCAGTCGGCCTGAAGCTGGTTGTTCCCGGTTACCGGCAGCGGCTGCTCGATCGTCACGCCGCGCTGCTCGACGCCATCCGGGCGGCCGCTCCGCATCTGCGGTTCGGCGCGGACGGCGGCGTGCCGTGGATTGCCTCCAGCGAGGCGAACGTGAAGCTGTTCGGATTCGGCACCGAGCCGAAAAATGCCGAGCTTTACGACATTCTGAAGCCGGCCCTGCCGCCGGCGGTGCGCAAGGAATCCTTCCGGCTGGCCAAGGACTTCGTGACGCGCTGGATCTATCCGCACATGCGGCCCGATCTGGGACCGCAGGGCTATCCGCTCGACCGGCTCCACGGGCTGCACGGCCAGCATAAGGACAATATCGCCAGCATCGACGATCCGGCGGCGCGCGACCGGCTGGCGCGCGCATTCCGGCCGAGCCCGGCCGACGTCATCGTCGATTGCGGCGCGTTTCTTGGATTTGGCTCGATCCGCATGTCGCGCGACACGCCGGAGGGTCGCGTGATCGCGGTCGAGGCCAGCAGCGATTGTCACGCGTTGCTGCAAAGGAATGTCGATGTCAACGGCGCGCGGACGGTGACGCCGCTGCACCGCGCCATCTGGAACGCGGAATCGGAATTCACCCTGGAGAAATCCTACGCCCAGGGCAACACGCTGGTCGCCGAGGTGCAGCGCGGCGAGACGCACGAGAAGGTCAAGACGATCTCCATCGACAGGATCGTGAGCGAGCACGCGCTGTCGCGGCTCGACATGGTCAGCCTGACGCTCAACGGCGCCGAGGTCGAGGCGCTGCAGGGCGCGAAGGACGCGCTGACGCGCCTGCGCCCGCGCATTCGCGCCGCCGGATGGTATTCGCGCGGCGGCCGCCGCATCGCCGGCATCCTGCGCGACGAACTAGCGCCTTACGAGTACGACGTGTTTGTCGGCCCCCGGAACAATTTCATGGCGCTGCCGCGCGAACGGTTCCGCTAGCCCCGTCATGATCGGATTGTTCGGCATTCATCGGCGCGACAGCGGCGCACCGGTCGATTTGGCCCCGTTGGTCCGGCGGGTTCGCGCAGGCTATGGCGTTCACGCGCCGCAGGCCGCGGGCTGCTCGATCGGCCGCGCCGCCCATCGGCACGACAACGGCCACGGCGTTCTTGCCGACGCCGGCACGGGCATCGTGGTGGTGGCGCTGGGCGAGATCTTCAACACCGAGGCGTTCCTCGGCGAGCCCGATCCGCGCCACGATCCGGCGCCGGTGGTTCTCGATCTCTACTGCAACGGCCGGCTCGACCGGCTGGCCGAAGCGAACGGACAGTTCTGCGCGGCGGTCTACGATCCCGGCCGGCACAGGCTGACGCTGGTGACCGACCGCCATGCGCTGTTTCCGTTGCATGTCTGGCGGAGCGGCGAGGAGACGGTCTTCGGAACGTCGATCTACGTGCTGCTCGGCTGCGAGCGGGTGCCGCGCAAGGCCAATCCGGATGCGCTGGCGCAGCTCTTCACCATGCAGCGCACGGTCGGCCGGTTCACGTCGGTCGCGGGGGTCGATGCGCTGCCCGCGGCCTGCATCTGGGAGATCGACCGCGAGGGCGTGCGCGAGCGGCGCTACTGGGAGCTGCGTTGGCGCGCTCCGGATTTTTCCGAGCGCGACGCCGGACCGGAGCTCGACCGGGCGTTCCGTTCGGCGGTCGAGCGGCAATCGGGCGGCAAGCGCGTCGGCCTGCTGCTGTCCGGCGGTATCGACAGCCGCTGGGTGCTGGGCGCCACGCCGCGCGGCGCCTTGAGCTGCTGGACCACGGCTAGCTTTCCGGACAATCCGGAACTTGCGCTCGCGCGCGAGGCGGCGGCGATCTGCGGCGCGCCGCATCGGACCGCGATCGTCGATCCCGAAGACACACTTTCGGCCCACGACGACGCGGTGATCGACGGCAACGGCCTTTTTCCGGCGTCGCCGCAGTTTTCGGCCTTCATGCCGCGCGTCGCAAGCGAGTGCGACACCGTGCTCAGCGGCCACGGCCTCGATTACACCTTGCGCGGCTATTACCTTCCTGCGCGCTTCCTCGATATCGGCGGCTCGCACACCCGCCTGCCGATGCTGCGGCCGATCCCGGCAAGGCCGACCGGCGCGGACGTCCTCTACAATTTGCGGCAGGGGCCGCCGGCGTCGACCTTGCGGCGCCTGATCGCCGCCCCCTGGACGGAGCGCTGGTGGCGCTCGCAGGAAAGCACGATGCAGGACGTGCTTGCGCCGTGGCTGGAATCCGACGACCCGTACAACGCCTGGGATGCGTTCATTCTTCATGCCGTCAGCAAGCACTACGCCTATACCGGCATGATGAGCGTCCGCGCCTTCGCCAATCTACGCATGCCCGCCTATGACGCCGAAGTGTTCGACGTCTATCTGCGGATGAAGCCGGCGTGGCGCTGCTCGGCGCGGCCGGTCATCGCTGCTTTGCGCGTGCTGTCGCCCGAACTTGCGCGCCTGGAGAACGCCAACACGCACTTCGCGGCGGATCGCGAGCCGTGGCTCGATGTGGCGGCGCTGGTCGGGCGCGGCGCGCTCCGGCGGCTCGGAATCCTGCGCCGGCCGGACGTGCCGAGCTCGCTGCATTCGGCGGGATCGTGGCAGAACGTGCGCGGCCTCTACAGCGACGGGCCCGCGCACCGCGCTCGCTTCGCGGACATCAAGACGCGGCTCGACGCTTTGACGTTCGGCTTGCTCGATGCCGCCGCGCTCAGGATTTGCATCGACGAGCATCTGGAGGGCGGAATCAAGCACACCAAGCTCCTTCGCCAGCTTCTGACCCATGACGCCTGGATGCGGCACTTCGGAATCGCGGGCCATGTCTGAGGTCGCCTACCGGCTGTCGGTGGCGCCGGAACTCGATCGGTTCCGGCCGGAGATCGAATTTGCCTGCGACTTTCTCGACCTCAGCCATTTCGTCGTGCGCGCGCCGGATGGCGCGCGCGTTCTGCACTACGGTCCGAACGCGCCCGCCGGCGCGGTTACGGTGCCGGCGGCGCTGTTCCCCGAAGGCGTACAGGTGGATGCGGATGGATTGCATCCCGAGCGTGAGGCGCTGGCCCGGCTGGTTGCACTGAAAGAGGCCGGATTGCTGCCGCCGCAAGGCGACGCCTCGTCGCCGCTGCGCTACGACGCGATCGGGCTGATCGTTCTGCTGCTGTCGCGGCTGGAGGAGCGCGGCCATCCGGCCCGCAGCCGCGAGCACGACCGCTATGGCCGTTTTCCCGTCGGCGCCGCGCTGATCGCGCCGGACGATGGGCGGCTTTACCCCTGGGCCGACCGTGCGGCGCGCGATCTGGCCGCGGCGATCACGGGCGAGCCTCGTCCGGCCTCCCGCACGCACTATGCTGTGAAGTTCACGCACGACGTCGATCGCCTGCGCGGCTATCACCGGCCCTTCGAGCCGATCCGCAACGCGGCGGGCGACTTGCTCAAGCGCGGGAATCCGCGTGCGGCCCTGTCGCGGCTGAAAAAGTCGTACTTAAACGGCGAGCCGTGGCGCTCCGCGCGGCGGCTGATGGACCTGTCGGAGCGGCACGGGATCGCGAGCCATTTCTACTTCATGGGGCCCAGCGAGGATACGCGCGACAGCCCCTATGTGCTGTCGATGCCGGACCTGCTCCGGGCGCTCACCGGGGAAATCAGGGAGCGCGGCCACGTGGTCGGCTTCCATCCCGGCGCGCGCACGCCGGCGGATGCGGACGAGTGGCGCCGGCAGAAGGACGGACTCGAAACCGTCATCAGCATGCCGGTGACGGAAGGCAGGCAGCACACGCTTCGCTACGACGCCGAGGCCACGCCCCGGATCTGGTCGGATGCCGGCATGACGCTCGATTGCACGCTGGCCTATCCGGAGGTGGTGGGCTTCCGGTCGGGCACCTGCCGACCGCACCGGGCCTATGACCTGGTTGCGCGCCGCGCGCTGCCGCTCAAACAGATTTCCACCGCGGTGATGGAGTTCGGGCTGATCGGAGGGCGCTATTTCGACCATCCGGTGAGCAAGGTGCTTGCGGACTCGCTATGGGCGCGCGGCGTCTGCCGCGAATTCGGCGGAACCTTCACCATTCTGCTGCACACCGGCCAGAGCGATCCGCGGCTCTGGAACTGGATCGAAGCGCTTCTGCCCGAAGTTGCGTAGCCATGTTCTTTCCCGCAGGCACGATCACCCATGCCGAAACCGGCGCCCGACTCGACCTGCGCGTTGCGTCCGCCGACATTCGCGCCCGCGCGATGCATCTGGCTTCGCTCGGCACGGGGCCCGGCGCGGTGGTGGTCATCCGGCACGGCGGGACGCCGCGGTTCTTCGCGGACCTGCTGTCCGTCTGGACGGCGGGTGCGGCCGCGGCCTGTATCAATCCGGCCACGACGCCGAGCGAGCTCGACACCATCGTCGATTTCGTGAACCCGGTCGCTGTGCTCACGGATGGCGACGGCGACGGCAGCGTGCTCGGCCGTCCGGTTCTCAATCTCGCGAAAGCCGCGCTCAGGGAGCATCCGCTCGCCGGTGCGTCGCTCGACGATCCGGCGCTGGTGCTGTTCACGTCCGGTTCGACCGGCGCGCCGAAGGGCGTCGTGCTCGGCTATCGCGCCTTGCTCGCGCGCGCGGCGCTCAACCGCGCCCACATCGGCGACGCGGCGCTAGCCAGAACTTTGTGCGTCCTGCCGACGCATTTCGGTCACGGGCTGATCGGGAATTGCCTGACCCCGCTTCTCGCCGGGCGCGATCTGGTGCTCGCCTCCGGCGGCGACCTCAAATCGGTCGCTCGGCTCGGAGAGGTGGTGGATCGATACGATATTGGCTTCCTGAGCTCGGTTCCGGCGTTCTGGAAGATCGCGCTTAAGGCGGCGAAGCGGCCGCAAAAGGCGGCGCTGCGCCGCGTCCACATCGGCTCCGCGCCGCTGTCCGGCGAGCTGTGGCGGGCGGTCGCGGAATGGAGCGGGACCGACGCGGTGCTCAACATGTACGGAATGACCGAGGCCGCGAACTGGATCGCCGGGGCGCCGGCGGCCGAAATGGGCTTCGAAGATGGGCTGGTCGGCCGCATGTGGGGCGGGGCCGCCGCCGTGCGCCGCGGCGACGGGTCGCTGGCACGGTCCGGCGACGGCGACCTCGTGGTGCAGACGCCGAGCCTGATGACGGGCTACTTCAAGCGCGATGACCTGACGAGGGACGCGCTGAGCGGTGGCTGGCTCGCGACCGGCGATGTCGGCTCGATTGACGAAACCGGGATCGTTCGTCTCACCGGACGCCGCAAACACGAGATCAATCGCGCCGGCCTCAAGGTCCACCCCGAGGACGTGGATGCGCTTCTGGAGCGGCATCCCGACGTCGTCGAAGCTTGCAGCTTCGGAATCCCGGATGCGATCGCAGGCGAAAGCGTCGGCGTGGCGGTGGTGGTGAAGAACCCGGCAGCGGACGCGAAGGCGCTGCGCGCCTGGGCCGTACAGCACATGGTGCCCGAAAAGATTCCGACCTCCTGGCACATCGTTCCGCAAATTCCCAGGAACGACCGGGGCAAGGTCAACCGCGACGACGTCGCGCGCCTCGTCCGGGGAGACAAGCCGTGAGCGCCGCCAAGGAGCTGGTGGCCGAAGCGTTCGAGCTTCGTTGCGAGGAGATTCCCGACGACGCCTCGATCGAGAACTTCGAGGCCTGGGACAGCCTCGGTCACATGCGGATCGTCGCCGCTATCGAGGCGCGCCTCGGCCGCGCGCTGGAGACCGAAGAGGTTCTCGCGGCGGTCGATCTGGCCGCAATCGGCCGGCTGATCGGACAATGACTGCGTCGTCGCCGCCTGCCTGGACTCCGGGCGCCCCGCTTCGCCTTGAGAGCGAGCGCTTCGTGCTGCGCAGCCTCGGCGCGGACGACGTGACGGATCGCTATCTCGCCTGGCTGGACGATCCCGAGGTCACGCGGTTTCTCTATTCGGGCGGGCTCCGCCGCACCAGGGCCGACGTCGAGGCCTACGTCGCCCGCCACGACAACAGGACATCGTTCCACCTCGGCATTTTCGCCAAGGAGGGCGGCGATCACATCGGGAACTATTCGTTCGGCTGCGATTCGGTGCACCGCGTCGCGCAGATCAACGTCATGATCGGGGACCGGGCTTGGTGGAAGAAGCGCGTCGTCAACGAAACGCGCGCGGCGATCCTCGATTTTCTGTTCGGGCCGATGGATATGCTCAAGGTCGCCGGAACGCCGTATGCGCGCAACGTCGCGGCCGTCTACAACTACCAGAGCCAGCATTTCGGGATCGAGGGCGTATTGCGCGACCACCGGCTGTTGCAGGACGGCACGCGCAGCGACGTGATCTGCTTTGCGATGTTCCGGGCCGACTGGCTCTCCCGGCGTCAGGCGGATGCCGCCGCGCGCTCATGATCGTCGCGGTCCATCAGCCGAACTATCTTCCGTGGCTGGGCTATTTCTCGAAAATGGCCAGATGCGACGTGTTCGTGTTTCTCGACGACGTGCAGTTTTCCAAGAACAGCTACATCAACCGCGTGCAGATCGACGGCGGCGGCGCGGCGCGATGGCTCACGGTGCCGGTCAGCTATCGCTTCGGCGATGCGATCCGCACGGTGCATTGCGCCGAGCCCGGCTGGACGCAGGCGCATCTGTCGACGCTGCAAACGTTCTATTCCGGAGCGCCGGCCTATGGCGAGGTGCGGGACTGGCTTGGTGGCGTGTTCGCGGCCCTCGATGCGGCGCGGGGTCTGGGCTCCGCCAACCGCGCCGTCGTCGAGGCGGTGGCGCGGCGGCTTGGCCTGCGCTGTGCGTTCCGGAGCTCGTCCGAGTTCGACGTCGGATCGGCGGTCTCGGACGATCGCCTGATCTCGATCCTGTCGCACTTCGGGCGCGACGTCGTCTACCTTTCGGGCAAGGGCGGCAGCGGATACCAGAGCGCCGAGAAGATGGAGCGGGCCGGTATCCACCTGACCTACAACGAGTTCGATCATCCGCGATATGAGCAAGGCCACGAATTCATTCCAGGCCTGTCGATCGTCGATGCTTTGTTCAGGATCGGCTTCGATCGCACGGCCGAGCTGGTTGCCGGAGGCTCGGGCCGTCTGTGACCGCTCCGATCCGCGTGCTCTGTCTCGACATCGAGGGCGGCTTCGGCGGCTCCTCGCGTAGCCTGTTCGAGTCGCTGAGCTTCATGGACCGCGCCGCGGTCCAGCCCGAAGTCTGGTGCATGAAAGACGGTCCGATCCGGTCACGCTACGAGGCGCTGAACCTTCCCTGCCGCGTGGCGCCCGAGCTGCCGCGGATGAATACGCTGCGCCGGTTGTCGCGCAACGTTTACGGCTATTCGCGCTGGGTTCTGGATTTCGTCAGGACACGCGCGGGACGGGAGGAATTGCTGCGCGCGGTGACGGAGCGGTTCGATCTCGTGCATTTCAACCACGAGAGCCTGTTCGGCTTGGCCGGCTGGCTGCGCCGTCATCACGCCAAGGCGCAGACCACGCACATCCGTACGGTCGTGGCGCACAACCTGTTTTCGCGCATGCAGGCGCGTTGCCTGATCGCCGCAAACGACCGGCTGGTTTTCATCACCGAGAACGAGAAGGCCAATATTGAAGCCCTCGCTGGACGCGCGGCCGATGGCGCCGTGATCTACAACGTCGCCATGCCGCCTGCGCCCGGGATCGAGCCGCATCCGGCCATTCCGCCGGATGGCCGCCTGAAGGTGGCGGTGCTGTCGAACTACGACTGGCAGCGCGGCATCGACCGCGTGGTGGAGGTGGCGGCCGAGCTGAAGCGGCGCGGCGACTGCAACGTGATGTTCGTGGTGGCGGGCGACCCGCGTCTGAGGGGAACGCTGCCCGGCGCGCTGGCCGCGTTCCGCGGCCGCACGCTGGCCGACTATGCCGAGGTGCAGGGCGTGGCCGACATGATCCTGTTCATGGGCCACGTCAGCGACCCCGAACGGGTGCTCATAGGCTGCGACGTGCTGTTCAAGCCGACACGGGCGAACAATCCATGGGGCAGGGATATCATCGAAGGGCTCGCCGCCGCGCGTCCCGTGGTTTCGATTGGGCACTACAACCGCTTCGTCGAAAGCGGCGAGACGGGATACCTGTTGCCAAGCTATGACGTCGCGGCGATGGCCGGCGTTTTCCAGACGATGCATGCCGATCCCGTCCTGCGGCGCAGGCTCGGCGAAAATGCGTCGCGCCGCGTGGCGGCGCTCTGCAATGGGCCGGACCGGGCCCGCGACCTTTTCGCCGTCTGGCAGGCCGCGGTGGCGGAGCGCGCGGCATGAGTTACGAATTCTCGCCCGCCGGCTATACGGCGCTACTCGGAGCCATGCGGGATCTGGGTTACGAGGCGCGCAATTTCGAGGACGCCGATCCTGCGCAGCGCCACCTGATCCTGCGGCATGACGTCGACTTCTCGCTAGAGGCCGCCGCCAGCATGGCGGAGCTGGAGTGCCGCCTCGGCCACGCATCGACCTATTTCGTTCTTCTCCGCACCGAGTTCTACAACGTCTTTTCGAATGCCGGGCTTGCGGCGTTGCGCAAGATCGCCGACTTCGGCCACAGCATCGGCCTGCATTTCGACGGCTCGCTCTATCCGTCCACTTCGGACGTGGTGGACGCCGCGGTCGACCGTGAGGCGAAGCTGCTCGGCGTGGCGCTCGGGCGCGTGGTCACGCTGATGAGCTTTCACCGTCCCGCGGCGGACCGCATCGGCGAAGGGGAGCGGATCGGCGGCCTCCTGAACGCCTACGGGCCGCGCTTCGTGCGCGAGATGGGTTATTGCTCGGACTCGCGCGGCGCCTGGCATCGTGGTCTTCCCACTGAACACGCGGCCGTCAGGGAAGGGCGCGCCCTGCAATTGTTGACGCACCCGTTCTGGTGGCAGTCGCCAGCGCAGCCGCCCGAGGAACGCCTGCGGCGGTTTGTCGAGGAGCGCCGCGACTTTGTCGACCAGGAACTGGAGCGGCAGTGCATCGTGCACAAAGCCGGTGGTTAACTCACAGCAAATAGCTCGCGTCGGCGCGGGTCCGCCCGCTGGCGACGCGATCGCGCCACCAGGCGGCGGTTTCCGCGATGCCGTTGCGCAAATCGAAACGCGGCTTCCATCCCGCCGCCGCCGCAAGCAGGCTCGCATCCGCGACGAGCTTGCGGACTTCGGACTTTTCGGGCCGCGCTCGCTGCTCCTCGCTGACGACCGGTTTGTTGGCGCCGGTGACGGCCCGCACCGCGTCGATCATCTCGGCGATCGAGACGCCCGTGCCGGTGCCGGAATTGTAGGGCCGGCCATGCTCGACCGCGTTGGAACTGCCGATGGCGAGGAACGCCGACACCGTGTCGGCGACGTAATTGAAGTCGCGCACCGGCGTCACGTCGCCGACCCGGATGGCGTCGCACTTCGGATCCAGCGCCTGCCGGATCACGCTCGAGATCACCGCCCGCTCGCTTTGACGCGGGCCGTAAGTGTTGAACGGCCGCAACACATAGACAGGGAGATCGAACGACAGCGCGTAGGACTCCGCGAGCTTGTCGGCGGCGATTTTGCTCGCGGCGTAAGGCGACTGTGCGACCAGCGGGTGCGTTTCCGCGATCGGCACGGTCTGCGCCGTGCCGTAGACCTCGCTGGTCGAGGTGTGCACGACGCGCCCGATGCCGTGCGTGCGCGCGGCTTCGAGGATGTTGGCGGTGCCGGTGACGTTGACGCCGATGTACGAATGCGGCGCGTCGTAGGAATACGGAATGGCGATCAGGGCGGCGAGATGAAACACGACGTCGTGGCCTTCGGCGAGGCGAAGCATCATCGCGGCGTCACGCACATCGCCGCGCACCAGCCGCATTGCGCCGCGCAAGTCGGCGTCGATCTCGTCGAGCCAGCCGTGGCGGTCGAGGCCGGTGTAGAGCGCAAGTGCGGTCACGCGCGCGCCGTCGCGCGCCAGCGCTTCGGCGAGGTGGGAGCCGATAAAGCCGTCGGCGCCGGTAACCAGGACCTTCTTGCCTTTGTAGGACATGCGTGCCGTGTTCCAGATCAGCCCGTCTAGAGTGGGCGGCACATGGGGTCAAGGGAGCGGCTCCTGACCCCCGTCTCCGACGCCGGGTCCGCGAGCCTGCGCGATCGGCCGACGCCCGTGGCCTTCGTGCTGCCGTCGTTCGCGGGCGGCGGGGCGCAGAAGGTGCTGCTGGCGTTTGCGGCGCAGCTCGACCGTGCTGCGTTCGCGCCGGTGGTGATCGTGCTGGAGCCGGTCGGCCCATGGCGGGCGCTGGTGCCGGAAGGCCTGCGGGTCGTCTCGCTGGACAAGCCGCGGCTGCGCACCGCGCTGCCGGCGCTGTTGCGCGTGCTTCGCATTGAGCGTCCCGCCATCGTCGTTTCGACCATCGGCTATCTCAACCTCGGCGTCCTGCTGCTCAAGCCGTGGCTCGCCGGGCGGCCGCGGGTCGTCGTTCGCGAGGCTAATACACCCAAGCGCCATGCCAGGTCCGCGCCCGGGCAATGGCTCTACCGGCTGGGATACCGCTTCCTCTACCGCGGCGCCGATACGGTCGTATGTCCGGCGAACTATCTCCGCGACGAATTGGTTGCCGGCGGCGTCGCGCCTGGCCGCATCGTCGTGCTGCCCAATCCGGTCGACGAGGCGGCGTTGCGCACCTCTGCCGCCGTGCCGCGCCGCGCGCCGGGGCCGGGCCGTCGTTTCGTCTGCGTCGGCCGGCTGACCGCGCAGAAGGGCTACGACCGGCTGCTGGACGACTTCGCGCAAATGCCGCAGGACTCGCAGCTGACGATTTTCGGGGAAGGCGAGGAGTTGCCGGTGTTGCAGGGCAAGGTCGAACATCTCGGTCTGACGGGCAGGGTGGCGCTTGCGGGCTTCGAGCCGGAGCCCGCCCCGTGGCTTGCGGGCGCCGATGCGCTGCTCCTGCCGTCGCGCTGGGAGGGCCTGCCCAATGTCGCGCTCGAAGCGCTGGCCTGCGGCACGTCCGTCATCGCCTCGCCCGAGGCCGGTGGGATCGTCGAAATCGCTGGCGAAGCTGCGCCCGGTGCGGTGACGCTCGTGCCTTGCGGTTCCGCCTTCGTTGCGGCCATGTCGGCTTGCGCGCCGCGCGGAGACGCCGGCCTCAGTCCCTCGCTCCTGCCTGATCGCTATCGCATGGACCGCGCCTCCGCCGCCTTCGCTGCGATGCTGGCCGCCTGACATGCCGCGCCTGACATGCCGCGCCTGTCATACCTCCTGACGCTGACGCCGCTGGAAACCTGGCGGCTCGTTCGCCGCAGGCTGCCGCTGCTGCGCAACGGTCCAGCGTGGACTGCGGACGAACTGCTGTCCTCGGGCAAGCACGGCCGCGGCATCCGCTTTGCCGAGCTGTTGCTGCGGCAGGAGGCCGTCGTCCGCTGCCACATGC
Source organism: Alphaproteobacteria bacterium (assembly GCA_016869215.1). Lineage (GTDB taxonomy): Bacteria > Pseudomonadota > Alphaproteobacteria > Rhizobiales > Xanthobacteraceae > Z2-YC6860. Next base: position 124,302 of record VGEP01000003.1, on the reverse strand, counting down.
CCTGGGAACCGCTTAACTTCGAGGGGCGGCGTGTGGTCGAGATCGGCTGCGGGCCGCTCGGCGGGTTCGGACCGCTTGCGATTTTCTGCGGCGCGGCCACGTTCCAGAGCGCCGAACCGGAGTGGGACGCGGAGCTGTTCTCCAGCGTTCGGGTCCGCGACACCTATCTGCGGACGTTCCACGCCGATCTCACCGCGCTGTACGGCCCGCGCATGGATTTCGATGCGTTCGTGGCTGCGCTGGCGGAACGGATGGCGATCCATCGCGCGGGATTCGAGCGCGCCGCGATCGAGGGGCCGATCGATGTCGTGCTGTCGCAGTCCTGCCTGGAGCATGTATTCCCGCTTGAGGCCACGGTCGACAAACTCAAAGCTATTCAGGGCCCCGCGACCCGGTTCCTTCACCTGGTGGATTTCGGCAATCATTATCCGACCGGCAATCCGTTCGACGGTCTCTACGAGCAGCCGCCGGAGGACTACATCGCGGGGCGCGGCAAGGCGATCAACCTGCTGCGGATGCCGGATGTCGCAAAGCTGTTCGAAAGCCGCGGCATCGCGGCACGCGCGATCGCCTCACGCGACGCCAAGGCGACGTATCGCGGCGCAATCCATCCCTGGTGGCGCGAGCGCTACGACGATACCGGGCTGTTCACGCAGCTCGCGCTGGTCGCCGGGCCGCCGTCGTGACGGCGGTCCTGCATGTGATCTCGGGCCTCGGCGCGGGCGGCGCCGAGTCGAGCCTCGCCAATCTGGCGCGCGCGCTTCAGCAACGGGGCATGCCGCAACATGTGGTCAGCATCGGCGACGAAGGCGTTCACGGAAGCGAGTTGCGCGATGCCGGTGTGGGTCTTACGGCGTTGAATGTGGCGTCCACGCTCCAGGCGCCGGCCGCCGTCGCGCGCCTGACGGGTGTGCTGCGCCGGCTTCGGCCGCAGATCGTCCAGGGCTGGATGTATCACGGCAACCTGGCGGCGGCGCTGGCGCATCGGTTTGCGCCCGGCCGGGCCGGCCGCCACCTGCTCTGGAATCTGCGCGCCTCCAACATGGACGCCGCCCGATACGGCCGCGTCATCCGGTGCGGCGCGGCGCTCTCCGCCTGGCCCGAGGTCGTGATCGCCAACTCGGAGGCGGGCGCGGAGTTTCACGCAAGCCGGGGCTTTCGACCGCGGCGTTCGCTCGTGATCGCGAACGGCATCGACGTCGATCGCTTCGCGCCCGATCCGGCTGCACGGCAGGCGTTGCGCACGGAACTCGGCATTCCGCAGGATGCAGTCGTTGTCATCCATGTGGCGCGCGTCGATCCGATGAAGGATCATGCGACGTTTCTCGCGGCCATGGCCGCGACTTCGGGCGTCGTCGGCGTCATGGTCGGCGGCCGCACCGGCAGCCTGCGGACGCCTCCGAACGTGCGCGCCATGGGGCTTCGGCACGACGTCGCGCGGCTGCTCGCCATGGGCGATATTGTGATCTCGACGTCGGCCTTCGGCGAAGGCTTCTCCAACGCGATTGCCGAAGGCATGGGCGCTGGCCTCGTACCGATCGCGACCGACGTCGGCGATGCCCGCCGGATCGTGGGCGACTCCGGACGGGTCGTGCCGCCCGTGGATCCCGCGGCGCTTGCGGCGGCGATTGCCGCGGAAGCGGCGCTTACGCCCGCCGAGCGCGCGGCGCGCGGCGCGCGAGCGCGGACACGGATCGTCGAGAATTTCAGTCTCGCAAAGGCCGTTGACGCCTATGAGCGCCTCTACGCGGCGCTTGCGGAGCAGGGCGGGCCCGGCTAAGTCCGGAACGCTTCGGCACAGAGCTTCATGGTCGCTCATTCCAGGAAAATTGCCGTCATTGGCCTCGGCTACGTCGGGCTGCCCGTCGCCGTGGCGTTCGCGCGCTCGGGCGCGCCGGTGATCGGATTCGATATCGACGCCGGGCGCGTCGCCGAGCTTCGCGCCGGCCGCGACCGCACCCGCGAGGTGGACACGGCGGACCTCGAACTGCCGGGACTGCGCTGTTCGCACGATCCCGACGATCTGCGGGAAGCCGATTTCTTCATCGTCACCGTGCCGACCCCGATCGACGACGACCGCTGTCCCGACCTCGGCGCGGTGCTTGCTGCGTCGAAAACCGTCGGCGGCGCGCTCAAGCCGGGCGACATTGTGGTCTACGAGTCGACGGTCTATCCCGGCGCGGTCGAGGAAGATTGCGCGCCGGTTTTGGAACGCGCGTCCGGGCTCAAGGCGGGACGCGATTTCAACCTCGGCTATTCGCCGGAGCGGATCAACCCCGGCGACAAGGCGCACCGCTTCGAGACCATCGTCAAGGTGGTTTCGGCGCAGGACGAGCGCACGCTCGATATCGTCGCCTCAGTCTATGGGTCCGTGGTGAAGGCCGGCATCCATCGCGCGCCTTCGATCAAGGTCGCCGAGGCAGCCAAGGTGATCGAGAACACGCAGCGCGACCTCAACATCGCGTTCATGAACGAACTGTCCGAAATCTTCCGCAAGATGGACATTGACATCGGCGATGTGCTGGCCGCGGCCGAGACCAAATGGAATTTCCTGAAGTTCTATCCGGGTCTCGTTGGCGGACACTGTATCGGCGTCGATCCTTATTACCTCACCCACCGCGCGATCAGGGCGGGCTACAGTCCCGAGGTTATCCTCGCGGGCCGCCGCATTAACGACGATGTCGGCCGGAGGATCGCCAGGGAGTGCCTGCGCATCCTGGAAGCCAAGGACAGGCGCGCGCCGACCGTGACCGTGCTCGGCCTGACGTTCAAGGAGAACGTGCCGGACACGCGCAACTCCAAAGTCGCGGACATCGTGAACGAACTGCGCGCGGGCGGCGTCGCGGTGCAGGTGCACGATCCGCTGGCGCATGTGGACGATGCGTGGCGTGAGTACGGGATCGAGCTTGCGGATTTCGAGGCGTTGAAGCCCGCCGACGCCGTGATCCTCGCGGTGGCGCACGACGACTACATCCGCGGCGGCTGGCCGATGGTTCGCGGCCTGCTCAACGGCGGCGGTGGCGTGGTGCTCGACGTCAAACACAAGCTCGACCGCCGCGCCAAGCCCTCCGGCGTCGAGCTTTGGCGGCTCTGATCAGGCGGTAACCGGGATCGCACACGGGACATCATGGCGGACACACCGATCCTCGTTACCGGCGCTGCGGGTTTCATCGGCTTTCACGTCGCGCGCCGCCTGCTTGAGAGCGGGCGCACGGTGGTCGGACTCGACAACCTCAACGCCTATTACGATCCGAAGATAAAGGAAGCCCGGCTGGCCGAATTGCAGAAGCTGCCGGGCTTCTCGGCGGCACGGCTCGACCTGAAGGACCGCGACGGGATGCGGGAGCTGTTCGCCCGGCATCGCTTTCCTTACGTCGTTCATCTCGCGGCGCAGGCCGGCGTGCGCTACTCGCTGATCGAGCCGATGGCCTATATCGACGCCAACCTCACCGGCTTCGCCAATGTGCTGGAGGGCTGCCGCCACAACGGCTGCCGGCATCTCCTCTTCGCCTCGTCGTCGTCGGTCTATGGCACCAACACCCGCGTGCCGTTCCGTACCACGGACAATGTCGATCACCCGATCAGCCTCTACGGCGCGACCAAGAAGGCCAACGAACTGATGGCTCATTCCTACGCCCATCTGTTCGGCCTGCCGGCGACGGGATTGCGGTTCTTCACTGTCTACGGTCCCTGGGGCCGGCCCGACATGGCGATGTGGATCTTCACCAAGGCTATTCTTGCAGGCGAGCCGATCAGGCTGTTCAACCACGGGCAGATGCGGCGCGACTTCACCTTCATCGACGACGTGGTCGAGTCGGTGGTGCGCCTCGTCGACCGGCCGGCCGCGCCCGCGCCGTCGTGGTCGGGCGCCGCACCCGATCCCGCGAGCAGCAGCGCGCCCTGGCGCATCTACAACATCGGCAACAACAACCCGGTCGAAGTGCTCGACGTGGTGCGGTTGATTGAGCAGGCGCTCGGCAAGCAGGCCAGGCGCGAACTCCTGCCGATGCAGCCGGGTGACGTGCCTGAGACATTTGCCGACGTGGACGACCTGATGCGCGACGTGGGCTTCCGGCCGAACACGCCGATCGGTGTCGGCATCCAGCGCTTCGTCGACTGGTTCCGGCGATACCAGGGCTCATGACCGTATCGCACTCCACGAAAACGCCGCTGATGCGGAGCTTGGCCGAAGCCCTCGGCCGAATCGATCCGGCGCTGGAACGCCGTGCGCTTCTGGCGATCCTGATTGCGGCGGCGGCGGTCCGGCTGGCGATGGCGCCGGTTGTCGCGTCCAAGCTCGGTTATCTGCCCGACGTGCTGTCCTACCGCACGATCGCCGAAGAGCTGCTGGCCAGCGGGAGGATTACCAATCACGCGGCGATGCCGGGCTATCCGATCGTCGTGCTCCTGTCCGGCGGCGGAGGCTTGGGGCAACTCCTGGCGGACGTCGCGCTCTCGGTGCTGAGCGTCTGGTGCGTCGCGCGCATGGCGCGGGACCTGACCGGGGATGCGCTGTCCGGCTTGGTCGCCGCGGCGATCTGGGCCGTCTATCCGATGTCGATCTTCTACGCCGTCGTGGGACTGACCGAGACGCTGTTCGTCACGCTGGTGCTGCTCGGATTCTACGGCTACCAGCGGGCGCATTATTCTTGGGGCAGCGTCGCGATGGTCGCCGCCATTCTCACCCGTCCCGCGGTCGAACTGCTCGCGCCGATTCTGGTGCTCTGTTTCGCGCTGCTCGTGCACCGCCAGAGCGTCGGCCGCGCCCTCCGGCACCTTGGGTTGCTTGCTGCGATCTACGTCGCGCTGATGTCGCCGTGGTGGTGGCACAACTATCAGCTCTACGGCCAATTCGTTCGGCTGAATCTGGGCGGCGGACTGGTCCTGTACTCGGGCAACCACCCTGGAAATCGCGACGGCGGCGGCGTCGACGTCAGCATCGACGTGCCGGGCTACTACGAAGCCAAAGGCCCGATGGAGCGGGATCGCCTGCTGCGCGATGCTGCGTGGCGCTTTATCGCCGAAAGCCCGCGGCGTTTCGCCGAACTGGCGGGCCTGAAGTTCGTTCGGCTCTGGAAGCCGTGGCCCCACGCGGCAGACTATTCCGGCTCCGCGATGGCGACGGTTGCGGCGGCAAGCTACCTGCCGGTCCTGGCGCTGGCGGTCGCGGGCGCCATCGGCGGCGCGCGCCGACATTGGCGCCAGTTGGTGCCGATCGCGCTATTTATTGGCTTCCTGACCGCGGTGCACATGGTCACCATCGGATCGTTGCGCTATCGGTTTCCGATGGAGCCATTCCTTGTGATCGTCGCGGCCGCGCCCGCCGCCTGGCTGTTGCGGCGTATGGCCAGACTGGTCGGAGGCCGGCGCCCATGAGCTGGTCTGCAATCGGGCTCACCGTCGCGGTCGTGCTGGGCATGTCGTCCGGTCAGATCCTGTTCAAGCTCGCCGCCGGACGCGGCGGAGCGGTGGAAATTATGCTGTCGCCGGTGTTCTGGTCGGCGGTGGCGCTCTATGGCGTGGTGACGATTCTCTGGGTGATGCTGCTGCGGGAAATCGATCTGTCGCGCGCCTACCCGTTTATTGCGGCGACTTACATTCTCGTTCCCGCGGCGTCGGTTGCGATTTTGGGGGAGAAGGTCGGGCTGTCCTATCTGCTCGGCGTCGCGCTGATCGTAGCAGGCATTGTCCTCGCGGGCCGCGCTTAAGGGGACGGCGATCGCCGCAGGCAGATGCCGCCGGTCCACCTCTTCCTGCTGCCGCATCAGGACGACGAGTACGGCGTGTTCCATCTTCTGGAGCGCGCCGTGGAGCGGGGCCACCGTCCGGTCTGTATCTATCTAACCGACGGAAGCCTTGCCGGCGCCGATCCGCAGGTCCGGGACGCGGAGAGCCGCAAGGTCCTCACGGCGCTTGGCGTTGCCGAAGCGGACATTCATTTTCTCGGCAGCCGCTTCCGGGTGCCCGACGGCGGTCTGGCCGAACAGCTGGGCGATGCTCTGCCGAGAGTGCTCGAAGTGGCCGCGGCACTGGGAGCGATGGAATCGATCCAGGTGCCGGCCTGGGAAGGCGGGCATGAGGATCACGATGCCGCTTGCGCGCTCGCGGTCGTCGCGGCGCAGCGCTGGCGCATGGCGGACAAGCTGCGCCAGTTTCCGCTCTACACCGCGGGAGGCCGAAAACTTTGGCCGTATCGTGTGCTGGCGCCCATTTCCGAGAACGGTCCCGTCGACTCGACGCCGATCCCGGCGTCGCGCCGCGTGCGCTACCTGCGTCTGTGCCTGACGTATCGCAGCCAGCTGAAATCGATGACCGGCCTGATGCCGTTCATCGCCAGCCACTACGCGATACGAGGGACGCAGGATTTGCAGCGCATCGATCCCGTGCGCCTGCGCGAAAGGCCGCATCCGGGGCCGCTTCTCTACGAGCGCATGCGTGGCGGGACGTTCGAAAGCTTTGGCGCGCGGATCGGGCGTTTTCTCGACGCGACCGGCGCCACCTAGAAGGCGTCGAAGTCGAGAAACGAGAACAACACTTCGTCGCCGTTCAGGCGATACTCGGGCCGATGCAGGTCGAGAAAAATCAGCCGCAGCGGCGAGGGCCGCAGCGCGTGCGGGATTGCGACCGACAGTCCCGGGCGGCGCGCGCCCGTCGGCACCGCGCCGACAAAGACCCGTGCGAACGACGCCCGCCCCGGTTGCGTCGCGCTCGTGACGTGCCCCGCGTCGCCGCGCTCTGCGTAGGCGCGGATGCCGGGATAGTGCGTGGCCGCCGCGAACGCCGTGACGCCATCGCCGAGCGTCCAGGCGTCGACCGGATTCGCGGGGTTGCGCAGCCGCCATTGCAGCGCCTGCGGAGTCCACACGCGAAAGAAGCGGGCCGCGGCCAGCGCCGCGGGCCAGTCGATCGGTGGCACCCTGCCGACCCCCAGGCGCGCATCGAGGCCGCCCACGTCCTGATAGCCGAGCTTGAGGCGGTAGCCGGGAATGGTCTGCGCGTTGGCGACGCCGAACAGCAGATCGAATCCGGCTTGCGCCGCGGCGGTGCGCGTCCGGTTGGCGAGTTCCGCGAACAGGCCCTTGCGGCGGTGATCCGGATGGGTCGCGACGTTGAGAATGAGCAGCGCCCTTCGCTCGGCGCCCGCCGTCATCGTGCGGGCGGGAAGGCCCACGAAATGCGCGGCGATCCGGCCGTTCGCGACGGCGTCGAAGCCAAAGGCATGGCCTTCGGGATTCTCGCGATACATCCAGCGCAGGAACGGCAGGTTGTATTGCTGCGCGTCCGGGAAGCAGATGCGAAACAGCGCTACGTAGGCGTTCAGCCGGTCGTCGTCGGTCTGGACAGGTTCGAAGCGCATCCATCGTGGTCCGGTGGTGCCGGGTGCAGCGCAGTCACTATAGACCAGGCGTCCGGCATTGCGCAGGACCGGCGGTTGCGAACGGGAAAACAATGAAGAGTCGCATCGCACAGTTTGCCGTCAATTCCGGCCTGGTGCTGGCCTCGCTCGCGGTCGCGCTGCTGGCGATCGAACTCATTCTTCAAATCTGGAATCCCTTTCAATATCGCGTCAAAGGCAACCGCATCGTCCTGCCCATCAACATGGTCTATTCCGGCAGCTTCGCCGAAGCCGTGCCGGGGCTGGATCGCACCTTCACGCACACCAAGAACAGCCTCGGCATGCGCGGTCAGGAGCCGCCCTCGGACCTCTCGGAGCGTCTTTCGATCGTCGCGGTGGGTGGCAGCACGACCGAATGCTTCTACTTGTCCGATGGCCAGACATGGCCCGACAGCCTTGCGGCGCGGCTTGGTCCCGCATTCCGCGATCTGTGGGTCAATAACGCGGGGCTGGACGGCCACTCGACTTTCGGACACATCGTTCTGCTCGAGGACTACCTCGTCAAGCTCAAGCCGAAGGTCGCGCTGTTTCTGGTCGGAACCAACGACCGGGCGCGCCGCGAGGCGGCGGTGCCCGACCTGCGCAACATCGGCGGCAGTCTGAGCCTGACGAACCCGCGAACCTTCGTTTATTCGGTCGCAAATCGAAGCGAGGTGGTCGGGCTGGCGATGGCGGTGTATCGGGCCTGGCAGGCGCGCAATTTCAAGGTCACCCATGAGTTCGGGGACGTCGAGGCCATGCGCCGCCGGGATATTCCGACGGATGCCGAAATTGCCGCCGCCGCCGCGGCACATAAGGACAGTCTGACGGGCTATCGCCAGCGGCTGGATCGCATCGTCACGACGGCCAAGGCCAGCGGCATCGAGCCCGTCCTGATGACGCAGCCGTCGCTGGCGCGGCCCGCGGAGGGCCGGCGTGCTCCGATGTTCTGGCATGAGCTCGATCTCTATAACGTCGAGACCCGGATGGCCGCGGAACACCACAAGGTCCTGCTGATCGATCTCGCGCGGCTCCTTCCCGACGACTCCAGAATGTTCTACGACATGGTCCACTTCACCGTTGCGGGTGCCGATGCGGTGGGGCGGCTGACGGCGGAGGCGTTGTGTCCATATCTCGCCGAACGCTATCCGCAGCATCGCGCCGGCGCCTGTCCGGCATCGCCGGGGTCGTGACCACGAAACGCCGATGCCCATGACCGCACCGAAGATCGCCGCACCGAAGATCGCCGTCGTCATCCCCTGCTACAAGGTCCAGGGCATGGTGCTCGGCGTGATCGCGCGCATCGGTCCGGAGGTCGGCGCGATCTACGTCGTCGACGATGCCTGTCCCGAACGCACCGGCGACCTCGTCGAGCGGGAGGTCCGCGACCCGCGCGTGCGCGTGATCCGCCACGAGCAAAACGGCGGCGTCGGTGCCGCGACCCTCACCGGGATGACGGCCGCGGCCGCGGACGGCGCGGACGTTCTGGTCAAGATCGACGGCGACGGCCAGATGGATCCCGCGCTGATCCCGAATTTCGTCGCACCGATCGTCGTGGGGGAGGCCGACTACACCAAGGGCAATCGTTTTTTCGCGCCGGAATATCTGCGCGGCATGCCGACGGCCCGCGTGATCGGCAACGGCTTGCTGTCGTTCGCGGCCAAGCTGTCGTCGGGCTACTGGTCGGTGTTCGATCCAGCTAACGGCTTTCTCGCCGTGCATGCCGCCGTATTCGATCTGATCCCGAAGGACAAGCTGGCGTCGCGTTTCTTCTTTGAGTCCGATCTGTTGTTCAGGCTCAACCTCGTGCGCGCCAACGTCGTCGATATTCCGCTGCGCGCGACCTACGCCGGCGAGACGAGCAACCTCCGGGCCCGCCGCGAGGCGATGCCGTTCCTCTGGTATCTGACGCGCAACTTCTGCAAGCGGGTCATCTATTCCTATTTCGTGCGGGATTTTTCGATCGGCTCGATCTACCTGCTGTGCGGTTTGCCGATTCTGCTGTTCGGGCTGATCTTCGGGTTGACCGAGTGGATTGCGCATGTCCGCAGCGGCGCCCTGGCAAGCGCCGGCACGGTCATGGTCGCGGCCTTGCCGATCATCGTCGGATTTCAGCTGGTTCTGGCGTTTTTCACGTTCGACGTTTCCAACGTCCCGCGGACCGCGATCCACCCGCGCATCGTCGGCAAGGCCGGCGGCGCATCTTAAGGCGGTCGCTGAGCCGCCGCTGCGGCCATCCGGCTATCGTTCGGGTCCGGGCGTCGTCAGCGTCCACGCGGTCGTCAGGCGCGGGCTTTCCGGGCTGAGCAGCCACACCGCGCCGCCGACGATCCCGACCGCGATCATCGCGGCACCCAACAGCACCGACACGATCAGCCCGTCGCTTTCGGGCAGGCCGGCGTAGGAAAACGCCAGCACCAGCGCGCTTTCGCGCACGCCCCAGCCGGCGATCGAAATCGGGACGGTCGCGATCAGCATCACCGGCAGCACCAGAAGGAATGCGTGCCATAGCTCGAGCGGCGCAGCGACCGCGCGCGCGAGGCTCCAGGCCAGCACTGCCGTCAGCATGTGCACCAGCAGCGAGATCGCGGCGACCGAAGCGCCCGAGACGCGAGAAAACAGTACGTCGCGCGCTACCGCCGACATTTTCGCGAGATGCCGTGTCGGCCGCCAGTCACGGAACCAGGTCCAGTTCGCGCTGACCAGAAACACCGCCGCGGCCGTAAGGCTGCCGAGCCCGACAATCAGCAGCGCAATGCGCCCGACCGGATTCTGGATCAGTTGAAACGACCAGTAGAGCCCGGCGGTCACCGTGGCTGACAACACCAGCACGCCGACAAAGCGGTCGATCAATACCGAATAGGTGGCCTTCGACCAACCTGCGCCGAAGCGGGCCAGCAGCCAGATGCGCGCGGCGTCGCCGCCGACGGTTGACGGCAGAACCTGGTTGAAGAACACCGCAATCAGGTTGAAACGCAACGCCTCGTGCAGTGGCAGCTCCGCGCCGCAGGCCGCCGCTACTCTGCGCCAGCGCATTGCGACCAGTGGCACCTGCAGCAGCGCGACCATGAACGCTGCAACGATCCAGCCTAAATCGAGCTGGCTTAGCCGTTCGCCGATGGCGGCGAAGTTCAGTCCGCTCATGGCGACGCATAGAAGTGCGACCGAGACGGCCAGCTTTACCGCGATGAGGGCAAGTCGCCGCATGGGGCCGAAGGCTTTGAAGGGGTCGGGCGTCTCACGCCGGTGGAACCGGCACTAACAATCATTATTTGTTGCCAAATGCAAAAATCCGCCGTTCCGGATTGGTCAGGCGCGTGTCGCCGGCGCATAATTCGGATGTCTGCGACGCTCCCGATGCGCCGCCGCCGCCCGCGGCGCCGTTCCGGGCCGTCCAATCGAACCGAGGGTCACTGACGATGCCGCGCCTGTCCGATCTCAAGGTCAAGTTGTTCACCGACGGCGCCGACAAGGCGCAGATTCTGGAGATGGCCAGGCAGCCCTGGATCGCGGGCTTCACCACCAATCCGTCGTTGCTCAAGAAGGCCGGCGTGAAGGACTACGAGTCCTACGGCCGCGACCTCGTCGCGGCGGTGCCGGACCGCCACATCTCGTTCGAAGTGTTTTCCGACGACATCCCCGAAATGGTGGCGCAGGGCCGCGTCATCGCCACCTGGGGCAGGAACGTTCACGTCAAGCTGCCGGTGACCAACACCCGCGGCGAGGCGCTTTACGACGCCGTGCGCGCGATGTCTCGCGACGGCATCAAGATCAACATGACGGCGATCTTCACGTCGGAGCAGGTGGCGCGCGCGGTCGACGCGCTCGACGGCGGCGCGCCGGCCATCGTGTCGGTGTTCGCCGGCCGCCTTGCCGACCTCGGCGTCGACTACCGGCCGATCATGCGGGACGCCGTGGCGCGCGCCCGCAAGACGAAGAACGTGGAGATCATCTGGGCCTCCACCCGAGAGGTGTTCAACGTGCTGGAAGCCGACGAGATGGGCTGCCACATCATCACCGCGCCGGCCGACGTGCTCAAAAAATTGCCGGCGCTCGGCACCATGAGCGGGGCCGAACTGTCGCTCGCGGCGGTGCGCGCGTTCCGGGAGGATGCGCTGTCTGCAGGCTTGACGTTGCAGGTTCCGGGCAAGGCCGCGGCGGAATAGCGTTTACACCGCATTTATCCCTGTAACGCTCTGACTCAAAACGTGTTTACCAGCGCCGGCAGGTTTGCGTCGCCAGCCGCATAAGGCCGTGCTAGGGGAGGGACGGGCTACAACGAACACCGAATTTCGGGGGCAATATCGGGCCATGGTGCAGGCCGTTAAAAGCAGCACGCCGCTGCGGATGGGCGTGATCGGCGCAGGAATCATGGGCGCCAACCACGCCCGTGTGCTGGCCGGCCTCTCGGGCACCGATCTGGTGGGGGTGGTCGATCCAGACCGCGGCCAGCGCGATCTGGTGACGCGCGTGCTCGGTTGTCCCGCGGTCAGCGATATCGATGCGCTGTTCCAGTTCGGCGTCGAGGCGGTCACCATCGCGGCTCCGACGCATCTGCACCACGACATCGCGCTGGCCTGCATCCAGCGGGGCATTCACGTCCTGGTCGAGAAGCCGATCGCGTCGACGGTCGAGGAGGGCCGCGAGATCATCGCTGCTGCGCGCAAGGCCGGGGTCACGCTGATGGTGGGCCACGTCGAGCGCTTCAATCCGGCGGTCATCGCCATCAAGGAGGCGATCCGCGGCGAGGACATCCTCTCCATCGCCATCACCCGCGTCGGTCCGTTCCCGCCGCGCATGTCCAACGTCGGCGTGGTGATCGATCTCGCCGTTCACGACATCGACCTGATCCGCTGGTTCACCGATTCCGACATCGTCGAGGTGCAGCCGCAGCTCTCCAGCGCGGTGGCCGAGCGCGAGGACATCGCGCTCCTGCAGTTCCGCACCGCCTCGGGCGTGCTGGCCCACATCAACACCAACTGGCTCACCCCGTTCAAGGCGCGCAACGTCACCGTCGCCACGCGCGGCAAGTACGTCATGGGCGATCTGCTGACGCGCCAGGTCACCGAGTGCTTCGGCTTCCAGCCCGACGGCGCCTATTCCATGCGGCACGTTTCGGTCGGACACGAGGAGCCGCTGCGCGCGGAGCTGCTGTCGTTCATCGCGTCGGTCCGCGACGGCAAGCCCGCCGCGGTCACGGGCGAGGAGGGCGTGGCAAGCCTCGAAATCGCCGCCCGCTGCCTGGAGGGCAGGCCGGCGAAGACTGCGGCGCCCGAGAAAGCCGGGGTCCGGCGCGCCGCCGGCTGAGCCGCAAGGCCGATTGCAGACAAGCCTTTTTGCAGGACTGACCCTTCGATGAACCAGCCTGTTCGCGCCCCGGGCATCCCGATCCCGTTTATCGACCTCGCCGCACAACGCCGCCGGCTCGGCCGCGCCGTCGACGACGCCATCGCGCGCGTCAACGACCATTGCCAGTTCATCGGCGGACCCGAGGTCGCGCAGTTCGAGGCGGACCTGGCGCGGTTCTGCGGCGCGCGCTACGCGGTCGGCTGCGCCAGCGGTACCGACGCGCTGCTGCTGGTGCTGATGGCGCGCGGCATCGGGCCGGGCGATGCGGTGATCTGTCCGGCATTCACGTTCTGCGCCACCGCCGAGGTGGTGGTGCTCGCGGGGGCGACGCCGGTGTTTGCCGACGTCATCGAGGACACGTTCAATCTCGATGCGGCGAGCGTGAAGCGCGCGGTTCTCACCGCACGGCGGCACGGGCTTAAGCCCAAGGCCGTGATCCCGGTCGATCTGTTCGGGCTGCCCGCCGACCACGACGCTATTGCCGAAGTCGCCAAGGCCGAAGGCCTCTATGTGCTCGACGACGCCGCGCAGTCGTTCGGCGCGACTTACATGGGCCGCAAGCTCGGCGCGCTCGCGCCCGCCACCGCAACCAGCTTCTTCCCGGCGAAGCCGCTCGGCTGCTACGGCGACGGCGGCGCGGTGCTGACCGACGACGAAGAGCTGGTCTCGCTGCTCAAGAGCCTGCGCGTGCACGGCCAGGGCGCCGACAAGTACGACAACGTGCGCATCGGCATGACCAGCCGCCTCGACACCATCCAGGCCGCGGTGCTGATCGAGAAGCTCAAGATATTCCCCGACGAGATCGAGGCGCGCGAGCGCATCGCGCGCCGCTATGCCCAAGGTTTGGACGGCGTCGCCGGCATTCCCTCGGTCCCCGACGGCCTCACCTCGGTGTGGGCGCAGTACACCATCCGCCTCAAGCCCAGCCTGCGCGACGGCCTTGCCTTAAAGCTTAAGGCCGAGGGCATTCCCACCGCGGTCTACTATCCGAAGCCGCTGCACCGGCTCGAGGCTTACAAGCGCTTCCCGGTGGTGGATAACGGCATCCCCGTGACCGATCGTCTGGCCGGTGAGGTCATCAGCCTGCCGATGCACCCGTATCTCGACGCGCCCACGCAAGATCGCGTGATCCAGGCGGTGCGGGCCGCGCTGATTTCTTAATTCCAGCCCAGTATGTTAAGCGCCGACGAGCAGCCCGGCCGGTCGAGGAGCGAATGCGGGCGACGACGCTGACCATCCTGCTGGCCCTGGCCATGGCGCTGGGCGGCTGCACGAGCATGAGCGGACCGCCGGGCCCGCCCGCGCCGCCGCCGCTGCCGAGCCTGCCCGACCTGTCGCCCTCCGGGATCGCGGGTCCGGAGCCTGCGGCCTATCGCGCCATTATCGCCGTCAGCCTCAGCAGCATCATGGGCAATCCGGAGCGAGCCGGCGCATTGCAGATCACACAGCCGCGGCGGTTTCCGTCGCTGAAAGGTCCGGCCTGGATCGTCTGCGTGAAGTCCAGTCACTGGCCGGTGCCGCGCCACTACGCGATCGAATTCCAGCATAGCCGGATCGTGTCGTCGCGGCTGTCGGTGGTGCTCGATCACTGCGAGCTGCAATCGTACGCGCCGTTCGACTGGGCTTCCGAGGCGGGCCGGGTTCAGTGATCGCGCCGCATCAGTTGCGCCGATACACGTCCTCGATCCGCACGATGTCGTCCTCGCCGAGGTAGCTGCCGGTCTGCACCTCGATCAGTTCCAGCGGAATCTTTCCGCGGTTGGCGAGCCGGTGGACCGCGCCGATTGGAATGTAGATCGACTCGTTCTCGTGCACCTCGCGCACGTCCTGGCCAAGCGTCACCTCGGCGGTGCCGCGCACCACGACCCAGTGCTCGGCGCGGTGATGGTGTTTCTGCAGCGACAAGGTGCCGGCCGGCTGCACCACGATGCGCTTGACTTGGAAACGTTCGCCCGAGTCGACCGAGTCGTAATAGCCCCACGGCCGGTGCACGCGGCGATGGTCGGTCGCCTCGGTACGCCTGGCGCTCTTGAGCTTGGCGACGAGTTCCCGCACCTCCTGGGCGCGCTCGCGTGGCACGACCAGCACCGCGTCGGGCGTCGACACCACGACGACGTCGCGCAGGCCGACGACCGCGGTCAGCCGGTCCGTCGAGTGGATGACGCAATTGTGCGCGTCGAGCGTCACGGCGGTGCCGTGCACCGCATTGCCCGCGGCGTCGCGCTCGGCGACGTCGAAAATCGCGTCCCACGAGCCGATGTCCGACCAGCGGAATTGGCCGGCCACCACGGCGGCGCGGTCGGTCTTTTCCATCACCGCGTAGTCGATCGACTTCTGCGGCGCCGCCGCAAACGATTCCGGGTCGAGCCGCACGAAGCCGAGATCGGTGGTGGCCCTTGCCACCGCGGCCTCCGCGGCCGCGAGCATGCCGGGCTCGAAACGCTTGAGTTCGGACAGCAGCGTCTCGGCGCGATAGAGAAAGTTTCCGGAGTTCCACAGGTATCCGCCCGCGACGTAGCGCGCGGCGGTTTCGGCGTCGGGCTTCTCCACGAACGCGTCGACCGCGAAGACCTCCGGCACGCCCGTGACCTTGCCGCGGCGGATATAGCCGTAGCTGGTCTTCGGCGCGGTCGGCACGATTCCGAACGTGACAATGCGGCCGTCCTGCGCCGCCTTCACCCCGGCGGCGCAGGTTGAGCGGAACTCCACCGGATCGAGGATGACGTGGTCGGCCGCGAGCGCCAGCACGACGGCGTCCGGGTCCCGGCTTCGCGCCAGCGCGGTTGCCGCCGCGACCGCGGGCCCGGAATCGCGCCGTATCGGCTCGATCGCGACCGTCGCCTCGACGCCGACATCCTCCGCCTGGCGTCGCGCGAAGAACCGGAAATCGCTGCCGGTGATCACGATCGGCGGCGTAAACAGCGCCGGATCGGCGACCCGCAGCAGCGTCTCCTGATAGGTCGAGCGCTCGCCGACCAGCGGCAGGAATTGCTTTGGCAGGGCGTCCCGGGACACCGGCCAGAGCCGTGTTCCGGTGCCGCCGGCGAGAAGAATGGGGACAATCCGCGTCATGCGCCCGGACTATTCCAAAAACCCGGCGCGATAGCCAGACTGTTGCCGCGGCACGCGAATCGGCGCGCCGCTGGAGCGTTTTTCGGCGAAGTGGAAACCGTTTCGCCGCAGAAAATGCGACCAAACACAAGCCTCAGCGCCGGTGGCCGAAGTCCGACATGATCGACCGTATCCTCACCGTCGGCGGAATGACACTGTTGTCGCGCATCACAGGCTTTGCGCGCGACATCGTGCTGGCGGCTGTTCTGGGCGCGGGTCCGATCGCCGATGCGTTCTTCGTCGCGTTGCGGCTGCCGAACCACTTCCGCGCGATCTTTGCCGAAGGCGCATTCAATGCCGCGTTCGTGCCGGCCTATGCGCGAGTCCACACGACCGGCGGCGCGGCGCCGGCGCGGCTGTTCGGCGACCGCATCTTCACGCTGCTGCTGGCGATGCAGCTGGTGCTGCTGGCTGCCGCGCTGCTGTTCACGCCGGGCGTCATCAGGCTGTTGGCGCCGGGCTTTGCCGGCGATCCGCAGCGGTTCGGGCTTGCCGTCGAGTTGACCCGCATCACATTCCCGTACCTGTTGCTGGTGAGCCTCGTGACGCTCTACGGCGGCATCCTCAATGCGCTGGATCGCTTTGCGTCGGTCGCTGCCGCGCCGATCCTGCTCAACCTGTCGATGATCATGGCGCTGTCGCTCGCGGTGTTCTTCCCGACCGCGGGCCACGCCGCGGCCTGGGGCGTACTGATCGCGGGCGTGCTGGAGGTGCTGCTGGTCGGCGGCAACGCCTGGCGACAGGGTGCGTTGCCGAAGTTGCGCTGGCCGCGCTTCGACATCGAAGTGAAAAACTTCCTCAAGCGCTTTGGGCCGGCGACCATCGGCTCGGCCGAAACCCAGATCGCGCTGTTCGCCGACACCATCATCGCGAGCTTCCTCGCCGCCGGCGCGCTGTCGGCGCTGTACTACGCCGACCGGCTGAACCAGTTGCCGATCGGCGTGATCGGCATCGCCGCGGGCACGGTGCTGCTGCCGGAGATGGCGCGGCGGATTGCGGGCGGTGACGAGGCCGGTGCGCGCGACGCCCAGAACCGCGCCGTCGAGCTGACGCTGCTGCTGGCAATCCCGTGCATGGTGGCGTTCCTGCTGGTGCCCGAGCTGATCATGCACGCGCTGTTCGGGCGCGGCGCCTTCACCGCCGCGAATGCACAGGCCGCGGCCCACACGCTTGCGGCCTATGCCATCGGTCTCTTGCCGTTCGTGCTGATGCGCAGCGCGACGGTGACGTTCTTGTCGCGCGGCGACACGATCACGCCGGTCAAGGCGCTGGCGGCGGCGGTCGCGGTCAACGTCGCGCTGAAGATATTGCTGATCGATCTGGCGCAGGTCGGGCTGGCGCTTGCGACCTCGGCCGGCGCCTGGGTCAATCTGGCGCTGCTGCTGTGGTTCGCGCGCCGCCAGAAGCTCATCACCGTCGATGCGCGGCTGCGCCGCACTGCGGGAAAGCTTGCGGTCGCGGGCGCGGTGCTGGTGATCGCTCTGTTTGCCGCAGAGCGCGGGGCGTCCCTCCTGCTTGCGGACTGGACCCGGCTGCGCGACGAGACGGCGCTGCTGTTGCTCGTGCTTGTGGGTGCGGCAGTTTACGGGGGCGCCGTCCTGCTGCTGTTCCGCGGCCAGTTGCGGGCGATGCTGGCGGCGCGGTTGACGCGGCCGGCCGGTCCGCCCGCCGGCCGCGATCCTAAGTGATCGCCGATTGTTAACAGCAAGGCTTCGCGGTTCTTGATGGAATTCATCAAAGGCCGCGATCGCAGGCCCGAATCGGGCACCGTTCCCCGCGACATGACACGGGAATGACCGGCGTTTCACCTTTGCGCGATCCGGGCCTCGGCTCGCTTTGCGTTTGGCTCTTTGCACCCCTATCTTGCCGCATTGCAACATCCGCGAAACGCTGCCACCAAGGTTCCATGACACAGAGCCGCCGAGTCGCGTCCGTCGCGCCGCTGCTACTGGCCGCGGCATTGGCCGCGTGCGGCCAGAATCCGCCGCAGGCGAACGCGCCGCCGCCGCCTACTGTCACTGTCGCCAAGCCGGTGCAGCGCGGCGTCGTCGACCATGACGAATACGTCGGCCGCTTCGTCGCAATCGACTCAGTCGAGGTGCGCGCGCGGGTGTCCGGCTATCTGGAGAAAATCCACTTCCGCGACGGCCAGATGGTCAAGGAAGGCGATCTGCTGTTCAGCATCGACAGACGGCCGTTCCAGAATGCGCTCGATCAGGCGCGCGCCAACCTCGCGCAGTCGCGCGCCAACCAGACCTTTGCCGAGGCCGACTACAAGCGCGGCGAACTCCTGGTGCGCGACCGCACCATGACCGAGCAGGCGTTCGAGCAGCGCAAGCAGGCCTACGCCAGCGCCACCGCTTCGGTCACCGCGAACGAGGCGTCGGTGCGCCAGGCCGAGCTCGATATGCAGTTCACCGAACTGCGCGCGCCGGTGTCCGGCCGCATCGGCGACCGCCGCGTGTCGCCCGGCAATCTCGTCACCGGCGGCACCAGCGGCACGACCACGCTGCTCGCCAGCATCGTGTCGCTCGATCCGATCCGCTTCGAGTTCACCTTCGACGAGGCGTCGTATCTGCGCTACGAGCGCTTCTCGCGCAGCGGCAAGGAAGTGACCGGCCGCGAGGGCGGCGTGAACGTGGCGCTCAAGCTGATCGACGAGCCGAAGTTCGACCACAGCGGCTACATGGACTTCGTCGACAACGTCATCGACCGCACCTCGGGCACCATCCGCGGCCGGGCGGTGTTCTCCAATCCGAATGGCGTGTTCATTCCCGGTATGTTCGGCCGCATCCGCGTGCCGGGCTCGCCGAGCTACGTGGCCGTGCTGGTGCCTGACTCGGCGGTTGGCTCCGAGCAGGTGCGCAAGTTCGTCTATGTCGTCGGACCGGATGACACTGCCGCGATCCGGTACGTCACGCTCGGTTCTCTCAACGGCGGACTTCGCGTCATCAAGGACGGCCTGACCGCCGACGACCGTATCGTGGTCAACGGACTGATGCGCGTGCGTCCGGGCCAGAAGGTCACGCCGCAGGCGCAGCCAGCGGCTCAGGCCCCGCAGGGACACCAAGCCCCCGCGGGGCGACAGGCGCAGGCGAAATAGGCCGCGCACATGCGGATATCGCATTTCTTCATCGACCGGCCGATCTTCGCAACGGTGGTGTCGGTTGTATTCGTGATCTTGGGCGCGGTGGCGTTCGCACGGCTCCCCATCGCGCAATACCCGGAGATCGCGCCGCCGGTCATCAACGTCACCGGGCAGTATCCCGGCGCCAGCGCAGAGACCGTGGCCACGACCGTGGTCGCTCCGATCGAGGAGCAGATCAACGGCGTGGAGAATATGCTCTACGTGTCGTCGAATTCGAGCGGCGACGGGCGCTTCTCCATCGGCGTGACCTTCGACATCGGCACCAACCTCGACACCGCGCAGGTGCAGGTGCAGAACCGTGTTGCGACCGCGCTGCCGCGGCTGCCCGCCGACGTGCGCAACATCGGCGTAACTGTCAACAAAGCGTCGCCCGACCTGATGATGGTCGTGCACCTGATTTCGCCGGACCGCTCGCGCGACCAGCTTTTCATCTCGAACTACGCCACCATCGAAATCAAGGACGCGCTGACCCGCGTCGACGGCGTGGGCTCGATCACGGTATTCGGCAGCCGCGACTATTCCATGCGGGTCTGGCTCGATCCCGCGCGCCTGCAGTCGCTCGGCCTGACCGCGACCGACGTGACGGCGGCATTGCAGGCGCAGAACCTGCAGGTCGCTTCCGGCGTTCTCAACCAGCCGCCGGTCGAGCAGCCGGGCGCGTTCCAGATCGCTGTGCAGACGCTCGGGCGCCTTGCCGATCCCGAGCAGTTCGCCAACGTGGTGGTGAAACAGACTCCGAACGCGGTGGTGCGGCTGAAAGACGTCGCCCGCGTCGAACTGGCCGCGCAGGACTATTCGTCGAATTCGTACCTCGACCGCGATCCCGCGGTGGCGCTCGCGGTGTTCCAGCGGCCCGGCTCGAACGCGCTCGCCACCGCCAAAGCGATCCGTCAAACGATGGACGTGCTGGCGCAGCGGTTTCCGCCCGGTCTGAAGCACACCATCGTCTACGACCCCACGCAGTTCATTCAGGAATCGGTCTCCGCCGTGCAGGAGACCATCCTGGAGGCGATTCTGCTGGTCGTGCTGGTGATCGTGCTGTTCCTGCAGACCTGGCGCGCGGCGATCATCCCGCTGGTCGCCATCCCGGTGTCGCTGATCGGCACGTTCTTCCTGATGGCGTCGTTCGGCTTCACGCTCAACAACCTGACCCTGTTCGGAATGGTGCTCGCGGTCGGCATCGTGGTCGACGACGCCATTGTCGTGGTCGAGAACGTCGAGCGCAACATCGAGAATGGGCTTAGTCCCCGCGATGCGGCGATTCGCAGCATGGACGAGGTCGGCGCGGCGCTGATCGCGATCGCGCTGGTGCTGTGCGCGGTGTTCGTACCGTCGGCCTTCATCACCGGCATCTCGGGCCAATTCTACCGGCAGTTCGCGTTGACCATCGCGGGCGCGACGGTAATCTCGCTGATCGTCTCGCTCACCTTGTCGCCCGCGCTGTGCGCGCTGCTGCTCAAGCCCCGCCACGGCCGCGTGACGCCGGTCTGGGCGCGGCCGATCCAGCGCTTCTTCGGCGCGTTCAACTGGGGCTTCGACCGGCTGGCGGCCGGCTACGGCTGGCTCACGGCGCGCGCGGTGCGCTACACCGCGATCATGCTGGTGCTCTACGCCGGCATCATCGCCTTCGGCCTGAACGAGTTCAGGAAGACGCCGATCGGCTTCATCCCGTCGCTCGACCGCGGCTACCTGATCGTGGTGAGCCAGCTGCCGCCGGGCTCGTCGCTGTCGCGCACCGACGAAGTGCAGCGGCGCATCGTCGACATCGCGTTGAAGGTTCCGGGCGTCAAGGGCGCAGTGAACATTGTCGGCTTCTCCGGCGCCACTTTCACCAATGCGCCGAACGCGGGCGCGGCGTTCCTCGTGCTCGATTCCTTCGACAGCCGCGCCAAAGACCCGAACCAGTCGGCGCAGGGCATCCAGCGCGCGCTGTTCCGCGAACTGGCGTCGATCCAGGAGGCGCTGGTGCTGGTCGTGCTGCCGCCGCCGGTCGCAGGCATCGGCAACGCCGGTGGCTTCCGCATGATGGTCGAGGATCGCGCCGGACGGGGGGCTGCGGCGCTACAGCAGGCGACGTTCGGCCTGATGGCGCGCGCCAACCAGACGCCCGGGATCGCGCAGGCGTTCGCGCTGTTCGAAGTGTCGACGCCACAGCTCTATCTCGACATCGACCGCACCAAGGCGCAATTGCTCGGCGTCGATGTGCGCGACGTGTTCTCGGCGCTGCAGATTTTCCTCGGCTCGTCCTACGTCAACGACTTCAACCTGTTCGGCCGCACCTTCCGCGTCACCGCACAGGCGCAGTCCGACGCGCGCCTGCAGCCGGACGACGTGCTCAAAATCCGCGTGCGCAACTCATCGGGCGACACCGTGCCGCTCGGCTCGTTCACCACCGTGCAGAACATCTCCGGGCCGTACCGCGTGCCGCGCTACAACCTCTATCCCGCGGCCGAGCTCGACGGCGGCGCGGCCCCCGGCTTCAGCCAGGGCCAGGCGATGCAGATCATGCACCGGCTCGCCACCGAAATGCTGCCCGAAGGCTTCGCCTATGAATGGACGACGCTCGCGTTCCAGCAGCAGCGCGCCGGCAACACCGCGATGTTCGCCTTCGTGCTCGCGGTGGTGTTCGTGTTCCTCGTTCTGGCGGCGCAGTTCGAAAGCATCTCGCTGCCCATTGCCGTGATCCTGATCGTGCCGATGTGCCTGATTGCGTCGATCACCGGCGTGGTGCTGCGCGGCATGGACAACAACATCCTCACCCAGGTCGGCTTCATCGTGCTAATCGGGCTTGCCGCCAAGAACGCGATCCTGATCGTGGAATTCGCCAAGCAGCTTCAGGACCGCGGCGTGGACCGCGTGGCGGCGGCCGCCGAGGCGGCGCGGCTGCGCTTGCGGCCGATCCTGATGACGTCGCTCGCCTTCATCCTCGGCGTCACGCCGATGGTCTGGTCGGTCGGGGCCGGCGCGGAGCTGCGCCAGACGCTCGGCACCACGGTGTTCTCCGGCATGATCGGCGTGACGGTGTTCGGGCTGATCTTCACGCCTGCGTTCTACGTCGTGTGCCGCTGGGTCGCGGAGCGCGCCGCCCGCAAGCGCCCGGCCGTGCAGCCGGCCGAGTGACTATTTGACGAGGCCCAGGCGCTGCAGCAGCTGCCGCTTCTCGACCACGTCGGCCGCGATCCGCTTCGTGAAGGCCGCCGCGTCGGCGTAATAGCCGGTGCCCTGGTGCAGGCGCTTGGCGAGGGCGACGTAGCCCGGCGTTTCGACCGCAGTCTTGCAGCCCGCGGCAAGCTTGGCCGTAACGTCGGCCGGCACGCGTGCCGGTGCGAACAGCCCGCCGAAGCTCGTCGGCGCCACGTCGTAGCCCTGTTCCTTCACGGTGGGCGTATCCGGCAGCGACGGATTGCGACGCTCGGCGAAGATCGCCAGCACCCGGACGTTCTGCCCTGCCGCCGCCGCGGAAGCCAGCGTCGTGGTTGCGAACTCGACGTGGCCACCGATCAACTGGCCCATCAATTCGGCGTCGCCGCGGAACGGCACGTGGTTGAACTGGACCTTGGCGGTTTCGGCGAGTGCCGCGCCCGCGAGGTGGGTGATCGTGCCGGGCGCGGTCGCGGCGAAGGCCGGCGGCTTTGTCTTTGCGGCCTCCACTATATGCCGCGCGGTCTTGTACGGCGAATCCAGGCGTACGATCAGCGCCATCTGGTTCTCGAACGCCTGACAGATCGGCGCGAACGACTTGTCGTTGTAGCCGACGTTGGTTTGAAGCAGCGGCAGCACCGAATAGGCGAGCGCGGGTGCGAACAGCAGCGTGTAGCCGTCTGCCGCCGCCCGTGCGACATAGCCGATGCCGATGGCGCCGCCCGCGCCGGTGCGGTTGGACACCACGAACGGCTGCTTGAACTGCGCCGAGTAGCTTTCCGCCATCACCCGCACCAGCAGGTCGATGCCGCCACCCGCCGGATAGGGCAGCACGACGTCGACGGACCGCTCGGGATAGCTTTGCGCGCCGGCCGGAGCGGACAGCGGCAAGGCCGCGAGCAGGGCGGCGGCGAACGCGTGCTTGGCGACTGTCATGCGATCCTCCCGTTGGTCTGTTGATGGGCCTTGTTGCGGCCCTCGGCTGCGTCTTGCGGATTTCCCCGCTGACCGGCTCCGGGGTACGCTAACCTGGAAATCGCAAGGGGGAAGCATGACAAACGGCGGCGGCACGGGCATGCAGATTCCGTGGCACTACCTCTGGTATGCCGCGGCAGCCCTTGCACTCATGGTCGTCGCCATCGTCGGCGGCGATCTGTGGCTCTTGAACTTCATGCACGTTTTCACCGGCCTGCTCTGGACCGGCATCGACCTGTTCCTCGGCTTCGTGCTAGGCCCGATCATGCGCACGCTCGACTTGCCGACGCGCAAGGCGATCGCTGCAAAGCTCACGCCGCGCACCATGTTCCTGATGCCGACGGTGTCGATCGTCGCCGGCACGACCGGCTGGTTCCTGGCGGACCAGATGGGCCTCAACGCCATGCCGTGGCCGCAGTACGGCTGGGTCGCGGCGGCGCTGGTGCTGCTCGGGCTGATGACCGTGGTGGGGCTGGGCTTTCTGACGCCGACCAACGTCCTGGTCTGCATCGAGCTGCATAAGCCCGACCCCGACATGGCCAAGGTCGGGCGCTGGATGCGGCGTTACTTTTTCCTGGCCGCGGCCCAGGGCGTCATGCAGATCCTGACCGTTGTCATCATGGCGCGTTTCCGGGTCGGGCTCTGAGGGCCGCACGGCGCGGTCGTCGCGGCCCCGGCGGCTGTCGAAAAATCCTCCTTATTTATAGAAGGTTATGGGCCGACACCGCGTTTTCCCACTCACGGAATCGTGACCCCCATTCGCCACGATGTCGCGCCAAAGGAATATCGGAATATGAGAGGTGTTCCACACTCGCTGCCCCCATGCCCCGGGGGTCTTCTGCCGATAAGTGTCGGGGGCGCTTCCAGAAAAGAGGGGAGACCATGGTCAAACATGTCGTTGTCGCAATCGGTGCGCTTGCAATCGCCGCCACCGCGGTCATCGCGCAGGGCGATCCGATCGCCGCTCGCCAGGCCGTCATGAAGGACAACAGCGCCCAGGCCCGCACCGTGCGCGAGATGGCCGAAGGTAAGCGGCCGTTCGACGCGGCGGCGGCCAAGAAGGCATTCGCCAGCATGGCCGATGGGGCAAACAAGTTTAGCGGCCTGTTCCCCGACAATTCCAAGACCGGCGGCAACACCAAGGCGCTTCCCGTGATCTGGGAAAAGAAGGCCGATTTCAATGCGGCCATCGCGAAGTTCGGCAAAGACGCCAAGGACGCCGAGGCCAAGGTGAAGGACCTCGACACGCTGAAGGCTGCGTTGGGCGAGGTCGGCAAGAACTGCGGCGGTTGCCACAACGCCTGGCGCGCCAAGTCCTGACCGGGCGCAAACGCCGGCTTGGGCCGGCGCCATGACATTGCGGGGCTGCGTGCCGGGATGGTGCGCGGCCCCGCGGCTTTTCGTGAAGCAGCGGGCAGCCTAAGATTAAGGGCGGAGGACTTCCGGTGTTGCGCAAGCTGATCGTTCTGGCTCTCATCGCCGCTGTCGCAGGCCTTGGCGTGTTCTGGTTCGTCACGATCCCCGCGACGGTCCCCGCGAGTGCGCTCGCGCCGCGCACCGCCGATCTCGAAAACGGCAAGACCATGTTCCACGCCGGCGGCTGCGCGTCCTGTCACGCGACGCCGGAGCAGGACGACAAGACCAGGCTCGGCGGCGGTCACGGCCTGAAGTCGCCGTTCGGCACGTTCTACGCGCCGAACATCTCGCCCGATCCGAACGACGGCATCGGCAAGTGGAGCGAGGCCGATTTCGTCACCGCGATGGTGAAGGGCACGTCGCCGGACGGACGGCACTACTTTCCGGCGTTTCCCTATCCGTCGTACCAGCGGATGAGTCACAACGACATCCGCGACATGTTCGCCTTCATCAAGACGCTGCCCGCGGTGCAGGGCAGGTCGCGCGGCCACGACGTGCCGTTTACCTTCAACATCCGCCGCTCGCTCGGGGGCTGGAAGTTCCTGTTCCTCGACGGCCAGGCCTTCCAGCACGATATATCGAAGACGTCGCAGTGGAATCGCGGCGCCTATCTCGTCAACGGTCCGGGCCATTGCGCGGAATGCCATTCGCCGCGCAATCTGCTCGGCGGCCTCGTGACCACGCAGCGCTTCGCCGGCGGGCCCGATCCCGAGGGCGGCTCCGGCTGGGTGCCGAACATCACCGGCATGAGCTGGAGCGAGGAGGACATCGCGAAGCTCCTGCGCACAGGCGAGCTGCCGGACGGCGACTCGGTCAGCGGCGAAATGGGCAAGGTGGTTTCAAACCTGCGCCAGCTCAGCGCCGAGGACCGCGCGGCGATGGCGCACTACATCAAGTCGCTGCCCACGGTGCAGGGGCCCAAGCGCCCGCAGTAAAACGAAGCACCGCCCGCTCCCGCGCAAGCGGGAGCCAATTCATTGGAATTTTCTGGGTCCCCGCTTTCGCGGGGACGAACGGCATACATCGTTACTCCGCAGCGATCGCCTGCGCGCCGTGGCCGTCGCGCACCAGCTTGCCCGGCAGCGCGCCGGTGTACTGGCCGCGCTCGTAGATCGGCTGGCCTGCGCAGATCGTCATCTCGTAGCCGTCGACGCGCTGGATGAAGCGCCGCCCGTTCGCCGGCATGTCGTGGACGATCTCGGGCTTTTGCACCTGCAGCCGGTCGAGGTCGATCAGGTTGATGTCGGCGCGCAGCCCGGGCGCGAGCCGCCCGCGGTCGTTCAATCCGAAGAACTCCGCCGTCTCGCTGGTCTGGCGCTTGACCAGCTTTTCGACCGGAAGCTTCGGACCGCGCTGCCGGTCGCGCGCCCAATGCGTCAACATGTAGGTCGGCACGCCGGCGTCGACGATGGAGGTGCAGTGCGCACCGCCGTCGCTCAAGCCCAGGAGGCAGCCCGGATCGTTCAGCATTTCGAAGATCGGGCCGTGGTCGCCGGTGACGTAGTTCACCACCGGGAAATAGAGATACTGGCCGTCTTCGAGCATGTAGTCGTAGGCCACTTCCTCCGGCGTCCTCTCCTCGCGCGCGGCGATGGCGGCGACGCTCTTCTCCGGTCCCGGCTCGTAGTCCGGCGGATTGCCCATGACGAAGAACTTGTCGAACTTCTTCGCCACCACCTGGCGGAACTGCGCGAGCTTCTCGATCTCGGCGTCCGAAGGCGTGTCGGCGAGGATGCGCCGCCGCGTCTCGGGATCGCGCAGCCGCTTGCGCTGCTCCTCGATCGGCAGGTGCTCCAGCGCCTTGTAGCTCGGCCGCACCGTGAACGGATTGAGCGCGGTGCCGATGCCCATCATCACGCCGATCGGCCGGCCCGCCATCTGCGCCATCAGCGGCAGGCCGTCGGCGCGCGCCTCGTGAACCGCCTTGATCAGCCGCCGCCACCGCTGCGGATCGGAATAGCGGTCGGTGAGCAGGAACCACACCGGCCGGCCGGTCTCGCGCGCCACCTTGCGCATCCAGCGCAGTTCGTAGTCCTCGTCATCGAAGTCCGAATTCATGCCGAAGGCGCCGGAGCGCGTCACGCCGAGCGCCGATCCGATGCCGATCAGCTCGTGGTCCTCGGCGTCGCGCGAGGGCACCAGATCGCCGTCCGGCGTCTTGTGCGAGTCGGTGCGCGAGGTGGTAAATCCGAATGCGCCGCAGCGCAGCGCCTCGACCGTGAGGTCGCGCATCTTGGCGATGTCGTCGGCGGTCGCGGGCTCGCGGCGCACTGCGCGGTCGCCCATCACATAGACCCGCAGCGGCAGGTGCGCGATCTGCGCTGCGATGTCGATCGCGCGCGGCCTGCGCTCCAGCTCGTCCATGTATTGCGGGAAGCTCTCCCACTCCCAGTTCAGGCCAGCGGCCAGCACCGGATTGGGGATTTCCTCGACGCCCTCCATCAGGTCCATCAGCGCGCCGCGGTGCTCCTTCTTCACCGGCGCGAAGCCCACGCCGCAGTTGCCGAACATCGCGGTGGTGACGCCGTGCCACGACGACGGCGCAATCAGCGGGTCCCACATTGCCTGGCCGTCGTAGTGGGTGTGCACGTCGACCCAGCCGGGCGTCACCAAGAGCCCCGTGGCGTCGATCTCGCGCTTGCCCGGTCCGAGCTTGCCGCCGACCGCGGCGATGCGGCCGCCGGAAATCGCGATGTCGCCCGAGAACGGCGCTTTGCCGCTGCCGTCGACGATGGTGCCGCCGCGGATGACGATGTCGTGCATGGGAGGGGCTCCTGGGCTGCCTCGCGCAAATGATGCCCGCGACTCAAAGGCCGCGCAACGCCGGTCGGAGCGATTTCACTTGTTATGGCGGGGCAATAGGCGGCGCTCCGGCGAATTTGCCGTGCGCAGGATCAGCGCTCAAAACGCCTTGAACGTGATGATCGTCCGGGTGTCCTGAATCCCGGGAATGACCTGGATCTTCTCGTTGACGAAGTGTCCGATGTCGGTGCCGCCGTCGACATAGACCTTCACCAGCAGATCGAACTCGCCCGCGGTCGAGTAGATTTCCGAAGCGATCTCGGCGTCGGCGAGGCGGTTGGCCACCTCGTAGGACTTGCCGAGCTGGCATTTGATCTGGACGAAGAACGGAACCATGGGACCTCCGGCCGCGCGATCCGCGGGCCTTGAGGCCCAATCCAGCAAAAACCCGGCGGGCTGGCAAGGCGGGCGTGCCCGCGCCCCCGGCCTATCGGCGCAAGCCTCATTCTGCGCTCGGGACACGGCCGTTCCGCCCGCTATCGGGCCCGCGCGCCCGCATGTAAGATTCGGCGAAAATGCCGTTGGGGAGGAGCGTGTGGTGACGAAATTGCTTCGGCTGTTCGCAGCCTTTGTCGTAGGTGTCGGCCTTGCCGCGAGCCTGCCGTTCCCGGCCTGGGCTCAGACCTGGCCGAGCAAGCCGATCCGTTTCTTCGTGCCGTTCCCTGGGGGCGGCAGCACCGATGCGGTGGCGCGCGCGATGCAGCCTGCGCTGGAGAAAATCCTCGGCCAGAGCGTGGTCGTGGAGAACCGGGCCGGCGCCGGCGGCATGCTCGGCGTCGACGCGGTCGCCAAGGCCGCGCCCGACGGCTACACCATCGGTATCGCGGGCGCGGGCGCGCTCGGCGTCAACATCGGCGAGCGGATCAAGCGGCCCTACGATCCGCTCAAGGACCTGGTGCTGATCAGCCGTGCGGCAGCGTCCCCCTTCATGCTGGTGGCGCATCCGTCGCTGAAGGCCGACACGGTCGCCGACGCGATCAAGCTTGCCAAGGCCGAACCGAACAAGCTGTCGATCGGGCATGGCGGCAACGGCACCGCCATGCACCTTGCGGCCTTGGCCTTCGCCGCCGCTGCCGACGTGAAGATCAATCTCGTGCCTTATCGTGGAACCGCGCCGGCCGTGACCGACGCGATCGCGGGTCACGTCCCGCTCGCCATCGCCGATCCGCCGCCCTCGATGGGCGCCATCGGCGAGGGCAAGCTCAAGCTGATTGGGGTGACGTCGCGCAATCGCTATGCAGTGTTTCCCAACGCTGCGAGCTTCCATGAGATGGGGCTGAAGGATTTCGATGTCACTGGCTGGTTCGGCATCGCGGCGCCCGCCGCGACGCCGCGCGACATCGTGACCAAGCTCAACGCGGCGATTGTGGCCGCGCTGAAGGACCCCGAAGTTGTGCGCCGCATCCGCACCGTCGGCATGGAGGTGACACCGACCACGCCCGAGGAGTTCGCCGCGTTCCTGCGCAGCGAGATCGAGAAGGCCGCAAAGGTCGCAGCGCCCGCGGCGGAGAGGGCGAACTAGCGCGCGTTGCGTTTGGATTGGGCCACTTTTGTCGGTGACTTGATCGTCGCTTTGCCACAGGTGCAATGTCCGGCGTGTTTACTCGCGACGACTGACAACTTAGGTTGAGCAGGGGTGTCATCTCGGACGGCGGCATGAGGCCCAGGCCGTAGTCTAGCGCTTGTCGGGGCGCTTGAATGTCTTGCGGGCGTGCCCAGCTTTCGGGCGGATTACGCAGCCCGCGACGTGATCATTGATCAGCCCCATCGCCTGCATGAAGGCATAGATGGTAGTGGGGCCGACAAAGGTCCAGCCGCGCTTCTTCAGTTCCTTCGACAGTGCGAGCGACGCCGCCGAGGTTGAAGCGGTCTGCGGATTTGCGAGTTGGTTGGCACCCGGCTCGTAGCGCCATATGAAGGCGGCGAGCGAACCTTCCTGTTGGATCATTTCGCGCGCCCGCTTGGCATTGTTGATCACGGCTTCGATCTTGCCGCGGTGGCGGACGATTCCGGCGTCTTTTAAGAGACGGGCGACGTCGTGCGGTGTGAAGCGCGCGATCTTTTCAAAATCGAAGTTGTGGAACGCCGCCCGAAAATTCTCGCGCTTCGCCAGAATAGTGCGCCAGCTCAATCCGGACTGAAAGCCTTCCAGACAGAGCTTCTCGAACAGGCGGTGGTCGTCGGCGACCGGAAACCCCCATTCGCCGTCATGATAGGCAAAGAACTCCGGCGCCGCCGCGCACCAGCGGCAGCGCGGCTTGCCGTCGGGACCATTGACTGTTCTGCTTTTCGTTGTTGCCATGGGGCGGTGCTAACAGCGAGGCGGCTCGTTGCGCGCCGCTGTCGGCTGGCCAAGCAGAAACGACAGGCGCTCGTCCGCCTTGCCAGGCGCGATTTCGAGGATTTCAGCGTTCACCACTCCCTCTACGACAAAGGGATCGTCGCCGACGAGACGCTCAAGCTCTGCGCGCGTCGCGTTGTGCGCGAGGATGGCGCCACCGAGCGCAGGCTTTAGTGTACCGACTAGCAGAAACACGCCGCGGTCGAAGTTGCGCTTAATCCAGGCATTGTGGCCGTCCATGAACTGACCGGCTTTGGCTTTGTCGCCGACAAATCGAAGCAGCACGATGAACATTCGGGTTGCTCGCCGTCAGTTGACGCGGGCGGGGCGCGAAGTCGGAACCTCGCCATCGGCAATCAAGGCGAGCCAGTCGTCCATCTGCTGCACCTCGCGCTGGATGAACCTGTCGTCCTGGAAGGTATTTGCGAGCGTAGCAACGCCCTGACTCATGGCGAGCACATGCATCGCCAGCGCATCAGCGTCCCGCTTACGACCCAGCAATGCAAACTGTTTGCACAACCAGTTCCGGAACAGCATGAACAGTGCGGCGGCTTCCGGGCGCGAACCGTGGTCGAGCTTGGCGAGTTCGGCGTTCAGCGTTCCGACCGGACAGCCATACTGTTTAATGTCGGCGCGATTGGTAATTAGAATATGGATGAAGCTGCGGATGCGCTCGGCCGGCGTCCGGCCATCGCGCTCCCATTGATCGAGCATCGCGCGCGTCTTCGCCAGCCGTACGTCAATCACTGCTTCGAGAATGTCGTCCTTGGTTTTGAAGTAATAATAGAAGTTACCGCGAGAAATCTTCACCGCGTCGGCGATGTCCGAGAACGAGGTGTGCTCAAAACCATTGTGATAGAATAGCTGATCGGCAGCTTCGACAATGTGGTCGCGGGTCGACTTGTCGCTCATATTGCTCACCTCAGCTTGACGGGCTTTGCTGAGCGCGTGCGGAGGCTACGCTCTGCGCGTTCTGGCCGAATAGCGCTTTGACGAATTCGCGTTGCTCGGGGCTGCCGGCCGGCGGCGTCGAGCGTTGGAGATCGGAGCCGACCGCCATGCCACGAATCACCGCCGGGCGAGTGCCGACTCGTTTGAGCCAAACCTGCACGTGCGGAAAGGCGCCGAGATCCTGGCCGAGATGGCCGGCGTAAGCCGCCCATGGATAGATGGCCATGTCGGCGATCGAATAGTCGCCCGCTACGAATCTGCGGCCGGACAGCCGCCCGTCGAGCACTCCGAGGAGCCGGCTCACCTCGTTGTCGTAGCGTCTGGTCGAGTATTCAATCCTGGCCGGGTCGTCGACCAGCGAAGGCGCATAGTTGCGGAAGTGGCTGGCCTGACCGAACATTGGGCCGACGCCGGCCATCTGCCAGAACAGCCATTGTTCGACTTCGGTGCGGCTGCGTTCGTCGGTCGGATAGAATTGGCCTGTCTTGCGGCCGAGATAGCTCAGAATGGCGCCGGACTCGAACACGGACACCGGTGCGCCGTCCGGTCCCTGGGGATCGATGATCGCCGGAATGCGGTTATTCGGCGACAACGCCAGAAATTCGGGCTTGAACTGTTCACCTTTGATGATCGCCACTGGCTTTGCATTGTAGGGCAGGCCCATTTCCTCGAGCGCTATGGTGACTTTCCAGCTGTTGGGGGTGGCCCAAAGGTACACATCGATAAGGGCGGACATTTCGAACTCCGGGAATGCGGCACTTAGCCTGTTGGACGATTGTCCAAATAAGTAGGACATCCGTCCAAATCTGTCAAGCTTATGGCAAGGCTGCGGCTCGTCGCATGTGGCCCTTAGCCGACATGAATCGATGACCGCTTTCGCTCCGATATTGAGGACGAGCGGAGATCGGGTGCGCCAGTCTCAGCGACAGATTTTTATGCGTATGCAGCCTGGCCAAGGTCGGCCGGGCTGCCCGGTGCGCGGCGCTGGACCGCCACCGGTGCCCCTTGATCGGCCTCGCGGCGCGCGCTACCTATTGAAAAGCAATCTCATGGGGTGCCTGGCGCCTCGGGCGAGCGAAGCTGCGCTTCGATCGTCAAACGCCGGGCCGAGAGGCGAAAGCCAACCCATCGAACCTGATCCGGGTCATGCCGGCGGAGGGAGAGATGCGGGCGCCGCACAGCGACTTGCCGACCATTGCCGCGGATATTCTGGAGCGCATTCGCGCGCGCCGCCCGCGCGTGCATTGCATCACCAACGCGGTGGCGCAGACGCTGACAGCCAACATGCTGCTCTCCGCCGGCGCCGTGCCGTCGATGACCATCGCCGCGCGCGAGGTCCGCGCCTTCGCGGCCCGCGCCGATGCGCTGCTGGTCAATCTCGGCACCTTCGATCCGGAGCGGCAGAAGGCTGCGCTCACAGCGATCCCGGCGGTGCAGAAGACCGGCCGGCCCTGGGTGCTCGATCCGGTGTTCATCGACCGTTCGCCACCGCGCGCGGCCTTCGCGCGCAAGCTGCTGGCCAAGAGGCCACAGGCGGTGCGGCTCAACCGCGCCGAATTCGAAACCCTGTCGGGCGGAACGTTCGACGCGGCGGCGCTGGCGCGCTTTGCGAAGTCGCGCCGCACCGCAATCGGCCTCACGGGCGCGCGCGATTTCGTGCGTGACGCCACACGCACGGCGGCCATCGACAACGGCCATCCGCTGATGACGAAGGTGACCGCCATGGGCTGCGCCGGCTCGGCGATGGTCGCGGCGTGTCTCGCAGTCGAGCCCGACGCGTTCCGCGCCACCGCGTCGGCGCTGATCGTCATGGGCGTCGCGGGCGAGTTGGCGGCGAAACGCGCGCGCGGCCCCGGCAGCTTCGCCGTCGAAATCCTCGACGCCGTGCACGGCCTCAATCGCCGCACGCTGCTCGCCAAAGCAAAGGTGTCATGATGCGGGTCGATCTGCGCGCCTACGCCATTGTCGATCCGGAGGTTTCCGGCGGCCACGAGCTGCCGGACCTTTGCCGCATTCTGGCCGCCGGCGGCGCGACGCTGGTGCAGCTGCGCGACAAGCTCTCCGATACGCGCGTGTTCGTCGAGCGCGCCCGCGCCGTCAAGGCTGCGCTCGGCAAGGTGCCGTTGCTGATCAACGACCGCGTCGACGTGGCGCTCGCGGTGGGTTGCGAAGGCGTGCACATCGGCTGGGACGATATGGCGCCGGCCGACGCGCGCCGCCTGCTCGGGCCCGATGCGATTATCGGGCTCACCATCAACAGCCCCGAACGCGCCGACGCGACCGATCTTTCGCTGATCGACTACGCCGGCATCGGCGGCGTTTACGGCACCACGTCGAAGCAGACCAAAAACAAGCCCATCGGCGTCGACGGCATGGCGCGCACGATCGCGGCGCTTCGGAGGCGCAAGCCCGGCTTCCTCGCCTGCGGCATCGCCGGCATCAACGCAAGCAACGCGGCGCCGGTGATTGAGGCCGGCGCCGACGGCGTGTCGGTGATTTCGGCGCTGTCGATGGCCAAGGATCCGGCGGCCGCGGCGCGCGAACTGCTGCGCGCGGTCGACGCGGCGCTGGCGAAGCGGGGCGCGCGATGACTGCCCAAGGAACGGCCATCGCCGTCACCATCGCGGGTTCCGACTCCGGCGGCGGCGCGGGCATCCAGGCCGATCTCAAGACCTTCTCGGCGCTCGGCGTCTATGGCGCGAGCGTCATCACCGCGCTGACGGCGCAGAACACCAAAGGCGTGACCGGCATCCACGATGTGCCGCCGGAGTTCGTCGCGGCGCAGATCGACGCGGTGTTCTCCGATCTCAAGGTTGGCGCGGTGAAGATCGGCATGCTGTCGCGCGCGGAGACCATCGAAGCCGTCGCTAACGGACTCGACCGCCACAAGCAGACCAACATTGTCCTCGATCCGGTCATGGTCGCGACCTCCGGCGACCGCCTCATCAACCCGGATGCGGTCGGAGCGCTGCGAAAGTTCCTGATCCCGCGCGCACTCGTGATCACGCCGAACCTGCCCGAAGCCGCCGCGCTGCTCGGTTGCGCGCCGGCGCGCAACGAATCCGAAATGCGCGAGCAGGCCGAACGACTGCTTGCCAACGGTGCGCGCGCGGTGCTGATAAAGGGCGGCCATGCTAAAGACGCGGACGCCGTCGATCTGCTGGTTGAGCGCGGGCGCACGACGCGGCTTGCAGCGCCTCGCTTCGAGACACGCAACACCCACGGAACGGGTTGCACGCTGTCGTCCGCCATCGCCGCGCGGGTCGCGAACGGCTTGGCGCTCGAAAATGCGGTGCGCGCCGCCAAGGATTACATCACGGTCGCGATCGGGGCCGCCGACCGGCTGTCGATCGGCACGGGTCATGGGCCCGTGCATCATTTTCACCGCTGGTGGTGAGCGTGAGGATGAAAAGGCGGACGCCACGGGAATTCAAGGAGGATGCCATGACCAAGCTCACGCCGAAGATCACGCGCCGACGAATGATGGCCGCCGCAGCCGCAGGCACGGCCTCGCTCGCAGCCCCCGCGCTCGCCACCGCGCAAACCCGCCGCCTGCGCATGGTCACCTCCTGGCCGCGCCGCCTGCCCGGCCCCGGCATGTCCGCCGAGCGCATCGCCGAGCGCGTGCGCGCGCTGACCGCCGGCCGCCTCGACATCGCCGTGCACGCCGCGGGCGAGGTGGTGCCGGCGTTCGAAGTGCTCGACGCCGTCGGCCAGGGCACGGCGGACCTCGGCCACACCGCGTCGTTCTTCTGGCAGGGCAAGATGCCCGCTTCCGTGTTCTTCACCACCGTGCCGTTCGGGCTGACGCCTTCGGAGCACGTCGCCTGGGTCGAGGCCGGCGGCGGGCAGGCGCTGTGGGACGAGCTTTACGCGCCGTTCGGCGTCAAGCCGCTGATGGGCGGCAACACCGGCGTCTGCATGGGCGGCTGGTTCCGCCGCGAGATCGGCAGCCGCGCGGACCTCGCGGGCGTCAAAATCCGCTCGCTCGGCCTCGGCGGGGAACTCTACCGCCGCATGGGCGCGACGCCGCAGACCACGCCGCCGCCGGAAATCCTCACCTCGCTGCAATCGGGCGTCATCGACGCGGTGGAGTTCGTCGG
Source organism: Alphaproteobacteria bacterium (assembly GCA_016869215.1). Lineage (GTDB taxonomy): Bacteria > Pseudomonadota > Alphaproteobacteria > Rhizobiales > Xanthobacteraceae > Z2-YC6860. Next base: position 89,590 of record VGEP01000003.1, on the reverse strand, counting down.
CCCCGGCACCGACATCGCGCTCGGGCTCTATCGCGTGGCGCCGTTCTACTACTACCCGGGCTTCAACAAGCCGAACGGCACCGGCGAGGCGCTGGTGAATTCGCGGGTGTGGGAGGGCCTCGACGCGGCGTCGAAGGCCGCGCTTTCGCACGCCTGCGCCGCGGAGGCGAACTTTGCGCTGGCCGAGATGGAGCGGCTGAACGTGGAGGCGCTCGCCGCGCTGACCGGGCAGCACAAGGTGCAGCTCAAGGCGTTTCCGGCGGACGTGGTGAGCGCGGCGCGGGGGCTGAGCCGGGATGTGCTGGGGGAGCTCGCCGGGCGGAGCGCGGTGGCGCGGAAGGTGCACGACTCGTACGTGGCGTTCCGCGACCGGGTGGGGGCGTGGTCGAGGATTTCGATGCAGGCGGTGCTGGAGGGCAGGGCGGGGTAGGGGGTGTATTCAACCGCCGTGCAACAAAGATTTTGCTGCGCGCGGCGCGACAGGACTTCTCGTTCGGATGCTCAGCGCGCCTTGACCACCTTCTGCTTCTGCTCGCCGAGCCCGTCCATCTTCAGGTGCACGACGTCGCCCACTTTCAGGAACTGCGGCGTCGGCTTCATGCCGAGGCCCACGCCCGGCGGCGTGCCGGTGATGATGACGTCACCCGGCTCCAGGATGAAATACTGCGAGCACGCCCAAACGAGGTGCGCGCAGTCGAAGATCATGGTCTTGGTGTTGCCCTTCTGGCGCACCTGGCCGTTGACCGTCAGCAACATGTTGAGGTTCTGCGGGTCCTTGATCTCGTCCTTCGTCACCATCCACGGACCGAGCGGACCGAAGCTTTCGCAGCCCTTGCCCTTGGTCCACTGGCCGGCGCGCTCGATCTGGAACACGCGCTCCGACACGTCGTTCGACAGGCAATAGCCCGCGACTACGCTCATCGCCTTGTCTTTGGAGAGATAGCGCCCGCGACTACCGATCACGATGCCGAGCTCGATCTCCCAATCGAGCTTGGTGGAGCCGCGCGGCATGATGGTGTTGTCGTTCGGCCCGCAGACGCAGGACGGTGCCTTGTTGAAGATGATCGGCTCGGGCGGGATCGGCATGCCGGCTTCCGCTGCGTGGTCGGCGTAGTTCAGCCCGATGGCAATGAAGTTGCCGGGCCTCGCGACGCAGGCGCCGAGCCGGGGATTGCCCTTCACCAGCGGCAGCTTGTCGACGTTGGCCTTCCTGATCCTGGCGAGTCCCGCGGGGGAGAGCGCCGCGCCGTCGATGTCTTTGACGATCTTCGACAGGTCCCGGATCTTGCCGTTCTTGTCGATGATGCCGGGCTTTTCCTTGCCGGCGGCGCCGTAGCGGACGAGCTTCATTGAGTTTCCCCTGACTGACTGACGTGAACCGGTGGCCGGTTGTGTGGGGCCATCATGCGTTGGCGGGGCTGCGGCGGCAAGCGGCTGCATGGCGATTCCGCGCCGGCGCGTCTTGCATTGCGCGCCCGTCCGGCCCGACACTGCCGCACAGCCACAAGCGGACGGAGATGGGCATGAACGTCACAAAGTGCGGCCGGAGCGCCGTCATCGATCGCCGGCGCATCGTTGCGGGCGGGCTTGCGGCGGTCGCGTTCGGCATCGCCCGGCCGGCCGTGGCGCAGGGCGCGTATCCCAGCCGGTCGATTCGCGTGATCGTGCCGTTCGCGCCGGGCGGGCCGAGCGACATCATCGCGCGGATTGTCGCAGACGCGCTCTATCAGCCGCTCGGGCAGTCGCTGATCGTCGAAAACCGGCCCGGCGGCGGCGCCAACATCGGCATCGGGCTTGCCGCGCGCGCCGAGCCCGACGGCTACACGCTGCTCGTCACCACCAGCGCGATCGTCATCAACCCGTCGCTCTACAAGTCGATCCCGTTCGACCCGGTCAAAAGCTTTGCGCCGATTTCGGACCTAGCGATCTCTTCGCAGCTCATTTCGACCATGCCGGATTTCGCCTCGTCGCTCGCCGAATTCATTACCAAGGCCAAGGCCGCGCCGGGCAAGTACAACTATTCGAGTCCGGGTCTCGGCACTCAGGCGCAGCTCACGGTCGAACTGCTCAAGCTGCGCGCGGGGATCGACATCACGCATGTGCCGTTCAGCGGCGGGCCGCCCGCGGTCCAGGCGCTCCTGACCGGCACGGTGCAACTGGTCGGCAACGCGGTGCCGACTGCGGAATCGCTCGCGCGCGAGGGCAAGATCCGCGCGCTCGCGGTCAGCGGGGAGAAGCGCTGGCCGTCGCTCCCCAGCGTGCCAACGCTGATCGAGAGCGGCTATCCCGGTTTCGTCACCGACACCTTCGCCGGCATGTTCGCACCCGCTGGCACGCCGCAGGCGGTCGTCGACCGGCTTGCCAAGGCCGTGAAGGATGTCATGGCCAATCCGGAGACGATTGCGAAGGTGCGCAAGGCCGGGTTTCAGCCGATCGGCGGCGGGCCGGAGGTGCTGGCCGCCCGCGTCGCGCGCGAGGTGGCGTTCAACAAGGACGTCGTGACCAAGGCGGGGATTCAGCCGAGGTAGGGCGGCGTGTCCCGGATGCGATGCAGCGTGAGTGAAGCGAACGGTGCACCGCTGATCCGGGACCTCGCTTGCTCTCCACGAAAAGAACTTAACCGGGGTCCCGGGTCTGCAGCGCACCACTTCGTGTTGCGCTGCGCCCGGGACACGGCCGCCCCGCCTTCAAAACGCTCCCGGGAAAATTCCGCCGTCGATCAGCAGGTTCTGCCCGGTGATGAAACCGGCCTGCGACGAGCACAGGAACGCGCAGGCGGCGCCGAACTCGTCCGGATCGCCGAAGCGTTTCGCGGGGATCGCGTTCTTCTTCTGCGTCTCGATCTGCTCGACCGGCACGCCGGCTTTCTTCGCGGTCAGCTCGTTGTTGGAGCGCAGCCGGTCGGTCAGGAACTGGCCGGGAAGGACGAAATTGATGGTGATGTTGTGCTGCGCGACCGAGCGCGCGACGCCGGCGAGAAACGCGGTCAGTCCCGCGCGCGCGCCCGACGACAGGTCGAGGCCGACCAGCGGCATCTTCACCGAGCCGGACGTGATGTTGACGATCCGGCCGAATTTTTTCTTCGTCATCGGCTCAATGGCGCGCTGGATCAGCTCCACCGGCGCGATGAAATTGCCGATCACGCCCGCGATCATCTTTTCGCGGTCGAGCTCGCGGAAATCGCGGAACGGGGGGCCGGCGTTGTTGCCGATCAGGATGTCGGGCTCCGGACAGGCCTTGAACAGCGCGTCCTGGCCCTCCTTGGTGGCGACATTGGCCGCGACCGCGTGAACCTCGGCGCCGGTCTTGGCGCGGATTTCGGCCGCGGTCTGCTCCAGCCGCGCCGGATCGAGCCCGTTGACGACGACCTCGCAGCCTGCTTCCGCCAGGCGGAAGGCGCAGGCGCGGCCGAGGCCCCGGCTCGACGCGCAGACGATGGCCTTGCGGCCGGCGATTCCAAGATCCATGCGGGTTTCCTCCGTGTTGGGCGGGGGAAGATATTGCACACGGCGGGGCAACGCGCACGCGTCACCTTCCCATAGCCCGCCGAAGACGGGCGTGAACGCCCTTTTGGTCAGGGGAGGGCGACCCGCGCCTGCCCCGCCGCCGCAGCCAACCTGCGCGCACGTCATAGGCTCCCGATCCGCAGGCGGGACGCGTTCTCGTTCTGCGTGTCGATGGGCAGAAGTCCGCCGGCGGGCGCAGTCTATCGCGGCAGCGGATTGGCCGAGCGCTCCAGCATCTCGCGGTGGCGCGAGTCGCGGCGCACGGTGCGGGCAGTCTCCTGATCGAGCAGGCAGCTCTTGAACGCGTCGGTGTTGGGTTTGTGGCCGGCCGCGGCACAGCGTTCTTCGTCGCGCTGGGCGGCGCTCGGACCGACTGTCTGGCAGCCGGCGATGGCAAGGCCGAAGGCGACGAAAAGGATCGTTCGTGACATCATGGCTGTGCGCCGCCCCTTAGAAGCTGCGCGGCGCTTGTCGGCTTCGACTGCGGCGCCATTGGGGCGGGCTCGCCCTTGTAGCCCGCATGACGCGAAGCGGAATGCAGGGCAAGAACGGAGATTGTCCCGGATTTCGCTTCGCTCCATCCGGGCTACCGGCTCCCGGCGGGCGATTGCTGCCCCGCCTTGCCCGCGCCCCGATTGCGGCGGTAGTTTCCGCCATGGCCACAGACACCCAGACCATCGCCCCGCCGACCGCCGCCGACGTCGAAGCCGCAGCCGAGAAGCTCAAGGGCGTGGCGCTGCGCACGCCGCTGCTCAATTCACCGGTGCTCGACGCCAGGCTCGGCGCACGGGTGTTCTTGAAGGCCGAAACGCTCCAGCGCACCGGGTCGTTCAAGTTTCGCGGCGCCTACAACAAGCTGATGTCGATCCCTCAGGACAGGCGCGCCGGCGGCGTGGTGGCCTATTCGTCCGGCAATCACGCGCAGGGCGTGGCGCATGCGGCGCAGCTCTGCAACATGCCGGCCGTGATCGTGATGCCGTCGGACGCGCCGCGCGCCAAGCGCGAGCGGACCGCCGCGCTCGGCGCCGAAGTCGTGCTCTACGACCGCGAGCGTGAGGACCGCGCCGCGATCGCACGCGAGATCGCCGGCCAGCGCGGCGCGACGCTGGTGCCGCCGTTCGACGATCCGTTCGTGATCGCGGGGCAGGGCACCGCGGGGCGCGAAATCAGCGAGGACCTCGATGCGCTGGGGCTCAAGCCCGACGTGGTGATCGTCGGCGCCTCGGGCGGCGGGCTTTGCGCGGGTATTGCGCTCGCGGTCAAGGCGCGCGTGCCGGGCGCGAAGTTCTATACCGCAGAGCCCGACGGCTTCGACGACACCGCACGCTCGTTCAAAAGCGGTCATCGCGAGAAGAACCCGCGCATGAGCGGCACGATCTGCGACGCGCTGATGACCAACACGCCGGGCGCGATCACCTTCGAGATCAACCGGCGGCTGGTCGGCGAGGGCGTCACCGCGACCGACGAGGAGGTCGGCCGCGCGGTCGCGTTTGCGTTCCGCGAATTGAAGCTCGTGGTCGAGCCCGGCGGCGCGATCGGGCTTGCGGCGCTGCTCGCAGGGCGCCCGGAGGTGAAGGGGCGCACGGTGGTCGCGGTCCTGTCCGGCGGCAACGTCGACGCCGACCTGTTCAACCGGCTGATCGCGGCGTAGCGATCGTTTTTTGTTTGAGCAGGATCTTTTCCGAAAACCGGTTTCCAGTCCGGGACAGGCTTTTTCGGGATCGTGCTTCAACTGAACAGCGCGATCTTCTCCTCTTCGCTCATGGTCTTGAGCGGGGCGAGCGGATCGAACGGCTTGGCCTGCGGCATCCGCGGAAAGCGGCGCTCCGGTTCGGCGGCGAGCGGCGCGGGATAGGGCGCGGTAGAATAGGTTGGCAAATCTCGAGCGTTCAGGTCTTGAGCGTTCAGGTCTTGAGCGTTCAGGTCTTGGGCGTTTGGGTCTTGGGTGTTCGGGTCTTGCGCTTGCGCATTTGCGTCTGGCGCATACGGGCTCATGTCCTGCAGAGCGGCGTCGAACGCTTTGGCTTCGGCCAGCGGCCAGTTGACAGGCGGCGCTTCGCCATCGGCGGGCGCGGCCGCAAACTGATCTGCGTCAACCGGCGTTTCGTCCGTAGCGCCGGCTTGATCGACGACAGTATTGGCATCGCCGGCTTCGAATTCGGCGGTGTCCGGTGCAGGCTCCGCGAAACCGGCGGCCGGCGCAGGCTCGTCTTGCGGCGCGTCTGCGGAGACGTCCGGAGCGATGTCCTCGGCGATTCCCTGGGCGATGTCCTGCGCGTTGTCCTGTCCGATTTTCTGGGCCGGCACTTCGGCGGTTCCCGGCGCGCCATCTTCAACGCCGGCGCCGGAAAGCCCGGCGACGTCTTGTGCCTCCGCCGCCGGAAGGTCCGACGGCGCGGAGAAGATCACCGCGGTGCCGATGTCGTCCGGCGGCATGTAGGAGAACTCTTCCGTGCGCGCGAAGGAGTTCAGCAGGTCCTCGCCTGGCTGCGGCGGCTCCGGCATCGGTTCCGAAACAGGTTCGGATATGGTGTCGGGCAGGGACTCCAGGGCGCCGGATGCTTCGAATGCGGCCGCGCCGACTTCAACGCTGTCTTGAGCGCCGTCCTGCGCACCATCGCCCGCCGCAAGGTCGGCGATAGCGAGTTCGCCCGCGGCAGGCTCGCCCTCGGCGGGAACTTGGCCGTCTTGCTCCGGCGCCTGCCCGTCGAGGCCGGCCAAGCCGACGCCGTCGAGCGCGGCCGTCTCTTCGTGCCCGGAATCGGCAAAGCCGCCCGTCTCCAGCGCGGCGGTTTGAGCGGCTTCGTCGGCGGCCTGCGTATCGCCGTCCGGCGCGAAGCTCTGCGAAATCTCCTGCGCGCGTTCCTCGATCAGGTCCGGCATGCCCACGCCGTCCGATGCGCTGGCGGCGTCGCGCGGACCGAGCTCCATGGCGGGCAGGATGGAGTCCACCGCCTCGGCTTCCTGACCGGCGGGCTCGGTCGCCTGATCCTTGCCGGGTGCGGTCAGTGCCTCGACCAGCGCCTCCAGCATGGACACGGTCGGAATGCCGCGTTCCGCCGCGGTCCGCAGCGGCGGAGCGTCCAGGGCCGACGCGCGGGCGGGGTCCTCCGCATCGGCGGCGCGGCCGAGCTGCGATACCACCGCGGACACCGTCGGCACGCGATCGATGGAAAGCGCCGGCAAAGGCGTGGACGGGGATGACGTCACCGGCTCGGCCGCCGTCTCGCCGCCCGACGTGGCGGCAGGCTCGAGCGGTGCGGCAGACTCGGGCAGCGAGGCAGATTTTGGCGGCGCCGCCGATTCGGGCGGCGCGGCGGGCTCGGAACGGGGCGGCGGCGCCGGCGCGCGGGCTTGCGCGGTGCGGCTTTCTCCGCCCGCAGCCTCGGTCATGGCGTCGATACGGTGTTCCAACTCGTCGAGCAGCGCGCCGAGTTCGGCAGTCTTCGGGTCGGCGGCCTTGCCGTCCGCATCGCCATCGGGCTTGATCGCCAGCGCCTGCAACGCGGCCTTGGCCTCCGACACCGCGCGTGCGGCGGCGGCAAGCTCGGTTCGCAGGCGCTCCAGCGCGGTACGATCGCCGCGCGCCGCGGCGTCCAGGCGCTCGATGGCGGCGAGCGCAAGTTCCGCATCGGCGCTGCGCGCGGGCGCAGGCCGGAGCAGGGCCTCGCTGAACATGAGCTCGTTGGACATGCGCGAACCGCCTCGAGACCGCCCCGCCGACGCGAATCACCTCAATCTGCACGATCGGTCACGGAGCGCAAACGGATCGGGCGCGCAACCGCCCCAGTTCTCCACCGATCACTTCGCCCTGAAATTGGGGCTGTTCTACGCCGCCTATTTCCTGTTCGGCGGCATCCATCTGCCGTTTTTCCCGCTGTGGCTGGAAGCGCGGGGTCTCGACCCCAAGACCATCGGCATCGTCATCGCGGTGCCGATGATCGTGCGCATCTTCATCACCCCGGTCATCGCCCACCAGGCCGACCGGCATCGCGCGCTGAAGGCGACGCTGGCTGTGTGCTCGGTCGCGGGCACGCTCGCCATGATCGCGGTCGGGCTGGTGCAGGGCGCAGTCCCGATCCTGATTGCGTTTGCGCTGGCGATGGCGGCGCTGGCGCCGATGCTGTCGCTGTCGGACGCCTATGCGCTGACCGGCCTGGGGGCGCGCGGGCGCGCCTACGGGCCGGTGCGGCTGTGGGGCTCGGTCGCCTTCATCGCGGGCAACGTCGGGGCTGGCCTCGTGCTCGAAGCCATCGCGCCGGGCAACCTGATCTGGCTGATCGTGGCTTCGCTGCTGGCGCTGGTCGCGGCGGCGTTCGCGCTCACGCCGCTCGGCGATGCGCGCCCGGCCAAGGACGCGCCGCGGGCGTCGGGCCTGGCGCTGTTGCGCAATCCGGCATTCGTCGCGGTGGTCTTCGCCGCCTGCACGATCCAGGGCAGCCACGCGCTCTATTACGGGTTCTCGACGCTGCAATGGCGCGCGGCGGGAATCGACGGCACCACGATCGGCCTGTTGTGGGGCCTCGGCGTCGCGGCCGAGATCGTGCTGTTCGCATTGTCGGCGCGCCTGCCGGGCTGGCTCGGTCCGTTCGCGCTGATCGCCATCGGCGGCACGGGCGCAATCCTGCGCTGGACCGTCATGGCGTTCGATCCGCCCGCGGCGCTGCTGCCGCTCTTGCAACTGCTCCACGCCGCCTCATTCGGGGCGACGCATCTCGGCACGATGGCCTATCTCGCGCGCGCGGTGCCGAAGGAACTGGCCGCAACCGCACAGGGCTACGTGGCGACGCTCGGCGGCGTGGTCACAGCGTCGGCAACGGCGGCGTCGGGCGCGGTGTTCGCCGCATCAGGCAGTCTGGCCTATCTCGTGATGGCGGGAATGGCGCTCGCGGGCGTTCTGAGCGTGGCCTATGCGGGGGCGCGTTCGCGGGATTGAACTGCGGCCCGTCAGGCGGGCGGCCCAAGAAAATTTTACAGGATTGCCGTGTTGCTTGTCCTGCATCGATGGGTCGCGCACTGGATTGTTGCGGGACCGTCAGCATACGGTAACATATTGTATAGACCCTATATGTCCGGGCGACAGGTGACCGCATGGACAGCGCCATTGCACGACTGAATATCGAGCACTATCGCAAGCTGCTGGCCGAAGAGTGCGACGACGCCAAACGGCAAACCATTCTTCGCCTTCTCGCGGAGGAGGAGGCGAAGCTCGCCGCGCTGTCGAAGCGGCCGGCCGCTCGGGAAAATCGGGGTTAGTGTTGCGGCTGCCACTCGCGCCAGTGCGTCGGCCGGACGTCGAGCAGCTTTTTGGTTTCGGCGTTGATCCAGCCGCACAGCGCCCGCTGGCAAGGAAACGCCAGAGCGTGCGTGCCGTCACGGTCGATGACGGCGAGTTCGAGGTCGCGCGTGAACGGGGCTGACGATATGGATTGCCATTCCATGCTCGTCACATGCGACGGCTCCAGGAACGGCGCCTTGATCTAAATCACGGGACGCGGTTTTTGGGCACCCTCAGGCAATCAGCGGACCCAGGCGTCCCTGTCGCATTGCGGATACATCGCCATCAGCTCGCGGCCGCGCAGGAATTTCATCTTGGCGTTGAGACCGCCCTTGGAATTGAGCCAGCGCTTCACGTTCGCCGGATACATGTCCCACAGCGCCTGCGTCCCCGCGGGGCTCGGGATCGGCCGGCCCTCGGGGCCGGGCATCCAGGCGGCGTGGAAGCCGAGGTTGGCGCGGTTCGTCACGCAGATGCGCTCGCGCGGCACGATGCCGAGCACGAGCGTGCAGGCCGACAGGCACACGCCGTCGATCACCACCCGCTGTCCGGAATTCCGCACCGCCGAATACTGGTCGACATAGGCGCCGATACGGCCGCCCACGTCGTCGCTGATCCGCATGGTGGCGGACGCCTGGGGCAATGAGAAAGACAGGAGAAAAGCCGAGCAAGCGACGACGGCCCAAGCCGTGCGCAACCAACGCATGACCCCGAACTCCCCACCCAAAAGGCGCCGCTCTGTTAACCTTTGTAAACGTTAACCATGCCAGGCGGAAGCGAAAATATGCGCTGCTGTGAGTTCCGTTGGCGCGCACCGCGGAACTCTGCGTGAACGGTTGACGCAAAATGAAACAACCGACTTCGGCCATCGGCAAAAAGCACGAGCGGCGGATCGGGGTACCCATCCGCCGCTCGGGATGTGGACAACTGTGCCCTTGCGCCCGCTATTCGACCTTGGCGCCAGTGACCTTCACCAGTTCGCCCCAGCGTTTGGCCTGGTCGACAACGAAGGCGCCGAACTCCTTCGGCGTGCTGGTCTTGGCGATCGAGCTGAAGCGGTCGAGCGCGGTCTTCGCCTCCGGGGTCTTGAGTCCGGCGTTGATGGCGGCGTTGAGCTTTTCGAGGATCGGTGCGGGCGTTCCGGCCGGCGCCACGAGGCCGGTCCAGGCATCGAGCGTGAAGTCGGGGAATCCGCTCTCCACCAGCGTCGGCACGTCCGGGATCTCAGGCCAGCGCTCGCCGCGCGCCATCGCGATGGCGCGAAGCTTGCCCGCGCGCACGTGCGGCAGCAGCGCCACGGTGCCGTCGATGGTGAACTGCGTGCGGCCCGCGAGCAGATCGGTGATCGCGGGCGCCGCGCCCTGATAGGGAATATAGGCGATGTCGAGCCCCGCCTTGCGCACGAACAGCGTGCTCAGCAGGTACGGCGGCGTGCCCAGCCCCGCGCCGTAGTTGAGCTTGCCGGGATTGGCCTTGGCGTGCGCAATGAATTCCTTGAGCGTCTTGGCCGGTACCTGCGGGTTCACGACCATGACGTGGGGCAGCAGCGAGAAGCTCGCGATCGGCGCGAACATCTTGACCGGATCGATGCCGGCCTTGAGGTAGAGCGACGGCGCGACCGCGAGCGAGCCCGACGATCCGAACAGCAGCGTGTAGCCGTCCGGAGGCGACGACGCGACAGCCTTCGAGCCGATGGTGGAGCCCGCGCCCGGCCGGTTCTCGATCACGACTTGCTGGCCGACGCCGTCGGTGATGAACTTGCCCGCGAGGCGCGCCATGGTGTCGATCGGCCCGCCCGGCGGGAACGGCACGACCATCTTGATCGGCTTGTCGGGCCAGGCTTGCGCCTGAGCTTGCGTTTGCGCCTGCGCGGCCAAGCCCAGGCTCGCAGCCGCGGCCACAAGCAGCAATCGTCTGCCGATCATGAAGTCCTCCCTTCGGTGTATTGCCGGAGCGCGGCTTCGGTCGCCGCTTGCGGACTATCCTAGCCGGACGGCGGGGAATTTGGCTACGGTTTCGGCCGGAGTTGGGCCGTTTCGATCAATGTGGCGTGAGTGCGCATGGCCGGTCTGCGTACTGTTGCGGCATGGGCGGGGATGACCGCCCCGGTTCTGTTTGTGACTGTGTTCACAATTGCGGGCTGGTTGCGCGCGGACTACGACGCGCTGTCGATGTTCATCAGCGAACTTTCGCACGGCCCGCGCGGATGGATACAGACCGCAAACTTCGTCGTGCTCGGGTTTCTGCTGCTCGTATTTGCGTGCGGGGTGGCCGACGCGTTCAAAAAACCCAAGGCGCCGAAATCCGCAGCGCCGCTGATCGCCATCATCGCCGTCTGCGTCATCTTGTCCGGTGCGTTCAAGGTCGATCCCGGCGCGGAACTGTCGGACCAGACAAGCTGGCAGGGCGCGGTCCACGTTGCCGCCGCGACGGTTGCATTCGTCCTGATGCCCGTCAGCTGCTACATCTGCTATCGTCACTTTCGAGACGATACAGGCTGGCAGTGGTTTGCGGGCCCTACGTTTGCCGCATGCGCCGTCATCGTCGCGGCTGCACTGCTTCAGGAAGCTGGCCAGCACCGGATTTTCGGCGAGGCCGGCCTGCTCATCGATCTGGCCGGGCTTCTGCAACGCGTGATGGTTGTGACCTATCTCGCGTGGATTTTCGTGTTTGCGCGCGGCCTTCGATCGGCGCGCCCTGGCTAGTTCACCGTGACGCCGCTGACCCGCACGAACTCCGCCCACCTTGGCGCCTCGCGGGCCACGAAGTCGCCGAACTCCTTGGGCTTGCCCGGCCGGCCCTCGAATCCAAGGCGATGCATGGCGGCCTTCATCTCCGGCGAGGCCAGCGCCCGGTTGGTCGCGCCGTTGAGTCTCGCGACGATCGGTTCCGGCGTGCCCACGGGCGCCCACAGGCCGACCCAGAAGCCCACTGCGAGGCCGGGGAACCCGCTCTCGATCATGGTCGGAACGTCCGGCAGGTCGGGCGAGCGCTTGTCGCTCCAGTTGCCGATCGCGCGCACCTTGCCCTCCCTGATCAGCGGCAGCAGCGTCGAGAGCGTGCCGATGTTGACGTGGATCGTGCCGCCAAGCAGGTCGGTCACCGCGTTGGCGCCGCCCTTGTAGGGCACGCTCGCGATGTTGAGCCCGTTCGACTTGTGGAACCACTCGCCGACGAGCTGCGGCGCAGTGCCCTGGCCGAAACCGAAGTTCAGCTTGCCCGGATTGGCGCGGGCATAGGCGACCAGCTCCTGCGGCGTCTTGACCGGCAACGACGGCGGCACAATCGTCACCCACGAGCCGAACGCGACGTTGGCGACCGGAACGAAAGCCTTGGCCGGATCGAAGTCCAGCTTCTTGTACATCGCGGGCGCGACCACGAAGCTCGAGCTTTGGAACAGCAGCGTATAGCCGTCCGGCTCGGCTCCGCTTGCGGCTTTCATTCCGATGGTGGTCCCGCCGCCGGGCCGGTTCTCGACCACGACGGTCTGGCCGATCTGTGTCGTCAGGTGTTGGGCCAGCAGCCGCGCCGAGACGTCGACCGGCGAGCCCGGCGTGAATGGCGTGACCATCTTGATCGGGCGGGACGGGAAGTCTTGCGCTGCGGCGGGCCACGCCAGCGCGGACGCGAACAGGCTCAACGCCAGAATTCGTCGCGATATCATGGTCACCCCCACAGCGCCGGCTCCGCCGGATAAACCAGACTCTCCTCGTAGCGTAGCCCGCCGGGACGGTCCTTCGCCAGCAGCAGCGGTCCGTCGAGATCGACTGTCCGCGCACGCTGCGCGAGCAGCATGGCCGGCGCCATCGCAAGCGAAGTGGCGACCATGCAACCGGCCATCAGCGCAAAGCCGAGCCGTTCCGCCTCCGCCGCCATCGCCAGCGCCTCGGTCAGACCGCCGGTCTTGTCGAGTTTGACGTTGACGGCGTCGTAGCGGCCCACGAGCGCGGCAAGGCTTGCGCGACCGTGCACGCTCTCGTCGGCGCAGACCGGGATCGGCCGAGCGATGCGGCCGAGTGCCGCATCGTCGCCGGCGGGCAGCGGCTGCTCGACCAGCGCGACGGATGCCGCGGCGCAGGCCGCGAGGTTCTCGGCGAGGTTGGCTTCGGTCCAGCCCTCGTTGGCGTCGACGATCAGCTCGCTCGCTGGCGCCGCCGCACGCACTGCAGCGATGCGCTCGGGATCGCCCTGGCCGCCCAGCTTGACCTTGAGGAGCTTTCGCGCAGCAGCGGCGCGCGCGGCCTCGGCCATCGCTTCCGGCGCGCCGAGCGAGACCGTGTAGGCGGTGACGAGCGGACGCGGCGCGGGCAGGCCTGCGAGCGCATGCGCGGGCCTGCCGGCGCGCTTGGCCTCGTAGTCCCAGAACGCGCAGTCGAGCGCGTTGCGCGCCGGGCCCGCGGGCATCGCCGATTGCAGCGCGGTGCGGTCGAGGCCGGATGCGATGGCCTCGCCCATTGCTTCCAGCGCCTGCGCCACGCCCTCGACCGTCTCGCCGTAGCGCGCATAGGGCACGCATTCGCCGCGACCGCGGTGGCGGCCGTCGGAGAGTTCGGCGACGACGACCGCGGCTTCCGTCTTGGCGCCGCGGCTGATCGAGAACGAACCTGCGATCGGCCAGGTCTCGGTGCGGACGGTGAGGGATAGAGCAGGGGGCATGGGGCTGCCTAAAGCACAACGGGCGCGCCGATCAAGCGCGCCCGCTGCGGTTGGCTTGGCTTGCCCCGGCTATTCGCCGAAGCGGCCGGCGGCGTGGGCGAGCATGGTGTAGACCTTGCCCGTCTCCGAGGTCAGGTAGGTGCGCGCCACCACCTGGCCGCGGTCGTCGCGCGAAACCTCTTCGAGCAGGCGCTCGAACTCGCCGATGTAGCGGTCGACCGTCTGCTTGAACTCGCGGTCGGCGCGGTACTTCTTGCGGATCTCGTCGAACGTCTTCTGGCCCTGCATGGTGTAGAGGCGCCGGGTGAAGACGTTGCGCTCGCCGCGCTTGTAGCGGTCCCAAAGCTCGGCGGCGGCGTCATGGTCGATCATGCGCGCGATGTCGACCGACAGCGAGTCGAGCGACTCCAGTGTATGGCGCGCGGGGCGGTCGTCGCCACCGCGTGCGGCGGGCGCGGCCGCACGGTCTTCGGGAGCGCCGTCCTCCGGCCGCGAGGCGCGGTGGAGGAGTTCCGACAGCCAGCCGCTGCCGCGGCCGTTGCCGGGCGCCTGACCGGGGGTCAGGGACGGCGATTCAGAGCGGCGCTGCGGCATCGGTGCGACCGAAGTGATGTCGCCGCGCTGCGGGGGCATCGCCGGCATCGGCGGAGCGGTCGGACGCGGCGGCTCCATGCGCGGGGCCGCCTCCATGCGGGCGCCCGCGGTCGCGAGCACCGGCTCCTGCTGGCCGCGGCGGCCCGGCTCGACGGCGTCCATGCCGCGGCCGTGACGGGCGACGATGCGGTTGAGCTCGGCCAGCGCCTCGATCTGGTCGACGATCACGCGGCGCATCTGGGCCGCGCTGTCGGCGGTCTCCTGCGGCAGTTCCAGGATGCCGCGGCGCAGCTCGTTGCGGGTGGACTCCAGCTCGCGCTGCATCTCGGCCGCCATCTGGCGCATGCCCTGCAGCGTGTCGGTGAAGCGCTGGGTCGTGGTCGCGAACAGCTCGTGGGTCTCGCCGCTGTGCTGGGTGTAGATGCCGTGCAGCAGCTCGCTGGCGCGACGGCGTTCCTCTTCGAGCGCGCGGGCGCCTTCGGAACTCGACTCCGCGATGATGCGGGCGATCTCGCGGGCGCGGCCGGTGGCGCCTTCCAGCGACTCGTCGAGCAGGCTCGTGAAGCGCTTGAGGCGCTGCTCGATGTCATCGGTGCGTACATCGAGCGCCTGGGCCAGCGATTCCATCGAAGCCTTGCGCTCGGAGAGCGTTTCGCTGGTCTGCCGGTTGCTCTTGTCGATCAGCTCGACCGCCTGAACCAGCGAACGGCCGTGGTTCTCGAACTGCGAGGCCAGACCGCCGAGTTCCGTCAGCGACTTGCTGGTGATGTTTTGGAACGCGTTGATGTGCTGATCCATCTGGGTGCTGGTGGCGCCGCTCTTCTCCGCGACCTCATTCATGGTGGCCACGAACTCGGACACGCGGGTGACGAGCGTGTTCTCCAGCGCGCTCATATTCTCGTGCGCGCCGCTCAGCACCTCCTGGAGGAGGATGTTGGCCTCGCGCAGACGCTCGAACAGCGTCGTGGTGTCGGCGCGCAGCATGTTGTGGGTCTCCAGCATCTCCGCGACGCTGGCCGTCGCGGTCTGCTTGGAGTGCTCGATCGCCGCCGTGGTGGTCTCCTGCAGGTCCTTGAGCGTGCGGTTGACCGTGGTGGTGGCGGTCTGGCTCGCCTCGTTGACGAGGCGGGCGATCTGCTCGCTGTTGTCCATCATGGTCCGGGTGAAGGTGAAGCCCTGGGCCTCGATGGACTTGACCGCGTGGTCGGTCGCCTTGATGACCTCAGTAGAGAACTCCTTGCTCTTGGCGCTGAGCGCGGAGAGCAGCGTCGAGGAGTTCGAGTCGAGGATGCGGGTCATCTCGGCGGCGCGCGCCGTGACCTGCTGACTGATCTCGTCGGCCTTGCCGACGAAGCTGCGCGCCACTTCGGCGCTGACGCCGAGCAGGGTGCGCTCCACGTCGCTGGCGTTCTGCTTGAGCACGTTGGTGACGCCCGACGACACCGACGAAAGCTGGCGCTCGACCTCGGTGGCGTTCTGCTTGATCTGCGTCGTGACCGCGGTGGACACCGCGTTGAGGGCGCGCTCGACCTCGGACGTGTTCTGCTTGAGCACGTTGGCGGCGCCCTGGGTGACCGTGTTGATCGAGCGCTCGGCGACGCCGGAGACGTTGCCGACGGCCCGCTCGGCCTCGGTGCTGGCGCGGCCGATCGCCTGCACGGCGTCGGCCGAATTGGTCTTGAGGGTCTCGGCAAGATCGGTCATGCGCGTGTCGAGCGCGTCGGCGACCGCCTTGGTGCGCGTATCGACGTGTTCGTTGATCGCGTCGATGCGGCCGACCCACAGGCTTTCGA
Organism: Alphaproteobacteria bacterium; assembly: GCA_016869215.1. GTDB lineage: Bacteria > Pseudomonadota > Alphaproteobacteria > Rhizobiales > Xanthobacteraceae > Z2-YC6860. The sequence continues at coordinate 73,763 of VGEP01000003.1, read as the reverse complement.
ACCGGCCGATGACCTGGCCCAGCGCGCGCTCGGTCTCGCCCGAGACGTTGGTGATGGTGCGCTCGGCTGCGGTGGTGACCTGCGCGAGCGTGCGCTGCGCCTCGGCGCTGGCCTGGCCCATGGCGTCGGTCGCCGCGCTGCGCGCCTGATTGAGCGTCTGCGTGACGATCCCGCTGGTGTGGTTGAGCGCCTGCGTGGCCTCCATGCTGGCCTTGTTCAGGGCCTGCGATGCCTCGCTGCTGGCGTGGGTGAGAGCGTGCGCGGCGTCGCCCGAATTGGTCTTGATCGTATTGGCGAGCTGCTCCATGCGCGCGTTGAGCGCGTCGGCGGCGGACTTGGTGCGAACCTCGATCTGCTCGGTGACGTGTTCGGCGCGGCCGACCAGCAACTGCTCGAAGCGCCCGATCCGGGTGTCGAGGTTGTTGGCGACCTCCATGGCGCGGGTGCCGAGCGCGCGATCGATCTCTTCGATCTTCTCGCCGATCGACTCCGCCAGCCGCGAGCCGCGGGTGTTGATGATGCCGGTGACGTCGCTGATGCGGTTGTCGAGGGCGGTGACGACCTCCTTGCCGCCTTCGGCCAGCGTCTTGGCGATGTCCATGACGCGCGAAGACAGCGCGTCGTTGAGGGTCTGGGTGCGGCTGTCGAGCGCTTCCTGGAAGCGTGCGAGCCGCTGGTCGAGCGTGGCGGTGACTTCGGTCGCCTTGGTCGAAACCTTGCCGTCGAAACCGTCGACGTAGGAGCGCATGGCGTCGCCGACCTCGGTGGTGCGCTGGCCGAGACGTTCGACTAGCTCGCCGCCGTAGGTCTTCACGGTGCGGTCGAACTCGGCGAGATGGCGGGTGATCAGGTTGCCAAGGGTCGAGGAGTCGCGGGTGATCTTCTCGGCAAGCTCGGAGCCGCCGTGCGAGAACATTTCCTCGAATGCCTGCAGGCGCGCCGCGAGCATTTCGCGGACCGCGTCGCCCTGCGTGGCAACGGTCGAGGCGAGGTGCTCGGCGTTTTCGCGGAAGGTCTCGGCGACCTTGTCGCCGCGGGTCACGATGGTCTCGGTGATGCGCGCGCCGGTCTGCTCCAGCTTGGAGACGACGTCGCCGCCGCGCAGGCTGAGGTCGAGCACCAGCGAGTCGCCGGTGGACTTGAGCGTCGAATTGACCTCGTCGCCGCTGGTCGCGATCGACTCGGCGAGCCGGCTCGATGTGTCGACCATGGTCTCGGTGAGCTGCTGGGTGCGCTCTTCCATCAGTTCGACCACGGCCGCCGACTTCTGCGCGAAGGTCTGCGTCACGTCCTCAAGTCGGCCTTCCATCATCTGCGCGAGGTTTGTCGTCAGTTCGGCGAATTCCTCGGTGACGTGGTCGGTCTTGAAGTTCAGGCTCGACGTGAGCCGGTCGGAAGCATTCGCGATGGCGTGCGACGTCTCCTGGCTGGCGCGTTCGAGGCGCTCCAGCAGGTCGCCGCCGCGCTCGCCGAGCGCGCCGATCATGCTGTCGCCGGCGCGGCCGAGCGCGAGCGTGATGTGCTCGCCCTTCTCGGTGAGCGCTCCCGCGATCCGCTGCGCGCTTTCGTTGACCTTTTCGGCGACGTGGTCGGAAACCGACGAAATGTCGTGCGACAGGTCGAGATGCACGCCGGTGATGGCGTTGCGCACCTTCTCGGCCTGGCCGACCAGCGTGTCGCGCTGATGGGCGAGGGTTTCCAGCAGGCCGCGGATGCGGACTTCGTTGTCGTTGTAGGCGCGCTCGAGCGCGGACACCTCTTTGGCGACCAGGGCCTCAAGCTCGGCCGCGCGCGCCAGCGCACGCTCGACGCCGTCGCCCATGGCCGCGACCTCGCGGCGGATCGCCTGGCCGACGGTCACGATGGACTCGCGGGCGACCTCTTCAGGCTCCGAGAGGCGCATGGCGACGCCGGCCATGGCCTGCGCGATCAGGCGCAGCTCCTGGGCGCGCCACACCATGTAGGCCAGCATGTAGAAGAACACGATCGGCGCCAGAACGAATCCGGCAAGCCCGATCAGCGCCGGAATCCCGGCCGTGCCCTGCGTCACTGCGGACTGCAGGTCGGGCAGGAACAGCGCAGCAAGCAGCAGTCCGCCGACCACCCAGGCGAAGGCGAACACGGTGGCGACGATGTAGGACGTGCGCGCCGGACGGCGCTGCAGGGTCTGGAGAATCTGGCCGATCGACTGGCGGTCGTCGTTGGCGGCCCGGCGGGAGGCGCGCGGCTCGTCGGAGACGGCGGCCCCGTCCCCGAACAGATCGCTCTCTTCCGGCGTGGCCGGCGCGCGGACGCTGCGGCGGGCTGTGTCGCGGGGGGGCGTGGTGTCGGCCGGCGCGCTGGAACGGCCGGCGGGCTGATCGGAGGTGTTCAGGACCTCCTGGATCGCCGTGAGGGCCGATTCAGTCGGGTCCTTCTTGGTCTTGGGATAATTCGCCATGTCCGCCGTCGCCTCGCGTTCGTTACTCTGGACTGTCGGCGCGGCCGGAACGGAGGTGGCGTTCAACCCGGATCGCGCTCGCGTCGTTTCCGAAACCCCTCAAACCGGCTCCCCAGCCGGAAGGTGGGCCGCATTTCCACCCTCAATCCTGACGATTTCTGCAACACCGCACAGAAATGTCCACAGGACTCCCGCTAGTTGGTCACCCATCCTATCGGCTTGGCACATCAAAAGAAACGCCACGCGTAAGGCTTTTTTAATCATCGTTAATTGCAGTGGCTTGGCGTTTCGCGGGCCTGCCGCGAAGCCAGAGCCCGCCTCAATTTTGGCGCGCCCATTGCGGCTGCCGTGAGGCGTGGGGTTAACGATACAAGCCGTCGTTAACCATCGCGCCAGAACCGGCCCTCCAAAGGCCGTCCGGGAGGCCATCCTTTACCTGTCCTTGGCCCCGGCAAGGGCAGTATCGCGGCTCAGGTTTCAAGAACGAGGGGCGCAACCGTGGCCGCACTGATGGGTGTCGTGGAACGGGTTTCGGGACCGGCTCCGGCCGTGGCGGATGCGGCGATCGACCTGCATCACCTGTCGCGGATGACGCTCGGCGAGCGCAGCCTCGAGCGCGAGGTGCTGGCGCTGTTCGACCGGCAGGTGGAAATCCTGATGCCGCGGATCCGCGACGGCCGGCCCGCGGTGGTTGCGGCCGCGGCCCACACGTTGAAGGGTTCGGCGCGCGGCATTGGCGCCTGGCGGGTCGCCCGCACCGCGGAGGCGGTCGAGCAGGCCCAGGACAGCGATACGCCCGAGCTTGCCGCAGCCGTCGAAGCGCTCGGCGCCGCGGTCGCCGACGCCAAGACCGCCATCGCGAGCCTGCTCCGGTCGCATTGACGCGGACCTGTTGACGCGGACCTGCCCTGCGGCCGCGCTCGACACTGGCGCTGGCTAGGCCGAGCCGTTAGATAAGGGCCGCCCGGCCGTCCGGCCCGGGCTCTCCCGGCGGCGCACGGTCCATGGTCAAGATCACCTTCATCGATTCCACAGGGGCATCCCGCACGGTCGAGGCCGAGGTCGGCGCGACCGTGATGGAGACTGCGATCAAGAACGACGTCGCCGGCATCGAGGCCGAATGCGGCGGCGCCTGCGCCTGCGCGACCTGTCATGTCTATGTCGAGGAGGAGTGGCGCGCGGCCACCGGCGAGCCGTCCCCGATGGAGGAGGACATGCTCGATTTCGGCTACGACGTGCGGGAGAACTCGCGGCTGTCGTGCCAGATCAAGGTCAGCGAGGCGCTCGACGGGCTCGTGGTGCGCGTTCCAGAGCGCCAGGCGTAGGGCGCAGGGTCAAGGCTTCAGGATCCTGCATACTTCCAACAGCTCAGTTTCGCGATCGCCTCTTCGGGCAGCGGCGTGGCGCGCCGCGTTTGCAGGTCCATGCAGGCCAGCGTGGCGCGGCCGATGGCGCAGCAGACGCCGTCGCGGAAGATCGCCTGCGCCACCTTGAACGAGGAACGGCCGAATTCCGCGACGCCGGTGCCGATCTCGATGTTGGCGGGCCAGTGCAACTCGCTGACGTAATCCACTTCCATCCGGACCATGACGTAGGTGATGCCCGGCACGCCGATGCCAAGGTCGGGATTGCGGAACATGGCGACGCGGCCGCTCTCGAAATAGGTGAGAAACACCGCTTGGTTGACGTGGCCCTGCGGATCGAGGTCGCCGAACCGGACGATCTCGGCAACCCGATGCGGATAGTGCTCGATCTGCGGGGCGGGGCGCGGCGGGCGCGGGGAGGGCTGGTGGTTCACGGAAATTTCCTTCGGTGCGGCCCGTTGGCGGTAGAACGCCCATCCTGCGATCGGGGGAGGGACCGCGGTTGGCGGCTATGTTCGATTGTCCATTAATTTCCCCTTTTCGCAATCGCCCTCGCCCGTTAGACAGACGCCGGCAGTCATCCCTCAACAATCAAGACCGTTTCTAATGAGTGATCCGATCAAGACCGACGTGGTGATCGTCGGGGCAGGCCCCGTCGGGCTGTTCGCCGTTTTCGAACTGGGGCTGCTCGACATCAAGGCGCACCTCGTCGACATCCTCGACAAGGCCGGCGGCCAGTGCGCCGAGCTCTATCCCGAGAAGCCGATCTACGACATCCCGGCGATCCCGAAGATTTCGGCGCAGGGCCTGGTCGACGCGCTGATGGAACAGATCAAGCCGTTCGGCCCGGCGTTCCACCTGAGCGAGATGGTGGAGAAGATCGAGCGCATCGGCGATCCGGCGTTCCGCGTCACGACCGACACCGGCAAGGTGTTCGAATGCAAGGTGGTGGTGATCGCGGCCGGCGGCGGCTCGTTCCAGCCCAAGCGCCCGCCGATCCCGGGCATCGAGGCCTACGAGGAGAAGTCGGTCCATTATGCCGTGCGCAAGATGGACGCGTTCAAGGGCAAGAGGCTGCTGATCGTCGGCGGCGGCGACAGCGCGCTCGACTGGACGCTGAACCTTGCGCCGATCGCCTCGCGCCTGACGCTGTTGCACCGCCGCGCCGACTTTCGCGCTGCGCCCGACAGCGTCAACAAGATGATGGCGCTGGTCGAAGAGAAGAAGATTGACTTCGTGCTCGGTCAGGTCACGGGCCTGGAGGGCGCGGACGGCGTGCTGCGCGCGGCGACTGTCAAGCGCAACGACAACACGGTGGCGCCGATCGAATGCGACGCCATGCTGCCGTTCTTCGGCCTGACCATGAAGCTCGGTCCGGTCGCGAATTGGGGCATCAAGCTCGACGGCGAATTGATCCCGGTCGACACGTCGACGTTCGAAACCAGCGAGCCCGGCATCTTCGCCATCGGCGACATCAACACCTATCCGGGCAAGCTCAAGCTCATTCTCTCCGGCTTCCACGAGGTCGCGTTGATGTCGCAGAAGGCGCACCGCTACGTGCACCCGGAGAAGAAGCTGACGTTCCAGTACACGACGTCATCGACCAGCCTGCAAAAGAAGCTCGGCGTGGCGTGACGCGGCCTCGCGTCCGGCGATCACTGCACCGGCGGCGGCAGGGGCTTTGAGACGATTTCGGGCGGGGCCTTCAATCCGAGCACCTCGCGCACCGCGGTCAGGGCGGCGTCGGCCATGACCGCGTGGCCCTCCGCGGTCGGATGGATCGCCCCGCCATAGACCGCCGACAGCGCGCCCCAGCTTGCGTCGTGGATGTTGCTCGGCTGCATGGTCACGGGCAGCGCGCGTGGGAACGTCATGGCCGCGAAATAGCTGTCGTTGGCGGTGCGGATCCAGCGCGCACGGGAGGCATATGGACGGAACTCGCTCGGGCGGCGCGGACACGCGAGCGGCGAATTCGCCGCGCTGACCGGGTCGGCATCGAAGCTCTCGCCCTTCTCGGAGAAGCAGGCGCGATCGAATTCCGGATCGGTGTCGGCGCGCACGCAGAAGCCGTGGCGCGTGAATGCGTCCTGGTGCAGGTCGGCAAAGGTCATGCGATCGGTGTCGGGCGTGCGGCAGTTGACCCCGGCCTCGCAGCGCGCCAGCGCCCTGAGCCGCGGCAGGAACTGGCTCGAGACGAACGCGCCCACCTGCCGGAGCTTTGCGCCGTCGGCGCTGAATGCCGGATGCACGTCGAGCCCGCTGCGCCCGCCGGGGCAGGGCGTTCCGTCCTGCATGGCGGGATTGCCGTAGGGCACGTAGACGACACGGGCGAGATTGCCGCCGACCATCGGCTTGAGCGCCGTGCGAAGCTTCGCGAACGACGACGGCAGGTCGCGGTCGAGCAGGCGTTGCGCCTGCGGCAGCGAGGCGATCAGGCCGCCCTGGTTGAACAGCAGGCGTTCGACGCCCGAGGTGATGATGACGTCGGCGACAAGGCCGGAGAACTTGATGTCGTTGGCTCCGACCGTCAGCAGCACAAGATCGAGCGCGCGGTCCGGCCTAAGCTTGCGGGCTGCGGCGAGCGCGTTGCGCAGCACGGTGAGTTGCGCCGGCACGCTGCCCGCGCAGGCGCCGCGCGGCGGGCATTCGCTCGCGCCCTGCGAGGCGAACAGTCCGGCCTCGATCTCGGCGCCGGTGCAGGCGAGCGGCAGGAACGTGACGGCGATCTGCGGGTTCTCCACCGCAAGCGCGAGCGCCGTGCGCATCTGGTAGCCGTAGAGCGAGCGGTGGCACGCCGCCGAAAGCCAGCGCGCGCCGTGCCTGGCCCATTCGGCGGTGACGGCCGCGCCCGGACCCGCCGCATCGTCGCCGCAGGCGCGGTCGCCTGCGAAGCCCGCGCGGCTCGGCCGGAAATATTCGCTCGCAACGGTGCCCAGAAAGCGCCGGAAGCAAAAGCCGTCGTCGGCGAGCGCGACCGGCACGTCCGGATTGCCTTCGCCTGCGGCCACCGAGTCGCCAAGCCCCGCGATCAGGACGTCGCGCACCTTGATCTCGGCCGTCGCGCTGTCGATGCCGCCGTCGGGGCGGACGACGCCGACGGCTGCAACGGTCGGCTTGCCGTGCCGCACGCGCAGCCGGACGTCCTCACGGCATGGCGTGCTTGCCTGCTGCGGTTCGCCGTCGCCGTCCTCAAAGCGCCAGTTGCAGACCGCGTCGGCCGGCGGTTCGCCGCCGAGCCGGACGGCGATCGCATGGTCGGCGGGCGCCAGGTAGTTTTCGCGTGCGCCGTCGCGCGGACAGGTGTCGAGCCAGGCGCCGGCGATGTCGACGCAGAGATTGCCGATCATATCCCTGGCCCAGCCGCGGCCGCCGGTTTCGAGCGCGAGCTTGCGCTCGGCGTCCAGCACGCCGCCGGCGCGATGGGCTTCCACATGGCGGCGGAAGTCGGCCTCGTTGCGGAACAGGCGGAAGCGGTTGCGGACTTCCCAGACGATCTGGAACGGCGTGGCGGCCGCGGGCTCCGGCACCAGGTGCTCGGGCGTGAACGGTTGAGCGGAGGCGGGGGCCTGCGGCGCGGCGAGCGCTGCAACGGCAAGGGCTGCGAAGGCAATAACGCGCATGACGGTCCGGTTGCGGGCCGGACTTTGTAGCATCGGCGGTGCGGCGGAAATATGGGGCGGAAGCGCCCAGGCAAGCGCCCAGGCAAGCGCACGGGCCGGTCGCGCGGACGCTAACCGCGCAGCCGGACGATGGTCTGGCGAATCCCGAGCGGCAGGCGGGCGATCGCCTCCTTGACCGCGGGCATGGCGCGCGTGGACACCATGCCGAGCCAGCCCCGCATCGACACCGGCAAGGCATAGTCGCGGACGGTCACCGCGCCGTGCGCGATGGTGCGCTTGTAGGCGTCGGCGGGCGCCTGCAGATCGTAGGTGCCGAGTCCATCGGCGCGCGAGCGTTCGATCAGTTCGGCCATCTGCACGTGCCCCGGCCCGGCCTTGGCCGCAAACGGTGCGGTCGCGCCGAGATAGGCGCTCCAGGTGCCGCCGCTCACAAAGCCGATCTCGACCGCGACGATGCGGCCGCCGGCCGACAGCCGGGCCGCACGTAGCGGGGAGGGGCCCGGAGCCGCGAGCGCGCACAGGGCGGCCTCCCAGACGGCCTTGCCGATCACGGAGCTTGGCAGCCCGCGCTCGGCTATCCACGCTCGCTTGATCGCGAGCGCTTCCCGCACGGCGGGAAGTGCGGCGCCGCCGCCGAGAATCTCGAAGCGCAGTTCGCCGTGGTCGGCCAGGCGGCGGCGGAATCGGCGCAGTTCGCGCGCGTCGCGCGAGCCGATGGCGGCGGGCGCGCGCAGGTCGACATAAGGGGCTTCGTACTGGCCGACGACACTGGCGTTGCGCACGAGAAACGGTGCGATGCGCGCATCGGCGCGGACCTTGCGCAAATGCACGAAGCCCACGGCCGCGGGGTCGGCGGCGACGCGCCATGCGGCTTCGAAGTGCGACGGCGTCGCGTCTGGCGAAGCAATGATGTCGCCGTACTGGATCAGCGGATCGCCCAGGAACCGCGCCGCAGGCCGTCCGCCGTAACGCCCCAGCACGGTCGGGAACACCACCATGGGCCGTCCGCTCTCGCTGACCGTGACGATGCGGGGAACTTCGCGAAGCTTCAGATGCGCCTCGGCCGCGCGCGCGGCGACGGCGAAGGCCTGGAACGGCGTCGCTGCGCCGCCTTGGGCTTCCAGCGTGCGCCAAGCCGGTTCCGCAAGGGCCACGGCGTCGGCGCCTTCCGCAACCGTGACGTCGGCGGTGCGCGCGGCGTAGCGCTGGCGCACGCTCTCGCTGAGTGCGGCGGTGGCGCTCCACAGCGTATCGGCGATCAGGCCGAGATCGCCCGCGATGGCGGCGGTCAAAGGCAAGGCGCTTTCCTCCTCGGTCGAGCTTGTATCGGCTGCGTGGCTTTAGATTGGGTTATGCTGCGCGGGGTTGCGACGGAACGTCGCGCGCGCGGCGGAACATGCTTTATTCACGGTTAAAGATGAACGTTGGCTTCTTGTTCCAACGCGTTTTCTTTACGCGAACCGGTACTCACTTCGCTCGAAATCGCTATGGCCGTCAGGGCAGCATTTCAGGCGGAATCCGGTCGGCCGTAAAGCCGCGCGGGAAATTCCGCCTAGCGTAGCGCAGCGCGAGCGGAATGTAGAACGCGATCACAGCCAGTTTCACCGCGATCGCGACCATGGGCGGCAGCCCGCCGACGACCGCCAGTGCGGAGGCGAGCAGAATCAACGCCGCCAGCAGGACGATGTGCTGCAGCCAGTAGGCCACCGGCGTCTTGCCGGAGCGGAACCGGCAGTGGGGCGAGGCCTGCGCCACGCGCGCGACCAGTCCGCGCACGAACGGCGCGTAGCGGCCGCCGCGATCCTCGAAGTTCCCGACCGAAATGTAGCTGGTCGACAGGATGGTCAGCCGCGCGCCGTTCTTCGCCCGGACATCGCAGCGATAGCGGTTGCGGTCGAAGCGCGTCGGGTCGAAGGACAGGCGCAACTCCTCCACGTCGGCGTAGGCGATCTGCCGCGCCGGCGCGCCGGCTTCCGCGCGCACCAGAGCGGCGGGGCCGAGCGTCCAGCCGGATTCGTTGCCGAAGGCGTGGCGGCGGTAGCTGTAGACCGCGGGCGCGCCCGGGCGTCCGGCATGCTGTGGCGTTGGCACCGCGTGGGACATGGTGACGTGTCGCTTTGGCGATCCGAATCGGCAGGGCGATGCCGCATACTATGCCGCTTTGGCCGCACTCCGGTGACGCCCGCTTCCGCCGGACGCGCAACGGGGGTAAACGGGAGCCGCCATGTTCGTCTCCTTCTTCCATGAATTGAAGGCCGCAGGCGTCCCGGTGACGCTGCGCGAATACCTGACCCTGATGCAGGCCATGGAGGCCGACCTCGCCGGGCGCCGCGTCGAGGATTTCTATTATCTGTCGCGCGCCGCGCTGGTGAAGGACGAGCGCAACCTCGACAAGTTCGACCGGGTGTTCGGCCACGTGTTCAAGGGCCTCGACCTGATGGAACAGGCGCTCGACGCCGAAATCCCGGCGGAGTGGCTGAAGAAGCTCGCGGACAAGTATCTCACCGAGGAGGAGAAGAAGCAGATCGAGGCCATGGGCGGGCTTGAGAAGCTGCTTGAGACGCTGAAGCAGCGCATGGCCGAGCAGAGAGGCCGCCACCAAGGCGGCAAGAAATGGATCGGCACCGGCGGCACATCTCCTTTCGGTAATGCCGGCTACAACCCCGAGGGCATCCGGATCGGCGGCGAGAGCACGCACCGCCGCGCGGTGAAGGTCTGGGACAAGCGCGAGTTCAAGGACCTCGACGGCGACGTGGAACTCGGCACCCGCAACATCAAGGTGGCGCTGCGGCGGCTGCGCAAGTTCGCGCGCACCGGCGCGCCGGACGAGCTGGACCTCGACGGCACGATCAAGGAGACCGCGCACAAGGGTTATCTCGACATCCTGATGCGGCCGGAGCGGCACAATTCGGTGAAGGTGCTGCTGTTTTTCGACATCGGCGGCTCGATGGACTGGCACGTCAAGGCGACGGAGGAGTTGTTCTCGGCGGCGCGCTCCGAGTTCAAGCACATGGAGCACTATTACTTTCACAATTGCGTCTACGAGCGCGTCTGGAAGGAGAACCGCCGCCGCTACCAGGAGACCACGCCGACCTGGCAGGTGCTGCACACCTATCCGCACGACTACAAGGCGGTGTTCGTCGGCGACGCCTCGATGAGCCCCTACGAGATTTCGGCCGCCGGTGGGTCGGTCGAGCACTACAACGAGGAGCCGGGCCATGTGTGGATGGAGCGCGTGACGCGGACCTATCCGGCGTGCGTGTGGCTCAACCCGGTGCCGGAAGGGGAGTGGGAGCACATCTATTCGATCAAGCTGATGAAGCAGATCATGGGGGAGCGGATGTTTCCGCTGACGCTGGAGGGGCTGGATCGCGCGATGCGGGAGTTGGTGAGGTGATTTGCGCTTTCTTGGAGCTGCTCAATGCAAGATGGCAAGAAGCGAATATCAAAATTAGAGCTACGTGCAATTATCGAACAGGAACTGGCTTCGACTATTGAATGGCATCGATCCTCACGGCAGGTGCAGGATGAAAGTTACGTTCGTCCCACGGGGCAGCCAACGGATGACGAACTCGATGATTTCATTCTGACGAATCCCCTTTTTGATGAAGAGATTGCAACGCAGCTGATAGACCCTGGGCTACTTGGATTTGGATATCCCAGTGCTCAGGTTGAAGATTCAATCTTCGAAGAGCTTCGCGATCTTTCTCGCCAGTGGGCTCAAACGAACGAATGGATTGCCGCCGATCTTGTTCCCTACCGCGTCCTTTCTGAAATCAGGCCAACGGAGTCACGTCATTGGGATGCTAGCGCTGAGGGTGGCCCAAAGTGGTTGGTGCGCGCGCCATCCAATCTTATTTTGGCGGCGGAATTGTTAAAGCGGGGCAAGCTGTTGTCCGAGCTCATTTGGCGTCAATTCGAAGAAGTCATCGGCGAAGTCCTTGAGCGTGAAGGCTGGTATGTCGATCTGACGAGGCCGTCGAAGGACGGTGGAATTGATCTCTATGCATCGAAGGATGATCCGAGTATTGGGAAGCTGAGATCAATTTGGCAGGCAAAGAAGTACGGTGAAAACAAAAAGGTTCAGCTTTCTGCCGTACGAGAGCTTTCGGGCGTGCTTCAAAAATCAGGTGCGACCAAGGGCGTGTTGGTTACGACCAGTCATTTAACAAGAGGCGCATTGGATTGGGTGAAGCAGGACGTGTACCGCCTAGATTATAAAGATAAGGAGCAAATCGAAGCTTGGATCAGAAGGCACGCCTAGCGAACACGAGTCGTTACTCACTCCAACTCCACCCGCAAATTCCACCCCACCGCGCTGGCCGCCCTCCGCAGCGTCGCAAGCGTCACCGAGCCGTTCTCGGGATGGAGCAGCCGGTCGAGCTGCCGCCGGCTGGTCTTCATGCGCGCGGCCATCTCCGTCTTGCTCAGGCCCTGCTTGTTCATCGCGTCCCTGATCCGGTCGGCGATGATTTCCTTGATGGCCGACTCCTCGGTCTCGGCAAGCAGGCCGTCCTTGGCGAGGAATTCGTCGAATGTCTCGCTGCGGTCGATATGGCCCATGTTCTTATTCGTTTTCATCCTTTGGGCTCTCCCACGGCCGCAGGCGGGACGCATGCCTGACATAGTGAATGACCACATCGCTGCCTTCGACCGAATAGAAAACGACATAGGGAAAGCGGGCAATCGGAGTTGCCCGAATGCCGGGCATTTCCGTGGCCTGGGCGGAATAGGGGAAGCGTCCGAGACGGCGAGCGACCGTTTCGACGGCTTCCAAAACGGCTGCCGCGGCGCGCGTATTGTGCTGGGCGATATAGGACGAAATCTGATCGAGGTCGTGAAGCGCGTCCCGAGTATAACGGACGCTCACTTGCGATAGCGATTAAACAGCGCCGCGACCTCTTCGTCGGTCGCGAACTCGCCGCGCTTGGCGGCAGCAAGGCTTCGTTCGATGCGGGCACGGTCTTCGTCGCTCAGCCGATAAACCCCGAAATGCTTGGCTTCCATGTCGATCATGAAGCGCACAAGCTCCGCCTGCGCTTCGTCCGGCCAGGATTCCGCGCGCTCAAGAAGAGTTCCCAGGGGCTTCGAGTCGTTCATCTACTAAAGATAGCACCTGCTCACGGCCCGACCAAGGTGGCTTGCCGGGCGGCGGCAGGGCGCCGCGCGCCGTCGCGCTTCGTGCTGCATCCGGTTTGAAACACCGCTAAGAGATGGCGATGACCATGCCCATCCGCATCTTCGTCGACGCCGACGCCTGCCCGGTGAAAGACGAGGTCTATCGCGTCGCCAATCGCCACGGGCTGCACGTCTTCGTCGTGTCCAACAGCCCGATCATGGTGCCGCGCGAGCCGTGGATCGAGCGCGTGGTTGTCGGCGGGGGTATGGACGCGGCCGACGACTGGATCGCGGAGCGCGCGACACGCAGCGACGTCGTCATGACCGCGGACGTTCCCCTCGCCGCGCGCTGCGTGAAATCCGGCGCGGCGGTCATCGCGCCGAACGGCAAGCCGTTCGACGGCGATTCCATCGGCATGGCGCTTGCGACCCGAAACCTGCTGCACGAGTTGCGCGGCGCGGGCGAAGTCACCGGCGGGCCGAAGCCGTTCGCGCCGCGCGACCGTTCCGCCTTTCTCTCCGCGCTCGACCGCGCCATCGTGCGGCTCAAGCGCGCCGCCGCGGCGCCGTAATGCACGGTTTCAACCGGGGGATTGGCTTGGAATTTCACCGCTGATGCACGCACGCCACAGACCGGTGAGAAACGGCTGCCACCACTTTCGAATCGAATTTTCCGTGTTAGCTTTGCCTCATCGTTCAACAACCGAAAGGAGGTGATCCAGTGTCTCATTGTCTATCGCCGCGGTCGCCGGCATCCATGAGCTGGATCGTCGCCTCAGCCGAGGTGGACGCCGCGTGACGTGAACCGTCACGGTCACGCCCGGGCGCGCAACTCTTGCGCGTCTGGTGCCGGACCACGGCCTGACAATGGAAGGGCCGCCCTTGCGGGCGGCCCTTCTCCTTTTCCGCGGCAACCCGTAGCGTAGCCGTGCCGGAAAATGCGTGCAAAACTTCGGCGCGGGGCACAAAGAACTCGACTTCGTGAATTGTGCGCCGCAGACAGGGTTCGGGGCTCAATCAGTTGAGGGGTTGGAACGATGAGGAAGCTGTCAGTCGCACTCACGGTCATCGCCGCGGCTCTGGCGCTGACGTGCCAGTCCGCGGATGCAGGCGGCCGCAAGCACGGCAAGGGCATCGACCGCACCGTGAAGCATGTCGGTATCGGCGTGGGCGCGGGCATGACGGTCGCCTATTTCGCGATGACCGACTGGAAAGGCAAAGGCGGGCCGATCGGCAGCGGCGGTGCGTTTGCCCTGACCACGATCGGCTGCACGGCGCTGTCGCCGATGGTTGCGACCGCGGTCGTCAACCGTCCGCTCACCATGCGCGAAGGCCACGTCCTGATCGCGGATTGCATCCTGCCGTTTATCGGGGCGAAGCTGGTCAATGCGGCCTACGACAAGCACCCCGAGTGGGAAGGCAAGAAGCCGCGCAAGGGCAAGCGGCGCTGATCGGCGCTCTGACCGCCCAGCTCGCAGTTCACCGGCCGGCCATTGGCGCGAAGTCCGCTTCGCGGCCCTTGGCCGGCCGGATTTTCATTGCCACCGAAGCGTTTCCGGAATCGTTCAAATTTGAATCGATCTGCCCGAAAATCCGACCGAAGGAACGGGCCGTTCGGTAAAGCGCATCCGCTAGCCTCCGAGCGATCGCAGGGCATCCGCCGGTTTTGCGGCGGCTCTCCGATCCGCCGGGAGCGCCATTTGAGTCTCGATCACGATTGCGAATCCGACGGCGAGACCCTGGCGGTCCTCGACCGCCGCGCCGCGCCGCGTGAAGAGGTCCATTGCATCGCCTGGATCGATCTCGGCGCGGGCGTTCTGAACCGGCCGTGCGTCATCTCGGACGTGTCGTCGAGCGGTGCGCGGCTTGCCGTCGCGCCGGACATGAGGTTGCCCGAGGAATTCCAGATCGCACTGTCGCGCGACGGGCGGGTGCGCCGCCGCTGCAAGGTCAGCTGGCGCGACGGCGACAAGGTCGGCGTGTACTATCTCGCGCGGCCGACCTGGGATTTCACCGTCTGACTCCCGCGCGCGTTCAGCGTGCGATACCGCAATACCGCGACACCGACACGCTGAGATCGAGCAGCGCCTCGTCGCCGCCCGCCCATCCCACGAACGACAGTCCCACAGGACAGCCGTCGAGCGTGCCTGCGGGGATCGACACCTGCGGCAACCCGCCGAGCCCCGCGATGCAGGTCAGCCGCATGACGCGCGTGCGGTAGGAGTCGAGGCCGTCGGGCGGCGTGTCGAGCCTTGGCGCGATGCATGGCGCGCCGGGCAGCGCCAGGATCGTGCCGGGCTTCACCACGGAACGGATCTGCTCGCGCGCCGCGGCATGGACCTTGCGCGCGGCGTCGGCTTGCGCTGCCGTGATTTGCGATGCCGCCTGCATGCGCTCGGCGACGCCGGGGCCGAAGCGCGGCTCCTTCTCCGTGACGAATCGCCCGTACACCTGCCAGATTTCGTGGGCCTGGACGATGCGGACGGCGTCGCGCCATGGATCGAGGCCGTCCGGCGCGATGCGGATGTTGCGTGGGCGGGGCAGGGCGCCTTTCATCGCGGCGAGCGCGTCGCCCAGCAGCGCAGCGACCGCAGGATCGGACTCGGCAAAGCCATCGTCGGCGATCAGCAGTTCGGAAACGGACGCGCCGATGCGCTCGCCGCCGAGCAACACAAGCCCGACCTTGCGGAACACACCGGCGGTCGGCGCGAGCCAGCCGACGGTGTCGAACGACGGCGACATGTCCATCGCGCCGCGCGTGTCGACTCGTCCGAGCGTCGTGCGAATGCCGTAGAGCCCGCAGAGCGACGCCGGAATGCGCACCGAACCGCCGGTGTCGGAGCCGAGCGCGAAATCGCAGGCGCCGGCAGCGGCCGCCGCCGCCGATCCGCTCGACGAGCCGCCCGGAATGCGGCCCGGTGCACGGACGTTTGCGGGCGTGCCGTAGTGCGCGTTCATGCCGGCGACGCTGTAGAAGAATTCGTCGCAGATCGTCTTGCCGATGACGGTCGCGCCGGCGGCGAGCAGCTTCTCGATGGCCGAGGCGTGCGCGGCCGCAGGCTGCGCCTGGGCGAGCCAGTCGGGATTGCCTGCGCCCGCGCGTTCGCCCGCGATGGCGTACATGTCCTTCACCGCGACGGTAAGGCCTGCGAGCGGGCCATTGTCCGCGCCCTTGAGCGGTGTCTTGAGGTCGTGCGGGACGAAGAAGCCGGTCATGGCCTGCCTTTTGGAGCGTCAAGAAACCAAGGCTCGAAGGTGTCGCCTGGGGGCATTGCTGTCAAACGTCACGGACAATGGATGATCTCCGGCGACGCGACTAATCTGCCGCGGACTTTCCGAGGAGGCCGAGGTCGTGGCCGATATCGACGTTCTGATCGCTGGCGCCGGTCCCGCGGGCCTTGTGCTGGCCTGCGATCTGGCGCGGCGCGGTGTGAGCATCCGGATCGTCGAGGCGAGCCCCATGCCGCCCGACCACCGCTCCGGCTCGCGCGGCAAGGGCATCCAGCCGCGCACGCTGGAAATCTACGACGACCTCGGCATTGTCGATGCGGTGCACGAGGCGGGCGGGCCGTATTCGCCGGCGCTGGCCTGGGACGGGCCGAAGCCCGCGGGCTTGGCGAAATTCCACCGCATCGAGCGGCGGGCGCCGACGCCGGACGTGCCTTATCCCAGCATGTGGATGCTGCCGCAGCCGCGCGCGCTGGAGATGTTGCGGGAGCGGCTCGAGGGCTTCGGGGCCGCGGTCGAGTTCGGCACGCGGCTTTTACATTTCGAGCAGGCTGCGGACGGTGTCGCGGCGACGCTCCAGCGCGCCGGTGCTCCCGCGGAGACCGTTCGCGCGCGCTACATCGCCGGCTGCGACGGCGCGCGCGGCGTCGTGCGGGCGGCGACCGGCGTCGAGTTCGCAAGCGAAACCATCGACCCGCATCCGATGATCACGGCAGACGTCGTGATCGACGGCGATCTCGATCGCGAGCACTGGCACATGTGGGACAACGCGCCCGGCGGCGCGCTGTGGCTCGGGCCGCTGGTCAAGAGCAATGCATTTCAGCTCTACGCCAAGTTCGAGAACGAGGAGCCGGACCTGTCGTTCGATGCGCTGCGCAAGCTTATCGTTGAGCGCACGCAACGCCCGGACTTCGTTTTGCGCGAAGTGCTGTTCGCCTCGCACTTCGGATCGCGCAGCGGCATGGCGCGGCACTTCCGCGCCGGCCGCGCGTTCCTGGCAGGCGACGCCGCGCATGTCCATCCGCCGGCGGGCGGGCAAGGCATGAACACGGCGGTGCAGGACGCCTACAATCTCGGCTGGAAGCTCGGCCAGGTGCTGCGCCACGGCGCGCCGGATGCGCTGCTCGACAGTTACGAGGCGGAGCGGCTACCGGTCGCGGCGAACCTGCTCGAATTCGTCGTGCAGATGCACAAGGACTGGCTCGGCAAGGCGAAAGACAAGGAGGAGCCGCGCAAGGGCGAGCACATGCAGCTTTCGCTCAATTATCGCGGCGGGCCGCTGTCGGTCAACGAGCGCCCGGCGGTGGGTGAGGGCGGCACGTGCGCAGGCGACCGTGCTCCGGATGCGCGGCTCGCCGACGCGTCGGGCGCGCCGGTGCGGCTGTTCGACATCCTTCGCGGACCGCATTTCACGCTTTTGGCTTTCGGTGGCTCAATCCTGCCCGCGCTCGATCCGCGTTATCGCGATGCGGTGCGCGCAATCCGCGTGGCTCGAATGGGCGAAGCCATGGGCGAGGGTGCCTTAACCGATCCCGGCGGCGAAGCCCATCGCATCTACGGCGATGGCCTGATCCTCGTCAGGCCCGACGGCTATGTCGGCTACACGGGGGCCGCCGCCGCGGGGCAAGGCCTCGCCGCTTATTTGAGCCGCTTCTTTGGATGATCGCCCGTCCGTGCCCGCGGCTGCGGCGATCCGCGCCGGTCCGGCGCTGGAAACGCCGGCTGCAACGGACTAACGTCCGTTGAATCTTCGGCATCCAAGGGAGTGAGGCATGTCTCGAAAACTTATCGCGCTGGCCGGTGCATTGGCAGTAACGGCTGCGCTGACTGCATCTGCCGCAGCGCAGGACTATCCGACGCGCGCGGTGAAGATCATCGTGCCGTTCCCGGCCGGCGGCACCGCAGACGCGATGCCGCGCATCGTTGCGGACTTCCTGTCCAAGAAGTGGAACCAGCCGGTCATCGTCGAGAACCGCGCCGGTGCGGGCGGCAATGTCGGCGCGGAAGCGGCGTTCCGTTCCGACCCGGACGGCTACACGCTGTTCTCCGCGCCGCCGCCGCCGCTGGTCTACAACCACATCCTCAATCCGAAGCTGCCGTTCGATCCGACGCAGTTCATCCCGATTGCGACGATGGGCAAGGTGCCGAACTCGCTGCTCACCAATTCGCCGCGGCTGAAGGACGCCAAGACCGTCAAGGACGTGATCGATTTCGCACAGAAGAATCCGGGCGTGCTCAATTCCGGCACGCAGGGCGTGGGCACCACCGCGCACCTGACGTCGGAATGGTTCCAGACCATGGCCAAGGTCAAGTTCCAGCACGTGCACTACCGCGGCTCGGCACCTGCGGTTCAGGACCTGGTCGCGGGCACGGTCGATGTCGCGTTCGACAACATTGGCGCCGCCATGTCGCTGATCAAGGGCGGCAAGATCCGGATTCTCGGCGTAGCCTCCGAGAAGCGGGTGCCGTCGCTGCCGGACGTTCCGACAATCCAGGAAACCGTCCCGGGCTTCGTCGCGGTGACGTGGTTCGCCATCGTCGCGCCGCCCAAGACACCGCAGGTGATCGTGCAGAAGCTCAACACCGACATTCGCGAGGCGCTGCGCGACGCGACGGTGCGGCAGCGGCTGGGCAACCTCAACGCTGAGGTGGTCGGCGGCACGCTTGCTGAGGAGGCGGCCTTCTTCAAGAAGGAGACCGAACTCTGGGGCAAGGTGATCAAGGACGCGGGCGTCAAGCTGAACTGACGTTTTCGGTTTCCGCCGCTGTGGCGGTGGACAGCGCATTGGTGACCGGCGGCGGACGCGCTATGTAGGCGCGCCCGCCGCCGGCGCTTTTCAATGTCAGCACCCTCCGACAGCTTCGTCCATCCGCCCGCCGAGCTGCGCCGGCATCGCTCGTTCGTCTTCTATTGGTTCGCGCGCACGTCGTCGAACGCCGCCTACATGATGCAGGCGGTCGCAGTCGGCTGGCAGATCTACGACCTGACCGGGAGCGCATTCGACCTCGGTTTGGTTGGGCTGGTGCAGTTCGTTCCGGTGGTCGTGCTGGGTCTCGTCGTCGGCCAGATCGCCGACCGCTACGACCGCCGCCGGGTGATCGCATTCGCCCAAGTGCTCAAGGCGCTGGCCGCGGCCGCGTTCGTCGCCGGCACGCTCGGCGGCTGGCTGACGCGCGACGCCATGCTCGCGATCCTGTTCGTCAGCGCCACGGCGCGCGCGTTCGAGACGCCGACCATGCATGCGCTGATACCGGTGATCGTGCCGCCGGTGCTGCTGCCGCGCGCGATCGCGGCTGCCGCGACCGCCAACCAGACCGCGATCATCGGCGGCCCCGCGCTCGGCGGGATTCTCTATATGTTCGGTGCGAACACCGTGTACACCGTCTGCACGGTCGTGTTCGTGCTGGCGGGCGCGCTGGTGAGCCTGGTCCGCCTGCAGGGACCGCCGCCGCAAAAGCGGCCGGTGACGCTCGATACCATCCTCGCGGGCTTCCGCTACATCCTGAGCAACCGCGTGGTGCTGGGCGCGATCTCGCTCGACCTGTTCGCGGTCCTGCTCGGCGGCGTCACCGCGCTGTTGCCGATCTACGCCAAGGACATCCTGGAAACCGGACCCTGGGGGCTCGGCGTGCTGCGCTCGGCGCCCGCCATCGGGGCGCTCGCGGTGTCGATCCTGCTGGCGCGCCGCGCCCTGGAGCACCGCGTCGGACACGTGCTGTTCGCCTCGGTCGCGGCCTTCGGCCTGGCTGCGATTGCATTCGCGTTGTCGACGTCGCTCGCCGTGTCGATCGCGGCGCTTGCGGTCTATGGCGCGGCCGACGCGGTGAGCGTGGTGATCCGCCATACGCTGGTGCAGACGCAGACGCCCAACGAGATGCTGGGCCGCGTCACGGCCGTGAATGCGATGTTCACCGGCACCTCCGGCACGCTCGGCGAGTTCCGCGCCGGTGCGGTGGCGGCGATGTTCGGGGCGTTCACGTCGGTGCTGGCGGGTGGCATTGGCGCGGTGCTGATAGCGGCGTTATGGATGCGGCTGTTCCCCGAAATCGCGCGCATCGACTCGATCCAGGGCCGCAAGCCATGACGGGCGGAGCCCGATTCTTGCGTCGTAGCCCCGCCGCGCGGCGGTGGCTATCATCGCCTTTTCTCCAGCACAGCGGCATCGGACTAACGTGACAAACGACGACCAGCGCGACGTTGCAGTCGCTCAAGACGGCGGGGCGGGCGATCCGTACTACGCCTACAAGCCGGCGATGCTGGGCGCGCCGTGGGAGTTCGCGCTGCGCGAGCGCGGGCTGGAATGGCAGTTTGGCCGTCGCAACGGAACGATCCGCTACGACCGCATCCAGCGCGTGCGGCTGTCGTTCCGGCCGATGACCATGCAGTCGTATCGCTTCCTCACCGAAATCTGGTCGAGCGACGGCCCGAAGCTGCGCATCGCTTCGACCTCCTGGCGCAACCTGGTCGAGCAGCAGCGCCACGACGTGGAGTATGTGGCGTTCGTCAAGGAGCTGCACCGCAGGCTCGATGCGGCCGATACCGGCGCGCAGTTCGCAGCCGGGTCGCCGGTGCCGGTGTACTGGATGGGCGTCGTCCTGCTCGCCGGAATCCTGGCGATTATGCTGTTCGTGGGTGGCCGCGGCCTCATTCAGGGCGACTGGATCGGGGCTGCGGTGATGGCCGGTCTGGTGGTGCTGTTCGGCTGGCAAATCGGCAATTTCCTGCGCCGCAACCGGCCGCTGCGCTACCGGCCGGACGCGATCCCGGAGAACGTGTTGCCGAACCCGAATGCCGGCTTGGCCCGGTTCCGCAGGGCGGGTTAGGGCATGATCCCGAAAAGTGGGAACCGGTTTTCGGAACAGATCATGCCCAAACCAAAAAGACTTTAGCGCCGCACCACCATCACCGAGCAATTCGCGTAGCGCACCACGTGGCCCGCGACCGAGCCGAGGAAATAGGTGCGGACGCCGACGCGGTGCGAGCTCATCACAATCAGGTCGGCGTCACATTCCTTGGCCTCTTCCAGGATCTCCTGATAGATGCCGCCCTGACGGACCACCCAGGTCGAGCGGCCTTCGCCAAGGCCGATTTCCTTGGCGACGATGGTCAGCGCTTCCTCCGCGGAGCGCCGCTGCTGCGCATCGAAATCCGGCGGCACATACTCGGCCAGCATGACCGGCGTCAGCGGCAGCACGTTGATCAGACGGATGTCGCCGCCCTCGGCGTTGGCGATCGTCACGGCGGTGTCGAGCGCAGGCTTGGCGAGATTGGGGTCGGCAAGGTCGACCGGGACGAGAATTTTCTTGTACATCGCGGGCTCCTTTGCGCCGATTGCGTCAATCCTGCCACAAATCGTGGCGTCCGTCCGGGGTAGTGTCTGATCCAACTGCGTTGAATCAGACTCTAGGCTCTTCTTTTTTGATTGGGCATGATCTTTTCCGAAAACCGATCCCCACTTTTCGGGATCATGCCCTAATCGCTTTCGGGTTCGAGCGCGCGCGGCGTGACGAAATGTTCGAGCCGGCCGGCGTGGGGATGCACGCCGCTCCAGTCTTCGAACGCGAAGCCGATCACGGCGAGCGCCGAGGTCGGGAAGCCCTCGTTCATTCGCTGCCGGGCGTCCACGTCGCCGGATGCAATGAGCAGCGCCGCGAGCTCCTGCAGGCCGGGATTGTGGCCGATGACCAGCAGGGTGCCCACGCCGGGCGCCGTCTCCGCGATGACGCCCATGATGGCCTGCGGCGTGGCTTCGTAGATGCGGCTTTCGAAAACCACGGGAGGCGCGCGTTCAAATACCGGTTCGCACAAGGCCCAGGTTTCGCGTGTGCGCGCCGCGGTCGAAACGACGGCGGCGTCGGGCACCAGACCGTGGCGCGCCATGTAGTGGGCGATTTTCGGGGTGTCGGCGCGGCCGCGGTCGGCCAGAATGCGGTCATGGTCGCGCTCGCCCGGTCTGGCGCGTTCCGCTTTGGCATGGCGCAAGAGCAAGAGACGACGCATGTGAGGCCTTCCCGGCTTTTCCTGCGGTCGATTTGCCGTTAGCTGTTGACGTCCAGACGCGCCGGAGCCGGTCCGGCGCGCCCGCCCAGAGAGGCGCGATGCCGACCGCCGATCCGAAGGCCTACGGGTCAAGTTGGTATGCCGCGACCGCGGTGGCAAGCCCGCCGCGCGGCCGGCTGGCGGTCGAACTCGACGTCGATGTCTGCGTGGTGGGTGCGGGGCTTGCGGGCCTCACCGCAGCGCGCGAGATCGCGCGGCGCGGCTGGTCGGTGGTGGTCCTGGAGGCCAGGCGCGTGGCGAGCGGCGCGTCGGGCCGCAACACCGGCTTCGTGCTGCCGGGCTTTGCCGCCGATCCCGGCACCGTCGTTGCGCGCGTCGGCCGCGACGGCGCCCGGTCGCTGTGGGCGCTGTCGGACGCCGGCGTGCAATATATCCGCAACACCATCGCCGAAACCGCAATGCCGGGCGTGGAACTGTCCGAGGGCGGCTGGCTGCATGTGTCCAAGACCGACGCAGCGTTTCCGCCGCGGGACGCCGTGGATGTCCTTGCGGGCGAGTTCGGCGCCGAGGTCGAGGCCTGGAGCGCGGGGCGCGTGCAGTCCGTGCTCAAGTCCCCGCACTATTTCGGCGCGCTGTTCTATCCGCGCGCTTTCAGCATCCATCCGCTCAATTACGCGCTGGGCCTTGCAACCGCCGCCGAAGCCGCGGGCGCGCGCATCTGCGAAGAGACGCCGGCGCTGGAAATCGATCCCGCGGGCGTGCGCAAGCGCGTCGTGACGCCGAACGCGCGGGTGCGCGCGGCGCATGTCGTGCTGGCGGGCAATGTCGACATGCGCAAGCTGATGCCGCAGGTGGCCTCGACGCTGCTGCCGGTCTCGACCTACGTGCTCACCACGTCGCCGCTCGGCGAGCGGCTCGGCGAGGCCATCGCCTTCCCCGGCGCGGTCAGCGACACCGATCTTGCCGACAACCACTACCGGGTCGTCGACGGCGACCGCCTGATGTGGTCCGGCCGCAGCACGGTCTGGCCCGGCGATCCGCAGCGCCATGCCGCGTCGCTAACGCACGACCTGGCGCGTACCTATCCGCAGCTCGGCCGGGTTTCGGTCGAATACGCCTGGACCGGGACCCTGGGCCTCACCGTGCACCGCATGCCGCAGATCGGCGAGCTGTCGCCGGGGCTCTGGCTGCTCGGCGGCTTCGGCGGCCACGGTCTCAACACCACCGCGATGGCCGGCGAGCTGATCGCCCGCGCCATCGTCGAGGACGACAAGACCTGGCGGCAATTCCTGCCGTTCGAGCTGGTGTGGGCCGGCGGTCTCTTCGGGCGCGTGGCGGCGCAGGCCTATTACTGGACGCATCGCACACGCGAGCGGGTGGCGGTGCCGCGCGCGCACAAGCGCGATGCCGCGGCGCGCCACGACGCCGAGCGCAAGCGATTGGCGGTGGAGAAGGCTGCAACTGTGCCTGTTGCCGCTGCGCCCGCATTTGCCGCGCCTGCGCCGGCGGAAACGCCGAAGCTTCCCGAGGTCGAGTTCGTGTCCGGCAGCAAGCCCAGCTGAGTCGTTGCCTCAACGCCTCTCGCGCTGGGCCAATGGCCAACTCAGCGCCCCTCGCGCCGCGCCATAGGCCGCGTCAGCGGCCTTCTCTACGCGCCATAAACGCCAGCCGCTCGAACAGATGCACGTCCTGCTCGTTCTTGAGCAGCGCGCCGTGCAGCGGCGGGATCAGCTTCTTCGGATCGCGCTCGCGCAGCGTTTCCGGCCCGATGTCCTCCGACATCAGGAGCTTGAGCCAGTCCAGCAGCTCCGAGGTCGAGGGCTTCTTCTTGATGCCCGGCACGTCGCGCACCTCGTAGAACAGCCGCAGCGCCTCCGCGACCAGGCGCTGCTTTATGCCGGGGAAATGCACCTCGACGATTGCCGTCATGGTGTCGGGATCGGGGAAGCGGATGTAGTGGAAGAAGCAGCGGCGCAGGAACGCATCCGGCAGCTCCTTCTCGTTGTTCGAGGTGATGATGACGATCGGACGCCGCCGCGCCTTCACCGTTTCCGAGGTCTCGTAGACGTAGAACTCCATGCGGTCGAGTTCGAGCAGCAGGTCGTTCGGAAACTCGATGTCGGCCTTGTCGATCTCGTCGATCAGCAGCACCGGCCGCTCGTCGGACACGAAGGCGTCCCACAGCTTGCCGCGCTTGATGTAGTTGCGGATGTCCTGCACGCGCTCGTCGCCGAGCTGGCTGTCGCGCAGCCGCGACACCGCGTCGTATTCGTAGAGGCCCTGCAGCGCCTTGGTGGTGGACTTGACGTGCCATTCGATCAACGGCGCATTGAGCGCCTTGGCGATCTCCAACGCCAGCACGGTCTTGCCGGTGCCGGGTTCGCCCTTCACCAGCAGCGGCCGTTCGAGCGTGATCGCGGCGTTCACCGCAACCTTCAGATCGTCGGTGGCGACATAGCCGCGGGTGCCTTCGAAACGCATGGAGTCTCCTTGCAGTGCACAAATTCACCCTAGAGCCTTTCCGGCTTTGATGGAATCAATGCCGGGCTCTAGCTTTTTGTTTTGACGCGCTTTCTTGACGCGAACCGGTACCCACTTCGCTCGAAAACGCTATAGGCCATGGCCAAAGCGCCGGGCAAGCGCCCGCCTCACCGATGGCCACGGTGCGGTCGCGGGATCGTGAGCGGAATTGAGCGTACTTCCCCGTGCCCCGGCGCTATGGAGAAAGTCGGCTGGCGTCTTGAAAGTCCGGCGTCCGCAAAGCCTGCCCGAGGGGAAACGTGCCCATGAAACGATTGCCGAGCATCTCCGCTGCCGTCTTCGCCGCTCTGCTGGCCGCCGCTGGCATCGCATCCGCGCAGTCCGGCGGCACGCCACCGCAGGCGTCCGCGATCTTCGCCGGCGGCTGCTTCTGGTGCGTGGAGGCCGACTTCGACAAGGTCAACGGCGTCATCAGCACCACGTCCGGCTACATCGGCGGCCGGGCCGCCAACCCGACCTACAACCAGGTGGTTTCCGGCACCACCGGCCACACCGAGGCGGTGGAGATCGTCTACGACCCGTCCAAGGTGACGTTCGCCAAGCTGCTGGACGTGTTCTGGCGCAACCACGATCCGCTGGCCAAGAACCGGCAGTTCTGCGACGCGGGCGAGCAGTACCGCGCCGGCATCTTCTATCGTGACGACGAGCAGAAGAAGCTTGCCGAGGAAACCAGGAAGACGGTGCAGATGAAGTTCGCGCCGCGCATCGTGCACACCGAGGTGACCCAGGCCACGACGTTCTACAAGGCTGAGGAGTATCACCAAGACTACTACAAGAAGAATCCGGTCCGTTACAATTTGTACCGTTTCAATTGCGGCCGCGATCAGCGCCTCAAAGACCTCTGGGGCGCGCCGGACAAGAGCAGCTAAAAGGCCGCGCGCCGTGTCCGAGCCGTTTGCCGGGCCGAAGTCGGCTGCGATCGAGGGCATGAGTCGCCGCGCGTTCACGGTCGGCGGCGCCTCGATCGCTGCGCTCGCCGCAGTCTGGTGGTTGCGCGACGATCCGGTGCGCGCCGGTCTCTTCGAGATCGAGAAGGCCGACGACGAATGGCGCCGCATCCTCAAGCCCGCGGCGTATCGCGTGCTGCGCCAGCACGGCACCGAGCGGCCGCATTCGAGCCCGCTCAATCACGAAAAGCGCACCGGCACCTTCGTCTGCGCCGGCTGCGACCTGCCGCTGTTCGCTTCCGACACGAAATACGACAGCGGCACCGGCTGGCCAAGCTTCTACCGTCCGCTGGCCAATGCGATCGGCACCGCGACCGACCGTACCCTGTTTCTGGCGCGCACCGAAGTGCACTGCCGGCGTTGCGGCGGCCATCTCGGCCACGTGTTCCCCGACGGACCGCCGCCGACCGGGCAGCGCTACTGCATCAACGGTGTGGCGCTGGGGTTTGTGCCGTCGCTGGCGTCCGCCTGACCGGCCATCGAAGTGGGAAATTCTTGCCGGCCAGCGTCGCATCCTGCCGGGCCAAGAGGCAACGGCGTTTCAATTAAGTAATTGATATCATTTGATAATTTCAATGGCCCGTCGCTTGCATCACGACCGCCGGGACCGTGGCGTGCGCGTCGTAGGTGCGCGTGCGTATCGCAAGTGGAGACGGGTTATGGGAATTTTCGGAGCGCTGACCACCGCCGTCAGCGGCATGCGTGCGCAGTCGTACGCGCTTGAGAACATCTCCGGCAACATCGCCAATTCGCAGACCATCGCGTTCAAACGCGTGGACACGAGCTTCGAGGACCTGATCCCCGACAACCTGCCGTCCAAGCAATTGTCCGGCAACGTGGTGGCGAGTTCGCGCTCGACCAACAGCGTGCAGGGCGACATCCAGAACTCGCAGGTCGGCACCTACATGGCCATCAACGGCCAGGGCTTCTTCGTGGTGGCCAAGCCGTCGAGCTTCGTCGACAACCGCCCGGTGTTCGACGGCGTCGACCTCTACACCCGCCGCGGCGACTTTGCGCCCGACAAGAACGGCTATCTGGTCAACAGCGCCGGCTATTACCTCATGGGCATCCCGGTCGATCCGACCACGGGCAACCTGGTCGGCAGCGTGCCAACGCTGCTGCAATTCGACAGCGGATTCCTGCCGGCGCAGGCGACGACTCAGGTCGAATACAAGGCCAACCTCGCGAGCTATCCGCTGACCCCGGACAGCGATCCCAATCTGCCGATGTCCGAACTGCTGCAGCCGGCCAACTTCCAGGCCAATCCCGTGGCGGGCCCGCCATCGCCCGCAACGATCACGGGTATCGGTGCAACTCTCTTGCCGGACGCCCCCGCCTTGGTCACCGGCACACAGGACATTTCCACGCTCAGCTCTGTCGGCGGTACGCTGCGGATCGGGACCACCGACATCATCATCACCGCCGGCATGAATGCGGCTGCCGTGGAGGCGGCAATCGATGCCGAGACGGGTACGACCGGCGTGGGCGCGTCGATCGTCAGCAATCGGCTGCGGCTGACCAGCATCAACCCCGATACGTCGATCCAGATCGGCGGCACCAGCACCGCGGCGGTGCTCAACGAACTCGGGCTTTCGGTGGGGACCAGCAATCCCACGAACCTGCTGACGCAAAGCGCCGTCACCGCGACCCAGACGCTGGAAATCCAGTCCGGAGCCAATCCACCGAATCCGCTCCTGGTCATCACGTTCGGATACGGCGTTGGTCAGGTGTCGACGCTATCGGAACTGGCAACCGAGCTGGGCACTCTCACGGCCGGCACGGCGAGCGTCATCACGACCGGTGCGAACGCGGGCAACATCACCATCGTCGCTGGGGGCATGTCGCCGGACGACACGATCACGATCGGCGGCAACGTCAACCCGGTGACGTTCGGTATCCGCACGACCTCGGCGGTCCCGTCAAACGGCACCGTCATCGCCAACGACCTGACCACGTTCGTCAAGCAGTCGATCGGCGGCGGCGCCATCACCGCTTACGACACCGCGGGCTCTCCGGTGAATATCCAGCTGCGCTGGGCCAAGGTCGACAGCAAGCTCTATGGCGGCACCGACACCTGGAACCTGTTCTATCAAATCGACTCGCAGGCGACGGGCATCGAGCCCGCTTGGCAGAATGTCGGTATCAACTACACCTTCGGGCCCAACGGCCAGATGAGTCCGTTGGTCGCCACGCTGTCGCTGCCGAACGTGACCGTCGATGGCGTGCTGCTCGGCACCGTCAACCTGGTCCACGGCGCGGGCGGCATCACCCAGTTCTCCGATCCGAACGGCAACGTGCAGGTCAACCTGCTGCAGCAGAACGGCTACGCCGCCGGCACGCTCCAGTCGGTGTCGGTGAACGACAAGGGCCGCGTGGTCGGCACCTATTCGAACAGCCGCACCATCGACCTCGCCGAAATCACGCTCGCGAGCTTCAACGGAACCAACGGCCTCAAGCGCATCGACGGCGGCGCCTTCATCGCAACCGACGCCTCAGGCACGCCGACCTACGGCGCGCCCGGCAAGATCGTCGGCTCCTCGCTCGAAAGCTCGAACACCGACATCGCCGACGAGTTCACCAAGCTGATTGTGACGCAGCAGGCCTATTCGGCAAATACACGCGTGATCTCGACCAGCAGCCAGATGGTTCAGGATCTCTTGAACATGCTGCGGTAACGGCCCGCAGTTCGGAGTAAAGGTCGCCGCTCATGAGCATCGGATTGGCGCTCAACAACGCGATGTCCGGTCTGCGCACCACGCAGACCGCGCTCGCGATCACGGCCGCCAACGTCTCCAATGCGCAGACGCCGGGCTATATCCGGAAATCGGTCTCGTATCAGGCGACGTCGGCCGGCGACACCGGCGGCGGCGTCCGGGTGGTCGCGATCAACCGGGAGCTCGACCTTTACGTCCAGCGCCAGTTGCGGGTCGAGCTGTCGGGCGGCTCCTTTGCCCAGGTGCGCGCGGACTTCTATCAGCGGCTGCAGTCGCTGTTCGGCCAGCCCGGTTCGGACAGTTCGCTCGAAACGCTGTTCAACAACTTTACGAACGCCGTGCAGACCTTGATCACCAGCCCGGAGTCGTCGTCCGCGCGCAGCGGCGTACTCAGCGCCGCGCAGGTCCTGGCCCAGAATCTGAACGGCATGACCACCGACATTCAGGGGCTGCGTGCCGACGCAGAGGGCGGCATCGCCGACGCAGTCGGCGCCGCCAATATTGCGATCGAAAAGATCGCCTCGATCAACGGGCAGTTGATGGACGCCACGGCGCGCAACGCCGGCGAGGCTGCGCTTTTGGATCAGCGCGACTTCTACATCAGCCAACTCGCGGAATTGATGGATATCCGCGTCATCTCCGGCGACAATAATCAGCTCAACGTCTTCACGACGTCCGGCATTCAACTGGTCGGCGCCGATCCTTCGCGCCTCGTCTTGACGCCGACCGGCACCATGATGCCGTCGACGCAATGGAGCCACGATCAATCGAAGAACACCGCCGGCACGCTGATGCTGGTGTCGCCCAGCGGATCGTCGATCGACCTGATCGCCACCAAGGGCATCCGATCCGGCGAGATCGCGGCCTATCTTGAAATGCGCGACGAGATCCTGGTCGAAGCGCAGAACCAGCTCGACGCGCTGGCGGCGGCGATGGCGAGCGCGCTGTCAGATACGACCACCGCCGGCACGCCGGCGACGTCCGGTCCGCAGGCCGGCTTTGAGGTCGACACCGCCGGAATGCTGTCGGGCAACAGTTTGTCGCTGACGTTTTTCGACCGGATGACCAATCAGGAGCATCGCTACACGATCGTTCGGGTCGACGATCCGACGGCATTGCCGCTGAGCGATTCGTTCACCATCGAGCCGGACGACAAGGTCATCGGGCTCGATTTCAGCGGCGGTCTTGCTTCGGTCGTATCGCAGCTCAATACCTTATTCGACGGCCGCCTGACGTTTGCCAATCCTGCCGGCACGACCTTGCAGGTGCTGGATGACGGCACTCCCAATCGGACCGACGTGACCGCGTTCTCGGCGACCAAAACCGCAACCGCGCTCACCGGTGGCGGTCCGGCGCTTCCGCTGTTTACCGACGGCGGCGGCTTCTATTCGGGCTCGGTCACTTCGTCCGGACATCAGCGCATCGGCTTTGCCGGCCGCATCGCCGTCAATCTGGCGTTGATCGCCGATCCGGCCAAGCTCGTCGCATTCGACGGCAATGCAATGTCCGGCGATCCGACACGGCCGAACTTCATCTACGACAGGCTGACGCAGGCCGCATTCGGATATTCATCGAACACTGGGATAGGCTCTTCCGAATCGCCGTTCAACGGCAGCCTGCCGGCATATCTGCGCCAGGTTCTCAGTTCGCAGGGCGAGGCCGCGGCGACCGCCGAAGGACTGGCAGCGGGCCAAGGCGTTGTGGTGAATGCGCTCAGGCAGCGCTTCGATGACTCGGCCGGCGTCGACATCGACCGGGAGATGGCCAATCTCATTGCGCTTCAAACCGCCTACGGCGCGAACGCGCGGGTGCTGGCCGTCATCCAGCAGATGCTCGACACGTTGCTGAGAGCGTGAGGTCGCCATGAGCGTCAGCGGAATCGGCATGACCATGTCTGTCGCGATTCAGTCCGCGGTCGATATGCGCGGCACGATCGACGATCTGCAGCGCCAGTTCGGCACCGGCAAGAAAAGCATTTCCTACGCAGGTCTCGGTCTCGGCCGCGGCCTGACAGTGGGCCTGCGCTCGCAACTGTCGGCAATCGACGGCTATCAGCAGACCATCACGCAGGTCGGCGTGCGGTTGAGCCTGATGCAGGCGTCGCTGGCGCAGTACGACTCGGTGACGCGCGCCGGCAAGAACACCGTCGTGCAGTCCAATTTCGACTTGCAGGGCAGCTCCCAGACGCAGTCGCAGCTTGAAGCACGGTCGCAGCTCGATCAGGCGCTGACGCTGCTCAACACGGCGGCCGACGGGCGTTACATCTTTTCGGGCCGCGCCGTCGATCGGCCGGCGGCGGAAACCGTCGACCATATTCTCAACGGCGAAGGCGGTCGCGCCGGTCTCATTCAGGTCACGGCCGAGCGGCGGCTCGCTGATCTTGGTGCAAGCGGCCTCGGGCGGCTCACGATTGGTGCGCCTGACACGGACGAAGTGTCGCTGACCGAGGACGCGGTTTCGCCGTTCGGCTTCAAGATTTCCGGGGTGACGTCGAATTTGACCGGCGCGACGGTCACCGGACCGGCCGGCTCGCCCGCGACCTTCAGCGTTGAATTCTCCCCTCCGCTGCCCAGCGAAGGCCAAACGCTGAATATCACTTTCGATCTGCCGGACGGCACCAGCGCCGACCTGACCTTGACCGCCACGGCCTCCTCGCCGCCGCAGCCGGGACAGTTCACCATCGGAGCAGACGCCGATGCGACGGCGACGAACTTCAGCGCCGCCCTTAACCAGGGGCTGACGAGGCTCGCGGCGACCAAGCTTGCGGCGGCTTCGGCGGTGGCGGCAGGTAATGACTTCTTCAACACCGACGCCGCCAACCCGCCGCAGCGGGTCGCGGGCCCCCCGTTTGAGAGCGCGACGGCGCTGGTGGACGGAACCGACGCCAACACCGTGGGCTGGTATCTGGGCGACGATAGCGTCGGCGATCCGCGCGCGACCGCCGTCGCGCGCGCCGATCATTCGTTATCCGTTTCTTACGGTGCGCGCGCCAACGAGCAGGCGCTGCGCCGCACCGTTCAAAATCTGGCGGTGTTCGCGGCGGCGACCTATTCGGAGCTCAATCCGAACGACGCGGGGCGCTTTAGCGCGCTGCAGGAGCGCGTCGGTGCGGCCTTGATCGGCCCCCCCCGGCGAACAGCAGATCACCGCCATTCAAGGCGAGATCGCCGGCGCGCAGGTTGCGCTGAAATCCTCCGCCGACCGGCACCGGCAGACCGGGAGCGCATTGGACAGCCTCCTGCAAAGTGTCGAGGGCATCCCGACCGAAGAGGTCGCGGCCAAGATCCTGGCCCTGCAGACGAGCCTGCAGGCCACCTTGCAGACCACGGCGCTGCTGCTGCGTACGACGCTCCTGAATTACATCTGATCGCGCGGTGCCCGGCCGCCAAGCAAGACGCCCCGCGGCCAAGCCGCGGGGCGTTTCAATTCGGACAGCCGTCCGGGTCTCAGGCGCGGCCGAGAAGGCCCGCGGCGAGTTCGCGGTTGATCTGGATCAGCGGGGCAAGCTTCTCAGGCTTCGGATCGAAGCTCGTCTCCAGCTTGTGATTCATCACGAAGATGCCAATGTTGGCGATGTTCTGCCTGATTTCCGGCGGCAGCGGGTTGTTGCCGCTGGTCGCGGTGCTGAGAAACACCGACCAGAGCTTGCGGTTGTAGAGGAGCGCAGCTTCGAGCTGGGACTTCTTGGCGTCCCAGCCGTCCTTTATGGACTGCAGCCGGGAGGCAGCCTGCAACAGAAGATTGGCTTCAAGCTCGCGCGGGCTGGATGATTGCTTTGCCACGCTTCCGTACGCCTGCGCCGCGCTTTGCATCGTTGATCAACTCCGACTCGTACCCGATCAATTTTCGGCCTTCTTTCAAGGCCTTATAGAGATTGCCCGTTAAGATTTGATTATTGATCGCCTCGATGTAGGGCCACATGCTGGGGGCGGCCTGGACGATGTCCCGGACCAGGGAAAAATAGACGTCGTGATGCTCCCCCGGATCCCGGGACGTGTACATCAGCTGGACCGCCAGATAGACGCGCCTGGCCGGGGTATCGGCCTGTTCGGGGAGCAGGATGTCCTTTTCCCGCAGGATCGGCGCGGTCCCTTTGATCGTGAACCGGGTCCGCTGGTCGCCGTTGATCAGCAGGCTTTCGCCGATGATGATCCGCTCGTTCGGCTTCAATTCGACCTTCAGGGGCATGGCCCGTCCCTCGTCCGCGAATCGCCCGGCAATCCGGTCTAACCCATAGACAAAAAATAAGGGCGGGGTTTTGGCCCCGCCCCGGTTCGTCCGCCGGATGGCGGCCTATCCGAACAGCCTCAGCACCGCCTGGTCGGCTTGGGCGGACAGCGACAGCGCCGTGGTCGAGAGCTGCTGGCGGGTCTGCAGGGCCAGAAGGTTCGCGCCTTCGGCGTTGGTGTCGGCCAGTACGAGGTTGTCGGCGCCGGTTTCCAGGGTGTTGATCAGGTTCTTGGTGAAGTCCTGGCGGATTTGGACGGTGGTCAGCGTCGAGCCGAACTTGGACGCCTGGTTGCGAAGCGAGCTGAGCGCGGTGTCGAGCTTGCCGATTTCGGTCTCGATGTTGCCGTCGGCCTGGAAGTGGCCGACGCCGATTGCGTTGAGGCCAAGACCGGTCGCATCGAACGTCACCCCGGGGATGGTCAGAAAGCTGGTGCCGGTCTCGTTGAACAGCACCTTGAAGTCGTCGCCGTTCAGCAGGTTGATGCCGTTGTAGGACGAGTCCCTCACCAGTGCATCGAGTTGCGACATGACGTTGTTGTAGTCCTGCTCCAAGCTGGTGCGGGTCGCGTTCGGCGCGCCGATCGTGACCGTGCCCTGCGTCGTGCTGTTCTGCGCGATCCCGAGCGCGGTGGCCAGGTTGGCGTTGGAGGCGGCCAGAACGAGGCTGTTCTGGGCGCTGGTCGTGGAGGCGACGTTCAGCGTGAACGCGGCGTTGTTGGCAGAGCCCGTAACGCCGGCGATGCCGCCGATCGCGGTGTTCAACTCGGCGAGCGTGGAGATCTGGCCCGCGCCGGTGCCGAAGGTGAGGATCTGGTTGGCGCCGCCGTTGACCTGCACCGACAGGGTCTGACCCGACGAGCCGATGTTGTCGAGCAGGCTCGTGGAGTTGTAGGTGTTGTTGGTGAGGCCGGTGTTGGCGGTGGCGTTGGCGATCACGAAGTCGATGTCCGCATCGACTGCGCTGACCACGAGGTCGTCGCCGCCGGCGCCCGTGGCGATCGTGACACGGCCGGTGAAGCTCGAACCGCCGACCGCGGCGGCGAGTTCGGTGGCGAGGTCGGCCTGCAGGCCGGCCACGATTTCGGCTTCGGTCGCGTCGGCGTCCGAGGTGTAGTTGATGGTGCGGGCGCCCAGGCCGTTGATGTTGATGTCGAACGAATAGGCCGTGGTGTTGGCGATCGTGACGGCGCCGCCGTCGTGGCTGGCGAGCGTTTCGTTGGTCGGGTCGCCGGTGACGGCGAACGCATTGTAGGTCGTCGAGCCGGCCTGCGGAGCCTGCTGCGCCTGCTTCGCGATCGACTTCGCGGATTCGACCAGCTTGGTCAGCGAGCCAAGGCCGGTGTCGGCGGCCTTCAACACCTGCTGCGCTTGCCCGATCGAGTCGAGCAGCGAGTTCAGGTCGGTGGCGCGGTTGGACAGCGCCTGCGAGGTGAAGAAGCTGCCCGGATTGTCGAGGGCCGAGTTGACCTTCTTGCCGGTCGCGAGCTTGTTCTGCGTCGCGCTCATCAGGTCTGCAGTGTTCTGCAGAGCCAGCAGGTTCTGTCGGACGCTGGCCGACAGGGTGATATTGGAAGCCATGGTACGAACCTTTCTGGTCGTGTTGCCAATACTTGGCGGTTACGTCTCGATCCCCCAAGAGATCGGCCGTGGTCATCGCATGGCTGCTTGTAATGGCACGTAAAAGAACGTGGTTAACGAGTTAAGGCGGCAAGTATTTGCATTCGCGGCAACCCGCGAAATCTTTCACGTTCAAGTAACCATGAAAATAAACCGGCCGCTAACCATAAGCGGCGCGCCGGAGCCGGGCCCGATGGGCGAATGAAGGCGTCGGTTCAGGCTTCGATATCGGCGTGGGGCCGGGGGCCGCCAGCGGACGGGCTGTGGCCGTAAGCGCGCTGGCGCAGCATCGCCTGGTCCGGATGCTCTTGCGGCGCGGTGCGGACGTCGCGTTCGCGGAACAGGCGGTCCTGGGTTTCGGGATCGACGACCACATCAAGGTTGGGGTGGTCGGGATTTTGGTGCCCTTCTTGCCGGCCGGGGTCGCCGCCCCCGTTGCCGGGCTGACGGCGCCGGTCCGGGTCGACAGCGGCGACGGTCTTGGAAGGGTCGAGTTCGGATTCCGCGACCTGCCGAACCGGCAGCGGATCGCGCGAGGCATAGGGGCCGCGGATCGCGGCGCCGGGCCTGATCGACAAACTGTTGTCCATGCGGGTTCTCCCTGCGGCCCTTCCGGGCACGCAAACCCAACCGAACAGTCCCTGTCGTGACTCCTTCTACCCTACCGTTTGCGTACTAACGCCAAGTGAACATTCCCGGCGTGCTGCAACCTTAGAGTGTATTGCCGCTACAACGCGCGGCTGACCGCGAGCGGCTGCTGGGCCGCCGCGGTCGGCGCTGCCGCCCGGCCCGTAGCGCCATAGCCCTGCGGCGTGGCCTTGCGGGCCATCTCGTCAGACACCCCGCGCATGATGCTTTCCGACACTGCGTGCGCGGTCGCGAGCACCGTGAGATTGATCTGCAGGACGGCGCGGAATTCCTCGTGCCGCTTGCGCAGGCGATCGAGCGTGTCCGGCACCGTCTTCATGAGGTAGTCCTGGCTCACCCGCACCCGCAGCGTGTCGGCGATGTAGAGCCGCGACAGATCGGCCTTGGAGGCTTCGAGGGCGGCGGCGTCGTTCAGCTTGCCGGCGCGCACGAGCTGGGTTTCCTCCTCGACCGTGCCGAGCAGCGCGTCCATCACGTCGAGCAGGTGCTTGATCAGAAACTCGGCCTCCGCGTGACTCGACACCGGACGCGGGGGAGGCGGGTTCGGAACGGTCGCGGCTTCGCTCATGGTTGCTCCTGCAGGGCGAGCAGCGAACGCTCGACGTGGTCGGCGATGCCGATGCCGCCCGACTTGACGATCGACTTGGCGTATTCGTCGGTCAGGAACGACCGCCACATGCCTGCGCCCGGGCCGCCGCTGAACGGGCCCGTTCCGACGTCGGAGAACATCTGTTGCAGCATGCTGTTGAGAAACACCGTCTCGAATTCCTCGGCGGTGGCGCGCGCCTTGCCGGCAACGCCGGCCGCTGCCTTCGCGTTGAGCATGGGCGCTGCCGCGGCAGGATTGAGTCCTGCGACGAGGGAGGCCGCCATCACATCACCTCGATGTCGGCCTGGATCGCTCCGGACGCCTTGATCGCCTGGAGGATCGAGATCAGGTCGCGCGGACCGATGCCGAGTGCGTTCAGCCCGTCGACGAGCTGCTGCAGCGACACGCCTTCGCGCACGATCCCGAATTTCTTGCCGTCCTCCTGAACGCCGACCCGCGTGCGCGGCACAGTGACGGTGGTGCCGCCGCGCGAGAATGCGTTTGGCTGGCTCACCTGCGGCGTCTCGGTGATCGTGACGGTCAGGTTGCCTTGCGCCACCGCGACCGTCGACACGCGCACATCGCGGCCCATCACGATGATGCCGGAGCGCTCGTCGATGACGATGCGCGCGGTGAGATCGGGCTCGATCTGCAGCTGCTCGATTTCGGTCAGCAGCGAGACGACATTGCCGGTGAACTGCTTGGGTACATTGACCTGCACCGTGGAGGAATCCAGCGGTTCGGCGGTGTTGGTGCCGATGAAGTCGTTGATCGCGGCGGCAACGCGCTTGGCGGTGGTGAAGTCGGCGTTGCGCAGCGCCAGCCGCACCTGGTTGAGGCGGTTGAGCGCGAAGTCGATCTCGCGTTCGATGATCGCGCCGTTGACGATGCGGCCGACCGTCGGAACGCCGCGCACGATCTTGGCGGCTTCGCCGTCGGCCTGGAAACCGGAGATCGCGAGCGAGCCCTGCGCCACGGCGTAGACGTTGCCGTCGGCGCCGAGCAGCGGCGTGACCAGCAGCGTGCCGCCTTGCAGGCTCTTGGAATCGCCGAGCGCCGAGACGGTGATATCGATGCGCGTGCCTTGGGTCGCGAAGGCGGGCAGGTTTCCCGTCACCATGACGGCGGCGACGTTGCCGGTGCGCAGCGTCTGGCCGCGGACGTTGACGCCGAGCCGCTCGAGCATCGCTTGCAGCGACTGCCGGGTGAACGGAATGTTGTTGAGCGTGTCGCCGGTGCCGTTGAGACCGACCACCAAGCCGTAACCGATCAATTGATTTTGGCGCACGCCCTCGACGCTGGCGAGATCCTTGATGCGCGACGTTGACGACGAGCGAAACGGCCCATCGGCTGCGGCGGGCGCGGCATGGCAAATCAGCATCAGCGCCGCGACGCCAGCTGCGGCGAACCAGATCTTTGGCGTCCTCGTCATCCAAAGCTCCCCGATGAGGTCGGACCGGCATGAGCCTTGCGAACCCCGTGCCATCGGCGGCCAATTCGGAAGTGTTTGATTTGTCGATGGAATGCTTTGCAGCCACCAGCGGCGCTGGGCTGCGGACCGGCGCGGGCTGCCGGGCGGGAGGCAAAATTTGCCGCCCGTTTACCGGGGATTAACAAACCGGCACACCCTTTGCGGTAATCCGGGATGGATTGGCCGTCCGGCACCCAAGGCCTTCGCGATGCGCATTCTCGGCACCAACGCACCCGCCAGGGTGGCCAATGTCTCGCAGCCGCGCCGCGCGCCCGGTGGCGCATTTTCAGTGCCGGAAGACGACGCGCCGCGGCAGACGGCGGCGGCGGCTTCGCTGCGCACCATAGGCGGAATCGATGCGCTGTTGGCGCTGCAGGGTCAGGACGATCCGGGCGAGCGCCGGCGGCGGGCGGTGAAGCGGGGCCGCATCGCGCTCGACGCGCTCGACGAATTGAAGGTCGGAGTCCTGGCCGGAACGATCGGGACCACCACCCTGCACCGCCTGAAGGCCGCGACAGCCGAACTCCGGGACCCGACCGGCGATACCGGGCTCGACGCCGTTCTGGGCGAGATCGAGCTGCGCCTGGAAGTCGAAATCGCCAAGCTCACGCCCCGAAACGGCGTGTCCTGACCCCAAAACCCGGCGTTCCTGCCCCAAAACCCGACGCCTTGATTACGTGCTTGTCGAGGGCGGGCGCGGCCACTATAAGCTCGCCCCGCGAGCAGGGAGGCTCGCGGCAGTACGGTGGGGTCGCATGAAAAAGAAGAATGGGATCAATGGCGTACACGGTCCGAACGGGTCCAATGGCTCGGACAAGAGCAAAGACAAGAACTATCGGCCGTCCGACAAAGAGCCCTTCATGAACGAGCGCCAGCGGGATTATTTCCGCGGCCGGTTGATGAATTGGCGCGAAGACATCCTGAAAGAGGCCAAGGAAACCCTCCAGCACCTCCAGGACGAAAACCAGAACCACCCCGATCTCGCCGACCGTGCCTCCTCGGAAACCGACCGTGCCATCGAGCTGCGCGCCCGCGACCGGCAGCGCAAGCTGATCGCCAAGATCGACGCCGCGCTGAACCGGATCGACGACGGCACCTACGGCTATTGCGAAGAGACCGGCGAGCCGATCGCGATCAAGCGGCTCGAAGCGCGCCCGATCGCAACTCTGTCGGTCGAGGCGCAGGAGCGCCACGAGCGGCGCGAGCGCATCTACCGCGACGACTGAAGCCGCTCCGGCGCGCCGCTCAATCGCAAAGACCGGCGGCGCGAGCGCATCTACCGCGACGACTGACGCCGCCGCCCGGTCTTGTCGAGATTCTTGAAACCCGGCCGGCGCGTTGCGCCGGCCGTTTCGTTGTCAAGCCGCGGCGCGTCCGAGCGCGACCGGGCTGAAAGCACGCACCAGGTCCTTGTCCAGCTTGGCGCCCATGTCGAGCAGGATCTTGTAGGCGGCGTCGCCCGACATCGGCGGCTTGTACGAGCGCCGCTCGATCAGCGCGCCGAAAATATCGGAGATGGTCATGATCCGGACCAGGTCCGGAATTTCGCCGCCGCTCAGACCGTGCGGATAGCCGGTGCCGTCCAGCAGTTCGTGGTGGTGTAGAACGAGGTCGAGCATATCCTGCGGTACGTTTCTGGCCTCGTTGAGTGCGTCGATCCCGTATTGCGGGTGGCGCTTCATCACCTCGCGCTCCTCGTTATTGAGCGGGCCGGGCTTTTCCAGAATCTCCAGCGGAATGCGCGCCTTGCCGATGTCGTGCAGCATCCCGGCAAAAGATAGGCGCTTGCGGTCGGCCTGCGACAACCCGATCTGCTGTCCGAAGCCGACGACGACCCCGGTCACCAGCAAACAATGCTGATAAGTCTGGCTGTGGTGCGCCCGGACGAGTTGAATCCAGGTCGAGAGACCGTGAGCTTCGACGTCATGCACGATCGCCTCACCCGCGGCGGCGACCGCTTCGGGCTCGACCGGCTTGCCGGCAAAGGCCGACGAGAAGATGTCCTGCAGGCCTTCGACTGCGGCCTTGACTCCGGGCGCGGCCTTCGCGGCGAAATCCGGCGATCCGTTCGCAAGCGCGGCGAATTCGTCCTTGGGTTCGGTCTGGTTGCAGCCGAGCGCCTGCGCGAGGCCGCGGACGTCGACCGGGCGCGAGATCACGTCGGTCGCGCCGAGCGCGTAGGCACGGGTATTCTGGAGGCGCGACGACTTGTCGGTCGCAAACACGACCCGCGCGTCGCCGGGCTTGCCCTTGAGCCAGTCCTTGATCTTGATGATCAGCGACGGGTCGCTGAGATCGACATCGAACAGGATGTACTGGCCCGGTACCGATCCTTCGATCTCTTCCAGGCGCGTAAACGCAATGTCGAAATGGCCGCCGAGCCGCTTTCGCAGTTCCTCGGGACGCGCATGCGCGCCGCCGACAATAGAGACCTGCAACATGAGCGTATCCCCTCGCGCTCACTGGATGCCCGGCTTCTGCCAAGCGTTCACAGGCGCGCGAGGTGTAAAGATACCGCGTGGTGCATTTAGGAATACTTAAGAACTACTATAACTTAGATCAAATTGAATATATTCGCGGGGCCATCGACCCTGGCGTTGCAGTGCATCTCGGGCCATGGCGGCGACCGTTCACAACGGCCGCCGCCATTGCGGGTCGCAGCCGGTCGGGACGTGATTGGCGGCGCGCACATATTGCGCCGCGACCCATGGCAGCTTTTCGACCAGAATCGAAATCGCCTTCAGCGGCGCGGGCAGAAACATGGTCGTGCCGTAGATGCGCGTCCAGCGCTGGGTGTGTTCCGTTAGAGGCCGTTCGCGGCGTTCCCATTGCGCCAATCCACCTTCAATTGTCGGCGCGTCCTGCACGGCGGCGGCGAGGCCGAGCGCATTCATCATGGCGTGGCCGGCGCCTTGCGCGAGATAAGGCGCCATCGCATGCGCGGCATCGCCCAGCACCGCCACGCGCCCCTTCGACCAGCGCCTGAGCCTGACAGTCTGAAAATGCGCCCAGTGCGATTGCGGCCAGTCGGCTTCGTCGCGCATGCGAACGAACAGTTCGCGCAGCGTCGGAAACGAGCGCGCCCATTCGTCCGGGTCGATCGGTGAAGTCGCGGCAGCGCGGTCGCCGACGGTGCAGGTGAGCAGCACGTAGAACTCGGATCGCGTCACCGGGCAGAACAGAACCCGCCGCTTGTCGGACCACGCCTCGATCATCGCCGTGCCTTCGGCGGCGTCGGATGCAATCTCCGCGGGCCGCCGCGGAATGTTGATGCGGACGCCGCGATCGCGCCCGAAGATGCGGCGCTTAAGCAAGCCCAGGCGGTCGCGCACCGTCGAATTGATTCCGTCGGCGGCAACCACCAGATCGGCAGGCAGGCGGTTGCCGTCGCTTAGGACGACCGCGCCTTCAGGCGCCGCATCCGCGACTTCGGAGCCGAATCGGATTTCGGCGCCGCCGGCCAATGCGCGCTCGGCGAGCAGCGCAACGATGTGCTGGCGGTCGATGCGGTAGGGACTGCGCTCGGTCTTCCGCGTCATCACCACGCGGCCGTTCCGGTCGAGCGAGTCGCGCCGGTCGATGCGCATGCCGCCGGCCAGCACCGCGTCGAGGATGCCGAACTCCGCGAACATGCGCGCCATGTTGTTGTGAATCGCGATGCCGTAGCCTTCTCCGCGCAGCGAAGGGCGGCGCTCGTGGACGCGGACGCTCCAGCCGCGCGCGGAAAGCGCGATCGCCGCCACGAGGCCGCCGAAGCCGGCGCCGACGATTTCCGCGTGGCCGGGACGTGACACTGCCAGGCTCCGATCGACCGAGCCGCGATGATGGCGCGGCGCTAATGCCGCAGCAACGGCCGCGAAAAGTAAACGGCCTCCGGCGGGGAGGAGCCGGAGGCCGCTGTGACCGCCGCCCGCTCGCGCGATGCGAAGCGGCGGGGGAGCTCGAACGCAATCGACTGTGGAAATACCAACTCTACGTCGTCGGCGCGCCATGCGCGTCAGAACGGCAACAGGATGTCGAGCACCTGCTGGCCGTAGCGCGGCTGCTGCACGTCGGAGATCTGGCCGCGGCCGCCGTAGGCGATCCGCGCCTGGGCGATCTTGGTCGAATCGATGGTGTTGTCGCTTTCGATGTCCTCCGGCCGCACGATGCCGGCGACGATCAACTCGCGGACCTCGAAGTTGACCCGCACCTCCTGCTTGCCTTCGACGACCAGATTACCGTTCGGCAGGATTTGCGTGACCACTGCGGCGACGTTGGTCTGCAGAGCCTCGGCGCGGTTGATCGATCCCTTGCCGTCGCTGGAGGAGTTGGATTCGCCGGTGAAGATCTTGGTCGGCACCGGGGTGTTCATAATCGGCAACTTGGTCTTGCCGAAGAACGAGTCGACGCCCGAATCCTCGCTGTTTTGGCGCGTGCGCGTGGTCTGGTTGTCGATCGTGGCCTTGTCGTTGAGGTTGACCTTCACGGTCAGGATGTCGCCGACCTGATGCGCGCGCTGATCCTTGAAGAAGGCGCGCGATCCGTTCCGCCACAGCGAGTTCGGGCTGTACGAGGCGGGCTGCGGGGTCGGCATCGGCATATGCACCGGCTTGTAGCCCGGCTGTGTCGTCGGGTTCTCGATCGCCGTCAGCGGCGGCGCTTCGCCGATCATGCCGATGCGCTCAAGCGTCGAGCAACCGGTGAGGAGTGCGGCGCCGAACGTGACGGCCACGGCGGAAACGAGACGCGAATGTTGCTTCATGACGCTCACTGAATGCGGGGCTGCGCTGGGTTGTCCACGGACGGCGAGGCGGCTGCGACGAACGGCTGGGTGGCGGTCACGACGACCTGACCCGGTCCGGCGACCGTCGCCTGAATGGTGCGGTTGGATTGCGCGTTGAGCACGCCGATGATGTCGCCCGCGGCGCCGCCTTCGGTGGCCTTGCCGCGCACGGTCAGTGCGACGCCGGGCACGCTGTAGTGGATGGTCACGATTTCGTTGCGTTGCACGAGTTGCGGCTTGGTCAGGTCGGCGGTGCGCAGGATCTGGCCGGCGCGCATCGGACGCGCCGCCGACAGTCCGACCGCATGGCGGTCGTCGACCGTGTCGGTTCCCACCTCCGACTTGGGGCGCCGCTCGATCCGAACGTCGTCCGGCTTGATGACCTCGCCGTTGCGCAGCGCGCGCACCAGCGTGGTCGCTTCGACCGTCTCGGTGACGGTGCCGGTAAAGCGCAGCGGAAGCCTGCGCGCCAGGCGGCTGCCGGGCAGTTCGAACGAGGCATCGAAGCGGCCGCTCCGGGGCTCGACCTGCAGCCGCGTGACGACGAGATCGGAGGTCGCGGAAGCCTCCACGTGCATCGTGCGCAGCTCGCGGTCGAGATTGACCGAGAGGCTGGCGGCGTCGCCGAGGCCGAATTTGCCGGCGAGCGCCTGCGTGATCCGTTCCGTGATCTCGGCGCGTGTGATGGTGCGGCTCGGCCGCGTCACCACCACCTCGGCGAAGTGGCCAGCGTCGATTCCGGTGATGCCGTGGGAGCGAAGCGCCTCGACGACCCGCTCGGCGGGTAC
Source organism: Alphaproteobacteria bacterium (assembly GCA_016869215.1). Classification (GTDB taxonomy): domain Bacteria; phylum Pseudomonadota; class Alphaproteobacteria; order Rhizobiales; family Xanthobacteraceae; genus Z2-YC6860. Next base: position 31,682 of record VGEP01000003.1, on the reverse strand, counting down.
GCTGCCGGTGTGGCCGAGGTCGGGTGCGCGGAACACCGCGACCGAGGCAAGCGCGCCGGCGTTCTGGACCAGATCGCCGGCCCGGACGAATTCGGAGTCGATGCTGACAAGCTCCTTCAGCCGCGGCGCCAGCCGCGCCGGCTCGGATTGCGCGGCGGCCTCGCCGGCCAGCGTGAAAGCCAAAGCCGATGCAATCAGGGTGCGGATCATCGCGAAGCTCCTCAGCGCATCAGGCTCGACGTGGCGGTGAGCATCTGATCGGCGGCGGTGATGACCTTGGCGTTCATCTCGTAGGCGCGCTGCGCGGCGATCAGGTCGGAAATCTCGGTCACCGCCTCGACGTTGGCCTGCTCGAGGCCGCCCTGGTGGATGTCGCCGTAGCCGTTGGCGGTTGCCAGACCGTCCTGCGGCGGGCCGGACGCCGGCGTCTCGACGAACAGGTTGTCGCCGATCGCCTGCAGGCCGGCCTTGTTGACGAAACGGGTCAATTGGATCTGACCCATCACCGTGGGCGTGGTTTGCCCAGGCAGCGTCGCGGATACCTGGCCCTGCGGATTGATCGCAATCGCCTGTGCGTTGCCGGGGATCGCGATGGCGGGCTGCACGACGTTGCCGTTCGAGGTGACGATACGGCCTTGCGCATCCATCTGGAACGAGCCGTCGCGGGTGTAACCGAAAGAGCCGTCCGGCATCAAAATCTTGAAGAATCCCTCGCCGCGGATCGCCAGATTGAGTTCGCCGCCGACCTGAGAGATCGTGCCCTGCATCATCAGCCGCGGCGTGCCGACGGTCTTGACGCCGCCGCCGAGATCGATGCCGACCGGCAGGATGTTGCCTTGCGTCGACGCCTGGGTGCCAACCCGGCGTACGTGTTCGTAGAGCAGGTCCTGGAACTCGGCACGCTGGCGCTTGTAGCCGGTCGTGCGCATGTTTGCGATGTTGTTGGAGATCACCTGGACGTTGACCTCCTGGGCCCTCATCCCGGTGGCTGCGGTGTGAAGCGCGCGCATGTGTCAGGTCTCCCGGTGCCCTTGTCGTGTGAGCGCGTTTGAAAGGCGGCTGTCGTGTTGCGGCGTCATGGCTAGACCGGAACGTCGGCGAGCTGCTGGATCGAATTGCGCCGCATGTCGTTCTGCTGGTTCATCAGATTGGCGACCTCGGAATAGGCGCGCGTCAGTTCGATCATGCGCGTCATTTCGATCACCGAGCGCACGTTGGACAGTTCGATCGAGCCCTGAATGATTTTCGCGCTGGTTGTATCCTCGGCCCGCGCTCCTTCCGGAAGCCGGAATGTGCTGGCGCCGTCTTTCTGAAGCTGCTGCGTGTTCGCGAACCAGACCAGCCGCAGCGTGCCGCGGGTCGTATCCGAGTTCAGACTCTGGCCCTCGCGGACCCTGATGCGTCCTTGCTTGGTGATGATGATGTCGCGGTCGTTGCGTTGGAAAATGATCGGACCGCCGTCGCCGAGCACGCGGTCGCCGCTTGCGGTCACGAGTTCGCCGTCGGCGTTGATCTGCAGCGATCCGGCGCGCGTATAGCGCTCGCCGCGCGGCGTATCCACGACCAGCATGCCGTCGCCGTCGATCGCGATGTCGAGGGGGTTGCCGGTCTGCTTGAACGTTCCCTGGCTCATGTCGTGCCAGGACATCCGGTCCTGCACGAAGCTCATCCGCCGGTTGGGTGAGGTGATTTGGTCCGGCTGCGAGTCGGACATGTATTCGCTGAAGATGGCGCCGTCCGACTTGAATCCGGTCGTGTTGAGGTTGGCGATGTTGTTGGCGACGATGTCGAGCTCGCGCCGCAGCGCGGTCTGCCGCGACAGACTGATAAGGAGGGTGTTGTCCATTCCTGGCTCCCCGGCGCGGCGGTCGGCCGCCCTCCCAGGCGACCGTCCGTCGATCATGCCGCTGGCTCTCCCAAGCTGCGGCTCGGGGAATGCTTTGCAGGGCCTGTGCCAATCGAAATAATATAAATAAAACAGATATTTAGATGTTTTTTGGGCAGATTCTGGACCGGGAAAATTGAGCTTCTTGCCGGTCCAGACCGGCAAAATGTTCCCAGTTCGGAGATGCGGGAAAGAATCCGTTAACCATACCGACCTACCGTTCCAGCGGGTGCCCGGTGCCGGCGCCCGCGACCCGTCCCTCGCACATTGGCCGGCGTCCGGCGCCCTGTTTCGACACGATCGGGAGTGCAAAAAAACATGGCGGCGAATTCCAATACGGCTGCGATCGAAAACGAACCCGATGCGGACGCCGAGGCGTCCGCCGGCCAGTCCAAGAAATCGCTGCTTTCGCTCGTCGCGCTTCCGCCCACCAAGCTGCTGATTGTCGGAAGCGCCGGAATTGTGCTGCTGCTGGGCGTGGCCGGGGGCGGCTATTACTTCTTTGCCGCCGGCAAGCCCAAGCCCAAAGCCGAAGCGCCGATCGCCAAGCCCGCGGTGTTCGTCGATCTGCCTGAAGTCGTGGTCAATCTCGCCAACTCCGGCAGCGAGCGCACGCAATACCTGAAGATCAAGATCGTGCTCGAACTGCCCGAGCAGAAGATGGTCGAGAAGATTCAGCCGATCATGCCGCGCGTAATGGACGCCTTTCAGACCTATCTGCGCGAACTGCGCCCGAACGACCTCGACGGCTCCGCCGGACTGTACCGGCTGAAAGAGGAGCTGACGAGGCGGGTCAACGCGGCGATCGCGCCCGGCCGGATCAACGCCGTGCTGTTCAAGGAAATCGTGGTGCAATGAGCGACCAGTCCAAAGACAAGATCGACCAGGACGCGCTGGCCGCCGAATGGGGCCTGGCGCTCGATGCCGATTCCGCCAACGCGCTGGCCGCGGCGCCGGTCGGTCCGGCCTTCGATGCCACCGGCCGCCCGGTCGTGCAATGGAGCGAGGAGCCGACCAAACAGGCTTCTGGCGGCCTGAAGGCTGGCACCGAGCGCGTGCTGAGTCAGGACGAGATCGACAGCCTCCTGGGCTTCAGCATCACCGACGTTTCGCTCAACGACAATTCCGGCATTCGCGCGATCATCGATTCTGCGATGGTCTCCTACGAGCGCCTGCCGATGCTGGAAATCGTCTTCGACCGGCTGGTCCGGCTGATGACGACGTCCTTGCGCAACTTCACGTCAGACAACGTGGAAGTCTCGCTCGACCGCATCACCTCGGTGCGCTTCGGCGACTACCTGAATTCGATCCCGTTGCCCGCGATCCTCGCCGTGTTCAAGGCCGAGGAGTGGGACAACTACGGTTTCATGACGATCAACTCGGGCCTGATCTACTCGATCATCGACGTGCTGCTCGGCGGCCGTCGCGGCCAGGCGACGGTGCGCGTCGAGGGGCGGCCCTACACGACCATCGAGTCCAATCTCGTCAAGCGCATGGTCGAGGTCGTCCTGGCGGACGCGGAGCTTGCGTTCAAGCCGCTCTCGCCGGTGAAGTTCAACATCGACCGGATGGAGACCAATCCCCGGTTCGCCGCCATTACCCGTCCGGCCAACGCCGCGATCCTGGTGCGCCTGCGCATCGACATGGAGGATCGCGGCGGGGAACTCGAACTGCTGCTGCCTTACGCGACGATCGAGCCGATCCGCGAAGTGCTGCTGCAGATGTTCATGGGCGAGAAGTTCGGCCGCGACCCGATCTGGGAAGGCCATCTCGCGACCGAGATCGGACAGGCGGAAATCGCGGTGGACGCCGTTCTCTACGAGGATCGGCTGCCGCTGCGCAAGATGATGGCGCTCGACGTCGGCGACACGCTCATGCTGGAGCTCAAGCCCGACGCCATGGTCAAGGTCCGCTGCGGCGACGTCATCCTCAGCGAAGGGCGTATGGGCCGCGTCGCCGACCGGGTCGCCGTGCGCGTGACGAAGCCCCTGCGCAAGCCGCAAACCACCTACGCCATGTTCGAGAAGGCCGACGAGTCGAAGACCCGCATGGAGGCGCAGTGAGCACGATCCTTCCCCTGACGATTGAGAGCATGGTGGCGATCCTGCTGCTGTTCACGATCCTTTATTGCGTCAGGCTCAACGGCCAGCTCACGCGTCTGAAGGCGGACGAGAGCGCGATGAAAGCTACGATCGGCGAGCTCATCGCCGCGACCGAGAAGGCCGAGCGCGCCATCGCAGGCCTGAAGGCGACGGTGCGCGAGGCCGATGAATCGCTGGGCGCGCGGTTGCGCGAAGCCGAGAAATTCTCCGAAGACATCGTCAAGACCACCGAGGCCGGCGCCGAAGTGCTCGACCGCTTGACGCAGATCGCGGGCGCCCGCCCGTGGCTGCTTGGCGTCGCGCCCGCGCCCGAGCCCCAGTCGAACGCACCGAGTCCGAAGGCCATCATGCAGGCGGCGCAGGCGGTGGCCGACCGCGCGCGGGCACGGGTCAAAGGCTTGGCTGCATAGGCGCTTGCCGATGTAAGGGCTTATCGACGTAAAGGTTTGGCGGAATGAACCGATGGATGCGCGACTTCAGGCTGGTCCCGATCGTGTTGATCGCGGTCGTCGGCCTGTTCGTGCTGAAATCCATCGGGATCGTGTTTGACGGCGGCTACACGCTCGGCCAGCGCCTGAGCGGCCAGACGGAAAACTTGATCACCACCATGCGCCCGCCGTCGACGGAGCTGCGCTCGCCGTCGGTGCCCCTGGAGGTTGCCGGCCGGCCGTCGCCGGTGCAGCGGCCATGGCTCCAGGAAATGTTTTTCGACAAAGGCGACCGGACTGCCGCATCGGCCGCCAGCGATCCCCGGGACACGATCATCACCGGCTCGGTCAATCCGCCCAAACCTGCGGCGAAAGAAGAGCCCAAGAAGGACGCCGCGGCCAAGCCGGAGCCGCCCAAGGGCGAACCGCCGGTGTTTCCCGAACGCAAGGTCGTGCCCGCCGAGCCGCCGCGGCAATTGTCGCGCGCCGAGCGCGCCATTCTCGAACGCCTGCAGGAGCGCCGCCAGGAGCTGGAATCGCGCGCCCGCGAGCTGGATGCGCGCGAGAGCCTGCTCAAGGAGGCCGAGCAGAAGCTCGATCCCCGTTTGCATGAGACCAAGGCCCCCGACGCCAAGGCCGACCCGGCTGCGCGCAAGGAGGACGCCGCGGCGCGCTACAAGAGCCTCGTGACCATCTACGAGTCGATGAAGCCCAAGGACGCCGCCAAGATTTTCGAACGGCTCGACATCAAAGTGCTTCTGGAGATGGCGACGCAGATCAACCCGCGGCGCATGTCGGAAATCCTGTCGCAAATGTCGCCGGAGGCCGCCGAGCGGCTCACGGTTGAATTGGCCGCGCGCGCGAGCGGCGTGACCGCCGCTCCCAATCCCAACGATCTGCCCAAGATCGAAGGGCGCCCGACGAGAAATTAGACTCAATTTGTCAGGGTTAACGCGCCGTTAAACACGCTGGCTTAGGGTTAGCCGTCTTTGTACGGCGCGTGTGTATGGCGAGTTCCCTTCGTAGCGTTTCAGCGTTTGCCGCCCGGTGGACCGCTGTGGCCGCCCTGACGGCGGCCGCGCCGGCCACGCTGGCCGTGCTGCCGGCGTCCGCGCAGCAGCCGGTGCGGGGCGAGGCAACCGTCACCACCGACGGTGGCTACGGCCGCCTTCAGATCCGTTTCCCGCACGAGGTCGAATCGCAGGTCCGTCTGTCCGGCGGCGTGCTGGTCATTCAGTTCAAGCAGCCGGTCGACGTGCCGGTGGATCGAATCACCGCGGGCGTGACCGACTACATTGCCGCCGCGCGCCGAGATCCCGACGGCAAAGCGCTGCGGTTTGCGCTTGCGCGCAAGGTGCGCCTGAGCACCACGCCCGCGGCCGAGCGGCTGTACGTCGACCTGTTGCCGGACAGCTGGACCGCCGAGCCGCCGAGCCTGCCGCGCAGCGTGATCGAAGACTTGGCGCGTCGCGCGCAGGATGCCGAGCGCATGGTGCGCGAGCGGATGGAGCATGAGCGGCAGCTCAGCGCCAAACCGATCCGGGTTCGCGTCGCCAACCAGTCCACGTTCACCCGCTATGTGTTCGAGCTTCCCGAACTGATCGGCGTCGCCAGCGAGCGCGCGAGCGACGGTTTGACTCTGAAATTTGCGCGGCCGCTCAGCTTCGATCTTGCCGACGCGAAGTTGACGCTGCCTGAGACACTCGAATCGATCGACGCCAAGAGCGACCGCGGCACCGCCACCGTGCGCTTTGCGTTCCAGCGCCAGGTCGACATCCGCACGTTCCGCGAGGACGCCCATTTCGTCGTCGACGTCAGTCCGATCGAGATGAAGGCGTCGCGCACCGCGCCCGGCGGGCCGCTCGCCGGTCTTGAGCCGCCGCAGACGACGCCGGCGCAGCCGCCGTCCGCCGGCAAAACTGCCGGACCTGCAACGCCGCCGCCGGAACCTGCGCCGCAGCAGACTGCGCCCGTACCCGCGCCTGCAGCCGCCGAGCGGGTCGTGGAGCAGCCGGCACCGGACACGGGGCCGGCCGATCCGAGCCGCCCGATCACTGTAGAAATGCGCCGGCAGGGCGATAACCTGCGCCTGCTCGTCCCGTTCAAGGCGCCGACGCCTGCCGCCGTTTTTCAGCGCGCAGACACCTTGTGGCTGGTGTTCGACACGGAAACCAAAATCGACGCCGGAGTCCTTGCGAGCGATTCCAGCCGCACGGTCCGCAGCTTCAACGCGGTCCAGGCCGACGGCGCCCAGATCGTTCGCCTGAAGCTCGAACGTCCGCGATTGGTCAGCATGGAGCAGCAGGGCAACGGCTGGCTGGTGAGCATCGGCGAATCCAACACCGGAACGACGGCCGCCCTCAGCATTTCGCGCAGCATTGTCGGGCCGGGGCGCACCAGCATCTCCATTCCGTTCGACGATCCGCGCAAGCTCCATTGGCTCGGCGACGACGACGCAGGCGACCGTATTCTGGTCGTGACGGCGCTCGGTCCTGCGCGCGCCCTGGTCAAAACCCAGGACTTCGTCGACTTCCGCGCGCTCGCCACGGCCCACGGAATCGCCGTCCAGCCTTACGCCGACGATTTGAAGGCCGAGCTTTCGTCGGACAAGATTCTGATCACGCGGCCGAACGGATTGACGCTGTCGGAGACCGCGCAGGCATCTGGGCCGGCGCGGCCCGTGCGCGCGATGACCTTCGATACCAAGGCCTGGAATGTCGACCGCGACGCCGAGTTCGCCGAGCGGCAGTCGGAGCTGATCCGCACCGCCGCGGAGGCGCCGTTCACCAAGCGGTCCGCGCACCGGATGAATCTGGCGCGCTTCTATCTTTCGCGCGAGCTCTATCCCGAGGCCAAGGCCGTGCTGGACACGGCGCTCGCCGAGGAGAGTCCGACGGCCGACGATCCCAGCGTCCTGGTGCTGCGCGCGATCGCCAACATCATGATCGGCCGCCTCGATGCCGCGCTCAAGGATCTGTCGCATCCGACCGTCGGTAACCAGCACGATGCGCAGTTATGGCGCGCTATGATCCACGCGCGCCAGGGCAAATGGGCGGACGCGCGCGAAGGATTCCGGACCGTCGAGGGCGCGCTGGCCGCGTTGCCGCTGGAACTGCAGCGCAGGGCGCTGAAGGACGCGCTGCGCGCCTCGATCGAGGTCGGCGACTACGCGTCGGCCGTCAGCCGGCTCAACGACTTCGAAACCATCGGCGTTACGGCCGACCTCGCGCCCGAGATTTCGGTGCTGACCGGGCGCCTTGCGCTGGGCCTCGGCCGCAATGAGGATGCCTTGGCCGCGTTTCGCGCCGCGGGTGCGTCTGCAAACCGGCAGGCGGCCGCGCAAGGGAGGCTGCGCGAGATCGCGATGCTCTACGCGCAAAGCAAGATGGCCAAGCCGGACGCCATCAAGGAGCTGGAAGCCCTCACCACCGCGTGGCGCGGCGACGAGACCGAGGTCGAGGCGCTGCAGGTTCTGGCGCGCCTCTACACCGAAGAGAACCGGTTCCGCGACGCTTTCCACGTCATGCGCGTCGCGATCGCGGTGCATCCGAATTCGGTCCTGACGCGCGCGATCCAGGACGAAGCCGCGAAGAATTTCGACTCGCTGTTCCTGGCGGGCAAGGGCGACGCATTGCCCGCGGTTGAGGCGCTGAGCCTGTTCTACGACTACCGCGACCTCACCCCGATCGGCCGGCGCGGCGACGAGATGATCCGGCGGCTGGCCGACCGGCTGGTCTCGGTCGACCTGCTCGATCAGGCGGCGGAACTGCTCCAGCACCAGGTCGACAACCGCTTGCAGGGCGCAGCGCGCGCCCAGGTCGCGACCCGGCTTGCCGTGATCTATCTGCTCAATCACAAGCCCGACCGCGCTCAGGCCACGCTGCGCGCCACCCGCACCGCCGATCTCGCCAACGAGATCCGCGTGCCGCGCCTGCTCATCGAGGCGCGGGCGCTGTCCGACCTCGGCCGTCACGACTTCGCGCTGGAGGTGATCGAGGGCGTCGAAGGGCGCGAAGCGCTCCGGCTGCGCTCCGACATCCACTGGTCGGCGCGGCGCTGGCAGAAGGCCGCCGAGCACATCGAGCTGCTGTACGGCGACCGCTGGAAGGGTTTCGAGCCGTTTTCCGACGCCGAGCGTTCCGACGTTCTGCGCGCCGCCATGGGCTATGCGCTGGCGGAGGACAGGCTCGGCATCGCGCGCATCCGCGACAAGTACGCCGCCAAGATGGCCGAGGGCCCCGACCGGCGCGGTTTCGAGGTGATGACCAGCGGCATCGGCGTCAACAGTGCGGAGTTCCGTGCGGTGGCGCGCGCCGTCGCCGCGGCGGACACGCTGTCGGGCTTCATGCGCGAGTTGCGTGCGCGCTATCCGGAGATGAGCACCGGTTCGCCGAGCCTGCCCGGCCAGCCCCAGGCCGGCCCGCCGCCCGGCACCCGCGCCGACATGTCGCCAACCGGCTCGACGGCGCGGTCGGCCATGCAGCAGGCCGCGACCGTCTTGCGCTGACGCCTGGAGTCCGATTCAACCGCGTTGAATTGGACTCCATTTCGGGATCATGCCCTCGCGCTACCCGCCGCCGTAGCTCTGTACCAGCGAGCCCGCGACCAGGCTCCAGCCGTCCACCAGCACGAAGAAGATCAGCTTGAACGGCAGCGAGACGACGACCGGCGGCAGCATCATCATGCCCATCGACATCAGGACCGAGGCCACCACCAGGTCGATGATGAGGAAGGGCAGGAACAGCAGGAATCCGATCTCGAATGCGCGCTTGAGCTCGGAGATCATGAAGGCCGGAATGAGAATCCGCAGCGACATGTCCTCGACCTTGGCCGGCGCCGGCTCCTTCGACATATCGCTGAACAGCTTGAGGTCCTTGTCGCGCACGTTCTTCAGCATGAAGGCCCTGAAAGGCTCCGAGGCGCGCTGGAACGCCTGCTCGACGGTGATTTCGTTCGCGACCAGCGGTTTCACGCCACGGTCGTAGGCGTTCTGGAACGCCGGACCCATCACAAACGCGGTCAGAAACAGCGCGAGCGAGATGATCACCGCGTTTGGCGGCGCGGTGGCAGTGCCGAGCGCCGTGCGAAGCAACGACAGCACGACGACGATCCGCGTGAACGACGTCATCATCACCAGGATCGACGGCGCAAGCGACAGCACCGTGAGCAGCGCGACAAGCTGGATCACGCGCTCGGTGAGCCCGGTGCCCTGGCCGAAATTGATGCTGATGTCCTGCGCGAAGGCAGGTGCTATCGGGAACGCGATTGTCGCAACCACCATCGCCGCCGCCGTCGTGAGACGGACGCAGGCGGCGAGCCTGCCGATCGTCACGTCTTCCCCGGACGGCTCAGCAAGCTGGCCATCTCCTGTTCGAGGCTGCCGCCGCTCGCCGATTGTGGCTTGGGCGGGGCGCCCCCGCCCTTGGCTTGCACAGCGGGCTTGGATTCCGCGCGCTGGGCTGCCTTGTGCTCGGCTGCGACCACGACGCGGGCGCCTCCGGTTTCGGCGGCGGGCTTGGCGGCGGGGCTCTGCGCCATCGGACGCCGCAATGCGGCTTCAAAGCGTTGTGCCATTTCGGCGAGGCTCTGGTCGGGCGGCGGAATCTGCGGCGCCGCGGCGGAGGCCACCGGTTGCGCCGGCTCGGGATGCACAATGCGCGGCGATGCGACCGGCTCGTGGGCCGGCCGGGTGAAATCAACCGCGGGTCCCGCCATTGAATCGGTGGCGCGCGCTGCGCGCGGAGCGGCGGGCTCGCCGCCGGTCTGCCATTGTCCAGCGTCGTCGGCAATGGCGCGCGGCATGCGGACCGGCTGAATCGGCGTTTGCGAAGGCTCCGGTTGCAGCGGCCAGGGCGTCGGATCGGGCAGCGGCATGGCGCGGGGCAGACTGTCCGCGCCGCCGTTACGGGCGGCCGGCGCATCGCGTGTCACGCCGACGGCGGCGCGCACGATGTTGGTCTCGACCACGACGTCGGTCGGGCCGCCGATCATCAGCAGATGCTCGACGTTGTCGCGGCGGATGATGACAAGCTTGCGGCGGCCGTCGACCGCCGCGGCGTCGATGACCGCAAGACGGGGCTGACGGCTGCGGGTGGCGGCGTCAAGCCGCGTCGCCCCGAACCGGCGGACCAGCCACGCGAGACCGCCGATCAGCGCGAGCACGACGACAAAGGCGATGACGAAATTCACCGGGGTCGGGAGTTCCATGCCGAAGAGACTGCTCATCTGATGGTATCCCTTGGCGCGTCCGGCGCATTCCGGCCCGCCTGTGGGTCCGGCCCATGGTTAACGCCGTCGGCAACATTTGCCGCCAAGAATCTTAACAAAAAACTAACGCCAAGGGCCGATGCGGCTCAACTTCGCCGATCTAAAACGATTCGCTTGGTAAACGGCATATTGATGGCGGCAGGGCCAAAACGGCAGATTTAACCGGCCGTTAACCATACGCCCGGCAAAGTCTGCCCACCGGCGCCGCGACATGGCCCCGGCGAGCCCGAGGGCGCCCATGTCCGTCACCAACCTTTCGCTGTTCTCCATGCTGAAGACGCGCATGCACTGGCATCAGGAACGCCAGCGCCTGCTGGCCGAAAACGTCGCCAATGCCAGCAGCCCGAACTACCGGCCGCGCGATCTTGCTCCGCCGAAATTCGAGCGCACCCAGGCGGTGACGGCGAGTCTTGGCCTCGAACGGACCGCGTCCGGCCACATGGCCGCCTCGGTCTCGGCGGGGACCCGGTTCCGTCCCGACCACACGGGCGCCTACGAGGCGCGACCCACCGGCAACTCGGTCGTACTGGAAGACGAGATGATGAAGGTCGCGCAGAACCAGATGGATTATCAGGCCGCCGCCTCGCTCTACCAGCGCAGCATCGGCCTGCTGAAAACCGCGGTCGGCAAGCGCTGACGCGGCGAGCCGGGACCTTGAACCGATGACAGGAGAGCGGCGATGGACTTCCTGAGATCGATCGCGATCGCAGCGTCAGGCCTGCGCGCGCAATCCGGCCGCATGCGCATCATCTCCGAGAACATCGCCAATGCGGATTCCGTCGCACCGAATCCGGGCACCGATCCGTACCGCCGCAAGATCGCGACGTTCCGCACCGAAATCGACCGCACGCTCGAGGCGCCGCTGGTCAAGATCGGCAAACCCGTGAACGACGCCGCGGAGTTCCGGACCAAGCACGAACCCGGCCATCCGTCCGCGGACGCCAACGGCAATGTCAAATATCCGAACGTCAACGCGCTGGTCGAAATGGCCGACCTGCGCGAGGCGCAGCGATCCTACGAGGCCAACGTCAACATCATCACAGCCTCGCGCCGCATGATCCAGAAAACTCTCGACATCCTCAAATCCTGATTCGGAGAGCCCTCATGTCGACCCCGAGCCTTGCCGCGAATGCCTACGCCAGTCTCGCGCGTCTGACCGATGCGGCCGGCGCTGCCAAGGGTCTGACGCCTGCGGCCCCCGGATCGAGCTTCGGGGACATGCTGCAGAACGCGGTCACTTCGTTCACCGAGACATCGCGCAAGACCGATGTGCAGACCCACGCGCTCGCGTCCGGCAAGTCAAATCTCGTCGATGTGGTCACGGCCGTGGCCGAGACCGAGGTCGCCATCGATACGCTCGTTTCGGTGCGCGACCGGGTGATCCACGCCTATGAAGAAATCATGCGGATGCCGATCTGAGCGTCCTGACGGAAGGAATGGAAAGTGCCATGACGGGACCGGAAGTTCTCGACGTCGCACGCGACGCCATCATGACCCTTGTGCTGGTGGCGGCGCCGCTGATGCTGGTCGGGCTCGCGGTCGGCGTGATGATCTCGTTGTTTCAGGCGCTGACCCAGATTCAGGAAATGACTCTGGTATTCGTGCCGAAGATCCTGGCGATGTTCGCGGCCATGCTGCTGGTCCTGCCGTTCATGGCGGACGCCATGCAGGGCCATATGGCGCGGCTTGCATCGAAGATCATTGGCGGCTAGCCCGCGGCGCATCCGCGGTCGCGGCGCGCGAACAAGGTCTGCAACGGGCGGGTCACAACGATGCGGATCGACATCTCGTTCGTTCCGGCCTTCGCCGCCGCCTTCATGCTGGCGTTCGCGCGAATCGGCACGATGGTCATGCTGCTGCCCGGCCTCGGCGAACTGACGCTCTCGCCACGTGTGCGGCTGACGATCGCTCTGGTGCTCACCGCCGTCATCCTGCCGCTGCATCGGCCGCAATATCAGATCGACTTCAGGGCGTTTGGCCCCGTGATGGTCATGCTCGGTCAGGAAATGCTGATCGGCGCGATGCTCGGCATGGTGGCGCGCTTGACGGTCTCGGCCTTGCAGGTCGCGGGAACCGTGATGGCCAACCAGATGGGTCTCGGCTTCGTCATGGCGGTCGACCCGACGCAGGGCCAACAAGGGATCATCCTCGGTAACTTCCTCGGCGTGCTCGGCATCACGCTGATCTTCGCGACCGATCTGCACCACCTTGTGATCGCCGCGTTGCACGACAGCTATCTGCTTTTCAGACCCGGTGAAATGCCGGTCGTCGGAGACGTGGCAAGCCTCGTGACCACCACGGTGACGGCGGCGTTCCGCATCGGCGTGCAACTCGCCGCGCCGTTTCTGGTGTTCGGCCTCTTGTTCAACCTCGGCCTCGGTGTGCTGTCGCGGCTGATGCCTCAGATGCCGGTCTATTTCGTCGGCATGCCGGCTTCGATCCTGGTCGGTTTCCTCATCCTGCTCATGGTGCTGGGCGCGATGATGACCGTGTATCTCGGCCATGTCGAAGGCGTTCTGTCGACGCTGGCGCCGGGGCGGTGAGGGGCAGCGGGCGCCACCATGGCCGACAACGACCAGAACGATACCGACCGCACAGAGGATCCGACCCAGAAACGCCTTGAGGACGCGCACAACCGCGGCGATGTGGTCAAGAGCCAGGAGGTGTCGACCTGGTTCGTGTTGGCGGGCGGCGCGCTTGTGATTGCGGCGTTCTCGGGCTCCATGGGCGGCGGGCTCAACACCACGTTCCGCGGCCTGTTGTCCAACTCGTATCAAATCCCGGTCGACGGGCGTTCGTTGATCGCCATTGCGGGCCGGCTGGAACTCGAAGTGCTGGCGGTCCTTGGCGTTCCGCTGCTGTTGCTGATGATCGCGGCGGCGTTCGGCAATATCGTGCAGCATCGCCTGGTCTGGTCCGGCGAGTCGCTCAAGCCGAAGTTGAGCAAGATTTCGCCGCTCGCTGGCCTGAAGCGGATGTTTTCGAAACAGGCACTCGCAAATTTCGCCAAGGGCCTGGTCAAACTCGTGGTGATCGGCGCGGTGATGACGGCGCTGCTATGGCCGCAGCGGCACCGGCTCGAAACGCTGGTGGCGACGGACATTCTCGGTTCGCTGTCGCTGACCCGCTCGCTGGCGGTCGATCTCATGCTCGCGGTCATCGCGATCCTGGCTCTGGTTGCCGCCGGCGACTACCTGTTCCAGTACCGCCAGTGGTTCGAGCGGCAGAAGATGTCGATGCGCGAGATCAAGGAGGAGTTCAAGCAGACCGAAGGCGACCCGCTGGTCAAGGGCAAGATCCGGCAACTGCGCCAGAGCCGCATGCGCAAGCGCATGATGGCGGAAGTGCCGAACGCCTCGGTCGTCATCACCAACCCGACGCACTACGCCGTCGCACTGAAGTACGAGCGCGGCATGAACGCGCCGCTCTGCGTTGCCAAGGGCGTGGACGCTCTCGCGCTCAGGATTCGCGACGTCGCCAAGGAGCATTCGGTCCCGGTGGTCGAGAACCCGCCGTTGGCCCGCGCGCTGCATGCCGCGGTCGATGTCGAAGACGAAGTTCCACCGGAACACTACAAGGCAGTGGCCGAAATCATCGGTTATGTGATGAAAATGCAGCGCGGGATCGGGCGGGCCTGACCGCGGTGTGCCGGCGCAAGGCCGATTTCGCGCTGGCTCGCCGCCGCAATTGCTGACGGCCGCGCCCGGAATCAGCTAATCCTTGCGTCGAAAACCGTGCTGGGAACCAGGGGCGAGCCTTTGCGTCGTATCGTCCGGGACCGAGCGCGATAATGTCCAAACCGGCTCCGCGCATGACGACACAGGACCTGACCGAAGGCCAAAGGCCAGCCGTCGTCGACCGCAGCGACCCCGGCGCGCGCGGCGGCAGCATCGGCATGGTGCTGCTGATCGCGCTGGCGCTGGTCGGGGCTGCGGTCGGGCTCCTGGTGGTCGGGCGTGGCAGCGCCGGACCCTACATTCTGATCCTGCTGGCGGTGCTGGCGACGGTCGGCGTGTTCTCGCTGTTTGCGCTCGCGACCGGAATCCTGCGGCTCGGCGGCAAGGATGCGTCCAATCCGGTGCTGAAGGCGGTGGTCGACGAGGCGGTCGACGGCCTTCTGGTCACCGACGCGCGCGGCCGGGTGATCTACGCCAACGCCGCCTATCTCGCGATGGTGGAGGCGCGCGACGCCGACGACGTGCGCCCGGTCGAGCGGGTGTTCATCGGCGATCCCGACGTCTCCGAGGCGGTGTATCGGCTGCTCAAGGCGGCGCGCGAGGGGCGCCGGTCGCAGGAGGAGGTCCGCGTCGCCGGATTGATGGGGCGGCCCGCGAGCTGGCTCAGGCTGCGCGTGCGGCCGCTGGGCGACGGCGGGCGGGGCTCGAAGACGACGCTGTGGACCGTCACCGACGTGACGCGCGACCGCGAGCGCCAGGAGAACATCTTCCAGGAGCTGCAGCACGCTATCGACTATCTCGACCATGCGCCGGCCGGCTTCTTCTCGGTCGATGCCAACGGCGACGTGGGCTACCTCAACGCTACGCTTGCGGCCTGGCTCGACCACGATCTCGCGCAGGTCGGTTCCGGCGGGCTGAAGCTGACCGACATCGTCTCGGGCAACGGCGCGGCGCTGCTCACCGCGATCGCCGCCGCGCCCGGCGAGGTCCGGACCGAGGTGTTCGATATCGACTTCAAGACCCGCGGCGGCCGCAACCTGCCGGTCCGGCTGTTCCACAAGGTCGCGTATGGCGCCGACGGCGCGCCCGGCTCGTCGCGCACTCTGGTGCTCAACCGCGGCCGGGGCGAAGGCGAAGATCCGCAGCGCGCGGCCGAAGTGCGCTTCATGCGGTTCTTCCAGTCCACGCCGATGGCGATTGCGACCGTCGACAAGGCGGGCGTCGTTGCGCGCACCAATGCGCTGTTCGCCCGCATGTTTCAGAACGCGCAATACGACGCCTCGGCAGTCGCGGGCGAGCCGCGCTCGATCCTCGCCGCGGTCGCCGAGCGCGATCGAGGGGCGCTGGAAGCCGCGATCAAGAATGCCGCCGAAGGGCAGGGCGATGTCGCGCCGGTCGATGCTGCGTTCTCCGGCAGCGGCGAGCGCTGGGGCCGGTTCTACGCGTCGCCGGTCGAGGAGGAGGAGCGCGACGGCGAAGCCGCCATTGTTTATGTCCTGGAGACGACGGGCCAGCGCAACCTGGAGAACCAGATCAACCAGCGCGCCCGCATGGAGTCGGTCGGCCAGCTTGCCGGCGGCATCGCACACGACTTCAACAACGTCCTCAACGCCATCATCCTGGCGACCGACTTTCTCCTCGGTTCGCACAAGCCGACCGATCCGTCGTTCCAGGACATCATGCAGATCAAGCAGAACGCCAACCGGGCGGCGGCGCTGGTGCGCCAGCTGCTGGCGTTTTCGCGCCGCCAGACCATGCGGCCGCAGGTGCTCGACCTCGGAGAGCGCCTGGAAGACTTGCGGATCATGCTCGGCCGCCTGATCGGCGAGAAGGTGACGCTCGACGTCAAGCACGGCCGCGATCTGTGGCCGGTGAAGGCCGACCTGTCCCAGTTCGAGCAGGTGATCGTCAATCTCGCGGTCAATGCGCGGGACGCCATGCCCGACGGCGGCCGGCTCACGCTTCGCACCGGCAACGTCGTGGCGGCCGATTGCGCGACCTACGCCTACAAGGGCCTGCCGTCCGCCGATTACGTGCTGGTCGAAGTGTCCGACTCCGGCACCGGTATTCCGCCGGAGATCATCGACAAGATCTTCGAGCCGTTCTTCTCCACCAAGGAGGTTGGCAAGGGCACCGGGCTCGGGCTGTCGACGGTTTACGGCATCGTCAAGCAGACCGGCGGCTTCATCTATACGGACTCCGAACCGGGCAAGGGCACGACCTTCCGCATTTTCCTGCCGCGCCACGTGCCGGTCGCCGAGGACATGGCATTCCCGCAGGCCGCGGCGCCCGGCGTGGCCGAGGCTCCGGCGGCGGAAGCCGCGCCCGACCTGACCGGGCAGGGCACGATCCTGCTGGTCGAAGACGAGGAGGGCCTGCGTGCGCTCAACGCCCGCGGGCTCAAGTCGCGCGGATACACCGTGCTGGAGGCCGGCAACGGCGTCGAAGCGATCGACGCGCTGGCCAAGCACGGGGGCAAGGTCGACCTTGTCGTGTCCGACGTGGTCATGCCAGAGATGGACGGGCCGACGTTGCTCAAAGAGCTCCGCAAGGCCCATCCGGACACCAAGATCATCTTCGTTTCGGGCTACGCCGAGGAGGCGTTCGAGAAGAGCCTGCCCGCGGGCGAGCAGTTCGCATTCCTGCCGAAGCCCTTCACGCTCAAGCAGCTGGTGGCGCAGGTGAAGGAGACGATGAAGGGGTAGGGCGTTAGCCGCGGATCAGCCGCCGGCGTTGTGTGCGCGTGCCAGCAGCTCCTTTGGAAGTTCCAATCCCAGCGCGCGCGCCGTCGCGCGATTGACGAACAGCTCGAACGTGCTGACTGGCGCGAGCTCAAGTTCGGACGGCTTCGCGCCGCGCAATATCCGATCCACGTATTCCGCCGCGCGGCGGTAGTTGTCCTCGATCGGCGCGCCGTAGGATATCAACGCGCCCGCCTCGCAATAGTCGCGGCGGACGGTCATGGCGGCGAGCCGGTGGCGCAGTGCGGTTTCGGCGAGCGCCGTACGCGCCGCAAAAAACATCGCACCCGGCGCGACCGCAAAACCTGAAAGGCCGTCGGCGCGCATCGCCGCGAATGCGCTGTCGAATTCGCCGGGACCGGAAATCCAATAGTCCTTTGTCGCAACGCCGAGCCTGCGTCCGGCCTCGTGCGTTTCGCGCACCGCAGGCGGCGACGACGGATTGCCGCGGTCGGCGAGGATCGAGAACGCGCACGCCTGCGGCAGCGCCTCCATGAGCAGCTTCAGCCGCGCTTCGCTCAAGCCCGGCGGCAGGTCGGTGAGGCCGGTGAGATTGTCCACGCGCTGGTCCGGGCTTTTCGCGAAATCGGCTTCGAGCGCCGTGCCGGTCGCCATCACAATCGGGATGGTGCGCGTTGTGCGGGCGGCGGCGTCGGCGGCGGGAGTGCCCGCGGTCACGAGTGCACCGGCGCCGAGCGCGACGAGCTCGGCCGCGGCCGGCGCGAGCCGCTCCTTGCGGCCTTCTGCGAAGCGGAATTCCAGGCGCAAGCCGGCGGACGCATGACCGAGCTCGCGCAGCCGCTGCTCGAACAGCTCCCATAGCGCGAGCCGCGCCGGGTCGGGCGCGGCCGTGTCGAGAATGCCGATGCGGCGCTGCGCCGTCATGTCTCGATGCGGCTACTTGGTGGTGATGTTGGCCGCGCGCGCGACCTCGGTCCACTCCTTGATCTCGCGCGAGATCATCGCGCGAAATGCTTCCGGCGTGCCGCCGCCGACCTCGCTGCCGGTCTTGGCGATCCGGTCGGCCACTTCCGGTACGCGCATGGCTTCGTTCACCGCAGCGTTGATCCGGTCGACGATCGGCTTCGGCGTCTTGCCGGGCGCCAGCAGGCCGACCCAAGACACCGCCTCGTAGCCGGGGTAACCCGCCTCCGCCACAGTCGGAACGTTCGGCAGCAGCTTGTCGCGGCTCGCTCCGCCGGTCGCGATGGCGCGGATGCTGCCGGCCTCGATATGCGGCATGGTCACCTGCGGCGAGATCGCGAGCAGGTGCGCCTCGCCCTTGACCACGGCCATCACCGATGGCGCGCCGCCGCGATAGGGGATGTGGAGGAGTTTGATGCCGGCCAGCGCCGCGAGCCGCTCGGTTGCGAGGTGATTGAGCGCCGCCATTCCGGTGGTGGCGTAGTTGTACTTGCCGGGATCCTTTTTCGCGAGCGCGACGAACTCCGGCAGCGTCTTGGCCGGCACCTGGGAATTGACGACGAACAGGAACGCGTACTTGCTGAGCAGCGCGACCGGCGCGAGATCGCGCTCGGTGTCGTAGGGCAGGTTCGGATTGGTCGCCGGCAGCACCGATAACGAGCCCGCGACGACCAGCAGCGTGTGCCCGTCGGGCGCGGCCTTGGCGACCGCGTCGGTGCCAAGGACTCCTGCGGCCCCGGTCCGGTTTTCGACGATCACTGTCTGTTTCAGCGACCTTTCGAGATGCGGCTGGATCAGCCTCGCGGTGGTGTCGATCAGGCCGCCGGGGCTTTGCGGCACCACGATCCGGATCGTCTGCGTCGGATAGTTCTGCGCGGATGCACCCGAAACGCCGAGCAGCGCAAGCGCCGAGGCAAAGGCGAGCAAGGTCATCGTCCGCGGTGCGATCATGGCCGGTCCCTCCCCAGGAATCGATTCGATTGCGCCGGCATGACGGGCGGCGCGCCTGCCGCGATGATAATTCATGGACCGCGCATGCGCCTAGCCGTGCGCGGTCGCGGCCGATCGCCGCGAGACTATCGCTGCGGTTGTGCGGACCGACTTGAGCGGCGCTATTTCTCGGCGGCGGCCTTCATGCTGGCGAGGCCGGTTTCGAAGTCCTTGCCGACCATCTTGTCCATGTCGATGAATACGCTCATCACCTTGCCAATGAACTGGCTCGGCCCCTCCATCGCCCACGTCACGCGGGTGCCGTCGCTTGCGGGTTCGAGCGTGAAGATGGCGGTGTTGCTGGCTTCGAACGGCCGGAGGAAATCGAGCTTGATGACGATTTTTCCCGGTGACGTGTCCAGAATCTCCATCCGGCCCTTGCCGACGTTGTTGTTGCCGTCCCATTCGTAGATTGCGCCCTTGCCGATCTTCGGGCCGCTGCGGGTGCGCTTCATCTGCGGATCGCGATGCTCGTAAGGCGACCATTCAGGCCAGCGGTCGAACCCGGCGATCAACGGATGAATTTTCTCCGGCGCCGCCTTGACGCTCGCGGAGCGCTGGACGCGAAACGTGTCCGGCATGGTCGCAGCATAGGCAAGGACCGCGACGATGGCGACGGCCGCGACGGCCAGGGTGACGAGAACGGCCTTGATCATATGTTGTCTCTCTCCAGGATTGGCTATGCCGGTGCAGCGCCGGACCGGACGCGCTTCGGCTTGTTGTCCATCGGGAACATTCCGAAATACGGCTCGGCTTCCGCCAACACGCGCGCATAGGACGGCCGGGCCATCAGCCGGTCGAGGTAGCCGCTCAGATGCTGGTGCGCGCCGAGCGGCGCGACGAGGTCGGCGTAGAACAGGGCGGGGGCCGCGGCGCAGTCCGCCAGGGTGAAGTCGTCGCCCAGCATCCAGGTTTTGCCTTCGAGTGCGCGGTCGGCGACCGCATAGGCCACGCCGATCAGGGCGTGCGCCTGATCGACTCCAAAGCCGTCTTTCGCGCCCTGCGGGCGCAGGCGGTCGGTGACGATCTTCTGCATCGGCTCGTGCACATAGTGGTCGTAGAAGCGGTCCCACATCCGCGCCTGCCAGGCGCGGTCGGGGTCGGCGGGCAACAGGCGGTGGGCGCCTGGATAGAAGGCGTCGAGATATTCGATCACCGCCGTCGATTCTGCGACCGTGCGGCCGCGTTGCTCGTCGTGCAGCACCGGCATCTTCGCCATTGGCCAGACCGCCTTGAACGCTGCCACGGAACGCGCGTCGCCGAAATCGACCAGCACCGGCTCGAACGCCACGCCGCCTTCATACAGGGCGATCAGCGCCTTGTGGCAGAACGACGCCAGCGGATGGCTGTAAAGTTTGAGCGGCATTGGTGCGCCAGCATTCCGGATTGTGCGGCCCTACATGCCGGGCTGCGGCACGATCACCATCCAGCCGACGCCGAACTTGTCGGCGACCATGCCGAACCGCGGCGAGAAAAAGGTCTTGCCGAGCGGCATCTGGACCTGTCCGCCGTTGGCCAGCGCATTGAACAGCCGGTCAGCCTCGGCCTCGTTCCTGGCGTCGAGCGAAAGGCAGAAGCCCTTGAACTCCGGCTTGCCTTTGCCCATTCCGTCGGAGGCCATGACGGCCGTGTCGCCGATCCGAATGGTGGCGTGCATGATCGCGTTCTCGGAGGCCGGCGCGCAATCGGCCGGCGGCTTCTCGGGCGCCTCCTTGAAGCGCATCAGCATCTCGACCTTGGCGCCGAGGTTCGTCTTGTAGAACTCGATCGCCTCTTCGCAGCGTCCGTCGAAGAACAGATAGGCCTGCACTTGCATGATGATCACTCCCTTGATTAGCCGCGCTGCGCCGCGCACCAGCCGCTAGCGCATCATCGTCCGCACGTAGTCGTCGAGCCGCGCCAGCGTCTCCGCTGCGCCCTTGTCGGCGCCGTAGTTCTTGATCACATGGTCGCGCGCTTGGGTCGACGGGAAGGTGGCGTGCAACGTCAGGCGCGTGCGATTGCCGCCCAGGTCCTCAAACGTCACGACGGTGCGAAACTGCACCGGCTCGACTTCGTCTCCGCCGCCGTGGTGGTAGCGGATGCGCTCCGGCCGCACGATCTCATCGAAGGTGATGCGGTTCTCGTAGTCGCGGCCGTCCGGGCCGTGCATGACGAAGCGCCACCCGCCGCCGGGCTTCATCTCGAATGCGCTGGTCGTGGTGGTGAAGCCCACCGGACCCCACCAGTGCGCCAGGTGCTTCGGGTCGGTGAATGCCTCGAACACAAGGTCGCGCGGCGCCGCGATGACGCGCGAAGTGACGATGGTCGTTGGATCGCGATCGAGGTCGACGCTACTTTCTACGGTCACGCTTGTGCTCCTCCGATCGCGGTTTCGGCGGTTTGCCGCCGGCTTTCGATTCCCTGGCCTGAAGCTCGTGCAGGTAAACCTCGAGCCGGTCGAGGCGCTCGCTCCAAAGCTTGCGGTAGCGTTCGAGCCAATCGTCAACGCCCTTCAGTGCCTCCGGTTCGATCCGGCACGGCCGCCACTGCGCCTCGCGGCCGCGCGCGATCAGGCCGGCGCGCTCCAGCACCTTCAGGTGTTTGGACACCGCCGGCATGCTCATGTCGAACGGTTCGGCCAGCTTCGACACCGAGGTTTCGCCGAGCGCGAGCCGCGCCAGGATCGCCCGCCGGGTCGGATCGGCGAGCGCCGCGAACTTGGCGCTGAGCGGGTCGAGCGGCATATTAATGTCCATATTGGTTAAATAACCAAATAGTTAAATATAGAAGGCCGCCCGCGGCGTCAACCCCGTTGGGTGCGCGTTGCCGCCTCGCCAGATCTTGCCGTCCGCGCTATCAAGCGCGGCCCGTCGTCACGAACCGCGTCCTGTTCATGAAAGCCATTCTGCTCACCCGCACCGGCGATCCGTCCGTGCTCGAATACGTCGACATGTCGACGCCGCAGCCCGGTCCCGGCGAAGTGCTGGTCAAGGCCGACACCATCGGCGTGAGCCGTCCCGAACTTCTGGTGCGCAACGGGACCTACGCCTGGATGCCGAAGCTTCCCGCGATTCCCGGCATCGAGATGGCCGGCGCGGTCGCGGAGCTGGGGGCTGGCGCGCCGGGCTATGCGGTCGGCGACAAGGTCTACGTCAGCGCGCGCGAACTGCCTCAGCGGGCGGGCTGCTACGCCGAATATATCGCGGTGCCGGCGCGGGCGCTGTTCCGGCTCGACGCGAGCGCAAACCTCGAAGCGGCGGCGTGCCTGTCCAACTACCAGGTGGCCTACCACCTTCTTCACACCGCGACGCGCGGCGCGCCGGGGCGCTCGGTGCTGATCGACGGCGCGGCCGGCGGCCTCGGCAGCGCCGCGGTGCAGCTTGCGAAGATCGCGGGGATGACGACGATCGCCATCGTCGGCGCGCCGGCCAAGGTGCCCGCGCTGCAAGCATTTGGCGCCGACCACGTCATCGATGCGAGCCGCGAGGACGTGGCGGAGCGCGTCAAGGCGGTGACGGACGTGGAGGGCGTCGACCTGATCCTCGATGCGGCGGGTGGCGCGAAGTTTGCGTCGCTGCTCGCCATGCTGGCGCCGTTCGGACTTGCGGTGTCCTACGGCAAGCTCGTCGGTCCGCTGGAAGCCAACCTTGCTGCGGCGCTCGACCGCGGGCCGGGTTATCTGAACAGCACGGCGGTGCGGGTCTTCACCATGCACACCCTCGACGGTCGTCCCGATCTGCGTGCGGAATCGATGCGATACCTGATCGCGCGTCTCGCCGACGGCGCGATCCGTCCGCTGATCCACGCCCGGTTGCCGCTCAAGGACGCCCGCCGCGCGCATGAGATGCTGGAAGCGCGGCAAGCGATCGGCAAAGTGCTGCTGAAGCCTTGAGGCGGATCCGCCGGGCTTGCGCTAATCTCCGCTCATGTCGAACGAGCAACGCGAACCGCCGCCGACCCGGGAAGAGGAGGCACGCGACCGCCGCCTCGCCAATATCGTCTTGCTGGTCGGGGCCGTGATCGTGATCGGCGGCGGCTTCTGGCTGGTCGATGCGATGCTCGCCGCGCGCAAGGCCGACGATTGCATTGCCGCCGGCCGCCGCAATTGCACGCCGCTGGAATTGCCGTCACGGCGGTAGCTTTTTGTTTTGACGCGTTTTCTTTACGCGAGCCGATACCCACTTCGCTCGAAAACGCTATGAAACGGCCGGTCAGATTTGCCGTGGCGGCGTGGTCACGATCAGACCGTCGAGTTCTTCCGTCACCGCAATCTGGCACGACAGTCGCGAGTTCTCTTTCAGGTCGTGGGCGGTGTCGAGCATGTCGGACTCTTCGATCTCCGGCGGTTTCAGCCGGTCGATCCAGTCCTCGTCCACATAAACGTGACAGGTCGCGCAGGAGCACGAGCCGCCGCAGGTTGCGAGAATCCCGGGAATGTCGTTCTGGACCGCGGTTTCCATCACGGTCGAGCCGATTTCGGCCTCTACCGTGCGGGCGGCTCCATCCTGGTCGATATAGGTGATTTTCGGCATGGCGCGGTCTTGAGCGGGCCCTATAGGCCAAGCGCAGGCGCCGTCGTCAACCCGGACAGGTTTCTTTCCGGGTGTTGCGGGGCGGGATAGGATCGGCCAAGCGGCCGTCACGGGCGCCGTCGGCATCGGCCCGTGACCACAAGACCAAACGAGCGGCCGCTCGCAATATGGGGAGGTCGCGCATGCTGTTTCATCGTTGTGCCGAATGTGACGGGCCCGGATTGTCCCGCCGCGGATTTATCGCAGGGCTCGGCGCCGCCGGTGCGGCCGCCGCGCTGCCCGCGCCCGCCGTGCAAGCGCAGGCCAAGCGGACGGTGATCGACACGCATCTGCATTTCTTCCCGCCACCCTACCTGGCGATGATGAAGACGTGGGAAGCGGCGCGGAAAATTCCGCACAACCCGGCGGTCCACGGCTGGACCGTGAGCAAGACCCTCGAACTGATGGACCAGAACGGCATTCAGACCGGCGTGCTGTCGTGTCAGTCCACGCCGGGGCTCTGGTTCGACGCCGGCGCCGAAGCGGCCTCCAAGATCGTTCGCATCTGTCACGACTTCCAGGCCGAGATGCGCCGCAATCATCCGGGCCGTTTCGGCATCTTCGCGCCGCTGTCGATGCTCAACGTCGACGCGACGCTGAAGGAGATCGAATACGCCTTCGACACGCTCAAGGCCGACGGCGTCAACCTGCAGACCAACTACAGCGACAAATGGCTCGGCGACGCCGTTTACCGGCCGGTGCTCGAAGAGCTGAACCGGCGCCGGGCGGTGGTCTATGTCCATCCGCTGGTGGCGGCCTGCTGTACCAGGCTCAGCGTCGGCACGCATCCCGCGGTGATCGAGGTGCCGCACGACACGACCCGTACCGTCACAAGCCTGCTGTTGAGCGGATCGTTCGCCCGCTACCGCGACATTAAATGGATATTCTCGCACGCCGGCGGCACGATCCCGATGATGGCGGGCCGCATCGACTCGTTCTACGGCAAGCGGCCGAATCTGAAGGAGTTCGCGCCGGAGGGGATCTTCGGCGAACTGGCGCGGCTGCACTACGACACCGCCAACGCCACCTCGGCGCCGGCAATGGCGGCACTGCTCAAGCTCGTGCCGGTGTCGCAGGTGACCTACGGAACCGACTATCCCTATTTCCCCTTCGACCAGAATAAAGACCTGACCAAGCTCGGACTGTCGGCCGCGGATGTCGCGGCAATCGAAAGCGGCAACGCCATGCGCCTGTTGCCGCAGCTCAAACGCGCCTAGCCATTCATGTGCGACATGCAAGGAGAGAGAACATGACAATCAAGCCCACCCGCCGCAGTGTCGTGGCCGGCGCCGCCGCAACCGTTGCGTTCGGCGGACTGGCGCGTCCGGCGCTTGCGCAGGGCGCCACGGCGCTCAAGGTCATCGTATTCCCCGGCCTGAGCAATCTCTCGATCTTTGCCGCGCAGCATCGCGGCTTGTTCAAGAAGCACGGGCTGGAGATCGAGTTGATCAACACGCCGAACTCGGGCGTGCTCCGCAACGGGATCGCCAAGGGCGACTATCATCTCGGCCACGCAGCCTGCGACAACGCCGTGGCCATGGTGGAGATCGCCAAGGCCGACGTGATCCTCGCGATGGGCGGCGACAACGGGCTCAACCGCGTGATCGTGCAGCCCGAGATCAAGTCGTACGCCGACCTGCGCGGCAAGACGGTCGTGGTCGACGCGCCGAATACCGCGTTCGCGCTGCTGCTTTACAAGGTGCTCAAGGACGCCGGCCTCAACAAGGGCGACTACACGGTCAAGCCGGTCGGCGGCACGCCCGCACGCCTCAAGGCGATGCTCGAAGACAAGGCCAACGCAGCGGCCGGCATCATGAACCCGCCGAGTTCGTTTGCGGCGGTCGAGAAGGGACTGAAGGACATGGGCTCGGCCGCGCGCGCCATCGGGGCCTACCAGTCGGACACGCTGTTCGTCATGCGCCCGTGGGCGAAAGCCAACGGCGACACGGTGATCCGCTACATCAAGGCCTATGTCGAAGGCCGGCGCTGGGCGCTCGATCCAAAGAACAAGGACGAGGTGACCAAGCTGCTGGCGGATCGCCTGAAGCTTTCGCCCAAGGTGGCCGCACAGTCCTACGCGGCCGCGACCGATGCGGCGGATGGTATCGTCAGGGACGCAAAATTCGACCTGGAGGGTTTCCGGAACGTCCTCAAACTGCGGGCGGAGATCGAAGGGCAGTGGGGCGGCAATCCGCCCGCGCCGGGCAAGTATTTCGATATGTCCTATTACGACAAGGCGTTGGCCGGACTTTAGGCTGCGGCGAGACACGCCGGACGGAGCGGGGCGGCGGCCTTCGGGCCGCCGCCTTTCGTTTGTGCAGGCGCCATGATGACCGCAATGTTAAGGACTGGTGCGCGGAAATCTTAACCGGCATTCTCTATCGGTTGATTCGGGAATTCACGCGGGGGCGACGCGTTTTTGAACCGCGCGGGGCGTTTGTCCGATGACGGAAGTCAACAACCTGCTGCTGCTGGCCGGCGACGCGCTGCTTTATTTCGCCGTATTGGCGGGGCTGTTCCGGGCGCGGCACCGGCTCGGTATCGGTGCGTTCTTCTGCGCGCTCGGCGTGATGCATTTCATCGAGACCTATCTGGCGAGTGCGTTCTACATCGCGCTGCCGGCGGGCGTCGTGACCTCCCCGGGTTCGAGCGTGCTGTTCACCGGCAAGCTGATGATGCTGCTGCTGGTCTATATCCGCGAGGACGCAAAAGTTGTGCGGCAGCCGATCTACGGCCTTCTGATCGGCAATCTGCTGATGGTCGCGCTGGCGGCCGTCATGCGCCATCACGAACTGGTCACGTTCGCCGCGGGCCGCGCGCCGGACTTCGGCTTCCTCGACCAGATGGGCGCGCTGATGGTCTGGGGCACGGCGGTCCTGTTTTTCGACTGCATCCTGATCATCCTGCTCTATGAGCGTTCGCGCGCTTGGCTTGGCGACAAGGTGTTCCTGCGGCTGGCGTTGTCGGGCGCTGCGGTGCTCAGCTTCGACCAGCTTGCGTTCTATGCCGGACTGCACGTGCTGACCGGCGCGCCGGCGTCTGTGCTGGTCGGCGGCTGGATTGCCAAGATGGGTGCGGTCGCGATCTACAGCGTGCTGGTCGGCGCCTACCTGTTCTGGCTCGAACGCCCGGCTGGCCGACATGCCGCCGCACCGCGCATCTCCGATGTGTTCGACCTGCTCACCTACCGCGAGCGTTACGAGGATCTGCTGGCGCGCACCGGCCGCGATGCGCTCACCGGCGCGCTCGACCGCGGCCGGCTGGAAACAGAGGGCCGCCGCGCCATCGCCGACGCCGTCGACGCCGGCCGGCCGGTGAGCCTCCTTCTGATCGACATCGATCATTTCAAGAGCTTCAACGACCGCTTCGGCCACGCCGCGGGCGACGCGGTGCTCAAGCAGATCGCGCGCGAAATCATGGCCACGGTCCGCGCCACCGACATGGTGTTCCGCTTCGGCGGCGAGGAATTCGTGGTGATCTGCGAGGGGCTCGCGGCCGGCCCCGCATTGTCACTCGGCGAGCGTATCCGGCGCGAGATCGCGATGACCGGCGATGGAACGTCGTCGCACGTCACGGTCAGCGTCGGGATCGCGACCTGTTCGGAGCGGGACTTCAGCTACGATGCGCTGTTCCAGGTCGCCGACCGGCGGCTCTACCAAGCCAAGGCGGCAGGCCGGAACCGCGTCGTCGGCGACCTGCTGGCCCCCGGCTCGGCTTCCGTGCGGCTCGCGCATTCGAGCTGACGCGTCAGACCGGGCGCTTGCGCGTTTCGCGCCAGAGCAGGAACAGGCCCGACCCGACCACGATCGCCGAGCCGAACAGCAGCGCCGCGGTCGGCACGTCGCCCCAGATCGCAAAGCCGAGCAGCATTGCCCACAGCAGCGACAGGTACTGGAACGGCACAACCGCCGAGGTCGGGGCGAGGTGAATCGCGCGCGTCCACCAATACTGGCCGAGCAGATTGGTTGCGCCGTTGATGAAAATCAGCGGCGCATGTTTCCACGTCGGCACCGTGAATGCGAACGGCAGCGACATGGCGAACACGCTCGACAGGAAGATGAGCTGATACATCGTCAGCGTCTCGCTCGATTCCGTCGAGGTCATGCCGCGCACGCCGGCCGTCACGGTGCCGAACAGGACGGCGTTGGCGAGCGCGAACAGCGCGCCGATTTGGAACGTGCCCGCGCCCGGCTGGGTGATGATCAGCACGCCGAGGAATCCGACCGCAAGCGCGGTCCAGCGCGCCGCGCCGACCGGCTCCTTCAGGAAATACAACGACGCCAGCGTCGCAAACAGCGGCGCCGAAAAGTTGATCGCGGTCGCGCTCGCGAGCGGCATCAGGCTGAAGGCGATCAGCAGCAGTGTCTGCGAGCCGGACTGCGAGACGCCGCGCAGCAGGTGCGCGCCCGGGCGCCGCGTGCGGAACACGGCGAAGCCCGCGGTGGGAATCACAAAAGCGGCAAACAGCAGCAGCGAAGTGAAGGCGCGCGTGAACAGCACTTCGCCGACCGGGTAGAATTCGACCAGCCACTTCGAAATCGCGCTGGAGAACGAAAAGATCGCGCCCGCGCTCACCATGTAGGCGATGGCGATCGGAATCCGCTCCTGGCGCGCCGGCGGTTTGGGCGTCGGTCGTTCGACGCTGCTGGTGGCGGTCACGGCGGGGCGGTCGCTGTTGGATCGGTCAGTCGTGCCGAAACCGTTAGCACGCCTGCAAATCGTGAGGCAGCGTTAAAGCGGAATGCCGAAAGCTCTTCGCGCGCATGCCCCGGGCTTACGCCGCAGCGCTCGCAATGTTTGCCGGAAATCCTCGCGACAGGCCCGTTTGGATGGTGTCCGAACGCTTAATTTGCGGGTCCGCGTTTCCGGGGTCGCGCGCAATTTCTCTCAATTTCTACCGGTTAGAACAACCACTGCGGCGCAGGCGGATGGAGCCAAGCGCCGGCGGGCACGATGGCGCCGAACTTGCCATCGAGGATTGGTTGCCATGCGAAAGGACAGCAGAAAGACCCCGCGCAGGAAGCTCGGCGCGCGCGCCTGGATTCGGGTCGACGACGGATTTTCGGTGCGGCCGTGCCGGGTGGTGGACGTCTCGGAAGCCGGCGTCCGCATCGAGGTGGATGCGCCGCGCGATGTCGCCAACCGCTTCAGCCTCCTATTGTCGCGCGATGCGGTGCCGGGCCGTCCGTGCCAAGTGAAGTGGCGCCGCGGTTCGACGATCGGCGCGGAGTTCGTCCGGCGCTAGCCCGCGTCATGGACCCTGTACGGTCCGCAGATACGAAACGAGCGCGGTGGCGTCGTCGCGGCTGAACCGGAACATCGGCATGTCTTCGTGGGTGCCGAGCAGGCCTTCGCGCAGCCGCTGGGTGAACTTATCGAGATCCAATTGCCGGTCCAGGTCGCGGAACGCCGGGGCGGCGGGCCGGGGACTCGCGCCAGCCTTGCCGACGGCGTGGCAGCCGCCGCACAGGCCGGCGGCCAGCGTGCGGCCGCGCTGCTCTTGCTCGGTCAGCGCATGTGCGGGCAGCACTTGCACAGCGGCGGCGAGCGCGAGTGCCGCGATTTTCAGCACCGTCCGGGCTTTCGGCATGTCAGGTCCGTTCGCGAATCGGGCAGGTCGATACGCCAAATAAAGTACACGCCGGACAATAGCCAATCAGTGCGGTGAGCAAGGGCGCAATCCCGATCCGGCCGATCCATTTCCAGCCGGTCGCCGAAAAGCCGATCGGGATCGCGAAAGCGATCAGCAGCAGGCCTGCGACGATGCGGTCGACGGTGCCTGCGTCGGTCATGGTCATCCCTCGATGCAGCACCGAGAGTCAGCGGACTGCGCCGCCGCAGCATTGATTCAAGTCAAAGCCCTGAACCGCCGAACAGCGGAGCGGGCTAGACTACGGACTCGCAAACGGACGGAGGTCGGCAATGCGCTACGAGCTTTACTACTGGCCGGAGATTCAGGGCCGCGGGGAATTCGTCCGTCTCGCGCTGGAGGAGGGCGGCGCCGACTACGTCGACGTTGCGCGGACGCGAGGCGTTAAGGCGATGACCGCGGTCATGGAGCGCGGCGTGCGGTCAGCCTATGCGCCGCCGATCCTGAAGGCGGGCAGGTTCACGATCGCGCAGACCGCGTTGATCCTTCAGTTTCTCGGTCCGCGTTTGGGCCTGTGTCCACGCGGCGAGGCCGATCGCCTGTGGGCGCACCAGCTCCAGCTGACGGTCACCGACTTTGTTAAAGAGATTCACGACACCCATCACCCGATTTCGAGCGCGCTCTACTACGAGGATCAGAAGCCGGCCGCCAAACGCTACACCGAGGCGTTCTGGCGCCATCGCGCGCCGAAGATGCTGGGCTACTTCGAGCGCGTGGTCGCCCAGAGCGGCGGGCCATATGTGTTCGGACGCCGTGTGTGCTACGTCGATTTGAGTCTGTTCCAGATCGTCGCGGGGCTGCGCTATGCCTTCCCAAAGCGGATGCGGCGGCTGGAGCGCTCGCTGCCGCGCCTTGCAGCGTTGCACGACCGCGTGGCCCGGCGTCCGCGTATCGCGGCCTATCTCAAATCGGAACGGCGAATTCCGTTCAATGAATGGGGCATCTTTCGACGCTATCCGGAGCTCGACTCCTGAGACGCTACTTCGCCGCGCCGGGCGTTTTGGCGGACTCCCGCCACAGCAGGAACAGGCCCGAGCCGACCACGATCGTGGAGCCGGCGAGCAGCGCCGCGGTCGGCACGTCGCCCCACACCGCGAAGCCCAGGATCATCGCCCAGACCAGCGAGAAGTAGTAGAACGGCGTCACCGCGGACGTCGGCGCCAGCGTAATCGCGCGCGTCCACAGATACTGCCCGATCCCGTTGACCACACCCGAGCCGAGCATGAGCGCCGCATCGCCGGGCGTCGGCATGACGAAACCGAACAGCAGCAGCGGTGCGAACATCGCGGTCAGCAGCACCATTTGATACATGATCAGCGTTTCGGTGCTTTCGGTCGCGGACATGCCGCGGACCACGGTGGCGATGCTGCCGTACATCACCGCGTTCGCGAGCGCGAACAAGGCCGCGATCTGGAACGTGCCGCCGCCCGGTTCGGTGATGATCAGCACGCCGGTGAATCCCGCCGCGAGGGCCGCCGCGCGCGCCAATCCCACCGCTTCGCGCAGGAAGATCGCCGACAGCAGCGTTGCGAACAGCGGCGAGGAGAAGTTGATCGCCATGGCGCTGGCGAGCGGCATGACGGTGAAGGCAATCAGGAGGCAAAGCTGCGCCGTGCCCTGGATGCCGGACCGCACGCTGTGGTGGCGCAGCCGCGCGGTCCGGAACACCGCGAGGCCCGTGACCGGCAGGACGATGAGCGCACACACCAGCAGCGACATGGTCTGCCGGACGAACAGCACCTCGCCCGGCGGATAATCCGCGACCAGCCACTTGGCCGCCGCGCTGGTGCTGGAAAACATCACCGTCGCGCCCAGCATGTAGAGGATGCCGAGCGGGATGCGCTCCTCGCGGGTCCGCCGGTGCTGGGGCTGTTCTGCGCCGCCGGTCGCGGTCACGTCCTGTCTCCGGTGCCCGGTTTGGTTACCACGCGCGCGGGGGCGCGGGCAGGCTGCGCCGCGTATGGCGCATATGACGCGCGGATCGGCGGCAGGGCGCCCGGCGGACCCGCTTCGAGGGCACGTCCTGCCGGGATTTGCGGGGAACCGCCGGCCCGCCGGATTTAACCATCCGGGCCGTTTCCGGATGCAATCGCGGGTCATCCCCCATAGTTTGCGGCCTTACCAGAAAAGCGTGCGGCGCTTTGAGGGGGCGTAGTGAGGACCACGCGATGAAGTCGATCACCATGGCGCTCGCCGCCGCGGCCGCTCTTGTGGCGTTCCAGCCCGGCGCGGCATTGAGCCAGCAGAACTCCTGCAACAACACCTACGTCTCCTGCATCGACGCCTGCGTGTCGAAGACGGTGAAGTCATTCCAGGAGCGCTGCATCGAAGCCTGCCAGATGCGCAACAACGAATGCAGCGAGAAGATCTACGGCGCCCGTCCGCGGCAGCAGCCGGTGACGACCGCGCAGCAGCCGCGCGAGGCGAGCGAGGCCCTGGCCCGCCGCGATGCGGCACCCGCGCCG
>VGEP01000002.1 GCA_016869215.1 Alphaproteobacteria bacterium | reverse complement strand
CGCGGGCTCGATCCTGTGCGGATTTAAGGGCACCAAGGCCAAAAAGGGTGCCGCCCGAGAATTGGTTGGAATTCGATGTGGCGCAATCTCCGGTCACGTGAAGGTATCGTTTCAGGCAGCGAGGTCAATTGGCTGATCAACGGGTTTTGTGGCGAGGGTTTGCCAGCCATCGACCTTGCGCATGTTGATCTGTCCTGAAGCAAGCAGCGCCCAGAACAACATCGCCGCGGTGTCGGCTGACGGCAGGACGGTCTGCGTCTTGATCCGCCGCTTGAACTCTT
The DNA here is from genome assembly GCA_016869215.1 of Alphaproteobacteria bacterium. Classification (GTDB taxonomy): domain Bacteria; phylum Pseudomonadota; class Alphaproteobacteria; order Rhizobiales; family Xanthobacteraceae; genus Z2-YC6860. The sequence continues at coordinate 221,185 of VGEP01000002.1, read as the reverse complement.
CGTGCAGACGCTCGATCGCATTGGTGGTGCGCAGGCTGCGCCATTGGCTCGGCGGCAGGCGAGTGAAGGTGAAGAGGCGGTCGCCGGCTTCCTCCAGGCTGTCGGCAACGGCACGATGCTTCAGTCGCCACTTGCGGATAAAGGCCTTGCGACGGATCGCAATCTCCTCGGGCGTCGCCGCGTAGATCATGTCGTTGTAGTCGGCGGTGATCTCCTCGTGCAGCCGCTCCGGCGCATGCGCGAGCAGGTTCCTGTGCTTGTGCACGGTGCATCGCTGCACCGGCACGCCGTCCCAGATCGCGGCGATGGCCTTGTCGAGCCCGGGCGCACCATCGACGATCAGGAACTCGGGCCGCCGCAACCCGCGTTTGATGAGGTCATCGAGTACAGTGCGCCAGGCCTCGGCGCTCTCGCCGCCCATGCTCTTGATGGCGAGCAGCACCTTCTGGCCGTCGGCGCGCACGCCGAGCACGACCAGCAGCGAGATCGAGGTCGCCTTGCGGTCGAGCCGCACGCGAACGACGGTGCCGTCGAGGACCAGGCGCACGATAGGCTCATCGACCAGCGAGCGGTCGTTCCACGCGTCCCAGTCGCTCTTCACCTTGCGCCACGTCCGGCTCACCGTGTCTTTGCCGACCGTTCCGCCGAACAGGGCCGCCAGCGCCCGACGCACCCGCCGCGTATTGGTGCCGGCCAGATACGTGCTGGCGATCAGCGCGTCGGCAGCCAGCGTCCGCCGCTGATAGGACCGCAGCGCCTGGCTCTTCCATTCCGTCGTCTTGCCATCCGACGTCACCAGCCGGGCGCGCGGCACCGCGATCTCGATCGGCCCGAAGGTGCCTGTCAGCGACCGCATCCGGCTGCCGTGGCGATGGCCCGTAACGCCGGCTCTTGCTTCATTGCCGGTCTGCTTGCTTCGTTCGTAGCGCGGCCGAGCCAGTACGTCATCGAGTTCGTTGCGGATCAGCTCTTCGATGAACCAGCGTGCTCGAGCCCGCACCTCGGTCTCAATCGGATCGAACCAGTTGTCGAAAAGTCGGCAGGTAGCCTCAGCGTCAAGCTGCGAGGAAACGCGCTTCGTGGTAATGCTCGTCATGGCGTAGTCTCCAGTCCGACGCTCTAACGCCGGATGATTCGAGGTTGATCACCCCGGAGACTACGCCAACCTCAATTCCTACCAACCTCGCGACGGGACCTGGCGAACAGCAGACCTACTAAGGCGGTCAGCGCAGCGACACTTACTGCATGAACGGCAATAATTGAATTGTACGTGCTCGAGCTAAAGACTTTCATCGGTGGCCCCAGATTCCAGTCGAGCCCCAAATAAGCAGCGAACGGTACCGTGAGCACTAGAACCATTGTCGCGCGCTCCCGAGGTCGAAAGAGGATTGCCCCAAGAAGTACGCATGGAAGGAGGAACAATTCTACCGCAGAGGCTACACCAAATAGCTTCACGCAGAGCACTGTGTTCGCGACACCTGCAATCGGAAGCATCGCGCGTCCCAACAGAGAATTGCGCCGAGCTATGACCGGAACCATCAAGAAGAATGGCGTCGAGAGGAGCGTCAACCATGCCGGCCACGCTGCTGCGCCGACGATGACGTGCAAATACAGCGGATAGAATGGCTGGTTTACGGCGACAACAATCGCAATCGTCCCTGCGGCATTCGCCAGCGGATCGGGATTTTCCGTGTATTCCTGTACTTTCGACACGAGCGTTGTGAGCATGCTGCGGTCAATCTATAGGTGGCCGCCCAGGTGCTCTGCAACGCTCGCCAGATCCTTGTCGCCGCGACCCGACAAGTTGACCACCATCAGATGATCCTTGGCTTTTTTGGCGCAAGTTGAGCGACTTTAACAGCTGGGGCCTTCTGCCTCTCCGGCAGGCTCAGCGACCGAGCCAAGTCGGCTTGCGCTTCTCGTGGAAGGCGCGCGGCCCTTCGCGCGCATCGGCGCTGTTGTAGACCGGCTCGAAGATCGCCTCCGCCGCGCGCAGTCCCTCCTCCGCTGGCACGCCGAACGCGGCGTTCATCATGCGCTTGGCGGCCGCGCCGAATAAAGGCGCACCGGCGACGATCGCTTCCGCCATAGCGCGCGCTGCGCTCAACACTTCGGAGTCGGGCACGACCCGGTTGACGAAGCCGATCTCCCAGGCCCGTTGCGCGGTGATCGGCTGCGCCGTCAGCAGCAGTTCGAGCATCACGCGCGGCGGGATCATGTGCACCAGCGGCGCGGCCCAGGCGGCGCCCCGGCCGACCAGCGCCTCGGGTATCGCAAAGCGCGCCGGCTCGCCGGCGACGCACAGGTCGCACATCTGCGCGAGCCGCCAACCCGCGGCATAGGCGACGCCGCGCACCGCGGCGATCGTCGGCTTGCTGATCGTGATGTTGCGGCCGAGATCGGGTAGGAAGTCGGGCGGCGGTGCGCCCATGCCGGTCTCGGAGAATTCCGACAGGTCAATGCCGGCGCAGAAGGCCTTCTCCCCAGCGCCGGTGAGGATCGCGACGCGCGCATTCGCGTCGGCCTCGAACCGCCGCCATGCGTCCCACAGGCCCTGGCGCGTGGCCGCATTGAGCGCGTTCCGCTTCTCCGGCCGGTTGATGGTGATGACTGCAACCTGTCCGGAAACCTCGTAGAGGACCTCATTGCCCATGGCGGTTCAGTTCCCGTAGCGGCCGACGATGGCGATGGAGCAGACATTCTGGTGCGGGAAGCCGCCGAGATTGTGCGTCATGCCGAGGCGCGGCGGCGTCTGGCGCTGGCGCTCGCCGGCGCGTCCGAGGATCTGCAGGTACATCTCATAGATCATGCGCAGACCGGAGGCGCCGATCGGATGGCCGAAGCATTTGAGGCCGCCGTCGATCTGGCACGGGATCGTCCCATCGGCGTCGTAGAAGCCGTCCAGCACGTCCTTGATGGCGCCGCCTTCCGGCGAGAGGTGCAGATCCTCGAGCGTGACAAGCTCGGTGACCGAAAAGCAGTCGTGCACGTCGACGAGGCTGATTTCCTCGCGCGGCTTCTCGACGCCTGCTTCCTGATAGGCGCGGCGCGCGGCGATGCGAGTCGTGTGGAAGTAGCTGCCATCCCAGGAATTGTGCTGGGCCTCAAGCCCGTTTGAGACCGAAAGCTGCAGCGCCTTCACCGATACGATATCGGTCTTGCCCAAGGCTCGCGCGATCTCGGGCGACGTGACGATGGCGCAAGCCGCGCCATCGCTGACGCCGCAGCAGTCGAAAAGTCCGAGCGGCTCTGCCACCATCGGCGCGTTCAGCACCGCGTCCATCGTGATCTTGTTGCGCAGATGCGCCTTGGCATTCCTAGCGGCGTTGTCGTGGCTCTTGACCGAGATATGCGCCATCGCGCGCTTGAGATCGTCGCGCGTAATGCCGTGCTTGGCGCGGTAGGCGCTGGCCAGCTGGGCGAACAGGCCGGGCGCCGACAGATTCGACCAGATCATGTTGTTGAGCGTGCCGCGCCCGCGCTGCGGCAGGCCGCCATAGCCGGTGTCCTTCAGCTTCTCGACGCCGAGCGCGAGCGCTATGTCGGCGGCTCCCGACGCCACCGCATAGACCGCGCCGCGGAACGCCTCCGTGCCGCTAGCGCAGAAATTCTCCACGCGCGTGACCGGGATGAACGGCAGCCGCAAGGCGGTCGCAAGCGGCACCGCCGACTTGCCGACGTGCTGTTCCTCGATGGCTGTCGCGAGCCAGGCGGCATCGATCTGCTTGGTCTCAATACCGGCGTCGCGCATCCCTTCTGCGTAGGCTTCGACGATCAGGTCGGCGGCGTCGCAGTCCCAGCGCTCGCCGAATTTCGAGCAGCCCATTCCGAGGATGGCAACCTTGTCACGAATACCGGCCGGCATCACGACCTCCCGTCTGCCGCGCCAGCAGGCGCGGCTTTCCAGAAATAGCGCCGAAACCCGCGTTGCGGATCGAAGTCCTTGACGCGGAACATCATGCGCATGCGTAGCCCGACCGCCAGCGTTTCCGCTTCGACGTCGGTGAAATCCATCATCCAGCGGCCGCCTTCCTCGAACTGGATCATGCCGTAGCAGGCGGGCGGATCCGGCGAATAGGTCAGCCGGTCGGCGGTGAACGAGTTCACGCGGCCGATCTTGCCGGCAAAGGGATGCGGTTCCTGGCTGTCGACGGCGTTGCAATTCGGATTGGCGCAGATGCGGGTGGCGGGGAACTGGATGGTGCCGCAGATCGTGCACTTGCCGCCGATCATGCCGGTGACCGTATCGCGATTGCGCCAGAGCGCGGACAAGGGCGTCAACTTGTCGGTCTCCGAGCGCATGCCGCGCTCGATCTCGATCAGGTCTTTGAAGGCCAGGAACTTGGCGTAGCTCGTCTCCTCGCGCCGGCGCGCCAGGTGCCCCGCGCAGCCGAGCCGGCCGGCGGACGGCAAGGCCTGTGCCGTGCGCTCGAACAGCAGTGCGTCCGCCCCCTGTCCGAAGCCGACGACGAGAATACGCTCACCGGGCTTCGCCTTTTCGAGCGCCGCCACCAGCATTAGCAAAGCATGCGCGGCGCCGGTGTCGCCGCAGGCTGTCTGCATCGGGTCGGCGACCGCGCCATCGGCGATGCCGGCCGCCTTGGCGACCGAATTGACGACGCGCGGCACCATCGCCGGCATGCAGAAATGCGCCACGTCCGCGGCCGTTACCTTGGCCGCTTCCAGACAACGCGCGATGATCGGCGGCACGATGAACATGTAGCCGGCGTCGCGGATCCAGCGCTCCTCCCACTGATAGTCGTATTCCGACTCCGCGGTGCGGAAGTGGTCGACAAAATCCACTGTGCTTTGCGCGGCGCCGAGCAGGCGCGCGATCGGCGCACCCCCGCCCACAACGATCGCGGCCGCGCCGTCGCCGGATGTCAGTTCGGAAGCGCTGGCAGCGCGCGCGCGCCGGTGCTCGGCTGCGACGACCAGGCTGCAGCCGCCGGCACGGAGCGCAACGGACAAGGCCGATGTCGCCGCGCGTTGCGACGACGCGACATCGAGCGCGCTCATGCTTTCGGGCATGCTGAGCGCTTCCGCGACCACGCCTCCGTTCAGCCGATCGAGGAACGGAAAGGTCGTGGAGGCGAAATAAAGCATCTCGACGGCGCGTCGGTCGAAGCCCACGAGCGCATCGCGGCCGGCCTCGACCGCCATCGTGATCGCGTCCTCGTCCCAGTTGCAGATCGCGCGCTCGCCCTTGCCGAGCGATGCCAGCCCGGGCGCGAACCAGCGGTTCGCCTCGACAATCGCCTTGCGCTGCAGTCGCAGCCGCGGAATATAAGCGCCGGCCGCCAAGATGCCGAAAGCCATTCGCACTCCTTTCACACGCGACCATTTGCTCCTGTCGTCACGCCCGCGCGCGCGGCACGTCAGGGCGTCAGAACAATGCGTCCAGTCACTGCATTCGCTTCGACAAGGCGATGCGCGGCCGCCGCCTCTGAAAGCGGCATCGTCCGCTCCACGACGGGCCGCACGGCCCCCGACGCAATCAGCTTCAGCGCGGCTTCGAGCTGCCGGCGCGACGTGCTGGTGGCGCTGCGGATGGTGAGACTGCGGCGATAGATCATCGCCATGTCGAGTTCGATGAGCGTGCCGGTGACTTCGCCCACCAGCACGATGCGCCCGCCGACCGCGATGGAGCGGCGGATTTCGTGGAAGACGGCGCTGCCGACGGTGTCGATCGAGACGTCGGCGCCGTTGCCGCCGGTCGCCTCGCGCACGCGGCCGGCGAAACGGCCATCCGGCGCCACGACGACGCGATGCGCGCCCAATTCCTCGATTGACTTCGCCTTGTCGGGATGGCGGGTCGCGGCGATGACGTAGGCGCCGCAGGCGCGTGCGATCTGGACCGCGTGGATTCCGAGGCCGCCCATCCCGGTGATGAGCACGCGCTCGCCGGCGCGGACCTGGCCGGTGTCGACGACGGCATTGTACGACGTGCCGACCGGGCAGCCGACGATTGAGCCCGCCTCGAACGAAATCGGCTCCGGCAACTTCGCCAGATTGTCGTCCATGACAAGCACGTATTCGGCGTTGCCGCCCATCGCTTCCTGGCCGAGGAAGCGAAGGTCGGCGCAAAGCGCCTCGCGGTCGGTCCGGCACATCGTGCAGCAACCGCAGACGTACTCACGCTGCGTCGAGCAGACGCGATCCCCGACCTTGAAGTTGCGGGCCTCGGATCCGAGCGCCGCGACGGTGCCGGCGATCTCGTGGCCGAGCACCAGCGGGCTCGCGAGCCCGCGATGCGCGGGGCTGCGCCGCACGAGAATGTCGCGCCGGCACACGCCGCAGGCATGCACCTTGACCAGCACCTGGCGGCCCTTCGGCGCCGGCGTCTCGATCTCGCGCATTTCGAGTCCGTCCGCGTCGCCGTGCCGCGCCACAACAATCGCCTTCATCGTCGGCGCCGCCCCGGCACTGCTGCGCGCCGTTTCATCGGCTCACTCCGGCCCGAGCTCGATTGTGGCGACGCAGTCGCAGACGACGGCAGTTCCGTCCGCCTTGACGACCGACAGATTGAACGTCGCGCAGCGCCGCCCATTTTCGACCGTGCGGGCCGTCACGTTGCCGCTGATGACGATCGTCTCGTCGACGTAGACCGTCGCGCGCTGCCGGTAACCGATCTTGCGCACGAAGGCGTCGGGGCCACCCCAGCGCATCAGCCGGCTCGTCATGAGAGCGCCGATCATCTGCCCGTCGACGAACGGCGCCGGCAGACCCAGCTTCTTCACGAAGGTGACGTCGTAGTGGTAGCGGTGGAAATCCCAGGTGGCGGCCGCGTACACGATGAGCGACGTGAGATCGAGCGTGATCTCCTCCGTCGGCAGCGTGTCGCCGAGCGGCGCGTCGTCGGTATGCTTGGCCTGTGCGAGGGTCATGGCGAATAGATGTTGGTTTCGCGATTGATGGCGAGCAGGTTCTTGTCCTGGTTGATGTAGCGCGCCTCCGAAACGACGAAGATCAGGGTGCCAAGCTTGCGGGTGTGGCGCTCGTGGATGTCGAGGATCTTCCAGGTCACGCTGACGCGGTCGCTCGCGCGCACCGGCTGGAAGAATTCGTATTCGTTGCCACCGCGGATGAAGCGGCTGCTCGACAGCGGCAGCGGCCAGTGATGGCCGATATAGCCGTTCTCGTCGAGCGGCTGGTTGATGATCTGGTTGGTCTCGCACACGAAGGTCGGCGGCGCGATGATGTCGCCGTGCGCCGTGCGCTTAGCGAAATCCGCGTCGCAATAGACCGGATTGTCGTCGCGCAGCGCGAGCGCAAAATAGCGAATCGCTGCACGGCCGAGCTCCTCGGGCGCGGTGTAGGTCTCCTCGCGCCCGATCCAGGCCTTCAGATCGTCCGTGATCCGGGTCTTCATCCGCTTCCTTTCATGGCGGCGGCTTCCACCGCGATCAGTGCGCCGGATGCCGCAAGCCGCTCGCAGATGACGCCGGTCGCGGCCGGATAAGGCGTCGAGAACACGTCGCGCCGCACGTCGGCGGTACCGCGATAGTCGCGCAGCGCCGCCGGCACGATGAACTCCGTGGTCTTGACCACTGAACCGGGGCTCGCGCCCGCCTGTGCCAGCTTTTCGGTGAGGCGGGCATAAAGGTCGCGGCACTGATTCACAATGCCTTCCTTGGCGGGATCGCCCTCCGCCGAAACGAACACGACGGGCGGCGCCGCCGACGGTGCGACGGTGATATCGATCTGCACGCCTTCCTCCGCGCGCGCGAGACGCGGCATGCCTACGCGCAGGGCGGCGAGCGCGCCGGCCAGCGCCGGCCCGGCAAACGCCACGGCGGTCGCAAGCTCGCTAGCCTTCACGACATGCGTGCAGTCGAGCCCGCGCGCCTTGAGTTCCTTGGCCGCTTTTGCCCAGGCCGCGGCGCGGTCCGGCGCGACCACCGACTGCAGGTAATCGAGCCCGTCGGCGCCGCCGTTATAGGCGATCGCCTCGATCTCGATCAGCGCTTCCGGCCGCAGCAGGCTATGCACCACGAGCGTGGTGACCGGCAGGGTTCTGCCGAAGGTTTCGCTTTCGAACCGGTCGAGCGCCGGCAGATCCTTGACCACCGCCGGCGTGACGTAGCGCACCATGCGCACCACATCGTCGAGTTCGCGCTGAGCGGCGGAGAGCGTCGCCTTCATCTTGTCGTAGATGACGGCCGCCTGCGCCACCAGATCGCCTTTCACCACCATGCCGGCGGGCGGCTCGTGTCGCACCGCAGTGCTGCCGGACAGCCAGATGCGCCCCGCCGCGGCGATCCCGAGCGAGAACGAGAAGCGCCGATAGTCGAAGAACGGATAGTCCTCGGGCGCAAGCGCGCGGCGGATGGTCAAAGTCACACGCCCTTCCATTGCGGCCGGCGCTTCTCGGCATAGGCCTTGAGCGCCTCACCGTGGTCCTCGCTGGCGCGCACCACGCGCTGGGCGCGCTCGGTGAAACGCACCGCCTCGTCGAGCCCCTGATAGAGCGACTCCGCGAGCGCGTATTTGAACGCCTGCACCGTCAGTGGCGGGCAGTTGTCGATGATTTCCATGGCGAACTCGCGGCAGCGCGGCAGCAGCGCATCCGGCTCCACCACTTCGCTGACGAAGCCGATTCTGAGCGCTTCGTTGGCGTCGATGGTGCGGCCGGTGACACCCCATTTGTAGGCGCGGGCATAGCCGATGATCTGCGGCATCAGCGCGAGGCTGGCGTCGTCCGGCACGATGCCGCGCCGCACGAACACCCATCCGAAGCGCGAGGCCGAAGAGGCGATGCGGATGTCGCAGCCGGCCGCGATGCCGATGCCGGACCCGATGGCCGGTCCGTTGACAGCGGCGATCGCCGGCTTCGACATCCGGCGCAGCCCGGTTACCACCCGGCGGATGTCGGCTTCCTGTGGATAAAGCTCCTCGCGCAAGGTCGGATCGGGCGGTTCGAGCGACTGGCCCTGCGCCGTCATGCGCTTGATGTTGCCGCCGGAACAGAAGATGCGGCCCGAGCCGGTGACGATGAGGACGCGCGCCTTCGGGTCGCGATCGATCCGGTCGAACTCCCGGATCATCTCCTGGTTCATGTCCCAGTTGACGGCATTCTTGGCGTCGGGGTCGTCGATTGTGACCGTGACAATCCCATGTTCGTCCTGCTCAGAAGTAATGTACCGGTAGCTCATGAGGGTCCGCTCCGCGGAAGCTGTTCTTGTCGGAAGTGAGAAGGCGCGCGAGCGTGCGCCGGTGATAGGCGGCGTCGCCATAGGCCGCCTGCGCCGCGAGCGCCCGGTGGTAGTAAAGTTCGAGCGGATAGTCTCGGTAATAGGCAATCGCGCCGTGGATTTGGTGCGCCGTGCGCGTCAACGCCGGGATGCACTGGCTCGCCTTGGCCTTCGCCATAGCCACTTCGCGTTCGCCGGCGAGTCCCGCGCCCATCGAGCTTGACGCCTGCCACGACAGCAGCCGGCTCACCTCGAGGTCGCGATACATCTCGGCGCAGTGGTGCTGCACGCCCTGGAAGCTGCCGATCGGCTTGCCGAACTGGACGCGCTGCTTGGCGTATTCGACCGTCAGATCGAGCGCCGCGCCGCCGATGCCGACCAACTCGGCGGACTTGAAGGCGGCGCCGCGCAACAGCAGGCGCGTCGCCCACGGCCAGGCGCCGCCCATCTCGCTGACGATGGCGTCGGCGTTCACCTCCACGCCGTTGAATGCCACTTCCCACAGCGCCTCGCCGCCGGCGGCCGGCATGCGCCGCATGCTGACGCCTTTGGCATCCTTCGGCACGAGCGCGAGCGTGAGGTCCTCGGGCCGCTCGCCGGAGCGCACCAGACTGATGATGCCGTCGGCGGCGCCGGCATCGCGCACGAAGGCCTTAGTGCCGTCGATCCGGAAGCCGTTGCCGGCGCGCACGATAGCCGCCTTCACGTCCTGCGGACGCAGGCCACCATTCGCCTCCATCAGCGCCACCGTCAGCAGCGCCTCCCCTTCCGCGATGCGCTGCAGCCATTCGTCTTTCTGCGGGGCGGAAGCCGCATCGAGCAGCAGGAAGCCGCTCTCGATGACGGTCGAGAAGATCGGGCTCGGCACCGCGCCGTTGCCCAGCGCCTCGACGATCAGGGCGAGTTCGAACAGGCTCGCTTCGGCGCCGCCGTACTTCTCCGGGAAGCAGGCCGCGGCCCAGCCCATCTGGGTCATCTCCTGCCAGACGCCGGTATCGAAACCGTGTTCAGTGGTTTCGAGCTCGCGGATGCGCGCCTTCGTCAGCGCGCCCTGCGCGAACGACAGTGCGGTGTCCCGCAGCATGACGTGGTCTTCGTTGAGGGTGATGTCCATGACGTCACCTCACCGCGGCAGTTTGAGGCCGCGCTGGGCGACCACGTTGCGGGTGATGTCGAAGCCGCCGGCGGCGAACTGGAAATAGAGGTGGTCGCGATACTCGACCTCCACCTCGCCTTCGAGCTGCGCATGCGGGGCGCCGGCGCGCAGCGGCGCGTAGGGCCCGAGCAAATCCATCGCCGCCTCGTCGAACAGCCGCGCAGTCTCGCGCTTGACCAGAAGCGCGAGTGAGGTCTCGTGCTGCGGATATTGTCCGCGCGCGTGCAGTGAAGCGAGCCAGTAGCTCATGATACGGCCGCCTTCCGCCTCGATCGCCAGGCGCACCAGCGTGTCCTGCACCACGGGATCGTCGATCGGCCGCTCGCCGCCGTCGCGGCCGTGCGCGCACCAAGCGAGCAGCCGGTCGAACTGGTAATTGACGAGGCCGGGACTCGCGAGCGCCGCGCGCTCGAAGTCGATCGCCCCCATCACCACCTTCCAGCCCTGGTGCAGTTCGCCGACCAGCATCGAGCGCGGCACGCGCACATTGTCGAAATGCACCGAGTGATGCGTCCAGCCGGCAAGAGTCGGGTGCCTGGCGATAGTGACGCCCGGGCTCTTCATGTCGACGATGAACATCGACAAGCCCTTGTGGCGCTCCGAATTGGGGTCGGTGCGGGCCGCAACCCAGCCGTAGTCGGCCATGTGCGCGTCGCTGGAGAACGCCTTCTGACCGGTGATGACGAAGTCGTCGCCGTCGGCGACCGCGCGGGTCTTGAGGTTGGCAAGATCCGAGCCGGCTTCCGGCTCGCTGTAGCCGACGAACCAGGAGATTTCGCCGCAGATGATCTTCGGCAGCAGCGCCGCCTTCTGCGCGTCCGAGCCGAAGGTCATCACCGCGTTCGGGATGTATGTCATCGAGCGGTCGAGGCCGGGCGCCCGGTGCCACTCCATCTCGTCCCACAGAATCGCCTGATAGATGCGGCTGCGTCCGCCGCCGCCATATTCCTTCGGCCAACCCATGCCGAGATAGCCGGCTGCACCGAGCTTGCGGCGGAAGGCCTTGGTGAAGTCGGCGGTCCACATGCCCTGTTCGGTGGTGTCGCGGTGCGCCGCGAACACCTCGGGCGTCAGTTCGCGCCGCAGGAACGCGCGCACCTCGTCGCGGAAGGCCGCCTCTTCGGCATTCAGTTGGAATTCCATTCGTCCTCGCTACGCTAACACCCCGTCCGCCTCTAGCCGCGCATAGTCCGCTTCCGACACGCCGAGCAGTCCGGTCAGTATCTCGCGGGTGTGCTCGCCCAAAAGCGGTGCCCGGCGGTATTCGACGCCGAGGCTGTCCATGTTCCACGGCAGCCCCATCTGCCGGCGCGGCCCCGCCACCGGATGGTCGATGGTGACCACGCCGCCGCGGGCATTCAGCTGCTCGTTGTTCAGCATCTCGTCGACACGCAGAACCGGCCCCGCCGGTACGCCCGCGCGCTGCAACAGATCGGTCGCCGCATGCACATCCTGCGTACGGCTCCAGGCTTCGATCGCCAGATCGAGCGCCCCGACGTTGCTGCGGCGGGCCTCGAGCGACACAAAGCGCGGGTCGTCGAGCAATTCGGCATGGCAAATGGCACGGCACAGATTGCCCCAGCCAGTCTCATCGGTGACGCTGATCGCCACCCAGCTGTCGTCGCCCCGGCAACGGTAGATCCCGTGCGGCGCGTTCACACGGTCACGATTGCCGATGCGCTGTGGCTCGACGTCGTTCATGGTCAGGTCGATGACGGCTTCCGGGATGAGCGTCAGCATGGCCTCGTGCATCGCCACGTCGATGAACTGCCCCTGCCCCGTGCGCTGGCGGTGATGGATCGCGGCCAGGATCGCGAAGCCCGAATACGTGCCGCTGAGCGGGTCCGGCAGAACGCCGCCGAGAATGCGCGGATGACCGTCGGCATAGCCGGTCACGTCCGCGACGCCGCTGAACAGGTTCACGGCGCTATGCAGCCCGCGCGCGTTGCGCATCGGGCCGACGCGGCCGAACGCGCCGTTCGACAGCATAACGATCGACGGGTTGAGCTCGGCGACCGACTCGTAGCCGAGGCCGAGCTTTTCCAGCACCCCGGTTGAGAAGTTGTCGACCATCACATCACACACGCCGGCAAGGCGGCGCACAATGTCGCGGCCCCCCGCGGTCGTCATATCGACGGTGCAGCTCTTCTTCGACGAATAGAGCTGGTTGAAGTAGCCGCTCGCGTCCGGCTGCTTCTCATGACCTTTGGCGAAGGGCGGCGCCGTGCGCGAGGTCATGCGCCGCCGCGATTCGACCACGACCACTTCGGCTCCGAGCCAGGCGAGCCAGAGCGTGCAGAACGGAATCGCGATGAACTGCCCGAGGTCGAGCACCCGGATTCCTTCGAGCGGCAGCGGATTGGAGCGCGCTGGCGTCATGTGACCAGCCCTTCGGCGAGGATGCCCGCGGAATGTTCGCCGAGGCGCGGCGCGGGCCGCCGAAGGCCCCACGGTGTCTCCCGCATCTGGAACGGCGCCGCCGGCATGCGCGCCAATCTGCCGCCGATCTCGACCTCGGCCAGTGTGCCGCGCACGCGCGAGTGATCGGAGTCCGCCATTTTGCGGATCGAGTAGAACGGAAAGATCGGAAGCTGCGATTTCTCGCCGAACGCATGCAGTTCGTCGCTCGAAAGCGTTATCGTCCAGTCGATCAGATTGAGCCGCAGCGTGATCCAGTTCGCCGTGCGGGCGGCTTCGGTCGAATAAAGCTCGGACTGCGCCCAGGCCGGATTGCCCATGGTCTGCGTCAGCCTTTCCCAATGGATTTCCATCGGCGCGGCGACCGTGACGTAACCGTCCTTGCAGGGGAGATAGAAGTTCGGCATGCGCCCAATGGTGACGGGGTTGAGTAGCCGATTGTAGTGTGAGCCGACATACGAGGCGTTGGTCACGTCGCGGATCTGCATCGCAGCCATCGCGGCCTGCTCGCTGAGCTCGACATGGCAGCCCTGGTTGGTACGCCCGCGGCCGATGAGCGCGGCCATGGTCGCCTCCGCCGCGACGATGCCGGCGATGGTCTCGGCGACGAAACAGGCCGGATGCAGCGGCGGCTCCTTGACGAGATCGTCGGCGGCATCGGGCATGCCCGGCGTGCTGTAGGCGATGCCCCCCATGGCGTAAGTGACCAGTTCGTCGCCCAGTTTGCCCGCCCACGGGCCGTCAGCGCCGAACGGCGAGATCGTCGTCACGATCAGGCGCGGATGGCGGCTGCGAAGCGTCTTCGCGCCGAGGTCGCAAGCGTCAAGCTGCATCGCCGGCAGATTGCTGATGAAGATGTCGGCGCGCGCCAGCAGGCGGTGCATGGCCGCCTGGTCCTGCGGCTTGGCTAGATCGAGCACGACGCCGAGCTTGTTGATGTTGAGATACATGAACAGACCGCTCGCCTCGGGATCGGGAAGGCCGGCGGGGAACGGACCGCGCCGGCGCGTCGAATCCCCGGCCGGGCCTTCGACCTTGATCACGTCGGCGCCGAAGTCGCCGAACAGCTTCGCTGCATAGGGTCCGGCGGTGCTGTCGCCAAGCTCGACGACGGTGACGCCGGCCAATGGGCCCTGGGCTGTCGGCTGAGTTTGACTGCTCATGAAGAGGACCGCGCGTTACTTCCGCATGGCCGAAAGGCGCTCGATCACCTCTTCGGCGCCGTGCACCATCGACATCATGATCTCTTTCGCCGGCCGCTTCTGCTTGAGCATGCCGGCGATCTGGCCGACAGGATTGTTGATGAGTTCGGCGCGGTTAGCCGCTTCTGCGGCGGCGATGAAGTCGTCCATCAGCACGCCCTGCAGCGGCATCGGCAGCGTCTTAAGGCCGGATTCGTCCCACGCCTTGATGACGTCGTTCTTGTAATCGCGCGCGGTCTTGCCGGTATAGGCGCGCGTGATGATGAAGTCCTCGGCCGCGCCCTTGATGATCTCTTCCTGGTGGCGCGGGAAAATGTTGGACTCCTCGGCGAGCAGGAAGGCGGTGCCGACCCAGACGCCGACCGCGCCGAGCGCAAGGCCCGCCGCCACGGTGCGCCCGTCGGCGATGGCGCCGGCGGCGATCACCGGCGTCGGCGCCACCGCGTCGACGACCATCGGAATCAGCGGGAAGTTGGCGATGGTGCCGGTGTGGCCGCCCGCCTCATAGCCTTGCGCGATCACGTAGTCGACGCCGGCCTTCTTCTGGCGCTCGGCGTTGCGGACGTTGCCGACGAGGCCCATCACCTTCATGTTGGCCTGCTTCGCGAGCGGCACGACCCAGCCCGGATCGCCGAGACCGGCGGCAAACACCGCGATCTTCTCCTCGAGACAGACGTCGACCTGCCTGCGGATGAACTCCGGCGACATGGCGGCGAGCTGAGACTGTACCGGCTTGAGGCCGAACTTCTCGGACAGCGACTTCCCGAAGGCCGCCTGTTTGGGAAAGTCGCGTTCGATGCGGGCGCGCATCTCGGCACGGTCCGGCACCGAGCTCTCGTCCATGCTGGCCGGCAACAGCAAATCGACGCCGAACGGCTTGTCGGTCAGGTTGCGCACGGCGCGGATGCGGCGGCGCACCTCGTCGGCGTCGAGCCAGGAGCAGCCGAGGATACCCATACCGCCAGCTTCGCTGACAGTCGCCACCAGTTTCGGCGGCGTCGCATTGCCCTTTACCCCCATGCCGGCGAGGAACACGGGATATTCGATCTTCAGGTCGTCACAGAGACTCGTGTGCAGCACGCTCTTGCTCATCGTTGGCATCCTCAGGGGTACGATTCCATGTCGGCGGGTCAGATGTTGGTCCGTTGCAGTCTGGGATCGAGCACGTCGCGGATCGCGTCGCCGAGCAGGTTGGAGGCAAGCACGACCAAGCTGATGGCGATGCCCGGGAACAGCACGATCCATGGCGCGACCAGCGCAAGCGACGTGGCTGAGCCGGACATCATCAGCCCCCAAGAGGGCTGAGGCTCCTGGATCCCGGCGCCGAGATAGTCGAGCGCGGCCTCCTGCACGATCGCGAGTCCGAGATAGGCGGTCGCGATCACCAGCAGAGGGGCGAAGGTGTTGGGCAGTATATGCGTGATGATGATTCGCGCGTTGCTGCATCCGATCGCCCGCGATGCCTCGATGAAGGTCGTGGTCTTGAGGACCAGCGTGCTCGCTCGCGCGATGCGAGCCGCGCGCGGCACAATCGGCATCGCCAGCGCGATGATCACGTTTTGGATCGAGGAGCCGAGCACCGCCGCCATGGCAAGCGCCAGCAGCAGCATCGGGAAGGCCAGCATGGCGTCGACCACGCGCTGAACGACAGTGTCGAACCAGCCGCCGGCATAGCCGGAGGTGATGCCGATGGCGGCGCCAACAACGACACCAAGCACGCTCGCCCCAAACCCAATGATCAACGACACGCGTGCGCCGTAGATGAGGCGTGAGAGAATGTCGCGGCCGAAAGCGTCTGTGCCAAGCCAGTACGTCGCGCTCGGCGGACGATAGAGCGCCGCAGCGTCGCCATGGGTCGGATCGTGAGGCGCGATGTATGGCGCAAAGATCGCGGACAATACCATGATGAGCAGGACGACGGCGCCGAGGGCCCCGAGCGGCTGGCTGCGCATGAGGCGCATGAGGTGCCGCATGCGACCGGGCCGCGATGGCGTCGCCACCGGCTGGAAGCCCAGCGGAGCACCCGCGGGCATGGCGTTCGGCATGATCTCGCTCATGCGCGCGCCCCCTGCAGCCGGGTTCGGGGATCGAGCAGGCCGTACAGCAGGTCGACCGTCAGGTTTCCGAGCACGACAATGCCGGCGAGGACGAGGACGATGCCCTGCGCCGCCGGATAGTCGCGATCGAGGATGGAGGCCACGACATACTGGCCGAGACCCGGCACGCTGAAAACCGTTTCCGTCACGATCAGGCCGCCGAACAGCGCGGCGATCTCAAAACCGATCAGCGTGGTGATCGGCAGCGCCCCGTTCCACAAGGCATGGCGAAACACGACGCGCCGCTCCGACAGGCCCTTGGCGCGCGCGGTGCGGATGTAATCCTCCCCGAGAACCTCGCGCATGATGGAACGCGTCATGCGCGCGATGAGCGCAAGCTGGCGCAGCCCGACGGCCACCGCCGGCCATATAAGCTGCGACATGCTCTTGATCGGGCTGACCCAGAACGGCTCCCAGAACAAGGGAGCACTCCACTGGAAGAAATAGACCAGACCCAGAATGATCAGCAGCCCGACCCAGAACGAAGGCGCGGCCAGCCCGATCATGGTGACCGTCTGCAGGGTACGGTCCACCCATGTGCCGGCGAACCAGGCCGACAGCACACCGGCGGGAACGCCGACGCCGACCGCGATGATCATCGCCAACACGATGATCTGGAGCGTATACGGAAAACGGCGGGCGATATCCTCGATCACCGGGCTGCCCGTCCGCAACGACGTGCCGAAGTCGAGCGCCGCGATATCGCCCACCCAATCCGCAAACTGCACCACCAGCGGACGGTCGATCCCCAGCCGTTGCCGAACCTGCTGGAGTTCGGCCTCGGTCACCACTCCGCTCCCGGCACCGGTCATCATCACCGCCGCATCGCCCGGTATCACACGCATGATCAAGAACACGATCAGCGCGACACCGAACAGGGTGACGAAGCCGGTAGCCAGCCGCTGGAGTAGGTACCTAGCCATTCTTCCCCACGCGGGTCAGACGTCCAGCCAGACCCGGTCCATCTGCATGTTGGCGTAGAGGTCGTTCAGCGCATTCCAGCCCTTCAGGGTCTTCGCATGCGCGGCACCGTAACCGACCCACGCCAGGTTGATGTGGTAGAAGGTGTTCAGGAACTTGACCTGGAAGTCCTTGATGAGCTGGGTGCGCTTGGCCGCATCGGCTTCGCGCGATTGGGCGCGGAAGGCCATGTCGATCGAGTCGTCTTTCCAATTGCCGTAGTTGCGGCCGCCGAAGCTGGTGTAGCCCTCGCCCAAGATCTGGTCAGGCAGCGAGCCGCTGATGGCGATCGAATGAGCGACGCACTGGAACTGGCCGGTCGTCTCCATCGTGTAGAAGGCGCCGGCATCGCGAATATCGACGGTGGCGTCGATACCCACGAGCTTGAACTGCGCCGCGAGGTTGATAGAGGAGTCACGGAAGGCGGGAATGTCGCCACGGGCGAGTAGCGAAAGCTTGAAGCCTTTTGGAACACCGGCTTGCTTTAGCAGCTCGATCGCACGCTTGCGGTTGGCTTCGATGTCGCCGCCAACCTCCGGCAGCGTGTCGTAGCCGGCAAACTGCTTCATCTGCGCCTTGTCGAGATTGTGGGGGCTGCCAGGCGTCAGCAGGCCGTAGCTGTGATAGAAGGCGCCGGCCAGCGGGCCCACCGTCTTGATGAAGGCCTGCCGGTCGATTGCCAGCGACAACGCCTGCCGCACGCGGATATCGTCGAACGGCTTCACCGTCACGTTCGGGATGAGGTTGATGAACGTCGGCGTCGGCCGGCGCAGCGCGGTGATCTTGGGATTGTTGCGCAGACCCGCCAGCACCGACTCGTTGGCGAAAAAGAAGCAGCCGTGAATTCGGCCGCTTTGCAACGCGGCCGCACGTTCGACCTCGCCCCTGATCGGGAACATCTGGATCTTTTCGACGTAGGCCTTCTGCCCGAAATACTTGTCGTTGCGTACGAGCTCGTAGATCTGGCCGTCGACCGCCTGCGCGAGCTTGAACGGGCCCGAGCCGATCATCGTCCGCTTCATCCCCTGTCCCGAAGCGTCAAGCGGCTCGACGACCTTCTTGGGCACGATGACGTTGAAGGGGTTGGAGACCATGAAGGGGAAGTCGGCCTGCGGCGCGCTCAGATGCACCACGACGGTGTGGGCATCCTTCGCCTCGACGTTCTTGATATTGCCGAGCAGTCCCTTGCGGGGGCTGACGATTCCCTTCGGCGGCTTGCGGATACGGTCGAGGCTGAAAGCCACGTCCTCCGCCGTCAGCGGCATGCCGTTGTGGAATTCGACGTTCTTGCGGAGATGGAAGGTGACGGCCATGCCGTCCGCGGAGACCTCGTACTTCTCGGCCAGGTCGGGGACCAGCTTGTCGATGTCGTTGGGGTCGATCCGCAGCAGCGTCGAGAAGCAGGGCGACCCGACGAATTCGGTCAGGTAGGTCGCCGACTGGTGCATGTCGAAGGTCGGCGGATCGCCACCGCTGCTGAGCAGCAGGGTGCCTCCGCTCTTGGGCGACTGCGCCCACGAAAAAGGCGGCATCGCTGCCGCCGCCGCCAGACCGCCCCCCGCCTTGAGGACTGCACGCCTGTTCATTGAAGACGATTTCGCATTCCCTTTTGCACTCATGGCCACGTCTCCGTGTCTGAAAGGTTATAGTGCCGGTTCTCGGGGTAGCGCTCGTTCTTCTCGTGTGACGGCGCGCCGCGGCGCGCGGCCAGATCCTTGCCGCGCCGCAATCCGCGCAGGAAATAGTCCGCCATTTCTTCGGCGATCTGTTCGGACGTGAACGGGCCGTCCGTGTGGTACCACTTCGGAATCCAGTTGATGCCACCCAGGATGGCGAAGCCGGTCAGCTTCACGTTCTGGCATTCGAACTCGCCGGCGCGGACGCCATCCTCGATCAGATTACGGACGCCGCGCTCCAGTTCGTCGCGCTTGATGATGTACTGCTTGCGCTGCCCGGGGCGGATTTTCTCGAAATCCGTCTGGAGAATGCCGCCGAAGCCGTCGTCGACGATGCCGCGGATGTGGCGCACGAGCAGGATACGCAGCTTCTCGGACGGGGAGCGGCCGAGCGCCAGCCCGTCCTTGAGCGCGCGCAGGCTGATCTCCATGCTGCGCATGTGGCAGTGATAGAGAATGTCCTGCTTGTCTTTGAAATAGTAATACAAATTGGCTTTGGTCATGCCGAGCTCGTCGGCCACTTCCTTGATGGTGAGCGACGAAAGACGGGAATTTCTGAGCACATTGGCGACGCTGCGCAGGATCGCCTCGCGGCGGTGATCCTTCAGGCCGGGCATGCCGTTCCAGCGCGGGGGCTTCGCCGACTTTGCGGCCTTGCCGGACTTACCGGCAGCGGGCTTCTTCGCCCTGACGGACATGCCGCCGCCGCGATCGTTCCGGGCTGTTTTCTGCGCCATTTTGCCCATTCGAACGTCAGGTAAAACGCTTTTACCTTGTGTTCAAAATCTTTACAGTGCGGTTGTCAGCCTTGTCAACAACGCGCACTTCCGGCGACAATGACGAGAGAAAAATGTTGATGAAAGCAGGCGCGAACGCGCCGCACACGGCGCTTTCTTCGCAGCGCAACGCCGATGTCGCGCCGCTCCTGGAAGTCAGAAACCTCACAACGGAATTCGCGACCGGCAGTGGCGTGCTGCACGCGGTTGACGACGTGAGCTTCTCGATCAGGCCGGGCGAAACCCTCGGACTCGTTGGCGAATCCGGAAGCGGAAAGAGCGTGACGGCACTGAGCATCATGCGCCTGATCCGCGATCCCGGGCGCATCGTCTCCGGTCAGATCCTGTTCGAGGGCCGAGACTTGTTGACGTTGCCGCCTCAGGAGATGATGAACATTCGCGGCAAGGACCTCGCGATGATCTTCCAGGAGCCGATGACCTCGCTCAATCCGGTGTTCACGATCGGCGACCAGATCGCGGAATCCGTGCAGCGTCACGAGGGGGTGAGCTGGCGCGAGGCGATGAACAGGGCGATCGAGATGCTCGGCATCGTCCACATCCCTTCGCCGGAGCGGCGCGTGCATGAATATCCGCACCAGCTTTCGGGCGGCATGCGACAGCGCGTCATGATCGCCATGGCGCTCGTCTGTAATCCCAGGCTGCTGATCGCGGACGAGCCCACCACTGCTCTTGATGTAACCATCCAGGCGCAAATCCTTGAATTGCTGAACGAACTCAAGTCGAAGTTCGGGATGGCCGTGCTGCTGATCACGCACGACCTCGGCGTCATCGCCGAGACGGCGCAGCGCGTGATCGTCATGTATGCCGCCAACGTGGTCGAGGAGGCCGCGGTCGAGGCCCTATTCGCGGAGCCCCTGCATCCTTATACGCAGGGGCTCTTGCGCTCCATTCCGCGCATCGACCGCGATGCCGGTAAGCAACGCCGCCTAACCCAGATCCCCGGCACGGTGCCGTCCTTGCACGGCGACTTGCGGGCCTGCTGCCGCTTCGCGCCGCGCTGCGGCTTCGCCAAGCCCAGTCATTTCGAGAGCACGCCGCTTCTCAAGGAGGTGCGGCACGGCCACAAAGCAGCGTGCTTCCTCTATGACTGAGGCCCGAACCCAGCCGCTTCTGCAGGTCCGCAACCTCAAAAAGCATTTCGCGATGCGCGGCGCGATGTTCAGCCGCGAACGACCGATTGTGCGCGCGGTCGATGGCGTGAGCTTCGACCTCAAGGAGGGCGAGACGCTCGGGCTCGTCGGCGAATCCGGCTGCGGCAAATCGACCACCGGCCGCACCATCCTGCGCCTGGAAGAGCCGACCTCTGGCGAAGTGCTGTTCGAGGGCCGCGACATCATGCGCCTGCCCCGCGGCGACATGCGCGCGCTACGCCGCCAGATACAGATCGTTTTCCAGGACCCCTATTCGTCGCTCGACCCGCGCAAGACGGTTGCCTCGATCATCGCCGAGCCGCTGATCGTGCACGGTCTCGCGCAGAACAAGAGCGAGCGCGAAGATCGCGTGGTCGAATTACTGGAAACGGTCGGCCTGTCGCGCAGCCACATGCGCCGCTATCCGCACGAATTCTCGGGCGGCCAGCGCCAGCGCATCGGCATTGCGCGCGCGCTCGCGGTGAGGCCCAAGCTGATCGTCTGCGACGAGCCGGTGTCCGCGCTCGACGTGTCGGTGCAGGCGCAGGTCATCAACCTGCTGCAGGATCTACAGGAGAAATTTGGCCTGACCTACCTGTTCATCGCGCACGATTTGTCGGTGGTCGAGCATATCTCGACGCGCGTGGCGGTGATGTATCTCGGCAGGATCATGGAGATCGCCCCGGCCGATGAGCTCTACGCGCGGCCGACCCATCCCTATTCGCAGGCGCTTCTGTCGGCGGTGCCGATCCCGGACCCGAAGGCGAAGCGCGAGCGCATTATCCTGAAGGGCGACGTCGCGAGCGCCGTCGCCGCGCCGCAGGGCTGCCGCTTCTACCACCGCTGCCCGTTCCGCGAGCCGTCCTGCGCGACCAACGAGCAGGTGCTGACCCCGGTTTCGCCCGGCCATCTGGTGGCCTGCCAGGTCCGCACTGGAGTGCACGGAGACGGCCCCACGGCCGCGAGCGGCTCCGGCGCGCCCGTTCCCGCGCGGGCAGCCGGTGAGCCGGAAGAGACAAATTCGAAGAATGGTGCGGCCGAGAGGACTCGAACCTGCGCCGTGTTACCCGCTAGCACCTCAAGCTAGGTGTCCGGTCCCGGAGTGTGGGGGAATCAGCCAAGCTGATCCCGCATTCCGGGAGGCATTATGGGCCAGACACGAGGGTGTCAGGAACGATGTGTAAGCAGGTTTCTGTGAGTTTACCTTTGACAGGAGACTCACATGACGACCGATTCGACGATTACACCTGAGCTGCTGGATCAACTGCTTACCAACTATGAGAAGCCCGAGGACCTGACGGGTGACGATGGACTTTTCAAGCAGCTCAAGAAGGCGCTGATCGAGCGGGCGCTCGGCGCGGAGTTGACCGGACACCTGGGCTACGAGAAGGGCGATCCGGCCGGCCGCCGCACCGGCAACAGCCGCAACGGCACAAGCTCGAAGACGATCCTGACCGAGGATGGCGAGATCGAACTATCGATCCCACGCGACCGGGCCGGTTCCTTCGAGCCGCGGCTGATCGCCAAGGGCCAGACGCATTTCGGCGGGTTCGACGACAAGATTCTGAGCCTCTACGCGCGCGGCATGACGGTGCGCGAGATCCAGGGCCACCTGGCCGAGCTTTACGGCACCGAGGTCTCGCCCGACCTGATCAGCCGGGTCGCCGACGCTGCCAGCGGAACGAAGCCGTCACCTGTTCGGAACGACCGTTGGGGCCGACGGTTCAAAACCGCGCTGCCGCTGCCCTGACCGCTTCCATGAAACCGACGTTCAGATTCCGCGGTTGTATCCGCCGCGCTCCCAAGTAGAAATCTCAAAGAGCTACCGTGGCCGTCCGTTTCATGGAAGCTTCATTCCGGAGTCCCGGACCAGAGCCCCGAACTTCTTGCTTTCAGATGCAACGAACTGCCCGAATTCCTCGATGGTGTCGTTAGCCGTTGCAACTGCACCAAAGGCCGCGAAATTCTGCCCATAGGACGGCTGCCTGATTGCCTTGATAAGTTCGCCATGCAGCCGTTTGGCCATATCGGCTGGAGTGCCAGCCTGGACGACAAAGCCGAACCAAGAGTTCACGACGTGGTCAGGGAAACCCGCCTCCGCCATGGTGGGGACGTCTGCAATCTGCGGCAAGCGTCTGTCGTCAGTGACCGCCAATGCGCGCAATTTTCCGCCTTTCACGAGCTCAAGGGAGTTGGCCGGACCGTCGAAAAAGAAGTCTATGCGCCCAGCCACGACATCGGGAAGAGCGGCCGTTGAGCCCCGGTCCCAACTGGCATTTGACCGGCTGAAGGACGGATTCTCGATATTCCTTCGGAGGAATATTTCTTGACATTATTCCATCGAAGGAATATTTGAGATCATGAGTTGGAACGTCGAATACACCGACGAATTCGGCGAATGGTGGAACAGCCTTTCGGAGGCGGAGCAGGACGATTTCACGGCGGTTGTCACTCTGCTGATGGAGCATGGCCCGCAACTACCATTTCCCTATTCGTCGGGGATCGAGGGCTCCAAGCACAGTCACATGCGCGAACTGCGCGTGCAGAGTGGCGGAAAGCCATTGCGCGGTTTCTACGCCTTCGATCCAAGGCGGACGGCGATCCTTCTCATTGGTGGCGACAAAACCGGAGACGACCGTTTCTACAAGTCGATGGTTCCAATCGCCGACCGCCTCTATGACGACTATATCGCCGAGCTAAGAAAGGAAGGGTTGATCAAATGACTGGTCATCGCCCGTTTAGTGAACTGACGAAGAAGTTCAGTCCGGAGCGCAAAGCACACGTGGCCGCGAAAGTTCGCACGCTGAAAGCGGAGATGCCGCTTGCCGAATTGCGCCAAGCCCGCGAGAGATCACAAGAGGAGCTCGCGCGTACCTTGAAGGTGGGGCAGCCCGCAGTGGCCAAGCTTGAAAAGCGTGCAGATATGTATGTCAGTAATTTGCGTCGCTATATCGAGGCGCTCGGCGGCTCGCTTGAAATCACAGCTCGGTTTCCCGAGGGACAGGTAAGCATTACAAACTTCAGCGAACTGGAGGACGCTGACACCGAGCCGTCCGATCGAGCCCAGCGCCGCTAGCGAGAGACGGATTGATTTTCCCGTGTGATTTCAGCGTAAGAGTTGGAGCCCGGTTTCTCGCCCATGTGGAGTTTTGGGCACTACAAATTAGGAGACCGTTGGACGCCAGTTCCTCTCCCTCCGCCAGTCCCTTCAAGAACTGTGTTCTCTGACGCTCGGCGCCGCCGCGTTTACCGCAGACATTGCGCAGAATTCCGGGATGGCCTGTTCATCACAGGCCATGACTGTGACGGCGCGAAACTCCAGGCCCTCGGCGAAATGCATGGTCCTGATCGAGACGCGGCCGGCGGCGCCTCCGGTCTGTCCGGCAAGCTCGGTCGCCTCGACGCCGGCCTTGGCCGCTGCCGCTCGCGCTCGCGCAAGCTCGTCCCGCGACCGCACGAACCAGCCGATGGCAGCAGGTTCGATGCCGTCGGCGATCGCCGCCCGGATGAAGCCCGCAACCTTGTCGATTTCCTCGGTCTCGCCAGCTGCGAGCAGAATTTCGGGCGGCGCAATGAAGACCATCGCGGAGGTGTTCGTAATTGTCGTAGCCGCGACGCTCCTGCTCGTTGGGTCTTGCTCTTCGAACGGCTTGCCATCTGGGGCGGTAACGATTTCAAAGCTCGGAGGCGATCCATGACAGTGCTCCAGTATTTTCTTGTAGCGGCGGTGTTCGCCGTTAGAAGCTCTCCATCGCAGCGTTGTCCCACACGTTGCCTGAGCGGCTCATCGAGCAGATGACACCGTGATCGGCCATCAGCTGTTGGAACTGCTCGCCGGCATATTGGCTGCCGCGATCCGAATGATGCAACAACGCATCCGGCTGGCCGCACCTGGCGAAGTTGCACGATCGAATTCTCGATCGACGAAGCCGTCGCAGAGGACGGCGCCAAGGCGGAACACGTCCGTCGCATTGACGGCAGCGCCGCGATGAAGAACAATTCCTTGCGTCCGACACGGGGCACGGCCGAACTTGGAACGATGCGATATCCTGATCGTGGGCGCGGGCTCGGCGGGCGCCACGGTCGCCGCCCGCCTGTCCGAGCAGCCGAACCTTCGCGTGCTGCTGGTGGAGTCCGGCCGCGACACGGTGCCGGGCCAGGTGCCCGAAGACATCGACGACATCTTCCCGCGTGCGTTTCTCAACCCTGGCTACTTCTGGCCGGGGCTGACGGCCAGCATGACCGACGGCGACGGCCCGCGCCCGTTCCCGCAGGCACGCGTGATGGGCGGCGGATCGAGCGTCATGGGCATGATCGCATTGCGCGGCCTGCCAAGCGACTACGACGGGTGGGCGGCAAACGGCGCGACCGACTGGGGCTGGCGCGACGTGCTGCCCTACTTCCGCGCCATGACCCGCGATCTCGACCGGCCGGTGCCGGAGCAGAACGCGGCGGCGACCAACATCGTCCACCGGCTGCCGCGCGAGACATGGCCGCTGTACATGCGCCGCATCGAGGAGGCGGCACTCGCGCGCGGCATCGCTTCGCTTCCCGACGTCTACGAGTCGCAGGCCGACGGTTTCTTCGCCACGCCGTTGAGCCAGGATGGCGCGCGCGCCAGCAGTCCGCGCTGCTATCTCACGCCGGAGATCCGCCGCCGGCCCAACTTGAGGATCATGACCGACACGCGCGTCCTGCACCTGCTGGTCGAGAACGGCCGCGTTGTGGGCGTGACGGCGGAACGCAGCGGCGAGCGCGTGACGCTGAACGCATCCGAAGTGGTTGTGTGCGCCGGCGCGATCCATTCCCCGGCGCTGCTGCTGCGTTCGGGCATCGGGCCCGCGTCCGAGCTCAAGTCGCTCGGTATCAAGCCAGT
The DNA here is from genome assembly GCA_016869215.1 of Alphaproteobacteria bacterium. Classification (GTDB taxonomy): domain Bacteria; phylum Pseudomonadota; class Alphaproteobacteria; order Rhizobiales; family Xanthobacteraceae; genus Z2-YC6860. Next base: position 195,680 of record VGEP01000002.1, on the reverse strand, counting down.
GGCGGACCGGGCCGGCGTCGGAAAGAACTACCAGAACCATTCGCTGCTGCATTTCGCGCTGACGCTGAAGCCGAAGTCGCGGCTGGGACTTGGCGACCGGCACTACACCATCACCAGCCTGCGCTTCTCGTCCGGGCAGGACGGCTGTCCCGCGGGCGACCTGTTCCTCTATTTCATCGGGCGCATCAGCCATCGGCCGTTCGGGATCCGCATGGGCATGGTCGCGGCCGCGCTCTACACGCCATTCTCGCGCGGATCGGTGACGCTGCGGTCCTCCGATCCCGACGTTCCGCCCGCGGTCTCGCAGCGGCTCCTGACCGACCCGCGCGATGCCAAACGGATGGTGATGGCGACGCGCCTGGCGGAGACGCTGATCGTCGAGCCTTCAGTGCGCGACTGTTTCGACGAAGCCTATCTCCTGCCACGCGATCCGCCGCTGCGTCTGGTCAATGGAATGGGCGCGACCGGCGCGGTCAAGGCGCTGGGGGCTTCCTTGGTGCTGGGCGCGCCCGCCGCGCTGCGGCGCGCGGTGATCGGGGGCGCGATCCGTCCGGGCCGTCTGGTCGCCGACCGCGACGGCGGCCGGCCGCTGACCGACGACGAGATTCTCTCGGCGTCGGGAACCATGTTCCACCCGAGCTGCACCTGCGCGATCGGCCGCGCTAGCGACCCGATGGCGGTGGTCGATCCGCAGTGCCGCGTCTACGGCGTTGCGGGACTGCGCGTGGCCGACGCCTCGGTAATGCCGCGCGTGGTCAGCGCCAACACCAACATGCCCACGATCATGATCGGCGAACGGGTGGCCGATTTCATCCGCGCGGCATTCCGGCCGGCGTGACGCAGTGCGGTGCAAGGCGGTTGCTGCGTTGGATTGCAGCCCACCCGTGTGCACGGGTCATACTGACAAGCCTGCCCGTTCTGTCCTAGACTTGCCGGATTGGTACGCCGCCGCCGACCGCGGCGCCCTTTTGGAATGCAAATGCGGAACGTGGAGTGCGAAGTGAAATCGTAAGCAGATAACGGGGAGGAAAAAAATGCGAAGGCTGTCATGGATATTGTGCGGCCTGCTCATCATCAGCATGCAGCAAGCGCTGGCCGATCCGGTCGCCGACCGGGCCATTGCCGGCGCCAAGGCCTACATCAAGGCCAAGAACCTCAAGGAACCGAAACTCACGGTCCTGCTGAGCTCGCTCTACAACAACTCGTTCCCCGATTTTGCGAAGAAGTGGGAAGAGCTCACCGGCGTCAAGATGGAGATCGTGCCGCTCGGCTACACCGACATCCCCGCCAAGATCATGCAGGAGGGCGTGGCCAAGACCGGCGTGTACGACATCTTCAACGACTTCCCCTATACGACGCCCGATGCCGCCGGCGCCAAGGTCGTCATCCCGCTCGACGACTACGCCAAGAAATACAAGCCGGACTTCTCCGGCGTTGCCGACGGGCTGCAGTTCCAGCAGTACTACGACGGCAAGCTCTACATCATGGTCAACGACGGCGACCATCTCATCCTGGCACTGCGCAAGGACCTCGTCGAGAACCCGCAGGTGCGGGCCGACTACAAGGCCAAGTTCAACAAGGACCTCGGTTGCCCCGACACGATGGCGGAATGGGCGCAACAGGCGGCGTTCTTCCAGACGAAGGCGGGCGACACGCGCTGGGGCATCAAGTTCGAGCAGCCGCTCTACGGCGCGCTTGGCTACCGGTCGGTGAACTTCTCCTACCGGCATTTCCCGGTCTATATGAAGGGCCTTCTGTTCGATAAGGACATGAAGCCGCGCATCGGCACGCCCGACGGGATAGCCGCCATCAAGGCGTTCGCGGCAAGCGTCGACCACATGCCCAAGGACATCCAGGGCTGGGGCACGCCACAAATCTATCCGTTCTGGGCCAGCGGCCAGGCGTATTCGGCGATGTCGTTTCCTTCGATCATCGGCTTCGCCAACGGCAACCCGAAGAGCGTGATCAAGGGCAAGCAAATCCCCTGTATCATCCCGGGGAACGTGATTGACGGCAAGCTGGTGCGGCGCGCGCCGCAGGCGGCCGGCACTGGATACATGGTCAGCGCCTACTCCAAGAACCCGGAATTGGCGTATCTGTTCATCCAGTGGTTCACGAGCCCGACCGTCGGCGACCAGGCTGTCGCCCATCCGCGCGGCTTCTGGGACCCCTACCGGGATGAGCACGTCAAGAACAAAGCGATCAACGACCGCTTCGGCGCCGACATGGTCAAGACCACGATCGAGAACTCGAAGTACGCCGCCTCGCTGCTGATGATCGAAGGCAATTACGAGTACTTCAAGATTCTCGACAACAACCTCGCCGACGTAATGAATAAGAACATCTCCGCTGAGGAGGCCGCCAAGCGAATCGAGGCCGGCTGGAATCGGGTGACCAACGACGTCGGCCGCGATACGCAGATCAGAATCTGGCGCAAGGGTGTCGAAAGCGGCATCTACCTCGACAAGTTCTGATCGTTGGACGAGACGAAACGACCCGGGCGTCGCGAGGCGCCCGGGTCTATCGCGGCGTCGGGCAGCGGGGTTGCCGGCAATGGCACAGATCAGCGCGCGGGCGGCGGACCTTCCATCTGGCAGGACGGCCGGGCAGGGCGCAGGGCGCGGTCTGGCGCGATGGCTGGCCTCCGACCGAGTGTTCCCGAAAATCCCCTACGTGCTGGTCGAAGGGCTGATCATCGTCACGATCCTGATCCCCTTCATTCTGACCATCTACATCAGCCTGCTGCGCTGGCGCGCCAACCGGCCGTTCGAGACGGCGACCTTCTCCGGCTTGTCGAACTACGAGGTGGTGCTGACCGACAGCCTGTTCTGGGCCTCGGTCGGGCGCACTTTCTATTTCGCGGGAACCGCGGTGGCGGTAGAATTGGTGGTCGGGTTCGTGCTCGCCATGCTGGTGCACCAGTGCACGCGCTCCAAGAAGCTCTACACCACCATCATCCTGGTGCCGATGATGATCGTGCCGATCGTCGTCGGCTATAATTTTTCGATGATCTACGTCGACAGCGGCCCGCTCAACCAGCTTCTGGCGCCGTTCCTGGAACCGTTCGGCATCGATCCGCGCATCCGCTGGCTCTCGCATCCGGTGGCGGCGCAGTTCGCGATCATTATTGCCGACATCTGGCAGTGGACCTCGCTCACCTTCCTGATATTCCTGTCCGGCTTCTCCGCGCTGCCGGCACAACTCATCAATGCGGCGCGCGTGATGGGCGCCACGCCATGGCAGATCTTCTGGCGCATCCAGTTTCCGCTGCTCAAGCCCGCCATCCTGATCGCGGTGATCATCCGCTCGATGGAGGCGCTGAAGATGTTCGATCCGGTGGTGCTCTTGACCTTTGGCGGGCCCGGCACCTCGACGCAGACGGTGGCCTACTTCCTCTGGGAGCAGGTCTGGGTGTTCAACAAGTTCAGCTTCGGGGCGGCGGCCTCGATCGTCCTGCTAGTCATGTTCTCGGTGTTCATCTATTTCGGCATCTACCTGCTCGTCAGCCAGCGCGCCACGGTGGACAGGAGAGCCGCATGAAGACGGCGGCTTCGGCCATGAGCCCGGAGCAGGCGCGCGTGCGCCGAATCCGCCGCGAGCGCCGCAACCGGATCGTGCGGCACGCCGTCCTGCTGGCGTGGACCGGCTTCATCGCGTTCCCGATCTATTGGATGGTAATGACCTCGTTCAAGGATTCCGGCGAGTGGGTCACCTGGCCGCCGCACTGGGTGCCGCACGCGCCAACCCTGCACAACTACGCGCAAATTTTCGCCTTCAGCAGCATCGACCCCTCGCTGAGCCGGCAGGCGGCGGAGCAGGCGTTCACGATCTGGAAGGGGCTCGGCGATTCGCTTCTGGTGTGCACCACCGCGGCGCTCTTGGCGCTCCTACTCGGCACCTTCCTCGCCTATTCGATCTCGCGCTTCAACGTCGGCGGCAAATACTTCCGCCACACGATCCTGACTATCCGCATGATCCCGCCGATCGTGATCGCGATCTCGATCCTGATCTACTACGCGATCCTGATCCCCTATGCGACCGGCGCAGTCTTCGGCGCACGCATCAGCATGTTCGACACCTACATCGGCCTGATTCTGATCTACACCGTGACCACGCTGCCGTTCGTGATCTGGATGATGCTGACCTTCATCGACGAGGTGCCCTACACGCTCGAACACGCTGCCCGCCTGATGGGCGCCGGCCGCTTCACGGTGATCCGCCGCGTGGTGCTCCCGCTGGTGGCGTCGGGCATGGTGGTGACGTTCCTGTTCGTGTTTATCCTCAACTGGGCCGAGTTTCTGCTGGCGCTGACGTTGACGCATCCCGAGGTGACGACGCTCACCGTTCTGCTCAACAAGTTCCAGAGTGCGTCGGAGGGGCGGCTCTACGGCCCGCAAGCGGCGATCGGTACCATGATTACGATTCCCGTGGTCGTGCTCGGCATCCTGATCCAGAAGCACCTGGTGAAGGGCTTCAGCTTCGGCACCATTCGCAGGTAGGCGGGCGTAGGAGAAGGCGCGTGGCTCGCATCTCGATCAAGGACCTGCAGAAGACCTTCGGCGCCCATCGCGCGGTCGACGGCATCAGCCTGGAGATTCGCGACGGCGAATTCCTGATCATCGTCGGCCCGTCCGGTTGCGGCAAGACTACGACGCTCAACATGATCTCGGGCCTGGAGCGGCCGACCGGCGGCCAGATCGTGATCGGCGACACGTTGGTCAACGATCTGGAGCCGGGCGAGCGCGGGCTCGGCATGGTGTTCCAGGACCTGGCGCTGTTCCCGCACATGACCGTGTTTGAGAACATCGCATTCGGGCTGCGCGTCAAGAAGATGCCCGACGCCGAGGTGCGCCGGCGCGTGGCCGCGGCAGCGGCGGCGGTACACATCGAGGCGCTGCTGGAGAAGTTCCCGCGCCAGTGTTCGGGCGGCGAGAGCCAGCGTGTCGCGCTCGCGCGCACTATCGTAACCGACCCGTCGGTGTTCCTGATGGACGAGCCGCTTTCGAGCCTCGATGCCAAGCTGCGGGTTGACATGCGCACCGAATTGAAGAGCCTGCACCATCGGCTTGGTGCCACCTTCGTCTACGTCACCCACGACCAAGCCGAGGCCATGACCATGGCCGACCGCATCGTGGTCATGAGCAAGGGGCGGATCGAGCAGGTCGGCTCGCCGCTCGACATCTACAACCGCCCGGCCACACGCTTCGTCGCAGGCTTCTTCGGCATGCCCACCATGAACTTCGTCGAGGGCGCGGTGGTCGCCAGCGGCGACCGGCGCAGTTTCCGCGCCGACGACGTCGAGCACCCGTTACCCGCCGCGGTCCCCGCAGCGCTCGCCGGCCGCGAGGCGGTGCTGGGCGTGCGCTCCGAGCACGTGCTGGTCGGCGACGGCGCTTCGCTCAAGGGCGTGGCGCAATTGTCCGAGCCGCTGGGCGACACGACGCTGGTTCATTTCGACATCGGCAAGGGCCGTCGCCTGGTCGCCAAGGTCGGCCCAACCGCCGCGATTGAGCCGGGCGAGGCGCTGACCTTCCAGTTCGCCGCCGAGTTCTGTCACCTGTTCGACGTGCACAACGGTGCGCGGCTTTATTGAGGCGGCCGTGCCGGAATCCGAAGCGTTCGACTTTATCGTCATAGGCGCTGGAAGCGCTGGCTGCGTGCTAGCGAACCGGCTGACCGCGTCGGGAAAGTACCGGCTGCTGCTGCTCGAAGCCGGACCCGAGAACCGCAACCCGTGGCTCCACATTCCCGTAGGTTACGGCAAGCTGTTCAGCGACCGGCGCTTCAACTGGTGTTACGCGACCGAGCCGCAGCCGGAGTGCCACGGCCGCGAAGTGATCGCGCCGCGCGGTAAGGTGATCGGCGGCTCGAGCTCGATCAACGGGCTGATCTACATCCGCGGCCAGGCGCAGGACTTCGACCATTGGCGCCAGCTCGGCAACGTGGGCTGGGGCTTCGACGACGTGCTGCCGTATTTCCGCAAGGCCGAGGACAACGAGCGTGGCGCCGACGCCCTGCACGGCGCCGGCGGACCGCTCGGTGTGTCAGACGTGCGCGACCGGCATCCGCTAGCGCTCGCCTATGTCGAGGCGGCGCAGCAGTGCGGCTATCCGCGCAACGACGATTTCAACGGCCCGACCCAGGAGGGCGCGGGCCTCTACCAGACCACGACCCGCAACGGCCTGCGCAGTTCGGCCGCGACCGCGTATTTGAAGCCCGCGCGGCGGCGGACGAACCTGAAGATCGTGGCGGACGCACTCACCACGCGCGTGCTGTTCGAGGGTCGGCGCGCGGTCGGCGTGGAGTACCACGTCGGCGACGAGAGGCGCACGGCGCGCGCCGCGGGCGAGGTGATCGTGGCGTCGGGCACGTTCAACTCGCCGCAGCTTCTGCAGTTGTCCGGGCTCGGGCCGGCGGCGCTGCTGCAATCGCACGGCATCGCTACGGTCGCCGACGTGCCGGGCGTCGGCAACGACCTTAACGACCACTACGCCGGCCGCATCATGCTGCGTTGCCGGAAGCCGATCACGCTCAACGATGCGGTGCGCGGCTGGGGCGGCAAGGTCGCGGCCGGGCTGCGCTACGCGATTGCGCGGCGCGGCTATCTCACGGTGTCGGCGATTACCGCCGGATGCTTCGTGCGCGCGCATCCGCTGTCGGAAACGCCCGATTCGCAGTGCTCCATGGCGCTGTTCTCGGGCGACTCGATTGGTGGCGAACTGCACCCGTTCCCGGGCATCACCGGCATCTGCACGCTGCTGCGGCCGGAGAGCCGAGGGCACGTGCGCATCAAGTCGGCCGATCCGCGGCAGCCGCCCGCGATCCATCCGAATTATCTGGCAACCGAGCGCGACCGCGAGACCGTGGTCGCCGGCACCAAGGCGCTGCGCCGCGTCTTCCGCGCGCCCGCCATGGCGCGCCACATCGAGGGCGAGGTCGAGCCCGGCGAGCACTGCGAGCGCGACGACGAATTGCTCGACCACATCCGCCGGCGCGGCTCCACCACCTACCATCCGGTCGGCACCTGCCGCATGGGCCAGGACGACGCGGCGGTGACCGACGAGCGCCTGCGCGTGCGCGGCTTTGAGCGGCTTCGCGTAGTCGACGCCTCGATCATGCCGGCGGTGGTGTCGGGCAACACCAACGCCGCGACCATCATGATCGGCGAGAAGGGCGCCGACATGATCCTGGAGGATGCGCGGGCGTAGCGGGAGTTGGTGGGGCTACGGTGTGAACTCCGGCATCGGCCGTCGGGCCAGCCTATTTCTTGATCTCGCTCGCAACGAAATTTGTCAGGCACTCGGGCGACCGACGATCCGGCGCCACCAGATCGACGCCGGCATCCTGAAGCCGCTGTTGGATTCCTGGCCCCTCCGCCAATACGCTCCTGTGCGATTGAGCACGCCGGTCTGCGCTAGCCTACGAGGAGAATGCTGGCTGCCAGTGGCTCTCCCTCCGCCATCCTCCCCGACGTCAAAATTCTCTCCGCCCCCGCGACCGCGCGTAAAAGCCGCTGTGGCGCCGTCGTTTCGCGCCGGAGCTGTTGACCGACCTTTCGCCCAAACCGCCGTTTTCCGTCTCTCTGGGCCCCGAACTCTCCAAAGCTCCTGACTGCCTGTGGATAAGTCAGGAGGTCGTAATGGGTTGAAGGAGAACGGAGATCCGGCTTGGACGGGTTTTGGTTTCGACGGCCGGCGATGGTCAGGGGAAGGGGACGGAGGTCGAACTTTCGTGTGCATCGGTACGCACGCCGCCCCGTCGTACACGCACAGCGCCCGCACCCGATGCGTTCGCGCTCTCTCTTCTGGCCCGCGGGGAGAGAGGAACCGAGGGCGCTTAACAGCGACGCCCGTTTTCGCTGGACGGAGCCGCTGACGTTTAACTGGCCAGCGTTGACGAGCGCGTGGAACGCGCGGCCCCGGTGACGTTCCCTTGGTCGGCGAGATCTGTCGGTGCAGCACGCCGGAGCCGCGCGATGCACCTCGCAGGCGCGCGCGCCGATCACCGAGTGCCGTGATACTCATAGGCTGTAGACCCATAGGCATCACAGCGAGATCATGCATGCCATGAGCAAGACCGACCTTCAGCGATTCGGCGCCCGAGTACGCGCAGAGCGCGAGGGGCTCGGAATCTCGCAGGAGGAACTGGCCGACCGTGCAGGCCTTCACCGAACCTACCTCGGGGGCGTGGAGCGCGGAGAGCGCAATCTTGGGGTTCTTAACCTCATCAAGATCGCTCGTGCGCTCCACGTGGATCCATCAGCACTGCTCGTCGACTTCAGCGAGAGGAAACGGCGATGAGCAGCGTGCTTCACGGACTCCCGGACGAAATCAAGAAGAAGATCAATAAGACGAAGCAAACCCGTGGGGCGCAGCCCTATGATCGCGTCCCGTTCCAGAACCGCGTGAATCGAACCGGAATCGCTCTGGTTCCGTATCGGTTCCGCGACAAGCTGCATCCGGACGGATTCTCGGACGGGTACCGTGTGATGGTCCGGCCGTCTGAGTACTTCGAGCGCGCGGGAGTTCCTCGCAAGGACTTCGATCCCAAAGTCAAGCTCGGCGAGAACGCCTTCGTGTACTACGACAACCGCCGAGACTGGAAGGAACTGCCTCCTCCGAAGACGTGGGCCGTCTGCGAGGCTCAGCCGCGTGCCGGCGATCGGCTTGTCGCAGCGGGAAGAACTGGCGGGCGTTTCGACGTGATTGCCCCTCGCACCCCGAGAGTGATTCGAAATGCTCGAAATTCCTGCGTCGAATAACGCTGGCAAATCAGACGCTTAAAAATCCGTACTGTTTTGGCGAAGTCAGGAGGTTTGGAGAAAACGGGCCGGAGAGAGACGAATTCGGGCCCAGGTGCGGTTCACTCGGTCAACAGCTTTGGTGCGTGAACCGCGCGGATACTGGGGTTTTCGTCGGTGCCGCCCGGAGGCGGAGAGCGTTGTCGCGATAGAAGTTGGCGGAGCGGCAGGAACTGGGATCCAACCCTCTCTGAATTTGAAGGCCCAATCTCGGCCTACCGTTAGAACCTGGCGGCGAACTGACGACCACAGAGTTCGTTGGTTCTCACGAGCACACAAAATTGAACCGAGACATCTTCCGAAAGCGAAAAAAGACCATTCATCTACGATGATGGACTTGGTGAGTCGTAATTTTTAGCTCTTCCAATGGATTTAATTTCAGCGTGCTGTTGTCGGCCTCTTCGAAAATAATCTTGCATCGATATCCAAGTGCTCTGGCGATCCGTACGTAGTTTGTAAGCGAAATGCTGCATGAGCCCTTCAGATAACGGGATACCTGGGCCGGATCAGAGCCCAGCAGATATCCAATCGCTTCCAGGCTCACCGGAGCAGTCCGACGCAATTCTGCTAACGCTCCTACCATCATTTCCTCGTCCGTTCTCACATCCAGAGCCAAGCGATCACTGGTCTGACGGTCGACGCCCGGGAAATCTTTTCTGCAGGTTCTCATTTATCGCCCGTTTAAATGGCGGACTGCCCGTGGCCTGACCGACCTTGGCGTCATTGCCGATCGCTCCGCGCCAGCAAACGTAACTCTGGTTAGGATAAAACCAAGGATGATGAGCATATGCGCGACGATGAGTTCGCCGTACCAGAACCATAGTCCAAAGGCCGCGCAGAAAATGGTGGTCCACATGACTGCCAGGTAGATCATGGTCTGGAAGCGCTGCGCCGGCGGTAGCCTCCATAGAGGATTTCGATCGGCTTCCATGATCAGAAAGTAGTTGGCTTTCAGAGCCCGGACCAAAGTCGGGATTGCTATCATCGCAGTGCTCCTTCATTGATCGAATTCGATATTTAAACGACGAAAACGAGGTCATGGATCACAATTACTATGCCGTTCCTGGCCGTAGAGATGACCCTGTAATTGCTTCCCGACGAACGTGAAGCCACACGCGGTGGTCGAAATGATGCACTGGTTGCAAATCAAAGCTCTCGCACAGCGTTATTCACGAGGTTGTGAATTCCCGGAATCCAGAAGAAGGATCGCGCAGCCTTTCTTGCGTGAGCGTTTCTAAACAAGAGATTCAAGGTCAGAGGTTGAATTTGATGATCGGTGGATCGCGCTCAACAGCATCGGCATTTGGGAAGCCGCGACGATCAAGATGATCCAAATTAATCGGAGCTGCGTTTCCGCTTCAGTAGTAGGCACGCGACCGCCCCCCGATCGCGATGCTGTCAGCCGGCCGATGAGATGATCCCCGACATCCATCGGCCGGCTAATTTAGGTCGGGTCGTAAGAACAACTGTGCAACCAGGTCGTTAACGTGGACGTTACGATGATGGCGAACGCAAAAATTGTCGGACAGGCTCGAGCTCATCAACATCGCCCATGCACCGGCGATGGTCTTATGACCATTTTCTATGATGGGTCCTGTCCGCTTTGCAGCGCCGAGATTGGGCACTACCGCCGGATGGATATGCACGAACGTCTTCGGTTCAGGGATGTTTCGCAGGCTGATGTCGTGTTGGAGCCTGAACTCGACCGTAGTGCGTTGATGTCACGCTTTCACGTCCGACTGTGCGATGGAGCGTTGCTTTCCGGGGCCGCGGCTTTCGTCAGCCTTTGGAGCCTGCTGCCACGCTGGCGCTGTATTGCATATGCCGCCGAGGCACCGGGAGCGATGCTCCTTCTTAAGATGGCCTATCGGCTGTTCTTGCCGGTTCGGCCAGCGATTTCGCGGCTCCTCAAAGCCTTTTGCCAGCCAACTTTAGTGCGCCAACGGCATTCCACTGCTGCCGTAGAAGGCCGGCACACTATGCGACTTGAGCAAGGAGAGAGAAAATGAACTTCCACCCGACACGAAACAATCTTCCATCCAATACCAAGACAACAATCTGTGCGGTTCTCAATGCCCGGGTCGCAGACGCGATCGATCTGGCTTTGATGACCAAACAGGCGCACTGGAACCTGCGTGGTGCGACATTCATCGCGGTTCACGCGATGCTAGACGGTCTTCGTGCGGATATCGATGGCCATGTCGACACCATGGCCGAGCGTATCGTCCAGCTTGGAGGGATCGCGCTGGGCAGCAGCCAGGTCGTGGCAAACAACTCCGAACTGAGCCCCTATCCCGATGACCTGGTTCGCGTCGACGATCACCTCACTGCACTAAGCGAGCGTTACGGAAGGCTTGCCAACTCGACCCGTAATGCAATCGCTACAGCTGAAGAAGCAGGTGATGCGGACACCGCTGATATCCTGACGGGCTTCTCGCGGTCGCTGGACAAGGCACTCTGGTTTCTTGAGGCGCACGAAGAGCGCAAGGCCTGATCATATGGGCTTCAAAATCGTGGTCTGGGAATCGTGTTCGCACGCCCATGGCTGCTTCGGCAAACCAGTACTACCGTGATGGCGTCGTCGACGCCCGCACTTGCCGTGATATTTGGCTCCAGCGGCGGCATCGGAAGTGCGCTCGTCCGGCAATTGCGCACAAGATCACGCTTTGAGCAGGTCATCGAATTATGCCGGACCAGCCAGCCCCCGATGGATTTGCTTGACGAGGACACAATCAACACTGCCGCGACTTATGCATCGGCAGCGGGTGAGGTTCATCTGGTCATCGACGCGACCGGCTTCTTACATGACGAAAACCAAGCACCCGAGAGAAGCTGGAAGGCGATCAACGTGGCAGCGCTGGGCCGAGCTTTCGCGTTGAACGCCATTGGCCCAGCATTGATCATGAAGCATGTGCTCCCACTCTTGCCGCGTCGCAAGCGCACCGTGTTTGCAACGCTGTCGGCGCGGGTTGGCAGCATCGGCGACAATCGCCTTGGCGGCTGGTACAGCTATCGCGCCTCAAAAGCCGCACTCAATCAATTGGTCCGCACCGCTGCAATCGAGCTGGCACGGACCCATCCGCAGGCAATATGCGTCGCTTTGCATCCCGGCACTGTGGAAACACGGTTGTCCTCCCGCTTTGCCAGGCAGGACCTTGAGGTCCAGACACCCGATCAGGCAGCGACGCGCCTGCTTGACGTTGTGGAGCGGTTGAACCCTCAGGATTCCGGCGGATTCTTTGATCATCGCGGCGAGACGGTGCCATGGTAGCTTCTGCCAGCTCCAGGCCCTGCTCAAGGTGGCCGCACTCAGCAAGAGCCCGGACCCGCTTCGGACGGCAGTTGCAAGCCGGATAACCTAAGCTGAGGTCACCATTAGGGCTGAAGTTTTCGTCGATGCCCCCTCAACGGTTCAGGTTCCCATGACCACGCTTCGAGTCGTTCTTGGCGACCATTTAACGCGATCCGTATCGGCGTTGAGAGGATTGAACCTCGCCAGCGATGTCGTGCTCATGATCGAGGCTGCGGAGGAAACGCGGTACGTCCGCCATCATCGTCAGAAGATAGTCTTCGTCCTGTCGGCCATGCGGCATTTTGCGAAAGACCTGAGAGCCGACGGCATTACCGTTGACTACGTCGAGCTTGATGACAGGAACAACACCGGTTCGTTTACTGGGGAGGTGGTCCGTGCTGTTCAGCGCCACCGTGCCACGCGGGTAATCGTGACCGAGCCTGGTGAATGGCGTGTCCTGGAGGCCATGCAGAAATGGGAGACCCTGCTCGATCTTCCGGTCGAAATCCGTGAGGATGATCGGTTCTTCGCCTCGCGGGGTCGGTTCGCGCGCTGGGCAAACGACCGGAAGGCGTTGCGGATGGAGTACTTCTACCGCGAGATGCGGCGCGAGCATCGGATCCTGATGGATGGCGCGTCGCCAGTAGGCGGCCATTGGAACTTCGACACGCAGAACCGGCGCAGTCTGCCCGAAGCTGCTTCAATCCCCAAACGTCGGCGTTTCAAACCCGATGCCATCACCGATGAAGTTCTGTCTTTAGTGCGGCGGGGATTCCCGGATTATTTTGGCGATCTCGAGTCATTCGGTTGGGCAGTAACACGAAGCCAGGCGCTTCAGGCGCTTGAAGATTTCATAGCAAATGGCCTGCCTAAGTTCGGGGACTACCAGGACGCCATGAAACAAGACGACCCGTTCGTTTTTCACTCGGCGCTTTCGCCATATCTCAATGTCGGACTTCTGACGGCGCGGGAGGTTTGTGACCGCGCGGAATCTGAATATCGCACCGGTCGGGCGCCGTTGAACTGCGTCGAAGGGTTCATTCGCCAGATCTTGGGATGGCGGGAGTATGTCCGAGGCGTCTACTGGCACAACATGCCGGGCTACGCGACCATGAACGCACTTGGTGCGCGGCGACCGCTGCCTTCGTTCTACTGGAGCGGCGACACGGACATGAACTGCCTGAAGCAGGCCATCGGTGACACGCGCCGTTATGCGTATTCGCACCACATACAGCGCCTCATGGTAACGGGCAACTTTGCGCTCTTGCTCGGCGTCAAACCGAGCGCGATTTCTGAATGGTATCTGGCGGTTTATACCGATGCTTTCGAATGGGTCGAACTCCCTAATACCTTTGGAATGTCGCAATTTGCGGACGGCGGTCTGCTCGCTTCGAAACCGTATGCTGCCTCCGGCGCTTACATCGATCGCATGTCGGACTTCTGCAAAAAGTGCCGTTTCGACGTGCGGCAGAAGTCCGGCGCAGATGCGTGTCCCTTCAATTATCTTTATTGGGCCTTTCTGAAGCGAAACCAGGAGCGCCTGCAAAATAATCCGCGACTGACAATGGCATATCGACAGCTGAAAGCCATGCCGGCCGCTCGTACGCGGCAAATCTTGCTTGATGCGCGGCGCTTTACCGGTCTGATCAGCCGGACACCGGGTCGAGCCAGCATTCCCCAGGCCGGTCCGAAATCATAAGACATCTCAGGACACGCCATCACTTCGGCCGCGAAATCATGCTGATGCTGATCGCAGTGGTCGCTGTTGGTGCTGCGCCAATGATCCAAACGAGCGCTGGTTTCGTTATTTAGATATCCAACGACTTGATGTTCACGAACGTGTGAGTCCGAAGAAGGCATAGAAAGCGAGGTATCCAATGAAAATCAAAGACAGGCCAGAATACAGAAGTAAGCCGGTTCCATTCTCGCTTCGAAGCGACGATGTCGTTCCTACGGCCGTGAAGACGATGTCGGAGAAGAATATCGGATCGGTGGTTATCGTAGATGATGAGATGAAGGTCAAAGGTATCGTGACCGAGCGCGACCTCATGCGTCGACTTCTGAACAAAGCCCTAGACCCCAAAACAACTCCGCTTTCAGCCATCATGACAAGCGAAGTCAGGACAGGTCGTGCGGATGACGAGGTCATAGACTGGCTACGTCAAATGTCGAATGAACGGTTCCGACATTTGCCAGTAGTGGATGAACAAGGCCGCCTGGTGAACATCATGTCGCAGGGTGATTTTGTATCCTTCACGTGGCCAGACCTGCTGAGTCTGCTCAAAGAAAAGACGCGTGATACGCTTAAAGGAGGCGCGTCTCAGATGCCCATCTTGGTTACAGGGATGTTGGCATACGCGGTTTTGGTGTTGGCCATCGTCAAGTGGTTTTGACCGTGGATTCTGCGGTTAATCGCTTGGTGATGCTCGCAGCGCGATGCCAGGCCCGTACCGGAGTTTACGAACAGTCATTTTTCTCCTCGCCTCACCGTTGGCGTGATGCCCTTGTAGAGGGACGCCGCGCGCAACGTTCCTTTGAGAGTTTGCTGCTGGGCTTGCGACGAACGGAGGTTGGCGCTTGGGACGAGGCAGCTCCAGCCGCAACCATCCAGCAGAAACAGAGGGCCGGTCGTGTCGTCTAAAACTTCTGGCCTGACCGTGTATTTTGATGGCTCCTGTCCGCTCTGCCGGGCGGAGATAGATCATTACAGGAAGCAAATCGGTGCTGAAAAGCTCCACTTTCTTGATGTGTCGCAGGCCGACCAGTTGCTTCAGCCGGATCTGGAGAGACACACTGCTATGTCCCGATTCCATGTGAGACGCAGCGACGGGCAGCTCATTTCCGGTGCCGCTGCGTTCGTGAGCATATGGCGACATTTGCCACGATGGCGATGGGCGGCTCGTATCGCTGAACTTCCTGGCATCATGACGTTACTCGAACACGGGTATCGGTTGTTCCTGCCGGTGCGACCAGCATTGGCGTGGGCCTTTAGGAAGCTCCAAGCCCAAAGAAAGCCAATGTCTTTCGAATAGACACTTGTGCGGTAAAGGTGAGAAAAATTGTGCTTTGGCCAGATCCTGGGTATTCAGAGAGATGTCCCGATTAGTCCGACGCATTCCCGAAGGCGATGACCGGGAGCGGCTTGTCTGCTCCGATTGCAATTTCGTCGCCTACGAGAATCCCAAGGTGGTCGTCGGTAGTATCATCGCGGAAGGCGATTGGGTGCTTCTTTGCCGCCGCGCCATAGAGCCGCGCGCAGGATTCTGGACGATTCCTGCTGGCTACATGGAAATGGGTGAGACCGCGAGCGAGGGCGCGCAGCGTGAAGCCTGGGAAGAGGCGCGGGCGCGGATCAGCATTGACGGTGTGCTGGCAGTCTACTCGATCGCACGCCTCGGCCAGGTACAGGTTATCTTTCGAGCGCGCTGGGCAGAGCCTGGTTACGGGGCGGGCCCAGAAAGTTTGGAGGTCAAGAAGTTTAGCTGGAATGATATTCCCTGGAATGACATAGCGTTTCCGTCAGTTCGTTGGGCCTTGAACTCCTGGCACGATTCGCGTGGCCGTGCCTTGCCGACCGCCGCGCTCAATCCTCCAGAGGATCAGCGAGGCATCTTGCCGTTGCCGATCCGGTCTCAGGAATAATGAAGGTGGGGCGAACGGCGGCGACGCGTGTTCATGAACTTTACCAAGACTCAAGCGTCCCGAACATGGTTTTTGTAGGTACGGACCTTGGCGTAACCATCGAGTGCAGCGCGGCGAGCCTGGTCATGATCGACGATCGGCGACGGATAAGTTGATCCGAGTGTGATTCCTGCTTGGGCTAGCACTTCAGGTTCGGCCTTGAATGGCTCGTGAATGACTTCATTCGGAAGTCTTGCCAGCTCCGGGCACCAGCGGCGTACATAGTCGCCGTTCGGATCGAACTTCTTGCCTTGGGCGATCGGATTGAAGATTCTGAAATAGGGTGAAGCATCCGCGCCACTTCCCGCCACCCACTGCCAGCCGGCAGCATTGTTCGCGAGGTTGGCATCGAGCAAAGTATCCCAGAACCATGCTTCGCCGTGCCGCCAGTCGATCCTCAGATGCTTGACAAGGAAGCTCGCTGTTATCATCCGTACCCGATTGTGCATCCAGCCCGTCTGCCAGAGCTCCCGCATACCGGCGTCGACGAGTGGGTATCCGGTCATACCTCGCTGCCAAGCCTTCAGATCACTGGCACTTTCTCGCCACGGATAAGCGTCGAAGTTTTGGCGCCAGTTTTGTTCTGGAAGTGTTGGAAAGTGATAGAGGAGGTGATGGGCAAATTCGCGCCAGCCGATTTCGCTCAGGAATTTGTCTGCGCCATATCGCTTCAGCGGGTCTTCCGCCTCCAGATTGAGGCGTGCCCAGATTTGGCGCGGCGAGATTTCACCCCAATGCAAATGCGGCGACAGTCTTGAGGTCCCCTGCAGGTCGGGTCGGTCGCGAATTTCCCGATACTTGGTGAGTCCGTTTTTCGAAAATTCATCGAATTGAGAGAGTGCGCCGGCTTCTCCTGGCTGCCAGAGAGCTCCCCAGCGAGCGGCCCAGTTGGGTTTAACCGGCAGGAGGCTCCAATCTTCCAGGCGTTCGCCAAAATTGGCGCACGTGTCGACTTTTAGATTTGGTGACGGCAGCGGCACCACAACGGGCTTGCTGAGGCTCGCCCGCCAGTACGGCGTATAGACCTTGAAGGGGCCGCCGCTGCCGGTTGCCAGTTCCCATGGCTCATGCAGCAGATTGCCATTGAAGCTATGGACCTCAACGCCGAGCTTTTGCAGCGACACCTTCAATTCCGTATCGCGGGCAACCGCGAAGGGCTCGTAGCAACGATTCCAGTAAACCGCTGACGCCCCCACTCTCTTCACGATCGTAGGCAGAAGATTTCTAGGATCTCCGCGGAACAGGGCTATTTGACCAAGATCGCCGCTAAGCGCTGCAAGACTGTGGTGCAGCCACCAGCGGCTGGCTCCGCCCAAACGCCAGCGTGGATCGGAGCTAAATTCGTCGAGAATGAAAATCGGAATTACGGTGCCGCGTGCTGCCGCGGCCGCAAGCGCTGGGTTATCCCGAGTACGTAGATCCTGGCGAAACCAAATAATTGTTGTCATGTCGATCGCTCGCTCACAACCCGCCCGCGCTATGAGCCGGCTCAGCCGGAGAGTTGGCCGGCACCGCGTCGGATATCCAGACTTCTTGCCTGATTTTCGAGCGAAAAATATTGCAGCCAGAATGACTGGTCCGGGTGATCCATCGGAACCCGGGCATCGTTCTCGGACTAAGTCCGACTAAGCAGGTATCGGTCGCCGATCTCTGGCGTCCCATTTGGAGCCTTCCGATGAACGAAATTGTTTGCCTGAACCGGTCTTCCGCCATTTCCAGCTCAAATGAGGATGCTACATCTCAGTCGAAGGTCGAGCAGGCCTTTAGGGATGTCTTTCGCTGGATCGGGGAAGACCCTGACCGGGATGGGCTACGCGAAACCCCTAGCCGCCTGGCACGGGCTTTCCAGGAATATTTCGCTGGATATCGACAGGATCCCGAACAAATCCTGCAGAAGACCTTTGAAGAAACCGACGGCTATGACGAAATGGTCGTCCTGCGGGGCATTCCGTTTGAAAGCCATTGCGAACATCACGTTGCGCCGATTATTGGCCGTGCCTGGGTCGCTTACGTACCGAATCGACGCGTCGTGGGCATATCCAAACTGGCGCGCGTTGTAGAGGCTTACGCGAAAAGGCTGCAAATCCAGGAACGCCTGACAGCGCAGGTAGCAAACACGATCGAAAAAGTTCTGAAGCCGCAAGGCGTCGCGGTTGTGATTAAGGCCGCTCATCATTGCATGTCCAGCCGCGGTGTTCACATGCACGGCACGGATATGGTGACCAGCCGAATGCTGGGATGCTTCCGCGACAATGCAATGACCCGACAGGAGTTTATGTCGATGGTGCATTCCAATGGTGTCGAGTAATTGGTCGGGCTGAAGGCAGACAGTACGAGGCCGTTATGCTGGTGAACTTGGTCGGTTATGGCGTCGCGCTTGCAGTCTTTGTCGCAGCTGACATGATGTGGCTGGGGGCAATGGCGTCTCGCTTGTACCGGCCAACGCTCGGAGACATTGCCATTTCCGGTGTGAACCTCCCGCCGGCGATCTTGTTCTATGCCGTCTATCCTATTGGTCTGCTGATATTCGCAATTCAGCCTGCCTTAAAAAGCGGATCCATGTCGACGGCGGCTGTCTACGGGGCGCTCTTTGGCTTCTTTACTTATGCGACCTATGATTTGACGAACCATGCGACGCTGCGCAACTGGACTCTGCAATTGACGTTGGTTGACGTTGCGTGGGGAACAATTCTTGGCGCAATTTCGGCGTCAATAACTTTCTGGCTTGTGACCAAGCTCGTCAGCCTCTCCTAAAGAATTCGTTCCGATGTCAATTCGCGTGGAAGGCTTTGCCATCGTTTCTGAGGATGGAATGCTGGCTGATGCCTCTGGCGTCATGCCGTCTGCACTCGTGGTTGAGGCTGATCAGCATTTCCTCTCGGACTCCCTCGACCGTGTCGATCTCATTGTTCATGGCCGCAACTCGAATGAGAACCAAGCACACTCGCCAAAGCGGCGACGGTTGATTGCTACCCGACAGATCGAGAGGGTCGCGCCAGCTGAGAATTTCGGGCATGCACTGTTTTGGAACCCTGCAGGACTTCCGTGGGAGAAGGCCGCTGAGATGCTGGGGGTTAGGAACGGGACCGTCGCAATCCTGGGAGGTACGGAGATCTACGGCCTTTTTCTGCGCCGGTACGACTTGTTTCACCTATCACGGCGGTCGGGGCTTCGCTTGCCAGCAGGGCGCCCGGTTTTTCCTCAAGTACCAAAATGGAGCCTTGAGGACGTCCTTGCCTCGAGCGGACTAATACCGGGGCCGCAACGACTGTTGGATGTGGCTCGCGGAGTCACAGTGACCAGCTGGCAACAGGGAAAACAACAGGAGAACGCACGATCTGGTGCGACTATTTGAACGGGTTGTTTGTGCGTATCACCTGCACACCTAGTTCTTGTGGGATGGCGCCACACTTGTCGTTCCTGCATGGAGTATCAGCATGGCGCATGTCTTGATCATCGGAGCCAGCAAGGGCATTGGGCTTGAGACCACACGGCAGGCATTGGAAGGCGGACACCAAGTGCGCGCCTTGGCTCGTTCGGCGGCGGCGATCGGTTTGTCTAATCCAAGCCTGGAGAAAGTCCGCGGAGACGCGCTGGTCAAGAAAGACATTGAGGCAGCGCTGGACGGGATAGACGTCGTGATCCAGACCCTAGGCATTTCTCTAGGAGATTTGTTTCGGCCGGTAAGCCTTTTCTCCGACGCCACGCGCACATTGGTCGGTGCTATGGAAAGCCAAGGACCGAAGCGGCTGATCTGCGTCACTGGCTTCGGGGCAGGCGACAGCCGCGAAAGCATCAGTTGCCTTCAGCGCGTGCCGTTCCAGTTGGTTTTTGGTCGCGCCTACGATGACAAGAGTGTGCAGGAGCGTCTGATAAAGTCTAGCTCACTCGATTGGACCATTGCGCGGCCTGGCGTCTTAACTGGTGGAAAGCGAACGGGTCTTTACAAGATTCTTGATAAGCCATCGCAGTGGCGGAATGGCATGATCTCTCGTGCAGACGCCGCCGAGTTTCTTGTTCGACAGATCGATGATCGGAGCTTCGTCGGCGGGACACCTGTGCTTGTCTATTAATTTTCTTGTTTCTGGAGGGCGTTAATAATTCCGGCACTCACTCCTTTACTCGCCGTCGCGAGGGCGAATTAAAGACCGGCAAGGGAAAGAAAGCCCTGGTGCGTTTCTGGTAAGTTCGAAACAAATCGCCGCGAGAACGCAGCATATGTTCCTCAAGCGGTGGGATGCCTGATACGTGAACGAGTACCCAGTACATACAAAGCGGCGCAGCCAGCGCGGACCATCCTAATGGGTTGTGGCCGGACAAATCGATGGCAATGATTGGATAAGCCACCCAGGTCAGCCATTCGAAGAAATAGTTTGGATGTCGCGACCACCTCCATAGTCCAACATCGCAAACAGCGTTGTGGTTGGCCGGATCGTTCTTGAACGCTCGCAACTGATGGTCGGCAATTGCTTCCCCGGCGATGGCAACTATTAGGACTGCCAGTCCGATCAGGTCTTGCATGCGCCACTTAGGATTTGGATTGTGTGCCGAGAGTGCGATCGAAACCGCAAGAATAACTCCGACCAACGCCTGCGACTGCAGAAACCAGAACATCCGACGCGATGCGTCACTGCCCCATTGGATGATCAAGTTACGATAGCGCGGATCATCGACTGCGGCACGATTGCGCTCGGCAATATAAAGGCCAAGCCGCAGACACCAGGATGCGGCAAGAACTGCCACGATTATCTGCCGCCAATGCGGCCAGCCCGGTTCGAGCGGCCAAACTGCTGCGATGAAACCAACCCCGCCGACGCCAAGTGACCAGGTTGTGTCGATCCAGCCGGTTTTTCCGCTGCTGCGCTGGACATACCAGGTTGACGCCATGATTAGACATAGCGCCGCAGCAACCGTGAACGCGCAGAGCGCGAGCTCAATGAGGCTCAACGGATTAGCTCACACACGAACAAACGGTTGCACCATCCGTCCGATCAAACCGTGAAGTCGAAGATCACCCTGCATCGCCACAAGACAAACGCAATCTTGCCCCGGATCGACGACGGGCAGGTGATCGACAGTGTCATCACCCAGGTCGAAGTCACCCGGCCCATAGTGACTGCCATCCTGGCTGAAGGCTCCGGAGAGAACGCAAGTCATCTCAATCCCAGTGTGCGTATGTTGAAGCATCCTGGTCCCCGGCCCGGACTTTAGCAGAAATACTCGGGTATCGCTGTCATAGGGCAGAACAATGGGTTGCAGGTGCACCGATGGCGCAATCCACTTCCAATTGCCAAACTGGTAGCGACGCAAGAACTTCGGTAGCCCAGGAACCTCGGCCTCGGGCACAGTGGGCGCCGTCTCTGCCATCGTCGCCGGCCGCATCGGTTTGTTCAACCGCGCTTCGACCTTCGCCAGCGCGTCGTTGGACATTGCAGCCGGTAAAAGGCTAGTCAGCACGGCACCGCCGACTTGCTCCATGGATCGCGTGAAGGTTCGGCATTGCGGGCAAGATACCAGATGCGTCGCAATCGCGATGTGCTGTCCGTGGTCGAGCGTGCCCGCCGCAAAGGCCGCCAACATCGAGTCGGTAGGATGATGTTCAATGCTCATGATAGTTCACCCAGCAGATTGCGAAGACGGGTCATGGCCAGGCGAAGCCGCGACTTGACCGTACCCAGTGGAATTTCCAAAATCTCTGCAATCTCCGCGTGCGCTTTCTCCTCAAAGAACGAAAGTTCGACGACGCGCATTTGGTCGTCCGACAACTTTGTCAGCGCTGAGCGCACTCGATCCTCGGATTGAGAGGTGGCCAGGATGGAGTCCGGCTGAGGCGAATCGTCAATCAGGAACTCGATTTCGACGTCTGAAGCCTCAACCATCCCGCCACGGCTTTCGCGACGGTGGTAATCGATACGCAGGTTACGAGCGATCGTGAAAATCCAGCCCGCTGCACCTGTACTCTGCGGGTCGAACAATGCGGCCTTCCGCCAGACCGCCAGCATGGTCTCCTGGGCCAGTTCCTCTGCGTTCGCCTCGCTGGCTCCCGAACGCTGCATGAATGCTTTGATCCGGGGGGCAAAATGCTCGAACAAGGCCGCAAAGGCTGCACGATCCTGATGCTGCGCGATCGCAGATATCAGGCCGCCCCATTGCACGGTGTCTGAGTTTGCCTCGTTTTCAGAGGGCATATTTGGGGCATTCCTCCGCGCTCGACGCTCCAACGACACTGGTCGCCGCCAATAACGCACCATGGCCGCTATGGGCGAGGAATGACCTTGGACAGCAAGCTGCATAAACTAAACAACGGTGCGGGTCACTTTTTGGATCACCAAAGCGCGGGCCGGCTGCAGGTAATCCACCGGTTGCCGGTGATCCAATCGATTGGATTTGTCGTTTCCCTGTCATGTAAGCCCGATCGGCCTCGCGGTTCGAAAATGAAGCCTCTAAAGCTCTTTGGTTGATCCAATATCATGACCGCCGATATTCGCCTCAAGATTGCGGTCGTTGGGACCGGAATTTCTGGATTGTCTGCAGCCTGGCTTCTAAGCCAGCGCCATGATGTGACGGTCTACGAGCGCGCGGATCGGGTCGGGGGTCATTCCAATACCGTCGTAGCATCGGTCAGCGGACAGGGCATCGCTGTCGACACCGGCTTCATTGTCTTCAATCGGCGCACCTACCCCAACCTGACCGCCTTGTTCGAACTTCTGAAGGTTCCGACCCAGCTGTCGGAAATGTCCTTTGGCGTGTCGATGGATGGCGGTGAGCTCGAATACTCCGGGAGCGGAATGTCGGGCGTGTTCGGCCAGCCCATCAACCTGATCCGCCCCCGGTTCTGGTCGATGCTTGCGGATCTGCTCCGCTTTTATCGGCAGGCTCCGCTCAATATTGCGCAGATGGAAGATGAGCAGATCAGCCTCGGCGACTACCTTGTGAAAGGCCAGTATGGCGATGCCTTTCGCGACGATCATTTGCTGCCGATGGCAAGCGCGATCTGGTCGGCAACACCAGCAGAAATGCTGTCGTATCCAGCCGCGGCCTTTATCCGCTTTCACGACAATCACGGCTTGATGCAGTTAAGTGGACGCCCCGCATGGGAGACCGTCGTCGGCGGCAGCCGCAACTATGTGGAACGGCTGACTACGTCGATTGCAGATCGGATCAGGCTGGATACGGGCGTCCGTGAAGTGCGTCGCATCAATGGCGGCATTGTCGTCACCGATACAACTGGTCAATCGGAACGTTATGATCACGTCGTCATGGCGAGCCATGCCGACCAATCTCTCAAGGTGCTCGCAGACCCAAGCGCTGGGGAGCAGACTCTGCTCGGTTCATTCCGCTACAGCCGTAATCTCGCTGTGCTGCATACCGACGAGAGCTTTATGCCCAAGCGACGCGCCGTCTGGTCGAGCTGGAACTACATCGGCTCCCGGGATGTCGCCAGCGACAGTGTTTGCGTGACCTATTGGACGAACCGCCTGCAGAACATCCAGAGCGCAAAGCCTCTGTTCGTAACCCTCAATCCGCCACGGCCGCCGCGCGCTGGAACATTGCTCCATAGCGAGGTCTACGATCATCCCATCTTCGACGCCAGCGCCATCGCCGCGCAACGAAAACTATGGCTCCTGCAAGGCGATCGAAATACGTGGTTTTGCGGAGCTTATTTCGGCGCAGGCTTTCACGAAGACGGTCTGCAGGCTGGCCTCGCCGTCGCCGAGCAACTGGGCCACGTGCGACGACCCTGGCAGGTGCCAAACGAGTCCGGACGGATCGTCCTCACAGCAAGAACGGCAGACACGAAAGAAGCCGAGTGGCAGACATGACGCTGCGCTCGTCGCTCTATGTCGGCTCGGTCATGCATCGGCGGCTGCGTCCACGCGTGCATCGCTTTCGATACCGCGCGTTCTGGTTTCTGCTCGACCTCGATGAGCTTGATGAGCTTTCGAACAAGCTGCGATGGTTCTCCTATAACCGCTCCAATATTTTCAGCTTTTATGACGCCGACCATGGCGACGGAACCGCCACACCAATACGAACTCAGATCGAGCGCCAACTCGCCGAAGCTCAAGTCGATCTTGCCGGTGGCCGAATTCAACTGCTCTGCATGCCGCGCGCGCTTGGCTATTGCTTCAATCCGATCAGCATTTACTTCTGCTACCGGGCCGATGCATCGCTTGCCGCGGTGGTGTACCAAGTACACAACACGTTCGGAGAGCGTCACAGCTACGTCATCCGGGTTGAGGGGCGGAACGCTGCTCTTTATCAGTGCTCCCAAAAGCTCTTTTACGTTTCGCCCTTCCTGGACATGGACATGCGCTATGACTTCCGGATCACAGGTCCAGACGAGCGCATCGCTGTCGGTATATGCGCCAGTTCATGCCAAGAGCCAGTGCTGAATGCCGTTTTGGCCGGGCTTCGAGGTGATTTAACAGACCGTAATTTGATGTCTGTGTTCCTGAAAATCCCTGCGATCACGATCAAGGTGATCGCGGCGATCCACTGGGAAGCATTGCGGTTGTGGGCAAAGGGCATTGGCTTACGCCAACGACCACTGCCGCCCAAGCGACCCGCAACGATTGTCACCGCATCTTCTGTAACTGCGGATTAGAGCGTCATGTCCATGCAACACCAAAAAACCGTCCATCGATCGATCAATCCGCAACTTTCTCTCAATTCAGCTTCGGTCGCCGAGTCGTTCTTGCGCCGGATGGTGGGCGAACTTGAGTGCGGGGAGCTGGTGATAGAGACTCCCGCCGGAGATCGGCTGGTGTTCAGTGGGCGCCGATCTGGACCGCAGGCGAAAGTCACCATTCATAGCTGGCGCTGCCTGTGGCGCCTAGCTTCCAGCTGGGATATCGGATTCGCAGAAGCCTATAGCGCTGGAGAATGGTCGTCCTCAAGCCTCGTCGCGCTCCTCAAGCTTGCTTCCCATAACAGCGCCTTGGTGGAGCCGCTGAAGTTCCTGCGGATGCCGCGATTTTGGCTCAGGGTGCGTCATGCGATGAATCGCAATACACCCCGCGGAAGTCGACGCAATATTGCCGCCCACTATGACCTCGGAAACGAGTTCTACCAACAGTGGCTCGATCCAGGCATGACTTACTCGGCGGGTCTATTTTCTTCAATGAACCAGACGCTAGAGCAGGCACAGGATGCCAAGCTTGACCGAGTGCTAAGTCTGCTGGATTTGGCTGGCGGGGAAAAAGTGCTCGAAATCGGCTGTGGCTGGGGCAGCCTTGCTGAGCGAATATTGGAACGGCACGACTGTAAAGTGATGGGAGTGACACTGTCGGCGGAGCAATTGAAATTCACGCAACGACGGCTCCGCGGTCGCGCCCTGGAAAGCCGCTCGGATATCCGCTTGCAGGATTACCGAGATGTGCGAGGCACCTTCGATCGGATCGTCTCGATCGAAATGCTGGAGGCAGTCGGTGAAGCTTATTGGCCAACTTATTTCCAGAATCTGAGGGATCGTTTGCGTCCAGGCGGCGTTGGCGTACTGCAAGTCATTACGATCGCTGAAGATCGTTTTGGAGATTATCGTGGTAGGCCGGACTTCATTCAGAAATACATATTTCCGGGCGGCATGCTGCCGACGACGGGGATTGTCGAACGGGAAACGGCTAAATCAGGGCTCAAACTTATTTGGAAAGAATTGTTTGGCGATGGTTACGCGCGCACGCTGGAGGAATGGCGGCAGCGCTTTCTGGAGTCGTGGCCTGCGATCGAAGCTCTCGGATTTGATGAGCGTTTCAAAAGAACCTGGGAATACTACCTGGCTTACTGTCAGGCAGGGTTCGAGACCGAGGCCATAAACGTTGGCCTCTACAAGGTCGAACGACCCGCCAGCATCTAATTTCGACGCAACCCGGTGCAATGGAATATCGCCCCGAAGCAGCATCGTTCGAAACGCAAGTTGATTGATACACATGAACGCGCCACAGCAACTTAATTCCTTTCGCACTGGCCCCGACGATCGGGGTCATTTTGGCATCTACGGCGGCCGTTATGTCGCCGAGACGCTGATGCCGCCACTTTTGACCCTGGAGGCGGCTTACGCCGAGGCAAAGGCAGATCCCACGTTTCAGAAAGAGATGGACGGATATCTGAGCAATTACGTCGGCCGGCCCTCGCCGTTGTATCTGGCCGAGCGAATGACCGAGCGCTTTGGCGGCGCCAAGATTTATTTCAAGCGCGAGGACCTCAATCACACCGGTGCGCACAAAGTGAACAACGTGCTGGGTCAGATCATGCTGGCACGCCGTATGGGCAAGTCGCGGGTTATCGCTGAAACCGGCGCTGGAATGCACGGCGTCGCAACGGCCACATTGTGCGCGAAGTTTGGGATCAAGTGCATAGTCTATATGGGCGCAGCGGATGTTGCTCGGCAGCAGCCTAATGTTCAACGTATGCAAGCCCTGGGCGCGGAGATCGTAGCGGTCCAGTCCGGTTCGAAGACCCTTAAGGACGCGATGAACGAAGCATTGCGTGACTGGGTCACCAATGTGTCGGACACATTCTATTGCATTGGTACGGTCGCCGGACCGCATCCCTATCCGATGATGGTGCGGGACTTCCAGTGCATCATCGGCAACGAAGCCCGCGAACAGATGCTGGAGGCGGAAGGACGACTGCCAGATTCGTTGATTGCATGTATCGGCGGGGGCTCCAACGCCATGGGACTGTTCCATCCATTCCTCGATGACCGGCAGATCGAGATCTATGGTGTGGAAGCCGCCGGTCATGGGCTGAAAAGCGGACAGCACGCGGCTTCAGTCGCTGGCGGTCGCCCTGCCGTGCTGCATGGTAACCGGACCTATCTGTTGACGAACAAAGATGGCCAGATCGAAGAGGCGCATTCGATCTCTGCTGGTCTCGACTATCCCGGCATCGGCCCGGAACACGCGTGGCTCGCCGACATCGGCCGCATAAAGTTCCTATCTGCGACGGACCAGGAAGCACTTGAAGCGTTCAAGCTCTGCAGCCAGCTCGAGGGAATAATTCCCGCACTCGAGCCGGCCCATGCGATCGCCAAAGTAGCTCAACTTGCACCTAAAATGGCCACGGATCATTTGATGGTGGTCAATCTGTCGGGTCGAGGCGACAAGGATCTGGCCAGCGTTGCAGAACACCTGAGCGGCCACCTGTAGTCTGGGCGCCGCATGCTCAGAGGGCTCGTATCGAAAGTACAGGAATACACGAAAAATCCCGACCCGCTGGCGAATGCCGCAGGGACAATTGCAATTATCGTAGCCGGAAATCAGCCATTCTATCCGCTGTATTTGCACGCCATCGTTGGTGCAGCAGCGTGGCCAGCATGGTTGACGCTCCTCTCGACGCCATTCTTCTTGATGGTTCCCGCCATAGCGCGGCGCAACACCCTGTTGGGACGCGCCCTTCTTCCGATCGCTGGTGTCGCGAACACTGTACTATGTGTAAAACTATTCGGAACCGCTTCTGCGGTGGAGTTGTTCCTCCTTCCATGCGTCCTCCTTGGAGTAATCCTTTTTCGACCTCGCGAGCGCGTGATGATGGTGCTCGTGCTCATGGTCCCGTTTGCTTGTTATTTCGGGCTCGACTGGATTCTGGGGCCTCCAATGCAAATCTTCAGCTCGAGCGAGTATAATTCAATTATTGCCGTTCACGCAGTAAGTGTCGCTGCGCTGATCGCCTTGGTAGGTATGCTGTTCGCCAACATCCTTTCTACGAAGAATCTCTAATCGTCCGTCGAAGCTCGCTGATCAAGATATGGGGTGATAGTACCATGCACCAATTCTCAAGGCATGAATTTCGCAACCAGCCCCGACGCGAGGCCTGCAATTCCTGCCAACCCTACGATCACCCACCGCGCACCCTTAGCCTGCAGTAGGATTGCGTGCATTTCCTCGACCTTCTTGTGCGTATCGTCGAGCTTTTCATTAAGGTGCGGCATCTGAACTTCCAGCTTGGCGACGCGCTCGCGCAGCAGTTCCTCGTTGGTCATGAGCGCCTCGCGAAGATGCGGGCGACCTTCTCGATCGAGCGGCCGCCAACATAGGCGGTGATGATCATGCCGGACCAATCGGCGACCATGCCGGTGATCGGGTCGGTGGAGCCGAGGCCGAGAACCTTGTCGATCACCAGAACTTTCCAGAAGTAGATGATCACCGGCGCCGCGAGCAGCGGCCGGATGATGGCCGTGTACCAGCGGCCTTGCTCGGCAATGATGATGGCGGAAGCCTGTCTCCGGGCTTCGATCTCGGCCTCGATTTCCTTGGCTGCGAGATCGGCCGCAATCCGGTCCTGCGTATTCGTCGCAGCGAGCTTGGCCTTGTAGGCATTGATTAGCCCGTTGACGACGGGCCCGCCGACAAGGCTCGCAAGCCAGGTCCACATCGCACTACGTCCCCTTGGTCAGGCGCGGTCGCGTCGGTCAACTCGACCAGGTGCCGCTTGTCGGCGAGGTTGCGCAGGAACTGGAACAGCGCTGTCAGTGAGATGAGGACCAGCGGCCACGCCCAGGACGGCACCCGGGACGTGAGCGAGCTCATATCCACGCCGCTGATGATCGGCGCGAAAAAGTCATAGCCCGTCACCGCGGCACCCGCGACGATGACGATGACGGACGATAGTTTCTGCTTGATGCCTTTAAGCTTCTCGCGGAGTGCCGCAAAGAAGTTCTCTTCCTTGTCGTAGAGCTCCCGGAACGCCGGCCGCGATTGCAGGATCGGGCGAATCCAGAAGGCGTAGATTGCGATCAGGGTCGCGAATAGCAGTACGGCCATCACCATGGCTTCTTCTCCTTGATGTTCAGGCGGTCTTGAGCTCGTAAACGAATGGCGTATTGGGGATCGCGGCTTCCTGCCGGGACCGATGCCAGCGGTTCAGCGCGTAGATCGAGCTGGCGATGATGACGGCAGCGCCGCAACCGATCGCGGCGGTTTCCCACGGATGGGCGATCACCCAATCCGCAAAGCTGCCGCCGGCAGCGACCGGAGCGGCAGTGCCGGTCCCGACGATGACTTTCTTCATGGCTGCCGGCGCTGGTACAGCGCCCTTGCCCGGGACCGCTGCGTCCGACGGGATAATGGATGGCGCCGGCACCCTCTCACCTGCCATGCGCAGGCTCACTGCCCGGACGGTCGCGACGCGCGCGCCCCATCCATTGCCGAACACAGGCCAGGTCTTTAGGCGGTACCCTTCTTGCGATGCAGCAGCACCGAGGACGAGGTGATGGCGCGGCGGCGGGTCAGCGACCATCCGGGCTTCCAGACATCGACCGAAAGCTCGAAGGCGAGCGCGGGCAGAAAGGATTCCGGGACCTCGAGCGGGCGCTTGAGGAGGTCGATCGGGACTGGGATAAGCGCGCTGCGAAGTTCTGTTCAAGACGGGCCGCGGCGCAGCCGCCGGCTATCCGTCGCCACTCCGACGTGGCGGTGTCGGCCATGACCCGACCCGCTCGCAAGCTCTCACTCGAAACCGAGGTCATGTCGTCGGCCGCCTATCGCATCCAGGCGATGGTCGATGGCCTCGACCAGGTCGCCGTCGCCATGGAGCGCAAGTGGGGCGTCGGCCGGTTGCGACTCCTGGTGTCGGATTTCCTACGCGCCAAGTTCGACGAGCAGAAGGATCGGCTCGACGCTGCGATCCAATCCGGTGAGGAGCGCTACATCGCCTCCCAAGTCGACGGCAAGCACGTACGGCCGGTGAGGCGGAAGGCCTTAAGCAAGGTAGCGTATCCGAACGCGCTCGCATCAGGTCGATCATCACCAGTGATTCAGCCAAGGGTCGCGAAGAGCTTGCGCATTACTTCGCCTTCGACACCGAGCTCGCAACCGAGTTCGTGCTTGCGGCGCTGGCGAAGTCACCCGCAGCCAAGAGCAATCTCGACAGTGCCATGGCGCGAGAGGTGCAGCCCAAACTTGGTACCGGCGGCGATCGATCGTCTGGAGAGCCGCAGCGCGTGATCAACACCGAAGAAATCTATGCCCGCCGCCGTGCGGCTGCCGCGGGTGCGTCCGCGCGCTGACCCTTAGCTTCATCACTTTGGAATGCCCAACGTCCGCGCCGTCGTCGCGGCGAACAGGAGAGCTTTATGACCGTGCTGCATGAGAATCCCCATGATGGAAACTTCATTCTCTCGGAAGACGACGAGGGAAGGCTGTCCCGCGACAACGTCGTCATTGCTTCCGGCGCGGGGAAGCTTCTGCCTGGAACGGTGCTTGGGAAAATCACGGCAAGCAACAAATTCGTTTCATCGCCCGCAACGGCCGCGGATGGCTCGGAGGTGGCAGTCGCTATCCTGATTGGCCCTGTCGATGCGACCAGCGCCGATGTGACGGCAGTTGCGGTCGCGCGGCATGCAGAAGTCAATCGGTTTGGCCTGCTGTACGACGCAAGCGTCGATGATGACACCAAAAAGTCCGTCAAATGGGCGGAGCTGCGCGCCGCCGACATCGTCGTTCGCTGATCCAAAAACGCGCGCCCGCAATATTCAAACCCCGACAGGATTGAACAATGGAACCTATTCTCGACGTGTTCAGCAATGACGCGTTCAATTTCGTCACGCTGACCGACAGCATCAACAAGCTTCCCTTCGTGCCGGGGCGCCTGGGCGCGCTCGGGCTGTTCACTGAGGCGCCGGTACCGACGACCTCGATCGCGCTCGAAGAGCAGTCCGGCATCTTGACGCTGGTGAACCCGACGCCGCGCGGCGGTCCTGGCGAAACCCGCCCCAAGCCACTGCGCCGGGCGCGCGTTCTGAAGGTTCCGCACTATCAGCTCGACGACAATGTGCTGGCCGAAGAGGTCCAGAACGTGCGCGAATTCGGCCCGCAGATGCAGGCGCGCTCGGTCGAGACCTATCTGTCGGGGCGGATGGAGATGTTTACCGCCCAGCTCGATGCGACGACTGAGTTCCAGCGGGTAGTCGATCCAGTATGCGCCGTTGATGCGGTCCTGGTTGATGTGCAGGTCGTCCGCATGGTCCTCGCAAAGCAGACCGAACGCGCGCAGCTTGCGAACCGATTGTCCGAGCCACGGGCGGCCAGTCGAGACGCTGGTCAGCAATTGCTGTGCAAGCAGCGTCTTGCCGAGACCACCATCGCCGTAGAGCGCAGTGACATGGTTCATCGGAATCCAGTCATCGACGAGCCACTGTCGCTGAGGCACTGGCTTTCCCGACCACGTCCGCGGATCGATGATGATGGGACGCTGTTCGGGTTCGGCGTCGCCGATCAGATGCGCAACGTCGGGCCTGCCCCACTTCCTGCGCCCACCAGCAATCATCGCGGCCACTTCCCGCCGCGTCTGAGCCGCGGTGTAGCCGTTTAGGGTCAAGGTTTCGGCCGCCGTCAGGATCTCGGCATCCGACCAGCCGCGCGCGATCCAGTGACCGGTCAACCGCACCAGGTTGTCGTGCCAGTGGTCGCCGGAACGAATCCGCGCCAGGCAATCGTCAACCGACAGATTGGACGTGCCAATTTGCAGTGTTGCGGATCGGGTCGTGTTGGGCGCTCCCTCCTCCGTGTAGGCAGCACCAGGGGCATCTCCCGCGGCTGGCGGTGACGCCGGCATCACGACCGCCGGAAAGGCCTTCGCGATCTGCTCGGATAAATAGGCCTTGGGCCGCCCATCCGCGAAATCGATGAACTCGGTGCGCTCGATGACGCGACCTTCCTTGAGCGGCCAGGCGATCGAGCCGCCAAAGCGCCCACGGCGATCCGCGGCAGGTTTCTCACCCATCACCGAGATCGACGTGCGAGCGTCCGCAGGACCGGGCTCGTTTCATGAGGGGCTCGAGGAGGCCAAGACCACCTGGTTGTTCCCCGACGACGTGATCCGTCACGAATTCCGCGCGCGCGCCGAAGATCTGCACATCGTCACGATCGACGGCGACTCGATGGAGCCCATGCTATCGAGCGGTGACCGCATCATGGTCGACACCAGCCGGCGCGTGCCAGCGCCGCCCGGCATCTTCGTGATCTGGGATGGCATGGGCATTGTCGCCAAGCGCATCGAGCACGTTCCGCATTCGGAGCCGACCAGGGTCATCATCAAGTCGCTTAACCCCGAATATCAGACCTACGAGCGCGATGCCGAGGACGTCAATATCATCGGCCGCGTGGTGTGGGCATCGAAGCGGCTGTGAGCGATCCTATGACCCCCGACGAAATCCTTCGCGACAAGCTCCGCAAGATCGAAGCGCTGTTCGCCGGCGCAGCGACCCCGGGCGAGAAGGCCGCCGCGGGGGCTGCCGCCGAACGGATTCGCCAGCGCCTTGGTCAGGCGGCGGGCAAGGAAAAATCCATCGAGATGAAGTTCTCAATCCCCGATGTCTGGTCGCGACAGCTGTTCATCGCGCTGTGTCGCCGCTACGGCCTGCGGCCCTACCGCCATCCGCGCATGCACCGCCAATCCATCATGCTCAAGGGGCCGAAGAGCTTTATGGAGCAGGTGCTATGGCCGGAGTTCCAGGAGTTGAACTCTGCGCTCGTCGCCTATCTCTCGGAGATTACCGAAAAGGTCATCCGCGAGGAGGTTCACCGCGAGACCGGCGACGCCGAAGAAATCGACGAGCCGCCGAAGATCGGACGACAACCATGACTGACATCATGACTTTGCGCGCCCTGGGCTTTGCTTTGTTCCTGGTGGTTTTGGCCATTGTGCAGGCCGGCGCGCAAGCACTGATCATCGGCGTTGCTTCCGTCATCGACGGCGACACCATCGAAATCCACGGCCAGCGAATTCGTCTGTTCGGTATTGACGCCCCGGAGGGCGGCCAACTCTGCGTTCGTCCCAACGGCGAGCGTTGGCGCTGCGGGCAGCAGGCGAGCTTTGCCTTGGCCAATCGGATCGGCCGCGCAACGGTTCGTTGCGAGGCGCGCGACATCGATCGGTATCGTCGCGTCGTTGCCGTCTGTTTCAAGGGATCAGAAGACCTGGACCGCTGGATGGTGGCAAACGGCTGGGCCGTGGCATTCCGGCGCTATTCACTGGATTACGTCGCTGACGAGGAGGCGGCCCGGCTGAAACGGATTAATATCTGGTCCGGCGAGTTCGAAATGCCGTGGGATTGGCGCGCGCAGCAGCAACACCGGTAATGCGACGACCGACATGAAGCCGCAGCCCGAACCATCGAACCAGGAAGTGTTGGCGGGCCTCGTCGAGCGGGTCACCTACCACAATGCCGAGAATGGTTTTTGCGTTCTGCGCGCCAAGGCGCGCGGCCATCGCGATATCGTGACTGTGGTCGGCCATGCCGCCACCATTGCAGCCGGCGAATGGATCACCGCCTCAGGCGAATGGATCAACGACCGCACCCATGGCCAGCAGTTCAAGGCGCGCTTCCTGCGCACCTCGCTTCCCGATTCGGCCGATGGCATCGAGAAGTACCTCTCGTCCGGCATGATCCGCGGCGTCGGTCCGGTCTACGCCAAGAAGCTGGTGCGCGCCTTCGGCGACAAGGTGTTCGACGTCATCGAGGCCACGCCGGACCGGCTGCGCGAGGTCGACGGCATCGGACCGGTTCGTGCGGCAAGCATTCTCGCCGCCTGGGCCGAGCAGAAGGCCGTCCGCGAAATCATGGTGTTCCTACACAGCCACGGCGTCGGCACGGCGAGGGCGGTGCGGATCTTCAAGACCTACGGCTCAGACGCCATCCAGGTCATGACCGAGAACCCGTATCGGCTGGCCCGCGATATCCGCGGCATCGGCTTCAAGACCGCCGACGCCATCGCCATGAAGCTCGGCATCGAGAAGACCGCAACCACCCGGGTGCGGGCTGGGATTTCCTATGCGCTGACCGAGGCGATGGACGAGGGGCACTGCGGACTGCCGACAGACGAACTGGTCCCGCTGGCCGAGAAACTGCTCGAGGTGCCGCAGCAGTTGATCCGCACAGCGCTCGATCTCGAGCTGCAGGAGGGTACCGTGGTCGCCGACCGGGTCGGGGAAACGCCCTGTGTATTCCTGGCCGGTCTGCATCGCGCCGAGCGCACCATCGCCGAGCGGCTGACGCGGCTCGTAAACGGCACGCTGCCATGGCCCTGGATCGATTCGGACAAGGCGCTGCCGTGGGTCGAGAAGCACATCGGGCTTGCGTTGGCCGAAAGCCAGGTCGCCGCGATCCGGCTCGCGCTGATGTCTAAGGTGCTGGTCATGACCGGTGGTCCCGGCGTTGGCAAGACCACCATCGTCAAAGCCATTTTGCGAATCCTCGCCGCGAAGGGCACCGAGATCCTGCTGTGCGCGCCGACCGGCCGCGCCGCCAAGCGCATGACCGAGGCGACCGGGTTCGAGGCCAAGACCATTCACCGGTTGCTCGAGGTCGATCCCAAGGGCGGTGGCTTCAAGCGCGGCGATGACAACCCGCTCGATTGTGATCTTCTGGTGGTCGACGAGACCTCCATGGTCGACGTCATACTGATGCAGTCGCTCCTGAAAGCGGTGCCGGACAACGCCGCGCTCTTGATCGTGGGCGACATCGACCAGCTGCCGTCTGTTGGGCCCGGCCAGGTGCTGGCCGATGTCATCTCGTCGGGCGCCGTGCCGGTGGTGCGTCTCACCGAGGTGTTCCGGCAGGCCGCGCAGAGTCGTATCATCACCAGCGCCCATCGCATCAACCAGGGCTCGACCCCCGATCTGAGCCCACCCGACGCCGAGAGCGACTTTTACTTCGTGCAGGCTGACGACCCGGAGACGGCGGTCGCCCGCATCATCGAGCTGGTGAAGGCACGAATCCCCAAACGCTTCGGCCTCGATCCCATCCGCGACATTCAGGTGCTGTGTCCGATGAATCGCGGCGGCGCAGGTGCCCGATCGTTGAACATCGAGCTGCAGGCCGCCCTCAATCCCGCCGGCGATCGCAAGGTCGAGCGCTTCGGCTGGACCTTCGCTCCCGGCGACAAGGTCATGCAGATCGAGAACGACTACGACAAGGAGGTCTATAACGGCGACATCGGCACCATCGATGACGTCGATGCCAATTCGGGCGAGCTGATTGCCAGCTTCGATGGCCGCTCCGTCACCTACGGATTCGGCGAGCTCGATATGCTGGTGCCTGCGTACGCGGCGACCATCCACAAGAGCCAGGGCTCGGAATATCCGGCCGTGATCATACCCGTGCTGACCCAGCATTACGCCATGCTGCAGCGGAACCTGCTCTATACCGGCGTCACGCGCGGCAAGAAGCTCGTCGTGCTGGTCGGACAGAAGAAGGCGGTCGCCATTGCGGTGCGCAACGTCTCGGGGCGCCGGCGATGGTCAAAGCTCAGCGAATGGCTGCGTCCAAAGCCCCCCGTCGCACGCCAGTTCGGCATGGCGAGTTGAGCCATGGTCGCGGAGGACTTCCTGCATGACCCGCAGGTGCGGAAATGGCTCGATGGGGTCGAGCCGGCCTGGACGCTGCTGACCTTCGACAGTCTGCGGGCGCTGAGGCAGGAGCCGTCGGCCGCTCAGACCGCAATCCGGATCGCCAATAATCTCAATGCCGACGAGATCGCGGGCTCAGCCGTGGCGCGCAACACGCTCATCGTGCTGCGCCAGGCAATCGAGCGCGGCGGCCTGCCGCTGACCGCAACCGGCAATCTCTCGCGCGCAGTCGTCGCCGAGATGCGCAAGCTCATTGAATGGCCGGGCTATGACCAGGCCGACGCGTTTCGGCTGCACAAGGTCATCAACGAGCCTGACTTCCTGCCGCTGCACATCGTTCGTTTGCTCAGCGAGGCAGCCAACCTCGCGCAAATCCGGCGCGGCAAGTTGATCGCGACTCCCTTTGGCAAGACCATGCTGAACGAAGCGCAGCAAGGCAGCCTGCTGGCGATCCTGTTTCATCTGGCGCTCTGGCGCATGGATCTCGGGTATTTCGGGCGCGGCCTGCTCGGCACTTGGCCGCAGAGCGATGCCGGTGTCGTGCTGTGGTCGCTGTCGGTTTGCGCCAGCGACTGGCAAACCAGCGAAAAACTGACGCGGCTTTGCACCATCCCGGAACCCGCGATGTTGTCGGGAACCTGGGACCGGACACCCTACGCGATGGAGGCCAGAATCCTCCGACCGCTGCTCTGGTTCGGACTGCTCGAGCACCGTAGCGAAAAGATCGCGGAGAGCCGGTTCGGCGAGCATCATTTCTATCGCAAGGCGGCCTTGTTCGACCGAATGCTGACTTTCGACGTCGCGGTGGATTCGATGGACGGCGCTCGGCATTGAAGGCTGCCGCCAAAATTGTTCAAGGGCTCGCACGGAGTCCTCCTGGGAAAAACCGCCGCCTGGATCGCTACTAAGAGAGGGAGCAAGAAAAAGGCTCCCCGCACATGCACAATGGTATCGATCCAGGCCGCCTGTCCCCGGCCGAGCGTCTAGCCGAGATCGCCGAGATTCTGGCGGCCGGCCTAATACGGCTGAAGTCGCGACAGTCCAGTCCTTTATCTGCCGACAGCGGAGAGAGTTCGCTCGACTATACCGCCCACCGAAGCGGTCATGCCGACGCCCGCGAAACGGATGGAGGCCCGGATTGACCGAGTCGGTATTGGCTCAATTGGCTGCGCTTAAAACAGCGCCGATCGGCACGTTGAAGCAGAAATGGCGCGATCTCTTCGAGACCGAGCCGCCACCTTATAACCGGCGGTTCCTGGAGCATCGGCTGGCGTACCGCATTCAGGAACTGGCCTACGGCGGGCTCAAGCCCGAAACCCTCAAGCGGCTGCGCGCCATCGCCAAAGACCTCGACGGCGGGGATCCGGCGCGGCGCCGACAGCCTGCCAAGGAGCGGCCGGTGGCCGGCACACGGCTGATCCGCGAGTACCAAGGCGTCGAGCACTGCGTCACAGTGCGCGACGAGGATTTCGAATACCAGGGCCGGCCCTACAAATCGCTGTCCGCCATAGCGCGAGCCATTACCGGTACGCGGTGGAATGGCTTGACGTTTTTCGGACTTAAAAGCTGGCGGACCGAGAAATGAAGAAGCCGATCATCCGCAAGCTCCGCTGCGCGGTCTACACCCGCAAGTCCAGCGAGGAAGGGCTGGAGCAAGAGTTCAACTCGCTCGATGCCCAGCGCGAGGCTTGCGAGGCTTATATCGCCAGTCAGAAACCCGAGGGCTGGCTGCTGGTGCCAGACCGCTACGACGACGGCGGCATCTCGGGCGCGACGTTGGAGCGGCCGGCGTTGCAGCGCCTACTAGCCGATATCGAAGCCCGCCGCGTCGACGTGGTGGTCGTCTACAAGATCGATCGGCTCAGCCGCGCGCTGATGGATTTTGCCAAGCTGGTCGAGGTGTTCGACCGCAACAGCGTCACCTTCGTCAGCGTGACCCAGTCGTTCAACACGACCACTTCGATGGGGCGGCTCACACTCAATATCTTGCTGTCCTTCGCACAGTTCGAGCGTGAGGTGATCGGTGAGCGCATTCGCGACAAGTTCGCGGCCTCACGCAAGAAAGGCATGTGGATGGGCGGGTTCGTTCCGCTCGGCTACGACGTCAAGGATCGCAAACTGGTCGTGAACAAGGCAGAGGCCGCGACCGTTCGGATGATTTTCGAACGGTTCATCAAGATTGGCTCGGCCACCGAGCTGGTACGGAAGCTCCGGGCTGAAAATGTCCGAGGCAAGCAAGGCAAGGTTGTCGACAAGGGCTACGTCTATAAGCTTCTCAACAACCGGACCTATATCGGTGAGGCAGTGCACAAGGGCGTGGCCTATCCCGGCGAGCACCAAGCCATCATCGAGCGCTCCCTCTGGGATCGGGTGCACACGGTACTGCGCGAGAGCCCGAGACGGCGCGCGGCGAACACCAGAACGCAGACGCCGTCGCTCCTAAAAGGTTTGATCTTCGGGCCGACCGGCAGGGCAATGACGCCGGCGCATACGCGCAAGGGTGGCAAGCTCTATCGCTATTATGTGTCGACGGATGTGCTCAAACGCGATG
The DNA here is from genome assembly GCA_016869215.1 of Alphaproteobacteria bacterium. Taxonomy (GTDB): domain Bacteria; phylum Pseudomonadota; class Alphaproteobacteria; order Rhizobiales; family Xanthobacteraceae; genus Z2-YC6860. Next base: position 158,006 of record VGEP01000002.1, on the reverse strand, counting down.
CCAACGCTTGTCCGGTGCGGCGCATCCCGGCAGCCGAGATTGAGAGCGCGGTCGTCGACCACCTGCGCGGGCTCCTGCGTACCCCAGAAGTCATCGTCGGCACGTGGCGCGCGGCAAGATCGATCGGCGACATTCCGGAAGCCGAGGTGCGCGAGGCGCTGCAGCGGCTCGATCCGCTCTGGGACGAATTGTTTCCAGCCGAGCAGGCACGCATCGTGCAGTTGCTGGTCGAGCGCGTCGATGTCGGCACCGACGGCGCGGACAACCGGCGAGCGGTGGAAGACCGTGTGCTGGAAGGTCGGGCTGCACCGCGCCGCCGCGCACGAGCATTGGCTGTATGCTCTCTGCGTCATCGCGTGGAGACTCAACGGGCACCACTTGCCGAAGGGTCTCTCAAAGCGACGCTTCATCGAGCGGACGATTGCGGCGTCAGCGTAGTGCAGCGAAAATTGTCTGCCAGACACTTTTCGCTCAGACAGAATGGCTCGGATTCGCTAGTTTCGTTGGCAAGATCGCGAGACGCGCGTCGACGATCCGGTTCACTTCAGCACGTACCAGGTCGATCGCCCGCCGCCCTGCTTTACGAGATAGCCTTTCTCGACCAGTTGCCGAAAGTGTTCCTTGAGCGTGTTGCGGCTGACGCCAGTCAGCTTGGCGATCTCGCCGATGCTGACGCGACCGTGTTCGCGGGCGTGGTCGAGAATCTGAACTGAATGTTCCGGCAGGCTTGAGACGACGAGTTTCTCGCGCTCGATCTTTTTCGCCAGCCGCTCCTTCTGCTGGCGCAGCGCACGCAGGAAGAACAGAAGCCACGGCTCCCAATTGGGATTGTCGGTGCGGATCGTTCCCTGCGTCTGCCGCAGCGCCAGGTAGTAGCCTTCCTTGCTTTGCTCGATGACGCTCTCAAGCGAGCTGTAGGGCACGTAGGCATAGCCCGCGCGCAGCAGCATCAGTGTGGTGAGGATACGGCTCAGCCGTCCATTGCCGTCCTGGAACGGATGGATGGCGAGGAACACGACCGTAAAGATCGCGATGACGAGCAGAGGATGGAGGCGCTTCTCCTCCGTCGCCTCGCCAAACCAGGTGACGAGTTCGGTCATCAGCCGGGGCGTGTCGAATGGCGTCGCGGTCTCGAACACGATGCCGATCTGCTTGCCGTCCTGGTCGAAGGCCACGACGTTGTTGGGGCCAGTCTTGTAGCCGCCGCGGTGGCGCTCGTCCTTCTCACTGTGGACGAGCAAATCGCGGTGCAATTGCTTGATGTGGTTTTCGGTGATCGCGATCTCGTCCCACGACCGGAACACGAGGTCCATCGCTTCGGCGTAGCCTGCGACCTCCTGCTCGTCGCGGGACGCGAAGGGCTTGATGTCGAGGTTGGACAGCAGCCGCTCGACCTCGCGGTCGGTGAGCTTGCTGCCCTCGATCCGGGTGGAGGAGCCGATGCTCTCGATGGTCGCGACGCGCCGCAGCGCCGACAGCCGTTCAGGCGCGACGGTTCCGAGCGCCCGCCAGGCGCCCTTGAACTCGTCGATCTCGGCAATCAGCGCCAGGATCTCCGGGGTGATCCGGATGGTGTCGGTTCGGATGCTCACACCCGAATAGACACCCAAATCCACCCAAATAGCAAGGCCACCCGAATGCCCACCCAATTGCACCCGATTAGGCAGGGCCTAAGGAAAGGCAAGGCCGTCAACCTTTCGTTAGCCGAACCGGCAAGGAAAGGATCGACCCTGCCGGGCCGCTCGCGGGTCCTTCCTGGCGGAGATCCTATGCGGGGGGCAATGGCCCGAAATTTCGCCACCGGCAGGGCAAAAATCTGAGTTACCAGTTACCACGCGACGTTGCCGCCTGTGTGCCCTAAAGGGCCGCAACGGTTGGCGTTTTCGGCCGGCGCCCTGGTAACCGCCGCCTGGTAACAGGCGCGCCCCGGTTACCACGCCTGCCGTGGTACGGCGCTCCACACGAACCAGATGACGCACCGACTGCCCGACACGGTCGAGCATTGGCCGCTCGACCGGCTGATCCCCTATGCGCGCAACGCGCGAACGCACGCGGACGACCAGGTCGCGCAGATCGCCGCCTCGATCGTCGAGTTCGGCTGGACCAATCCGATTCTGGTCGACGCCGAAGGCGTGGTGGTCGCCGGCCACGGCCGGCTGCTGGCGGCACGCCGGCTCGGAATCGATACCGTGCCGGTGGTGGTGCTCGGGCATCTGACCTCGGCGCAGCGGCGTGCCTACGTGATTGCCGACAACAAGCTCGCGTTCAACGCCGGCTGGAATGAGGAATTGCTCGCGGCCGAATTGCAGGCGCTCAACGGCGAGGGCTTCGACCTCGCTCTAACCGGATTTTCCGACGCCGAGCTTGAAGCGCTGATGGCGCCGCTCGGCGACGAGGGGGATGCCGACGACGGCAATGAAGACGCCGCCGACGAGACGCCCGCGCCACCGCGCCAGCCGGTCTCGCGAGCCGGCGACCTTTGGCTGCTCGGTCGCCATCGCCTCCTCTGCGGCAGCAGCACCGATGCGGCGGTGGTCGCGCGCGCCATGGTGGGGAAACGCGCAACGCTCGTCTTCACGTCGCCGCCCTACGGCAATCAGCGCGACTACACGACCGGTGGCGTCGGTAATTGGGACGCGCTGATGCAGGGCGTGTTCGCAGGCCTACCGGCCACCGACGAGGCGCAGGTTCTGGTCAACCTCGGCCTGATTCATCGTGACAACGAGTGGCAGCCTTACTGGCAGACCTGGCTCGAATGGATGCGTGAACAAGGTTGGCGCCGGTTCGGACTTTACGCTTGGGACCAAGGACCGGGATTGCCCGGCGACTGGAACGGACGCCTGGCCCCCGCCTTTGAGCTGCTGTTTCATTTCAATCGGGTGGCGCGCAAGCCCAACAAGATCGTGCCCTGCAAATGGGCGGGCCACATCAACGACACCCATGGCGGCATGCGCAGCCGCGACGGTCACGTCGGGGAATGGAGCCACGCCGGGCAAGGCGTGCAGGAGACGCGCATTCCCGACAACGTTATCCGCATTACGCGGCACAAGGCGCGCGGCATCGAAACCGAGCATCCGGCCGTGTTCCCGGTGGCGCTGCCGGAGTTCGTGATGCGTGCCTACAGCGACGACGGCGACGTCGTCTACGAGCCGTTTGCGGGTTCGGGGACGAGCCTGATTGCGGGCGAGCGCACCGGCCGGCTCGTCAAGGCGGTAGAGCTCGCCCCGGAATACGTCGACGTCGCCATCCTGCGATGGCGCAAGCTGTTTCCCGATCAACCGGTCGTCCTTGCCGATGACAAGCGCACCTTCGAGGCGACCGCGGCGGCACGAGGCGTCGAAATCACCGATGCCGCCTGACGAGCTTTCAGTCGAACAGTGGCCGATCGAGCGGCTTCTGCCTTACGTCGCGAACGCCCGAACGCATCCAGACGAGCAGGTCGCGCAGATCGCCGGCTCTATTGCGGAGTTTGGTTTCAATGTGCCGTGCCTCGTCGATGAACGGGGCGTGCTGATCGCAGGACACGGCCGGTTGATCGCGGCCGAGCGTCTCGGCCTTTCCGATGTGCCGGTCATACGGTTGGCCCATCTGACCGACGCGCAGGCAAGGGCCTTCCGTCTCGCCGATAACCGCATTGCGCTCAATGCCGGTTGGGACGAGGCGCTGCTCGCCGCCGAACTTGGCCGGCTCAAGGAGGATGGAGTTGACCTCGAGCTGCTTGGTTTCGGTGAAGACGAGCTCGATCGCTTGCTCGACGGACTTGATGGAGAAGCCGGGGCGGACGGTGAGGATGATGTTCCCGAGCCTCCGACCGAGGCGGTGACGAGGCCGGGCGACCTTTGGTTGCTTGGTGCCCACCGCTTGCTCTGTGGCGACGCGACCGTCGCGACCGATATCGAGCGGCTGCTCGACCGCAAGCGCCCTCATCTAATGGTGACGGACCCGCCTTACGGCGTCGAATACGATCCGAATTGGCGCAACGAAGCCGGGGTCTCCGCCACCACGCGAACCGGCAAGGTCAGTAATGACGATCGCGCCGACTGGCGCGAGGCATGGGCGCTGTTTCCAGGAGACGCGGCCTATGTCTGGCACTCGGGTGTTCGGTCGCGGACCGTGGCGGAAAGCCTGGAGGCCTGCGACTTCAAGATTCGGGCGCAGATCATCTGGGCCAAGCCTCGTCTGGTGCTGGGCCGCGGCGATTATCATTGGCAGCACGAGCCCTGCTTCTACGCGGTGCGCAACGACGCGCACTGGCAGGGCGCGCGCGATCAGACCACGCTGTGGACCATTGGCACCGGCGCCGAAGAGGACGAGGCAACCGTCCATGGAACGCAGAAACCGGTCGAGTGCATGCGCCGGCCGATGATCAACAACAGTACTAGAGGCGAGTTGATCTATGAGCCGTTCGCGGGATCGGGATCGACATTGATCGCCGCCGAATCCATCGGCCGGGTCTGCCTCGCCACGGAGATCGACCCGCGCTACTGCGACGTCATCATCGAGCGCTTCCAGCGCCACACCGGGATTACGGCGACGCTCGCCGGCAGCGACCGTACCTTCGAGGCGCTTCGGACCGAGCGGATCGCGGCATGATGCAAAGCCGTCGAATGTCGCTGTTGGAGGCTGTAGCGAATGTCGTGATCGGGTACGCGCGCGATCCGCAGCTGGCTTGATCCGGCCGAGAAGGCCCGTCGCCTGGACGAACTGGAAATCCAGGCCCTCCAGGCCAAGACCCCGGCGCAGAAAGCGGCCATTGCAGAGGAACGGCGCCGGCTGGAACTTGCCGGGCAGGCCATTCCGGTCGCGATTGCTGAAGCCGACATTACGCGGGCCGGCACCAAGGCACGCGCCGAGGCGACGCAGGCGCACATCGACCAGTCACGGGTGGTCGAGGTCAACACGAGAGCGACGCTGGGCTTGGCTGACGCCTGGCTCAAGGGGGCGGCGGCGGCCCAGCAAGCGGAAGTCCGCCGCAAGGCCCTGACCGAGGCCGTGCAGAACGGCGTCGATGTCGAAACACGCGCCCGCGAGCTGCTCCGTGAGCAGATCGCTGAGCAGGCGGCACAATCAGCTAAATCCGCCACTGACCTCACCGCCGAAGCCGCCGCTCAGCGGAAGCTCAACGACGCCGTCGCGGCGGGCACGATCTCAAGCGAGCAGGCGCAACGCTTGATGCAGGTCGAGCAGGCGCTCCGCCCGCTCATCATTGCGCAGGCACTGGCCGAAGGCGACGCGAAAGGTACGCTGGCCCGCGTGATCGATGCGTTGCGTGGCGCCTATGCGCGCCTTCATGGCGAGCAGGCGCGCGCGGCCGCGCTGCAGACGATCGAAGGCCAGAAGAATCAGATCGAGCTACTGCAGAAGCAGATCGAACTCGCCGGCACGAGCGAGTCGCAGCGGGCGATCATCATCGCCCAGCTGCAGGCCGAGCAACAGCTGCGCCAGAAGGGCATAGAGCTTGCGAGCGCTGAAGGTCAGGCGATCCTTGCCAACGCCGGCTTCATCGAGCGCCTGAACCAGGAGCTCGCGCGCTCACAGGGAGCGATGCAATCCCTGCAGAGCATGACCGACACGACCTTCAACCACTTCGCCAACTTGATCGCGCAGGGCAAGACCGACTGGAAATCATGGGCGGACGCCGGCCGTGCGGCGCTCGCCGACATCGAAAAGGAAATGCTCAAGCTTGCGGTGCTCAATCCGCTCAAGAACTTCCTGTTCGGGACGAACCTCACGACGCTCAACAATGTCGGTGGCGTCCTCGGCGGCCTGTTCGGCTTCAAGTTTCACGAGGGCGGGGTCGTCGGCGTCGATGGCATGCCGCGCTGGGCGCCGGCGCAGGTCTTCCGCAATGCGCCGCGCCTGCATGACGGTGCATTCCTGTCGCCCGACGAAGTGCCGGCGATCCTCCAGCGCGGCGAGCGCGTCCTCAATCGCGCCGAGGCCGCTGCCTATCAGCGCGGCACGAAAGCTGCGCCAATCGTTCTCAACTTTGCGGTGACGACGCCCGATGCCGCCTCGTTCCGTCGGGCCCAAAGCCAGATCACCGCCGACATGGCAGCGGCGCTGCGACGCGCGGAGCGCAACCTTTGACCGGATTCCACGACGTGCGGTTTCCTGACGCCGTGGCGCGCGGTGCAACTGGCGGACCGGAGTTCTCGACCGACATCATCGCGGTCGCTTCGGGCTTCGAGCAGCGCAACGTCAACTGATCGGCGGCGTCGGCGGCTGGGCCGCGACAAGCCAGCTTTCGGGTGCGGTGATCGCGCCGGGAACGATCGTCGTCCAATCCAATGTGAAGAAGGTTCAGCATCCGACCGGCGGCATCGTCGGCGCAATCATGGTCAAGGAGGGCGACGCCGTCGAGGAGGGCCAGTTGCTGATGCGGCTCGACGACACCCTGACCAAGGCCACACTGGGTATCGTACGGTCCCAGCTCAACGAGCTGACCGCCCGCGAGGCAAGGCTTCTGGCGGAGCGCGACGGCGCCGGTTCGATTGCGTTCCCGGAAAATTTGACTGCGCAGGCCTCCGACCGTTCGGTCGCCGCCGCCACCGCGGGCGAGGAGAAGCTGTTCGAATCCCGCCGCAACACGCGCAACGGTCAGAAGGCGCAGCTGCGCGAACGCATCGCGCAGACGAATGAAGAGATCCGCGGTCTTTCCGCGCAGCTCTCCGGGAAAGAGACGGAGATCAAATTCATCGGCGAGGAACTGGTCGGAGTCACCGATCTCTACAAGAAGAACCTGATTCCGATCATCCGCTACATGCAGCTTCAGCGCGACCAGGCCAAGCTGCAGGGCGATCTTGGGCATCTGATCGCCGAGGTCGCGCGGGCGCGGGTCAAGATCAGCGAAACCGAGTTGCAGGTCATCCAGATCGATCAGGACTTCCGCACTGAAGTGCTCCGGGAACTGCGCGATGCCCAGGGCAGGATTGCCGAACTCAGGGAGCGCGTGACCGCCGCGGAAGATCAGCTCCGGCGCGTTGACATCATCGCGCCGCAAAGCGGCACCGTGCATCAGCTTTCGGTCCATACCGTGGGCGGCGTCATCGCCAACGGCGAGACGGTCATGCAGATCGTGCCGCGCTCGGACGATCTCGTCGTCGAGGCCAAGGTCGCGCCCCAGGACATCGATCAGCTCGCTGTCGGAGCCAAGACGGTGGTCCGGATCATGGCGGGAAATCAGCGCACCATGCCGGACATCGGCGGGGCGCTCACGCGCATCTCGGCCGACCTCACGCGCGAGCCGCAGACCAATCTCGCTTACTACGTCGTCCGCGTTGCGCTCGATCCGCAAGAGACCGGTCGGCTCGGCGACTTGAAGCTTGTGCCCGGCATGCCGGCCGAAACGTTCATCCAGACGCAACAGCGGACGCCGCTCGAATATCTCCTCAAGCCGTTCCAGGAGCAGATCGCCCGCGCCTTCCGCGAGCGGTGACGACGGCGGCCTTCATCTCATCGCGACTGCGCTGAAGGCGGTTTTCGCCGCTGTAATTCTCTCGCTCAAAGCGCAGAGGCAAGCGGGAACGATGCGCGCTTCCTACCCGGTCATCGCGCGCGACATCTTCATACGATAGTAAAACTGATCCGCGACGTGCCAGTTGTAGCTTGCGATCAAGGTCCCCTTCCGGGTGATGTAGCGCCGGAAGGCGCAAGTCGAAATCGTATCGGCCTTGCAATCCAAGCCCGCAGCGACCTTGGCGGTCATCGGTGCGCCGAAGATATCCTGCCGAACTTCGAGAATATCCTCGCCGGTTTGGTTCGCCAGATGCGCATAGAACGGACCCACGCAGCGCCTCAGCTCGCGCACGTAAGCCCTTGCGCGCGGCGCGATGTACGAACACACGTAGCAAAAGGCCTTGCCGCCCTTCTCGTGCCGCCGCAGGCCTTCCACGAGCTGCCAGCGCTCGCCGGCTTCGACACCCAGATCGGCCGCGGTCCGCGTGTCGAGCGTCACCGGCTCGATCGACAGCAGGTCGTAGTGCGTATCCAGCGCGAACTGAAACAGGTCGTTCAACGACGACAGGGAGTGGACATAGCGCGCCTGCGGCGTCGTCGAAACGACGACGCTTCCCGCGCCTTGCCGCCGCTGCACCATCCCCTGTTCCACGAGACGGCGCAGCGCCTCGCGAACGGTGAACCGGCTGGCGTTGAACTCGTCGCACAGTTCGCTTTCGGTCGGCAGGCGCATGTCGACCGGGTACTCGCCCGCCTGCATTCGCTTGCTGAGCGTGTGGAAAATCTGGGCATAGCGAGGGGTGTCGCCCGGCATGTCGCAAAACCTCCTGTCCCGGTTGTCACCGCAGGTTGGCCAGCCGACAGCCTAATCCGATTCTGCGTAGCGGCGCTCGAATTCCCACACGTCGTCAAACCCGATGAGCTTGTTGAATTCCGAAAACGAAAACATCGGCACGGCGTCGGTGGTGGTTCCATTGCTCTGCAGGTCGGTATAGGCGCGCTGCATGGCCTCCGCGGCCGAGAGAAAGCCGACGGCCGGGAAGATCGCGATGGAATAGCCAAGCTTCGCCAGCCGGTCGACCGGGAGCATCGGCGTCCGGCCGCCGTTGACCATGTTGGCGAGCAGCGGCTTGTCGATCCGGCGGGCGATTTCGGCCATCTCGTCCTCGCTCTCGGGCGATTCGACGAAGATGACGTCGGCCCCGGCCTCGCCATAGGCGATGCCGCGCCGGATGGCCTCATCGAGACCTTTCCCGGTCCGGGCGTCGGTGCGGGCGACAATCAGGAAGTCGGAGCTCGACCGGCTGTCCGATGCCACCTTGATCTTGCGCGTCATGTCGTCGATCGGGACGACCCGCCGGTCCGGCGTATGCCCGCATTTTTTGGGAAACTCTTGATCTTCGATCTGGATTGCGGTGACGCCGGCCTGTTCGTAGCCGCGCACCGTGTGGCGAACGTTGAGCAGCCCCCCATAGCCGGTGTCAGCGTCGGCGACGATCGGCGTCTTCGTCATCTCCGCGATGCGGCCGATGCGGTCGATCATCTGCGAATAGCTGGCAAGGCCGGCGTCCGGCAACCCAAGCGAGGACGCAACCGTGCCGTAACCGGTCACGTACAAGGCCTTGAAGTTCATGCGGTCGGCGATCAGGGCGGAGATCAGGTCGAAGACCCCCGGCGCGGTGATGAAGCCGCCGTTCTGGATTTCCTGCCGCAGCGCTGGCGAAGCCATGATGCCCTTGCCCAATTCCGTGAGATTTGTCCGGACAGCAAATTTATGCCAGCATGATCGCGCGTTTCAAGACGATGGAGGTCGCATCTGCGCAAGTCTCATGTCATGGCATGAGGCCGGTGCCGCCGCCCCCATCGGCGACCGCTCGGAAGGTAAAGGCATGACCGACGCACTCGGATGGCGCCGCAAGTTCGGCGTTCTCGGACCATCGACCAACACCATCGTTCAGCCGGACTTCGACGCCATGAAGCCGCCCGGCGTCACCAACCACTACAGCCGGATCTTCACGCTCAACGCCGATGCCGTGAGCAACGAAAGCTTCCGCGCCGGCGCCGAGGTCATCGCCGGTAACACGCTGGATGCCGTGCGAAGCGTCATGACCTGCAGCCCCGATTACCTCGTCATGGGCATGTCGGCGGTCACGTTCTTCGACGGCGAGAAAGGCGCCGACCGGTTCACGCGAGAGGTGGAGGAGACCGCAGGCATCAAGATCAGCATCGGCAGCGACGCCTGCACGGCCGCCATGCGGGCCTATGGCGGGGTCAAGCGCATAGCGGTCCTGTCGCCCTACTGGCCCTCCATGAACACGGAGGTCGCGCGCTATTTCGCCGACAAGGGGTTTACCGTCGTGCGCGACAAGGCGCTGCAATGCCGCTCGTGGATCCAGATCGCCGAGCAAACGACGGAAACCTTGCGTGCCGCGCTGATCGAACTCGACGGCGACGATGTCGATGCCATCGTGCAGGTCGGCACCAATCTTTCCATGGTGCGGCTCGCGGCCGCTGCCGAAATGTGGCTCGGAAAGCCAATTATTGCCATCAACACCGCGACCTATTGGCATGCACTGCGCGCCAACGGCATCAAGGATCGTATGGAGGGCTTCGGCCGGCTGCTGGCGGAATTCTGATCCGGCGAGCGGCCGCGCTTTCGAGCCTGACGGTGGCGGGAGTTCGTCCCGCGACTTACGGGATCTTCGCTGCGTCGCGCAGCGACTGGATCATCGACGTCCGCATGACATAGCTGCGGTGCCTCTCGGAGTCTTCGACGATGCCGCGCAACTCGTCGTGGTAGGCCCGCCGCGCTTCCGGCTCCCGTGTATTCAGGATCGAGCGATTGCGCAGCGCCGTCTGCTGCACGACGTCCAACGCGACCTTGCGCCGCTGGCGGCTGTAGCGCTCCAGCGTTTCGAGCGGCGCGCCCCCAACGACTTCGACCAGTTTCTCGGCCAGGTTGAACGCGTCGTGAATTCCGCCGTTGAGGCCCATGCCGCCCAGCGGATTGTTCACGTGTGCGGCATCGCCCGCGATCGCAATCCGGTTCTTGACGTATGTCGACGCCACGCGCTCATGCACGCGATACGCTGTGCGATGTGTCACGTCATAGGCCTGGCTGCGCGGAACGGCGCCCTGCAACAGGCGCTCGCCGCGCTCCGGCGACGTGACGTCCCGATCTTCGAGCGAAGCATCGACCGGAAACAGTGCGCGCCAGACATGCGCGGTTCGGATCAGCACATACCACTCGCGCGGGTCCGATAGATAGGAGATGTTGGAAAGATCGGGCATCGTCTCGCGAAAATCGTAGGTCGTGGACAGGCTCAGGAACAGCTCAGGGATCGTGATTCCTTCGAACCCGGCCCCGATCGCGTGGCGCACGATGCTGCCGATCCCGTCCGCGCCGACCAGGAATGCACCCTCGACGGTCTCGCGGCCGCCGTCCGGCAACTCAACGTCGAGTTCCACGCCGTTCGCATTCTGCCGGGCGGTGACAGCCTTCGTGCCAAGCCGGATTGTCGCCAGCGGATTGTCCCTGAGACGCGCGTAGAGCATTTCGCCGAGCCGCCATTGCTCGCATTGCAGGCGGTACGGGTGATTGGTGTCCGGCGAAAGCCGCGCCAGTTCGAACGTCGCTATGACGCCCTCGGAGCGATCCCTGAACTGCCAGGTCGGGCAGATCAATCCCTGCTCGATCATTAGGCCGACGACGCCGAAGCGTTCCAGCATATCGAGCGTGGGCGGATGGAACGTCGATGCTCGCAAATCGCGCGGCAAATCCTTGCAAGTCTCGACCAGCGAAACCGCAATGCCGGCATCGGCCAGCAGATTGGCGGTGACAAGGCCGACGGGCCCCGCACCGACGATAACAACGTTCCGATTCATATCGTTTCGCATGAGCCTTCGTTCGCGGCTACGATATCACCGCAGCCGAACTGCGGCATGGCCCGCCGGCCGCTCCGGGCGCCAAGCGCGCCCGGCCGGACTGGTGGATCGCACCGGCGCAATACTTCCGTTCAAGGAGCCGGCACGCCCGCCGCCTTCACCGCTTCCCCGAAATTCCTTCGGTCGTTCTGGTACGCCGCCGCGACCTGCTCGGCGCTCTGCCCGCCGGGAAGAATACCCAGGCTCAAGAGCCGCGCTGACATTTTCGGTTCCTTGACCATTTCCGCTATCGCACCCCGCAGCTTTGCAACGATTTCGTTGGGCGTTCCATTCGGCACCAGAAATCCGTTCCACGACGCGAAGACGAAGCCGGGAACGGTTTCGGAAACGGTGGGGAGATCGGGTGCGGTCGCCAACCGTTGTCCGGTGCCGACTGCCAGCAGCCGGATCGCGGGATGCTCGCGCTGTGCCAGCAGGACGGACGTGTTGCCGAAATAGAAATCGACATTCCCGGCAACAAGGTCGGAAATCGCCTGCGGCTCGCCGCGCGAAGGCACCATTACGACTTCGACCCCGGTGCGTTTGAACAGCAGAAGCGGCGCGAGGTGGCTGATGTTGTTGGTCCCGGCGGCTGCGAAGTTCAGCTTTTTCGGATTGGCCTTTGCGTAGGCCAGAAATTCGGACAGGTTGCTGATCGGCAGGCTGCGTTTGACGGCGACCACCTGCGAGCCCGTGCCCACGTTGGTCACTGGCGTAAGCCTCTTGTCCGGGTCGAAAGGCATCTTCTGCACCAGCGGCGCCAGCAGGATTGCGGCGCTGTGCGTGAAGAGCAACGTGTAACCGTCAGGCGCCGCGCCGACGACCTGGGTGGTCGCCTGTATCCCGCCTGCGCTGGGCCGGTTCTCGACCACAAAGGTCTTTCCGAACTTTGCTGTCAGAAACTCGGCGGCCATGCGCGCCATGATGTCGGTGTTTCCGCCGGCCGCAGTCGTGACATAGATCGTGACCGGTTTGGTGGGCCAATCGGTCGCGTAAGCCGGTGTCGAAAGGACCGCGAAGGCGGCCACTGCCGCCAGAGCTGTGCGTCGGTTCAGGTTCATGGTGTTCCTCATCGTCCGATCGTTGGTTGAAACGGTCCCCGGCAGAGTTCAGTCGTTCTCATTTTTTGATTTGCGCCGCGATGTAGGCGAGCGCCTCGCGTTCGCTCACCACATCTGCGTACTTTGCGTTCATGTCGAACAGGTTGGCTTCGTGGGGCGCTTGGTGCCGGTCGCCGCAGGCTTCGCGCACCACGATCGGGATGAAGCCGTGGCAGCAGGCGTCCAGGCAGCTCGCGCGCACGCATCCGCTGGTGGTCAGGCCGGTGATGATGAGTGTGTCGATGCCCCAGGTGGTCAGCGTCGAGGCGAGGGACGTGCCGAAGAAGGCGCTCGGATACTGCTTCGAAACCACCAGTTCGTCGTCGCCGACGTCGAGGCCAGCCGGCCATGCGCCCAGCGGGTTGCCTTCGAGAAAATGCCGCAGCGGCCTGGCCTTCTGAAAGAACCGGCCGCCGTTCAGCGCCTGCTTCTGGTAGACGACGTTGGTGTAGACCACGGGCATGCCGGCGGTGCGCGCCGCGTCGCGCAGGCGAACGGCGGACGCAAGCGCATCCTCCACGCCCGCATAGAGGTCGCAGGCCGGATCGAAATAGGCCTGCACGAAATCGACGAGCAGCAGCGCCGGGCGTTTGCCAAAGCCGATGCGATTCTCGTACACGCCCTGATAGTTGGCCTTGAGGTCCGTATTCATGGCGCGGGTTCGCGTTTCCTTCCGGTCCAGCGCCGGCGCAAGCCGCGCCGGCACGCCCATGAAAGCCCCCATCCAAGCGACAAACCAATTATTTGTCCGGACGAATTTTCAGTCAATGCCGTTTTTTCGGCACGGCTGCCGTTCGGCGCGGCGCCCGAAAGGCAGCCTTCGGACTTGCGACGGGAGCGATACGCCAAGCGAATTGAAGTCTGGTTCGCCCGGAGACGGTGCTTGCCGATCTCACGCCGCCGGCGTGCTTCCCGGACGTGGCCGGTAGATCCAGGGCCGCGCGGCGCGGTCCCGCTCCTGGAAGGCGAGAATTTCCGCCTCGCGTGCGAGCGTCATGCCGATTTCGTCGCGCCCTTCCAGCAGCGCCTGGCGCAGTTCTGCGTCGATCTCGAACGGCATCTCGGTACCCGACGGTTCGGTGACGACTCGGCGTTCCAGATCGACCGTCATGGTCGGATCGACGCAGCTTTCCAGCGCCGCCGCCAAGCGTTCGGCCTGTTCGCTCGGCAGGCGGATCAACAGCATGCCGTTCTGGAATGCGTTGTTGGTGAAGATGTCGCCGAAGCTCGGCGCGATCACGCAGCGGAAGCCAAAACCGGCCAACGCCCAGACCGCGGATTCGCGCGATGACCCGCAGCCGAAGTTCTCGCCAGCAACCAGAATCTTCGCGCCGCGATAGCGGGGCCGGTTGAGGACAAATTCGGGATTGTCGGTTCGGTCGGGCTGGTAGCGATGGGCTTCGAAGGCGAAGGCCCCGAGCTCGTCCCGCCGATGACCGACCAACCGCTTGGCCGGGATGATGACGTCAGTGTCGATATTCGCCTTCATCAGCGGGGCTGCGATGCCAGTGACGCGGGTGAATTTCTGCATGGCGTCAACTGAGCTTGCGCGCATCGGCGATGCGGCCGGCAATCGCCGCGGCCGCCGCCATCGCCGGACTCGCGAGGTGTGTACGGGCGTTGGGCCCCTGGCGCCCCACGAAGTTGCGGTTGGTGGTGGACACCGAGCGTTGGCCCGGTGCGACAGTGTCGCCGTTGATGCCGGCGCACATCGAGCAGCCGGCCTTGCGCCATTCGAACCCGGCGCTCAGGAAGATTTTGTCGAGCCCCTCGCGCTCGGCCTCACGCTGGGTCGCTTCCGAGCCGGGCACGACCCAGGCGCGCACGTTGGGCGCGACTTTGCGGCCGGCAACAACACGCGCGGCCTCGCGGATGTCCGATAGCCGGCCGTTGGTGCAGGAGCCGACGAACACCCAGTCGACAGGCGTTCCCTCGATTGCGTCGCCTGGCTTGAGTCCCATGTAGGCAAGTGCCGCTTCCATCGCTTGGCGGCGCTGCGGATCAGTTTCGTGCGCGGGGTCCGGAATCCGCTGATCGACCGCGATCACGTCCTGCGGGCTGGTTCCCCAGGTGATCTGCGGCGCAAACCTGGAGGCATCGATCGCATGCTCGACGTCGAACCGGGCGTCGGCGTCGCTCGGCAGCGTTCGCCAATGGGCACAGGCGCGATCGAACAGTTCGCCGTGGGGCGCATAGGCCCGGCCGGCCAAGTATGAATAGCTGGTGTCGTCGGGCGCAATCATTCCGATCTTGGCCCCGAGCTCGATCGACAGATTACAGACCGTGAGGCGCTGATCGACGCTCATGGCGCGGATTGTCGTGCCCGCGAATTCGACCGCATGGCCGCGGCCGGCGCCGGTGCCGATCTGGCCGATGGTCGCGAGAATGACGTCTTTCGCGGCGACGCCGGGCGCGAGTTTGCCGTCAAGCGTGACTCGCATGGTTTTCGGTTTGGTCTGGCGCAGCGTCTGCGTCGCCAGCACGTGCATGACTTCGGTCGCGCCGATCCCAAAGGCCAGCGCGCCCAGTCCGCCATGCGTGCAGGTGTGGCTGTCGCCGCAGACGATGGTCATGCCCGGCTGGCTCAAGCCCAGCTCAGGACCGATCACATGCACGATGCCCTGGCTGTCGGTTCCGAGTTCGAAATAGGTGACGCCGGACGCCTCGGAACCGTCCTTCATCTCGCGCAAGAGGCGGCTGCTGTTCGGCGTGGAGTCGGCGCGCCGGTTCGGAGCGGTCGAAACCGCGTGGTCCGGCACGGCGAACGTCAGCTCCGGATTGTGAACCTTGAGGCCCCGCTCGGCGATCCGCCGCATGCTGGGGCCGCCTTCAAGGTCGTGCAGAAGGTGGCGGTCGATCGCCAGCAGGGACACGCCGCCGGCGAGCTCGGCGACCACGTGCGACGACCAGACCTTGTCGAAGAGCGTGCGGGGATGCGGCTGCAAGACCAATGTCCGTACCAATTGGCCGACCAACCCGCCGCAGCCTAATGAGCGCTGCGCCGCTTAACAATAGGATATGGCGCGGGCCAGCGCCGGGAGCCGTCGCCTGCGACGATATTTCCCGCCGCCGTCACTGCGTCACAATCAGTGCATCGAGCGCGGTTGCGCCCTGTCCCCGGCCGTGCACCATCAAGGGATTCACGTCGATCTCGACGATGTCGGGCACGGTCTGCATGATCCGACCGATGCCCATCACCGCTTCGGCGATCGCGCCGACGTCGGCGGGCGGCGCGCCGCGGACGCCGGCGAGCAGCTTGGCGGAGCGCAGTCTGTCGAGCGCCGCGATGATCTGCTCCTTGTCGGCGTCCACCGGCAGCAACTGAACGTCGCCCAACGCCTCGACCCAGATGCCGCCCAGGCCGACCAGCAGCACCGCGCCCCAGCCGGGATCGCGCTTGGCGCCGATCATCAGTTCGAGGCCCTTCGGCGACATTTTCTCGACCAGTGCGCCGTCGAGCGTCACGCCGGGTGCGGCGCGCTTGATATTGCCGGTCAGCGTGTCCCAGGCTATGCGCAGCGCGGCGTCGTCGGCGATGTTCAGGATCACGCCGCCGGCCTCGGTCTTGTGCGACAGCGCTGCGGCCTGCGCCTTTAGAACGACGGGATAGCCGATGCGCTTCGCTACAGTCATCGCCTCCTCGGCGGTGGGTGCGAGGTCGCCGTCCGGCACGCGGATGCCGGCCGCTGCCAGCACCTTCTTGCCGAGCCATTCCGGCTGCGTACCCTTGCCGAGTTTGGGCAGGCCCGCGATCGGCTTCGGCGCATCGGTCGTGCGCGGCCGGGCGAGCAGGCGGCCGTAGCGCGTATAGAGTGCGATGGCGCGCATCATGCGGTCGGACGAGCGCGAGAACACCGCGGGGCCTTGCTTCACCGCTTCCATGACATCCGGACCGAGCGGCGAGGTGTCGCCGAGCGCCACCAGGACTTTCGGCTTGTCGGAGTGCTCCATGCCCTTGTTGAAGCCCTGGACAACCGCGCCAAAGCGGATCGGAAACGAAATGAAAATCATCCCGATGTTCGGGTCGTCGATCAGCGCCTTGGTGGCCGCGGGCAGCGAGGCCGGCGTGAATCCCGCGGTGACGTCGAGCGGATTGCCGTAGTTGCCGTAAGGTGGCAGCACCTCCTGGAACCGCTTGAGCGTCGCGGGCTCGACCTGCGGAAACTCGAAGCCGAGTTCCTCCGCCATGTCGTTGGAGAGGCCGACGAAGGCGCCAGACGCGGTCAGGATGCCGGGTCCTTTCGACGGGGGCTTCGGGAACCGCACCAGCAGCTCGGCGAGATCGATCATCTCGTCCATGGTGGTGACGACGATGGCGCCGGCGTCCTCGGCCTGCGTCTGCATGGTCGCATAGTCGCCGACCAGCGCGCCGGTGTGCGACTGTGCGGCCTGCCGCGATTTCACGCTGCGGCCGGGGAACATCAGGACCACCGGCTTGCCCGCGGCGCGGCAGCGGCGAATGGCGGCGAGGAAGTCGCGCGGCCGCCGCACCTGCTCGGTGTAGGCCACGATCACGCTTGTCGCCGGGTCGTCGGCCATGAATTCGAGGAAGTCGGTGGACTCGAGGCCGATCTCGTTGCCGGTGGAAATGACGTAAGACAGCGGCGTGCCGCGCGCGTCGGCGGCGCGCTGAAAATGGCCCAGCATGCCACCGCTCTGGCCGATGAAGGCAAGCCCCGGCTTCGACTCCTTGCCGAACCGCAGCGCCTCCTGCGCGTACAGCATGTGCAGCATCAGGCCGTCGACGTTGTTGGTGACGCCAAGGCAATTCGGCCCGACGATCGCAAGACCGCCGCCGCGCGCGATATTGGCGACCTCGTCCTGCATCGCCTGCTCGCCGACCTCGGCGAAGCCCGCGGCAAAGATCATTGCGGCGCCGACCTTGCGGCGGGCGCAGGCGGCGATGGCGTCGCGCACGCCAGCCGCCGGCAGCGTGAACACCGCGAGGTCCACGCCCTCGGGCAGTTCGTCCGGGCTCTTCAGAACCGGCCGCCCGTCGATCGGCTCCTCGCTACGGCCGACCAGGTGGATGTCGCCATCGAATTTGTTGAGCTTGAGCGATTGCAGAATGACCTGGCCGGGACTGCCCGCGCGCGCCGACATGCCGACGATGGCGATCGAGCGCGGGCGCAGGAATCTGGCGACGGCCTTCGGGCCGCGCGCGGTCTCCGGACTTGTCATTTCGCATCCTTGTCCGGCTGGAACATCATCAAATGCGTGCCGTCGTCGAGCGGATGCCAGTACGGCTTCACCTTCATGCCGACTTTCAATTCCTCGGTCGTGCAATTGACGATGTTGGCGACGAAATTGACGCCGACGTCGAGCGTGACGCAAACCAGCGCATAGGGCTCCTTGCCGCGAAACGCCGGCGTGCCGCGGTGGGTGACGGTGTAGGAATACACGGTGCCCTTGCCCGAGACCTCGCGCCATTCGATGTCGCGCCGCCGTCCGGTGAAGATGCTCACCGGGCGCGGGAAGTGCTGATACTTCTTCGCGGTCTTGCAGTACTGGATCATCAGCTTCTTCTGCTTCGTGCCCTCCCAGTAGGGCTCGGAGAAGTCGAAGTGCCGGATCGTGCGCTTGACGCCGAGGGTGTCGTTCAGTGCCGTTGTCATGAATTCCTCGCCTATTCCGGAACCAGCACCAGGGCTGCGCTCGAGCCCCAGTTGCGTGCGTAGTTGATCCAGCCGATTCCGGTCACCAGCGCGTTGCTGGTGTCCTTGATCTGCCGTTCGCCCGCCTCGCGGCGCAATTGGCGTACTGCTTCGAGGAGGTTCTCCGACGATCCGGCCGCTTGTCCCGCGGAAATCTGTCCGCCGCCGGTGTTGAGCGGAAGGTCGCCGTCGTAAGCGAAATTCGTTTCGCGGACGTAGGGGATGCCCTGGCCGGCCTTGCAGAAGCCGAACGCCTCCATCTGCAGCATGATCGCAATGATGAAGTCGTCATAGGGGTGGAAGGACTTGATGTCCTTGATCCCGAGCCCGGCCTGCTTAAGCGCCTTGTCGCCGCAAATCTGATGGCCGCTCTTGGTCACGTCGACCAGATTTTCGCCGCCGAGATAATTGGTCAGCTCTGCGTAGCCGATCGGGATGATGTTCTTAGTGAGACCCTTCTCCCTGGCCTTCTTGCGGCTCATCATGAGGAGACCGGCCCCGCCATCGGTCCGCATTACGCAGTCCAGCAGCCGGATCGGTTCGGCGATCATGCGCGAGTTCAGATAATCGTCGATGGTGATCGGCACGCGCAGCTTTTCGCAGGCGTGTTCGTTCATGATCGCGTGGTTGCGCTGCGTCACCGCGAGCTTGCCGAGCATGCGGTAGTCGAGGCCGTATTTCGCCTCGTAGGCGCGGCTGAGCAGGCCGAACGCGCCGGGCGGGCCCATCAGGCCGTAGGGGTCGGTCCATTCGCGACGATAGGTGTGGCTGTGGTCGGTCTTGTCCTCCAGAACATGGGTGTCGGAGAAGGACAGAAAGGCGATTTCGCACAATCCGTACTCGATCGCGGCCGCAGCACGCACCACGCAGCCGGCGGCCGAACAGCCGCCGATGTTCACCTGCTCGCAGAAGCCGACCTGCATTCCCAGCACATCGGCGATGGTCTGCGGCCAGAAGATGTTGCCGGCGCCGGTACCGGTCATTCCCGCCACCACCAGCCCGTCGACCTCGTTCTTTTCGACGCCGGTGCTGTCGAGCAGCGACTCGAGCATTTCGCCGATCAGGACGAATACGTCCCGGTCGCTCTTCTCCATCACCTTGGTTTCGGCGTAGGCCACAATCGCATGGTCACGCAAAGCCATGTTTCACTCCCTGTGGCGCGCTTGCAGCGCCGTGTTGTCGTCGCTCGCGTGTTTAATCCTGCGGACGAACGCGCGGCGCGGTCTTGTCGAGGAACTGGTGCAGGCGCTGGATCGACTCTGGGCTGCGGGTGTATTCGGCGACCATGCGCTCGAAGAACAGGCCGTCGTCGTAGTTCATGTCCTGGAGCCGCGGCAGGCTGTTGGTGATGGCGAAGTTCGACAGCGGCGCATTCTTGCAGATTTTCAGCGCCAGCTCCTTAGCCTTGGCCATTTGCTGGCCCTTCGGCACCACGTACTGGACGATACCGTAGCGTTCGGCCTCGTCGGCCTTGAGCACCCGGCCGGTCAGCATCATGTCCTGCATCCGCGCAAATCCGATCAGCCGCGCCACGCGCACCGAGCCGCCGCCGCCGATGAAAATGCCGCGCGTGCCTTCGGGCAGTCCGAAATACGTCGTATCGTCGGCGACGCGGATGTGCGCGGCGGAGGCCGTCTCGAGCCCGCCTCCGAGCGTCGCGCCGTGCAGTGCGGCAATGAACGGGATGTTGCCGCGCGCCATCGCCTCGAAATAGGAGTTGCGGTTGAACGGGAACGGCAGCCGCTCGGAGCGTCCGGTCTTCCAGTTCTCTGCGGCCCAGCGCAGATCGAGCCCGGCGCAGAAGTTGTCGCCGTGGCCGAAGATGATTCCGCACTTGGCTTCTTCGCCGGCACGGTCGATCGCCTCGCGCAGCTGCTTCATCACTGTCGGGTTGAAGCAATTGCGCTTGTCCGGACGGTTGAGGCCGACAAGGGCGATCTCGCCGTCCAGCTCGTAGGTGACCGTCTGCTCTTCGCTCATGAACGACTCCTGGTTCAACGGGGCAAATCCAGCCCTCGCTGTGCGATGACGTTGCGTTGAATTTCGTTGGTGCCGCCGCCGATCATGCCCATTATCGAATGTCGCAGAAGCTGCTCCATCTCGCCGAGCGGCGCGCCTTCGGCGTCCTCCGACAGCAGGCCGCGGGTGCCGAGGATATCGAGCGCGGCCTGGCCGAGCCGCTCCTGCAATTCGCTCGCGAACACCTTGCCCACCGCCGCTTCGTGCAGTGGGACCTTGCCTTGTTCGATCAGCCGCGAATTACGCATCTGGAACTGCCGCGCGATCTCGATGTCGGCCGCGAGCGCCCCGATGCGATCCCGGACCACGGGATCGTTCCGCAGGGCCTTTCCTCCGACGACGGCAGTTTTCAGGTATTCCGTGAGCCGGTCAAACGCGCGTTCGATGCCAGCCATGCGTGTACCGCCGATCATCACGCGCTCGGCGGCGAGCGCGTCGGTGATGACCTTCCAGCCGTCGTTGACGGCGCCCACCATGTTCGTCGCCGGCACGCGAACGTTGTCGTAGAACTGCGCGCTGAAGGTCTTGCCGTAGAGCGCAAGGCTCGGTCGCAGCGTGACGCCGGGGGAGTGCAGATCGACGATCAACACGCTGATTCCAGCGTGTTTCTTGGCCTCCGGGTCGGTCCGCACCGCGAGCCAGATGTACTCGGCCTTGTCGCCGCCGGTGGACCAGAGCTTCTGGCCATTCACCACCCAATGGTCGCCGTCGCGCACGGCGCGGGTGCGAAGCGCCGCAAGATCGGAACCTGCTTCCGGCTCGCTGTAGCCAAGCGCAAAGCTCCGCTCGCCGCGGCGGATCGCGGGCAGCCATTCGTCCTGCTGCTCCTGCGTGCCGTGCTTGAACAGCGCCTGGGCGACGATCGACTCGCCGGTCGAATGAGCTTGCACCGGTGCGCCGGAGTTCGCCATCTCGGTGACGAACGCCAGCTGTTCGGTGACGCTGCAGCCTTGGCCGCCGAACTTCCTGGGCCAGCCGACGCCGATCCAGCCGTCTCGGCCCATCAGCTTCGAGAATTCCGCGTCCCAGCCTCGCTCCTTAAACGGCTTGCGCCGGTGTGCCGCCTGGTTCTCTGGAGTCCAGTTCTTCGCAAGCCACGTGCGCACTTCCGCGCGGAAGGCGTTGGCGGCGGACCCCATGTCGTGGGCGGGAAGCGTTGCCATGCTACTGCACCGGCCCCAGCAGATAGTCGGCAAGCTCGGCGCGCGCCCGCGGCGCGCCACCGAACCGTACGAGATCGGCATGCACACGGCGGAAGTGCCGCGGCGCCTCATGTTCTTCCGCGTATCCGATGGCGCCGAGCGCGCGATGTGTCTCGATCGACACGTCGCGTAGCGCCGGACCGGCAAACGCGACGGCCGCCGAAGCGAACACCGGCCAGTCCGCGTTGCCTGCATCGCGCGCTTCGGCGGCGGAATCGAGCGCGAGTCGCGCGCCGTCGAGACCGATGAGGCAATCGGCGAGCTTGTGTTGAACCGCCTGAAACTGGCCGATGAGCTGGCCGAACTGCTTGCGCACCTTGGAGTGCTCCACGGCGAGATCGAACGCACGCTGCGCCGCGCCCAGCGCACGGCCGGCGCAGGCGAGGCGCGCCACCGCGGCGGTCTCTTCGAGTGTGTCGCGAGCGGTGTTCAGGCGAACGGCCGACACGCCGTCCAGCACGATGTTCGAGAACGGCGGCACGGCGAGGCCCGGTGTCGGCCGGATGTTCACGCCCGGCGCGCCGGCTGCGATGCAGGCGACACCCACGGGCGCATCCGTAAACGCGAGCAGGTGCGTCGCCGCGCCGGCACCTTCGACAAATCGCAACTCGCCACGGGCAATTTCGCCATGCAGCACGATACCGCCGGCCGCCGGGTCGCCGTCGAACGCACCGAGCGCCAGTGCAATCGCAGCCTTGCCCTGGTGAATGTCGTCGCGCAGTGCCTGCGCCGCGTTGGAGGATTGCCGCGACAGCACGAGATTGGCCGCGACCGCGCCAAGCAGCGGGGCAGGGCAGGCGGCGCGCCCTAGTTCCTCGAACACGAGAAGGATCTCGCGCGTTCCGGTCCCGTCGCCGCCGGAGCCAAGCGCGGTCAGGCCCTGCCGCGCCATGCCACGCCAAAGCGCGGCAGTCGCGGCGGCGTCGCCTGCATTCTCGACGGACTCGTCCGGCGGCCACGCACTCGCGAGAAAGTCCCGCACCGATTTGCGGAGAATATCGCGCTCGGCTTCCGTCAATCCGGCGGCTACTTCAGAACCTGGGTCACTCATGACAACTCGCGCGCGACACCCATAAGCGTAGCGCATTCCGATCCGGACCGGCCCTGCGGCGCGGGCCGCGCTCGCATGCCGGCGATGCACCCGGATTTTCGCATCGCCACAAACGCGCTCCCTCCTACGCCGACAGATTCATGCCGGCCGCATATCGGCGCCGCTGTGCCGCGACATTGCCGAACAGCGACGACAACAGCATCGCGCGCTTGAGATAGAGGCCGATGTCGTGCTCGTCGGTGAATCCGATTCCGCCGTGCAGTTGAATGCAGGTCTGCGTCACCACCAGCGCATCTTCGGACGCCTTGGCCTTCACCGCGATGGCCAGCGCGGGATCGATGCCGAATGGCTCGTTGTTGGCCGCGATCTGAAACACCAGCGAGCGCACCGCCTCGGTGCGGATGTAGATGTTGACCGCCTGGTGCTGCAGCGCCTGGAAGCTTCCGATCAGCTTGCCGAACTGCTTGCGGATACGCAGGTAGTCGAAGGTTATCTCCTGTGCCCTCTCCATGACTCCCAGCAGCTCGGCCGACAGGGCGATCAGTGCAAGATGATGGAGAGTCTCCGCGGCGTCCCGCGACCCCGGATGCGGCGAAACAAGATTGGCCGGCGTGTCCGCAAGGTCGAGCGTGAAGAGGCTGCGCCCGTCCACCGTCTGCGTGGCGGCGAGCATGCAACCCGGTGCGTCGCGCTCGACAAGACAAAGGACGGGGCCGTCCGGTCCCATGGCGCTGACCAGGAATCCGTCCGCGCCGCCGGCGCAGACGAACATCTTCCGGCCGGTGACGCGCAGCGAGCCTTGCGATCTCGCGAGCCGTGTGCGAGGCGCGGACGGCTCATCGCCGTGCGCGCCCTCCTGCAGCGCCGGCACGATCAGCGCCGCGCCGGACATGGCGCGCTCCAGCATCGGGTGCAGCTTTGGGCCCTGGGCCAGCGCCGCAGCCGAGATCGCGGCAAGTCCGATCGGCTCGCAGACAAGGCCGCGTCCCGCCTGCTGCAGCACCAACGCAAGCTCGGTCAGGCCAAGGCCGAGGCCGCCGTTCGCTTCCGGCACAAGAATGCCAAGCCACCCAAGTTCGCCCGCCTCGCGAAGCCGCGCCGGCGCGAAGCCAGGACTTTGGCCGCGAAAGCCGCGCGCCACCTTCGGCCCGGCGGCCGCGACGAACTTGGCTGCGCTGTCGCGAAGCAGGCTCTGCTCGGAGGTCAGGCGAACGTCCATGGCCTTGCTTTCGTATGGTCGCTCAGCTTGGCAGATTCAACACGCGGCGGGCCAGGACGTTGCGCTGGATCTCGGACGAGCCGCCGTAGATCGTAACGCGCCGCGAGAATAGGTACGGAATGGCGGCATCGACCGCGCCGAAATTGGTCTCGAAGGGGCAGTCCGCCGTGGCGTGGCCGCCCGCGGCCTCGACCAGAAGCTCGTTGAGCGATTGCAGCAGCTCCGAGCCGACGATCTTGATGATGGACGACTCCGGTCCGGGGCTTTGCTCGTGGTTGGTCAACTCGACGGCGTGGCTGAACAGTGCCGAGAGCGCGGTGATATTGATGCTGGCGGCGGCCAGACGATCCTGGAACGCGGGATCGGCAATGATGCCCGTCGCGCGCGCCATAGTCTTGATGCGTTCCAGCGCCGTCAGCACAAATTGCGGGTTGGAGGTTCCGATGCGCTCGTGACCGAGCAGTGCGTTGGCGATGCGCCAGCCGTCGTTGAGTTTGCCGACGAGGTTTTCGGCCGGAACCGTGACGTCGTCGAGGAACACTTCGGCGTACTCGTCGTCGGCGGCGATGGTGCGGATCGGCCGGACCTTGATCCCGGGGCTATGCAGGTCGATCAGCAGGAAGCTGATGCCGGCGTGCTTCGGCTGGGCCTGCGGATCGGTGCGCACCAGCGCGAACATCCAGTCCGAATGGTGCGCCCATGTGGTCCAGATCTTGTGGCCTTTGACGATGAACCTGTCGCCGTCGAGCGTTGCGCGCGTCGTCAGGCTTGCAAGGTCGGAGCCCGCGCCGGGCTCGGAATAGCCCTGCGCCCAGATCACCGTGCCCGCGACGATCGGTGGAAGATGCTTGGCCTTCTGCGCTTCGGTCCCGAATTCCATCAGGATCGGGCCGATGTGATTGAGGCCCTGGACCGGCAGGGGCGGTGCACCGACGCGCGCCAGCTCCTCCGTCATGACAATCTGTTCGTTGAGCGTCGCGCCCATCCCGCCGTGCTGCTTGGGCCAATGCGGCGCGATCCATCCCTTCCGGGACAGCGTCCGGTACCACGGCATCAACTCTTCGGGCGGCGGTCGCGTCGTGCGGCCCCGCAGGGCCGTTGGGAGATTGGCCTCCAGCCACGTCCGGACCTCGGTGCGGAACGCGGCCTCGGCAGGCGTGTCACGACGGAACATTACAAACGCATTTCACTGATGAAGGAACGATGGAGCCGGTGCTTGGCGGCTCCCCGGAGGCCGGAGAGCCGCGTCTTGTTTCGACAAACTATTGAACCTTGATGTTGGCAGCCTGCACGACACCTTTCCATACCGCGCGTTCGTCGGCGAGGAATTTGCCGAATTCGGCGGGCGAGGTGACCTTCGGCGTGGCGCCAAGGTTGGACAACCGCGTCCTGGCTTCCGGCTGCGCGAGCGCGTCGCGGAAAGCGGCGTTGAGCCTGTCGACGATCGCAGCCGGGGTGCCGGCCGGAACCACGACACCGAGCCAGAACGTGTTCCGCAGTTTCGGAAATCCCGCCTGCGCGACCGTCGGGACGTTCGGAAGCTTTTCGACGCGTTCATCCGACGTCACCGCGAGCGCATTGATCTTTCCGCCGAGCACCTGGGGCAGCGCGGTGAACATCGGATCGATAACGACCTGAATTTCTCCGGCCACAATGGCGGCGAGCATCGGTGCGGTGCCGCGATAGGGCACGTGCAGGATGTTCACCTTCTCTTCGAGCTTGAACAGCTCGGCGAGCAGATGCGGCGCGGTGCCGAAGCCCTGCGAGCCCCACGTCAGTTTGCCCGGATTGGCCTTTGCGTAGGCGACCAGCTCCTTGATGGTCTTCGCCGGCACGCTCGGATGCACGGCCATGATCAGCGGCGACGTCATGACCTGTCCGACGGGCAGGAACGCCTTGTCGGCGTCGTAGCCGATATTCGGATGGACCGCGGGGCCGGTTGTCAGCGCTCCGCCCGGCGTGATCAGGAAGGTGTAGCCGTCGGGATCCGAGGTCGCGACGAACTTCGCGCCGATGCTTCCGCCCGCACCGCCGCCGCGGTTCTCGACCACGACGCTTTGACCGAGAACCGCGCTCAGCCGGTCGGAAACGATCCGCGCCATTGCGTCCGTCGGACCGCCGGCGGGGAATGGCACGACCATCTTGATCGGTTTGTTCGGGTAGGCCTGGGCGTGACCGGTATCGGCGCCGAACAGTGCGGATGCGGCGCACAGCAATGCCGCAACAATGACCTTGGACATTCGCAGCCTCCCACGTTGTACTGCCGTGCAGGCCGCGTTCTGGTCCTGGGCTCTTATTATTCGGCCCGGCTTTGTTTCGTCGTGGTCGTTGACTTCGGTCCTGCGATGGAAGCTTCCCCAATCGGATGTTTGCGGTCAAGGGCGCGGGCCGGCTCGGGATGGCCGCTGCGGCACTATGGACGCCGCCGCAATCCGCCGGCGTTGCACGCCGCGCTTGCTTCCAGGCGCTTCATATCGCCGCGCGATTGTGTGCGTTGCGAGACGAATACACGACGGCGGCCACAAGGCCGCGCAGCCGCTCAATTCACGGGCGGCGGATTGGGCATGGCTCGCCGGATAGCGTCGAACAGCAGGCTGTTTAAGAGCGGCTTCTCGACGATCGGCACACCGGCGGCGGAGGCCTGCCTGCGCACGGCGTCGCTCGGATTGGTCGTGATCAGGATGGCGGGGACCTTGTTGTTTCGCCGGCGCAACTCGGCAATGAGTTCCAGTCCGCGCATTCGCGGCAGATTCTGGTCGACCACCAGACAATCGCTCGGCGTTAACGGCTTATCGTCGAGCAATTCCTGCCCATCCGCGAAAATCCGGACGGTAAACCCCTCGACCTCCAGGGTGAATTTGAGAGAATTACGGACCGCCACGTCATCGTCGATGACGACGACCGTGCCGCAATCATTTGCCGAACGGCTCTTCGATTCCATGTGGTGCGCCGGGTCAGCAGACGCTTCGCAACCTGCGTCGGCGACTAATGGCGCAACGAAGCCGGGCTGGCCTTGACCTACCTCAATGGTGCGTTGGAGGCCGCGGTCTAACGGCCCGCCGATCGATTGGCGGCCGCGGGATCGATGATGCCACCCACCAGGGCCATGCGCACAAGGTCGGACAGGCTGCGCGCCTCCATCTTTGTCATGACGTTGGCGCGGTAGATTTCGACCGTCCGCGGGCTGATGCCGAGATCGAATGCGATCGTCTTGTTCGGATTTCCCGCGACCAGCCCTTCCAGCACCTGCCGCTCGCGGGTGGACAGCGCCGCAAGCCGGCCGGCGATCGCCGCGCGCGCCGCCTGCTGTTCGTGGTCGCTCGATTGCGTGGCCAGCGACGCGCGCACGGACGCGAGCAGGACTTCGTCGTCGAACGGCTTCTCGATGAAGTCGGCGGCGCCGGCCTTCATCGCTTCCACCGCAAGCGGCACGTCGCCATGTCCGGTGATGACGATGACAGGCATGCCGTTCCCCAGCTCGCGCAGCCGCCGCAGCAGATCGAGGCCGCTCATTCCCGGCATCCTGACGTCGGTCACGATGCAGCCGGCCTGCAATTTCGGCAGCCGGTCCAGAAACGCCAGGGCGCTCTCGTAGGTTTCAACCTCGACGCCGGCCGCCTTCAGAAGAAAGGCGAGCGAATCGCGCATGGCGTTGTCGTCGTCGATGACATGCACCGCGCTATCAGACGGCATTGCCGACCTCCTCATCGGTCACCTTGCGCAAGGTGAAACTGAAAATCGTGCCGCCGCCCGGCCTGGACTCGGCCCAGATGCGTCCGCCGTGGCCTTCGATAATCGTTCGCGAAATCGAGAGCCCGACGCCCATGCCCTGGCGCTTGGTTGTGACGAAGGGCTGGAACAGCTGATCGGCCAGTTCGGGTGCGATGCCCGATCCGGTGTCGATCACGCTGATCTTGATCATCTCGTCCGGCGCCTGGGAGACCGCCACGGCCAGTTCGCGGATTTCGGATTCCTGCATGGCGTCGATCGCGTTCCTGATCAGGTTGAGGATGACTTGCTGGATTTGCACCCGGTCCGCGAGCGCCAGGCTGGCGCCCGGTTCGAACTGGAATCTAACGCGAACGCCGAGATCCTTGGCGCCGACCAGAGCGAGCGCGCTGGCCTCCTCGACGAGCTTCTTGATGTCCTCGACGCGATATTCGCTTTCGCCGCGGGCGACGAAATCGCGCAGTCGGTGGATGATCTGCCCTGCGCGCAAAGCCTGGTCGGCGGCGCTGTTCATCGCGTCGCGCACCATGCCAACCCGCTCGTCGGTGTTGCCTTCCAGGAGCCGGCGGGAGCCCTTCATGTAGTTGGCAATGGCGGACAGCGGCTGGTTCAACTCGTGCGCCAGCGTCGATGCCATCTCGCCCATCGCGGTCAGGCGGGAAATGTGCACAAGCTCGGACTGCAACTCCTGGAGGCGCGCTTCGGTTTCCTGACGTTCGGTCAGATCGCGGATGAAGCCGGTGAAGAAACGCCGCCGGCTTGAGATCATCTCGCCGACGGCGAGCTCCATCGGAAACGTCGAGCCGTCCCGGCGCTCGCCGACCACGACGCGGCCGATGCCGATGATCCGCCGCTCGCCGGTCTGGAGGTAGCGGGCGAGATATCCGTCGTGACCCTCGCGATACGGCGACGGCATCAGCATCTTGACGTTCCTTCCGATCGCCTCCTCCGGCTTGTAGCCGAACAGCCGTTCTGCGGCGGCGCTGAACGACTGGATCGTGCCGCGCTCGTCGATCACAACCATCGCCTCGGGGATGGTGTCGAGAATCGATTTCAGATGGGCCTCTCTGGACGCTGCATCCTGCGCGAGCGCGGCGGCGTCGCGCTGGGTCGCGCGCAATCGCTGTCCGAACCATGAGACGCCGGCGCCGACTCCGGCAAAGGTCAAAGCGCGCGCCCAGGCGCCGGCGAAATCTGCCGAGGCGGGATTCGCAAGAATGGCATGCTCGCCGGTCAGGCAGAGCTGCAAGACAAGTCCGGCGGCGATTGCCAGAAGTCCCGGCCCGATGCCGCCCAGGATTCCCGCGATCAGGACCGCGGGCGTCATGAAAAGATAGAGCGGCTGGTCGCCGAGGGCCGGCCCCGCCACGATGCATACGACGAATATGGCGGCGATCAGCGCGAGCGTCAGCGCATAGACAAATCCGGTTTGCCGGGACACGGCCCAATGGCCCGGCGCACCGGGAATCGTGGTGCCGCCGGTATTGACGCTCGAATCAGCCATCCGTTCTCCGGCCCTCTTCGCAGCGCATTATAAGCGATTGAGATTTCGTGAGGAAATCGCCAGCCGCATGCGCCTACGGGGTATCCCGTAGGGAGGATATCTGAATTTTCCAAGGCCATCGCTCCGCCTATCCGTAATCCATCGGATAGCCGAGGAGATGGGACATGCTGGTTCACAACGCAGCGCAGATGGGGACGGTTCGGCAGGCTGAGGCTCATGCGGGGCATCGGCCGCAGGGCGGCAAGGCTGCCCTCGCCGGGACCATGGAGATGATGGGCGCGGCCATGCCGTTTTCCCGCAACGCCGAGGTTTACGGCGAGAACGAGCCGGCCGATTATCTCTATAAGGTCGTGAGCGGCGCGGTGCGGACCTACAAGGTTCTGGCCGACGGTCGCCGCCAGATCGGCGCCTTCTATCTGCCGGGCGACGTTTTCGGCCTTGAAGCGGGTGAGGAACATACGTTCTCCGCCGAAGCTATCGCCGATTCGAAAATCCTGGTGATCAAGCGCAGCGCGCTGATGGCGCTCGCGGACCGCGACAACGAGGTCGCCCGCCAGCTCTGGGCCGAAGCCAGCCGCGAGCTCCGGTGTGTCCAGGACCACATCCTGCTGCTGATCAAGACCGCGAAGGAGCGCGTCGCAGCGTTCCTGCTTGAAATGGCCAAGCGCTCTACGAATGGGAACGCAGTCGAACTGCCGATGTCGCGGCAAGACATTGCGGACTATCTCGGCCTCACCATCGAGACCGTGTCGCGCATGCTGACCGATCTCGAGAATGCCGCCACCATCGAACTGCCGACATCGCGGCGTGTCGTGCTGCGCAATCGCTCGGCGCTCGCCCGGATTTGCGGCTGAGAATGTGCGGTTGCTGCGGCATGGACCCGGCGATGACCGATCCTAACGCATATCGGCAGGCTTCGCTCCTCGCGAGCTTGGCTCAGCGGTGGCTGAGCTGGCGCGACCGGACCTGTGCTGCGGCGCCAACGCAGCAAGGTCCAACCGCGCCGCGCGGCAACGAAAGCGCAGAAATCGGACAGGGCCGCAGCGCACGGCGGGCTTGGCCCGGCAAGTGGCCCAATTCGGCCGATCTCTTGACCAGGCGAATGGCCAGCCTGGACATCGATCCCGTCGCCATCCGCTCCACGCTCCCCGAACTGGCCCGCGAGGCGGAACGTGCCTGCGCCTTGTGCCTCGACAAGACCGACTGCCGGCACGACCTGGATCGCGGCGGAACCAACGCATCGTGGGCCGACCGTTGCCCGAACGCCGATCTTCTACTCGCGGTGCGCGCAACGCACGGTGTCAAGCCGTAGCCGGCGCGATTCAGAACGATGCTCTCCAAATGACGTAGCCGGTCCGCATCCGTGCACGCAGTTGATGTGAGTCAATGTTGCGGCGCGGCGAACCCGGCAGTTTGTCGCGGCTGCCGTTTTGGGATCCGCAGACATGCCAACCATGACGACCCGGAAATCGATGACCGGCGGAGAACTTGGCGCCGGGCTTGCGTTCGCAGCGCTCGCGCTGCTGTCGATCGTCGTCGCCGCACAGGCGCACACGCCCGAATATGCCTTCCATGCCTATCTCTTCGCTGCGGGCAGCGTGGCGGCGGTGTTCGCCATCGTGAACCGCTACTACGCCCGGCCGGCCGAGCCCATTCCGCTCGAGATTGGCGGCAAACCCAACTACAACATGGGCCCGGTCAAGTTCGCGACCGTCGCCGCCATGATCTGGGGCATTGCCGGCTTCAGCGTCGGCCTGCTGGCGGCGCTGCAGCTTGCGTTTCCCGTTCTGAATCTGGACATCGCCTGGCTGACCTTCGGACGCATCCGGCCGTTGCACACGTCGGCGGTGATTTTCGCGTTCGGCGGCAACGTGTTGATCGCGACGTCATTCTATGTCGTGCAGCGTACCAGCCGCGCGCGCATGGTCGGCGACATCGCACCGTGGTTCGTGGTGCTGGGCTACAACTTCTTCATCGTCATAGCGGGCACTGGCTATCTCCTTGGCATCACGCAGTCCAAGGAATACGCCGAGCCCGAGTGGTACGCCGACCTGTGGCTGACCGTCGTCTGGGTCGTTTATCTTCTCGTCTATCTCGGCACGATCATGCGGCGCACCGAGCCGCATATCTACGTCGCCAACTGGTTCTATCTTGCCTTCATCCTGACGATCGCGGTCCTGCACCTCGGCAACAACGCCGCGATCCCGGTATCGCTGTTCTCGCCCAAGTCCTACATCGTCTGGGCGGGCGTGCAGGACGCCATGGTGCAGTGGTGGTACGGCCACAACGCGGTCGGCTTCTTTCTGACCGCCGGCTTCCTCGGCATCATGTACTACTTCATCCCCAAGCGCGCCGAGCGCCCGGTCTATTCCTACCGGCTGTCGATCATCCACTTCTGGGCGCTGATCTTCCTCTACATCTGGGCCGGCCCGCATCACCTGCACTACACGGCGCTGCCGGACTGGACGCAGACGCTCGGCATGACGTTCTCGATCATGCTGTGGATGCCGTCGTGGGGCGGCATGATCAACGGCCTGATGACGCTGTCAGGCGCGTGGGACAAGCTGCGCACCGATCCGGTGCTGCGGATGATGGTGGTCTCCGTCGCCTTCTACGGCATGTCGACCTTCGAAGGCCCGCTGATGTCGGTGAAGGCGGTCAACTCACTCAGCCATTACACCGACTGGACCATCGGCCACGTGCATTCCGGCGCGCTAGGCTGGGTCGGCTACATCTCGTTCGGCGCGATCTATTGCCTGGTGCCGTGGCTGTGGAACCGCGAGCGGCTCTACTCGCTCAAGCTGGTCAACTGGCACTTCTGGATTTCGACCATCGGCATCGTGCTCTACATCTCGGCGATGTGGGTGTCCGGCATCCTGCAGGGTCTCATGTGGCGCGCCTACACCAATCTCGGCTTCCTCGAATACAGCTTCATCGAAACCGTGGAGGCCATGCATCCCTTCTACGTGATCCGCGCGCTCGGCGGGGCGCTGTTCGTCGCCGGCGCGCTGATCATGGCTTGGAATCTCTGGAAGACCGTCAATGAAAGCGCGCCGGCTTCACGGCCTGCGCTGCAGCCTGCGGAATAGCGGGAGCCGATCGATGTCGTTGTGGGCCAAACACCGAATTCTGGAAAAGAACTCGATCCTGCTCCTGATCGGCGTGCTGATCGTCATCGCGATCGGAGGTCTGGTCGAGATCGTGCCGCTGTTCTATCTCAAGAGCACGATCGAAAGGGTCTCGGGCGTGCGGCCCTACACGCCGCTCGAACTGGCAGGCCGCAACATCTACATCCGCGAGGGTTGTTACAACTGCCACTCGCAGATGATCCGCCCGCTGCGTGATGAGGTCGAGCGCTACGGCCACTATTCGCTCGCGGCTGAGAGCATGTACGACCGGCCGTTCCAGTGGGGCTCCAAGCGCACCGGCCCCGATCTCGCGCGCGTCGGCGGCAAGTATTCCGACGAGTGGCACCGCGATCATTTCAACTCGCCGAAGTCAGTAGTGCCGGGCTCGATCATGCCGGCCTATCCGTGGCTGGCGCGGACCGAGCTCCCTTACGCCCACATCGAGAACGACCTGAAGGTCCAGGCGCATCTCGGCGTGCCGTATACGCCGGAGATGATCCAGAACGCCAAAGCCGATCTTCGCGCGCAAGCGACGACGGATTCGCCCGATGCCGACACCCTGGTCAAGCGCTATCCGAAGACGCAGGCGCGGGACTTCGACGGCAATCCGCAGCGCATCACCGAGGCCGACGCGCTGATTGCGTATCTCCAGCACCTGGGAACGCACGTCGACTTCAAGCTCTACGACAACAAAGCCAACATTCGCTAGCGAGGATCGTCATGTCATCGACCTATCTGGCCCTCGCCGGTTTCGCGCAGACCTGGGGCCTCATCTACTTCGTCGCCGTGTTCCTCGCCGTGCTCGCCTACGCGCTGTGGCCGTCCCGGCAGAGCCAGTTCGACGAAGCCGCCCGCATGCCGTTGCGAGAGGACTGAATGCCATGACCGACCGAACGCAACCCGAGTTCGACTCTTACACCGGCACGCAAACGACCGGTCACGAGTGGGACGGCATTCGCGAGCTGAACACGCCGCTGCCGCGGTGGTGGCTTTGGATCTTCTACGCGACCATCGTCTGGTCGATCGGCTACTGGATCGTCTATCCGTCGTGGCCGCTGGTCGCGAGCTACACGACCGGCACGTTCGGGTGGCACTCGCGCGAGGCCATCGTGTCCGATCTGGCGGCGCTCAAGGCGCAGCGCGGTCCGCTGATGGATAAGCTCGGCGCCGCTTCGGCGGCTGAGATCGCTTCGGACCCCCAGTTGCTGGACTTCGCGCGCGCGCTTGGCCGTCCCGCGTTCGGCGACAATTGCGCGCCGTGCCACGGTCCAGGCGGCGGCGGCGCCAAGGGCTATCCGAATCTCAACGATGACGAGTGGCTGTGGGGCGGCAAGCTCGACGACATCGAGGCCACCATCCGCCATGGAATCCGGTCCGCCGATCCCAAGACGCGGCTCGGTTCGATGCCCGCGTTCGGCCGCGACAACATCATGAAGCGTCCGGAGATCGAGGCCGCGGCGGACCATGTTCTGTCGATGGCCGGGCTTCCCGTCGGCGCCAACGCCAACCTGACGCTCGGCAAGCAGGTCTTTGCCGCGCAATGCGCGTCGTGCCACGGCGATGACGGCAAGGGGAAGCGCGAGGTCGGCGCGCCCAACGTGACCGACAGCATATGGCTCTACGGTGCCGATCGCGCGGCGATCGTCGACGGAATCTGGAACGGCCGCGGCGCGGTGATGCCGGCCTGGGCCGGCCGCCTCGACGACACGACCATCAAGGCGCTGACGGTCTACGTGCATACGCTGGGCGGCGGCGAGAGGTGAACCGTGTCTGCTGCGCAGGGTTCGTTGATGACGACACCGCGAGGCGCGGGGAGCGAACCGGAATCGGTGGCCGCCGCTCCGAAAGCGCGGCTCGTCGCCGTCAACGACACAACGCAGTTCGACGAGCCTGACGACGACACGCCGCTCTATGTGCCGCGGCGCAAGATCTATCCGCAGCGCGTCACCGGCACGTATCGGCGGATCAAATGGATCGTGTTGCTGGTCACGCTCGGCATCTACTACGGCCTGCCGTTCGTGCGCTGGGACCGCGGTCCGAACGCGCCGGGCCAGGCGGTGCTGGTCGATTTCCCCGGAAGCCGGTTCTACTTCTTCTTCATCGAGCTGTGGCCGCAGGAGGTCTACTACTTCACCGGCCTCCTGATCCTGGCCGCGATGGCGCTGTTCCTGATGAACGCGGTCGCGGGCCGCGTGTGGTGCGGCTACCTGTGCCCGCAGACGGTCTGGACCGATCTTTTCCTGGCGGTTGAGCGGCTCGTCGAAGGCGACCGCCGCGAGCACATGCGCCGCGACGCGGGACCGTGGACTGCCGAGCGGCTGGCGCGCGCGGGCGTCAAACATTTCCTATGGCTGATGATCGCGTGGTGGACCGGTGGTGCGTGGGTGCTCTACTTCGCCGACGCGCCGACCCTGGTGCGCGATCTCGCCACCTTCCAGGCGCCGCTCATCGCCTACGGCTGGATCGGCATCCTGACGGTCACGACCTATTTCCTCGCCGGCCACCTTCGCGAGCAGGTGTGCCTCTACATGTGTCCGTGGCCGCGCATTCAGGCCGCGCTGACCGACGAGCACGCGCTCAACGTCACCTACCGCTACGACCGCGGCGAGCCGCGCAACTCGCTGAAAAAGAGCGAGGCGCTGCGCGCGAAGGGCGAGCCGGTGGGCGATTGCATCGACTGCAATCAGTGCGTCTATGTCTGCCCGACCGGTGTCGATATCCGGCAGGGCGCCAGTCTCGGCTGCATCCAGTGCGGCCTGTGCATCGACGCCTGCGACACGGTGATGGCCAAGATCGGCCGGCCGGCGCGGTTGATCGCCTACGACACGGATCTGAACATCCATCGCCGCCAGCAGGGCCAGCCGCAGCGGTTCGACATCGTGCGCATGCGGACGGTGCTGTACGCCGCGGTCATCGCGATTGTGGGCGGGGTCATGCTCTATGCGCTCGCGACACGGACCAGCGAGTCGATCGCCGTCATTCACGACCGCAATCCGATGTTCGTTCGGCTGTCCGACGGCGCGATCCGAAACGCCTACACGGTGCGCATCGTCAACAAGCAGCTCATGTCGCGCGAGTTCACGCTGGTGGTTTCCGGCCTGCCGGGCGCGACGGTCGAAATAGCAGGCGCGCCGCCGCGTGCCGATGGCCGCCTCATGCTCGCGGTCGGTCCCGACCAGACCCGCGAGTTCCGGGTTCTGGTGACGAGCCGCAGCGGTGCGCTGCCGCCGTCGGTGCCGGTCGGATTTCACATCTACGATCCCGCGACCGGCGAGCGCGCCGACACGAACAATCATTTCCGGGGGCCCTGATGATGACGAGCGAGAGATCGGCGCAAGAAACGGTGCCGCCACCGCGGGAGCTGACGGGGCGCACCGTGCTGGTGTGTCTGGTCGCGTTCTTCGCCGTGGTCGCGGGCGTGAACGCGATCATGATCCGCGCGGCGGTGTCGACCTTCGGCGGCGTCGAAACGCAAAGCTCGTACCGGGCGGGATTGCAGTTCGCAAAGGAGATTGCGGCGTCGCGGGCGCAGGACGCGCGCGACTGGCGCGTGCAGGCGAGCGTGACGCGGCTGGGCGACCGGCAGCGGATCGAGATCGCCGTGCGCGACGCCACAGGGCGCACGCAGACCGGACTGACAGCCGCCGTCGCTCTGGCACACCCCACGGATCGACGGCAGGACAGGCGCGTCGATGCAGCCGAAGTGTCGCCGGGCCGCTTTGCCGGAACGGTCGAAGCCATCGAGGGACAGCGCGATCTCGCAATCGAACTCATGCGCGGCGAGGAGCGCGTGTTCCGCTCCAAGAGCCGCATCGTTCTGAAGTGAGAGTCTAATGTCCGAGACGCTTGACCTTTCCATGTTCGTGACCCGGACGCCGGCAGGCGCCGCGCACATGGACCTCGCGGTCGAGGGCGTCGGCTGCGCGAGTTGCATCCGCAAGATCGAAAGCGGCCTGAAGCAGGTCCGTGGTGTTGCGCAGGCGCGGCTGAATTTCACCGACCGCCGGCTCGCCGTCGACTGGAATGACAGTGCGCTGAGCGCGGGCGACATCATCCTTGAGCTGGAGCGAATCGGCTACCGGGCGCAGCCGTTCCGGCCGCAGAGCGCGGAAGCCGACGAGGCCCGAATGGGTCGCTGGCTCCTGAAATGTCTCGCGGTTGCGGGCTTCGCGGCAATGAACATCATGCTGATGTCGGTGTCGGTGTGGTCGGGTCACGTCTCCGACATGACGCAGGAGACGCGCGACTTGTTCCATTGGCTGTCGGCGCTGATCGCATTGCCGGCCGCGGCCTATGCCGGCCAGCCGTTCTTCCGCAGCGCCATCCGCACCATCCTCGGCGGGCACGTGAACATGGACGTACCGATCTCGATCGGTGTAACGCTGGCGCTCGCGCTGTCGCTCTACGAAACCGCCACGCACGCGCAGCACGCCTATTTCGACTCGGCGATCATGCTGCTGTTCTTCCTATTGTGCGGGCGCTATCTCGATCACGCCATGCGTCGCAAGACGCGGGCCTTTGCCGGCAATCTCGCGGCGCTGAAGGCCGAGGTGGCGCACCGCTTCGAGGACGACAACGAGCTTGCGACAGTACCGGTTTCGGCGTTGCAGCCGGGCGACCGCCTGCTGGTGCGGCCGGGCGAGCGCGTGCCGGCGGACGGCGTCGTGGTTTCGGGCGCGTCGGAGATCGACGAAAGCCTCGTGACCGGCGAAACGCTGCAGCGCCCGATCTATGCCGGCGAGGCGATCTATGCCGGCAGCCGGAATTTCCACGGCGCGCTGGTCATGCGGGTCACCGCCGTCGCCGCAGGCTCGCTGCTCGACGAGGTGCAGCGCCTGCTCGACCGGGCCGTGACTGCGAAGTCGAACATCGTGCAGCTCGCAGATCGCGCGGCATCGCGCTACGCGCCGGTGGTGCATGTCACCGCGGCGATGTCGGTGGCGGGATGGCTGATCGCCGGCGCGTCGCTGCACCAGGCGATCGTGACCGGCATCGCGGTGCTGATCATCACCTGTCCCTGCGCGCTGGCGCTGGCGATCCCGGCGGTGCAGGTCGTCGCCTCTGGCGCGATGTTCCGCTGCGGGCTGATCCTCAATTCAGGCGACGCCATCGAGCGCCTCGCCGAGGCCGATACGGTGGTGTTCGACAAGACCGGCACGCTCACGCTGCCTGAGCCGCAGGTCGACAACGCCGCCGACATTCCGCCGGACATGCTGGAGCGCGCGGCACGCCTTGCGCTGTCCAGCCATCATCCGCTGGCGCGTGCGGTTGCTGCAGTGGCACGGCAACGCTTGCCGTACGACGGCGCGACGGAGGAGACCGGCCGCGGCGTCCGCGCACTGGTCGATTGCGCCGAAGCGCGGCTCGGCAGCCCGGCATTCTGCGGCTCCGAGACGGCGCCCGGCGCGGCGGCGGACGGCGCGTCCACGCTGATGTTCGCATGGGGCGGCCAATTCTGGCCGCTGGTGATCCGACAGAAACTTCGTCCGGACGCGATAGAGGCTGCGCGCGCGCTGAAGTCGCTCGGGCTGGAAATTCACATTCTCTCCGGCGACCGCCCGTCGGCCGTCGCGCCTGTTGCCGCCGAACTCGGCATCGCGTCGTGGCACGGCGGTTTGAAGCCGGCCGACAAGATTGCGCTGCTCGAAGAGATGAAGCGCGCGCGCCGCCGCGTGCTGATGGTCGGCGACGGCCTGAACGACGCGCCGGCTCTCGCCGCCGCTCATGTGTCGCTCTCGCCGATCACCGCCGCCGACATCGCGCAGGCCCAGGCCGACGGCGTGTTCCTTGGCGAGCGGATCGCGCCGGTCGTGTCGGCAGTCGGGATCGCCCGGCGCGCCCGTGCGTTGATGATGCAGAACCTCTGGCTCGCCGTAATCTACAACGTCGTGGCGGTGCCGGTCGCGATCGCGGGCTATGCCACGCCGCTGATTGCGGCGGCGGCCATGTCCGGCTCGTCGATCCTGGTGACGCTCAACGCGCTGCGCGCGCGCAAGCGTTCGTCGAGCGAAGGTGCGTCGTGGATGTCCTGATCTATCTCGTCCCGATCGCGCTGGCGCTGGGCCTCACCGGCCTCGCTGCGTTTCTCTGGTCGCTGCGAAGCGGTCAGTACGACGACATGGACGGCGCGGCGGTTCGTGCCCTGATGGACGACGACATCATCTGAGCCGTGCGCGCCGTCATATCCGGCCCAGCAACAAGAGAATCAGCAGGATCACCAGGATCAATCCGATGCCTCCGGACGGGTAGTAGCCCCATCCGGAGCTATACGGCCACGACGGCAACGCGCCGATCAGCAGGACGATAACAACGATGAGAAGAACGGTGCCGAGTGTCATATCCGAGCTCCCGTGAAGGGCGCTTGGAAAACGCGGCCCACGTTCGTTGGTTCCACCATCGCAAAGGTGCCTTGGGTGCGCCGGTTGTGCGCCGCCGCTTGCCCTCAGAGGCGGCAACCGGGCCGCACTGCCCAAAAGTCGCCCGTTGTGCGCTTTCCGCGGGCAGGGGCGCCGGGACGACGCTTCGATGCAACGCCCGGAATGCGCCAATCATCTGATCTTAATGGACTTTATAGACCGGCCCGGCTCTGGCACGGGGCTTGAAGCCAGAATGCGACCGTCATGGACCCGTCCTTCAAGATCGTCATCGTCGATGCGAACCCGGTGCGCGCCGCAATCCTTGAGGAGGGATTGCGTGAGGCGGGCCACGTTCAGGTCGTGCATATCGCCGAGACCGCGCATCTGCTGGCACGGGTCTATGCCATCGATCCCGACGTCATCCTGATCGACCTGGAAAATCCGAGCCGCGACGTGCTGGAGCAGATGTTCCAGGTCAGCCGCGCGGTGAAGCGGCCGGTCGCGATGTTCGTCGACCAGAGCGACGCGGCCTCCATCGAGGCGGCGGTCGACGCCGGCGTGTCGGCCTACATCGTCGGCGGTCTGCGCAAGGAGCGCATCAAGAACATCCTCGATCTGTGCATCTCGCGCTTCAACGCATTCGCGCGGCTGCAGGACGAACTGGAGCGCACGCGCTCCGCACTTGAAGAGCGCAAGGTCATCGACCGCGCCAAGGGCATCCTGATGAAGGCGAAGAACCTGAACGAGGAGACCGCCTATGCACTGCCGTACAAGAAGATCGTCGATGCGGCGATGTTCGGCCATGCCCGACCGTTGTTCGGCGGAAAGTCGAACGACGTGACCGAAACCGTATGGCCACAGCCGACCGGCTACAACACAGATATCGCCAAGGCCAAGGCCCTGATGGCGGAGTCGGGTGCGGGTTCGATCGAATCCGCGATTTCGTTCGACCTCGGCGACGCCGTGAACTCCGAACCGATGGCGATCCTGATCCAGGAAAGCCTCGCCCAGATCGGCATCAAGCTCGCGATCAACAAGGTGCCGGGCGCCAACTGGCGCAGCGAAATGGCGAAGAAGTCGATGCCGATGATGGTGAACTTCTTCTCCGGCTGGCTGGACTATCCGGAGTACTTCTTCTTCTGGTGCTACTCCGGCCGGAACGCGATCTTTAATACGCCGAGCTACGTCGACAAGGGCATGGATGCCTTCATCGAAGGCGCCTACGCCGCGGCCGCGGTCGGCGAAAAGGCGAGGTACGAGACCAATGTCAGGGGCTTCATCAGCAAGGCCTACAAAGAGGTGCCGCGTATCCCGATCATCCAGCCCTACCTCAACGTGGCGACGCAAAGGAACATCTCCGGCTACAGCTACTGGTTCCATCGGCAGGTGGACTACCGGTCCATCGTGAAGGGCTGAGCCGGACGACGAACTTCAGGCGTGCGCCGGCTGCGGCGCACGCCGTTTCCCCTGGCCGTTCGAACTTGCGGGGAGCAGCACCGTGCTGGCGACGATTGGCAAGCGGTTTATGACGGTGATCCCGACGCTGATCGGCGTCGTGATCGTCACATTCCTGCTGACTCGCGTGCTGCCCGGCGACCCTGCGGTGTACTTCGCCGGACCCGCGGCGACGCCGCAGTCCATCGCCGAGATCCGCAAGACCCTGGGCCTCGACCGGCCGCTGCCCGAGCAGTTCGCCCGCTACGTCGGCGATCTTGCGAAGGGCGATTTCGGCAATTCGCTTTCCACCGGCAGGCCGGTGGCGACCGAAATCACGAGCCGCCTTCCGGCCTCGGCCGAACTGACGCTGTTCGGTCTGATCATGTCGCTGATGATTGCCGTGCCGCTCGGCATTGTCGCCGCCGTCAAGCAGGGTTCATGGGTCGATCACACCTGCCGGGTGGTCGCAACGGCAGGCGTATCGCTGCCCGTATTCTTCACCGGCCTGTTGCTGGTCTATGTGTTTTACTATCTCGCCGGTTGGGCGCCGGCGCCGGTCGGCCGGCTCGATGCCTTCGCCACGGCGCCGCCGCAGGTTACCGGATTCTACCTGATCGACAGTCTGATTGCCGGCGACCTCGAAACCTTCCGCGCCTCGCTCGGTCAACTGTTATTGCCGGCGCTGACGCTCGCGGTGTTCTCGCTGGCTCCGATCGCGCGCATGA
This sequence comes from Alphaproteobacteria bacterium, assembly GCA_016869215.1. GTDB lineage: Bacteria > Pseudomonadota > Alphaproteobacteria > Rhizobiales > Xanthobacteraceae > Z2-YC6860. The sequence goes on along the minus strand of VGEP01000002.1, from coordinate 117,500 downwards.
CGCGCGCCTCGATGCTGGCCGTGCTGTCGTCCGACTTCGTGCGCACCGCGCGCGCCAGCGGGCTGAAGGGCCGGACCGTCATCATCACCTACGCGTTCCGCAACGCGATGCTTCCGGTGGTGACCACGCTCGGCATGGTGTTCTCCTTTCTGCTCGGCGCCAACGTTCTGGTCGAGAAGGTGTTTGCCTGGCCCGGCATCGGTTCTTACGCCGTGGAGGCGCTGCTGCAATCCGACTTTGCTCCGGTGCAGGGATTCGTGCTGACGATGGCGGTGCTCTACGTCGTGCTCAATCTCCTGATCGACATTCTCTACGGCGTCATCGACCCGCGCGTGAGGCTTGAGGGATGAGCGACACCGCCACGGCCGGCGCACCGGCGATATCGGCGGCGCCCAAACCGCCATCCAATTCGCTTTTCGCCCATGCACGCCATGTGGTGAGCGAGAATCCGGTGACGGGGCTTGCCTTCGTCCTGTTCGGAATCATCGTGCTTTGCGCCGTGTTCGGGCCCTATGTCGTTCCGCACGACCCGCTGGCGAGCAAGACGACGGCCGCGCTGCAGCCGCCGTCGCTCGAACATTGGTTCGGAACCGATCAGCTCGGCCGCGACATCTTCAGCCGGGTGGTCGTCGCGACCCGGCTCGATCTGTTCATCGCGGTCACTTCGGTCGCGCTGGTGTTCGTGGCGGGCGGCTTCGCCGGCATTGCGGCCGGCTACTTCGGCGGCTGGACCGACCGCCTGGTGAGCCGGCTTGCCGACACCATCATGGCCTTTCCGCTGTTCGTCCTGGCGATGGGCATCGTCGCGGCGCTGGGCAACACCGTCACCAACATCGTGATCGCGACGGCGATCATCAATTTCCCGCTCTACGTCCGGGTCGCCCGCGCCGAAGCCAACGTGCGCCGCGAAGCGGGCTTCGTGCTGGCAGCGCGGCTGTCCGGCAACGGCGACTTCCGCATCCTGCTGGGTCACATCCTGCCGAACATCATGCCGATCATGATGGTGCAGGTCTCGCTGACCATGGGCTACGCCATTCTCAATGCCGCCGGCCTCTCGTTCATCGGGCTCGGCGTGAAGCCGCCGACTCCGGAGTGGGGGATCATGGTTGCGGAGGGCGCCGCCAACATCATTTCCGGCGAGTGGTGGATCGCGTTTTTTCCGGGCGCGGCGCTGATGATCGCGGTGTTCTGCTTCAACCTCCTGGGCGACGGTTTGCGCGACATCGTCGATCCGCAACGGCGGACGTGAGCGAGCCATGGCCGGGGTCCCGTTGCTCGACGTTCGCGATCTGACGGTGGAGTTCCAGACCCGCCGCGGCACGGTCACGGCCGTGCGCAACGTCGACATTTCCGTCGCCAAGGGCGAGACCGTCGCCATCGTCGGCGAGTCCGGATCGGGCAAGTCGGTGACGTCCTACGCCGTGATGCGCATTCTCGACCGCGCCGGCCGGATCGCAGAAGGCTCGGTGACGTTCGGCGGCATCGACATCCGTCATGCCGACGAAGACGACATGCGCAATCTGCGCGGCCGCGAAATATCGATGATCTTCCAGAACCCGCGTGCGGCGCTCAACCCGATCCGCAAGGTCGGACGGCAGATCGAGGACGTGCTGCTGGAGCACGTCAAGGCCACGCCGTCGGAGGTCACCGACAAGGCGGTCGAAATTCTCGATCAGGTGAAGATAGCGCGCCCGCGCGAGCGCTATCACGCCTATCCGTTCGAACTGTCCGGCGGGATGTGCCAGCGCGTCGTGATCGCGCTCGCGCTTGCGTGCCGTCCCCAGCTTCTGATTGCGGACGAACCCACGACCGGCCTCGATGTGACGACGCAGAAGACCGTGATGGACTTGATCGTCGAACTGACCCGCGAGCGCGGCATGTCGACGATCCTGATCACCCACGACCTCGGCCTTGCGGCGACTTATTGCGATCGCGTGATGGTGATGGAGAAAGGCAACGTGGTCGAATCCGCGACCGCGCGGGCGGTCTTCACCGAGCCGTCGCATCCCTATACGCGCAAGCTGATGCGCGCCACGCCGCGGCCCGGCGTGTCGCTGCGCGACCTTCTGCCGGAAGACGCCTCGGGTGCCGCGTCCGCGGTCACGAAGCTCCCCGTCGCGGCGGGCGAGCGCAAGCCGCTGTTGACGGTGGAGAAGCTGGTCAAGGAATACCCGCGCAAGGGCCTCGAAGGAATCGGAGGCACGGTCAAGAAGCTCCTGCGTCGGGGACCGGTGCCCGAGCCCGATACGTTCCGCGCAGTGGACGGCATTAGTTTCGAGATAGACCGCGGCGAGAGCGTCGGCCTCGTGGGCGAGTCGGGCTGCGGCAAGTCGACGACCTCGACCATGATCATGCGGCTGATCGACAAGACCGAAGGCACGATCCTGTTCGACGGCGAGGATATCGGCGAAATTCCCGCCAAAGCGTTCGCGCGCCTGCCGCTGCGCAAGCGCATCCAGATGGTGTTCCAGGACCCGACCGACAGCCTCAACCCGCGCTTCACGGCGGCGCGGGCCATCGCCGATCCGATCTTGCGCCTTGGCGATATCAAAGGCGGCGCTGCCGTCCGCGCGCGCTGCGAGGAACTGGCGCGCCAGGTCGGGCTGCCGCTCGATCTTCTCGACCGTTTTCCTCACCAGCTTTCCGGCGGGCAGAAGGCGCGCGTCGGCATCGCGCGGGCCATCGCGCTCAAGCCGGACCTTGTGATCCTGGACGAGCCGACCGCGGCGCTCGACGTGTCGGTGCAGGCGGTGGTGCTCAATCTGCTGCAGGATCTCAAGGAAACGCTCGGCATGAGCTATCTGTTCGTGTCGCACGATCTCAACGTGGTGCGGCTTCTGTGCGACCGGGTGATCGTCATGTGCGCCGGCAAGATCGTGGAGGAGGGCCCCACCGAGCGTGTGATGTCCGCGCCCGAGGCGCAGTACACGCGCGACCTGCTTGCGGCCATCCCGCAGCCGAAGTTCGGCCGCTCCGAGTCCGAATCGCCCCGCCGGGCCGCCACCTCATGACCCGCAAGCGCACCAAGGCGCGTCCCGCGCGGAAGACGCAGAGCCGCGCGCGCAAGACCCCCAAGCCGCGCACACCCCAGGCCGGCGGTGAGCCGCTCGATGCGTTGATCGCAGCGGGCGCGCGTTCGCTCGGCCTGAAGATCGACCGGCGCTGGATGGCGGAGATTCGCAATCAGTTGACGGTCACGCTGCGGCACGGCGCATCGGTGGCCGAATTCCGGCTGCTGGACGACGCGGAGCCTGCGCCGGTGTTCGAGGCTTAGTCATGGAACAGGCGTCGGTCAGCGACATCGCGGGCGCCGTCGGCTCGGGGCGGACGACGGCGCTCGCGGTCGCCGACGCCGCGCTGGCGCGGATCGCGGATCGCAACCGCGCACTGAACGCATTCACCGATGTCGTGGCGGGCCGCGCCCGCGCCCGGGCGCGCGCCATCGACAAGGCGCGCAGCGAGGGCCGCGCGCTCGGGCCGCTCGCGGGCGTGCCGTTCGCGGTCAAGAACCTGTTCGATGTCGAAGGCCTTCCGACCCGCGCCGGCTCGAAGATCAACCGGGATCTTCCGGTAGCCGCGCGCGACGCGACGCTGATCGAGCGGCTTGAGGCGGCGGGAGCGGTTCTCGTCGGCGCGCTCAACATGGGCGAGTACGCCTACGACTTCACCGGCGAGAACGTGCACGATGGGGCTTCGCGCAACCCGCACGATCTCGGCCGCATGACCGGCGGCTCCTCGGGCGGCTCGGGTGGCGCGGTGGCGGGCGGCCTCGTGCCGCTCGCGCTCGGCTCCGACACCAATGGCTCGATCCGCGTGCCGGCATCGTTCTGCGGCGTCTTCGGTCTAAAGCCGACCTACGGGCGGCTGTCGCGGGCGCGGACCTTTCCATTCGTCGCGAGCTTCGATCATCTCGGGCCGTTCGCGCGCAGTGCGAGCGATTTGGCGCTCGCCTACGACGTCATGCAGGGCCACGACCCAGACGACCCGGTGTGCGCCGAGCGACCCGCGGAGCCGACGACGGGCGCGCTGGCGCAGGGCGCTGCCGGCCTGCGCGTGGCGGTGGCGGGCGGCTATTTCCGCAACGGCCTGTTCCCCGAGGCGAAGGTGGCGATCGAGCGCGTCGCGAGCGCGCTCGGCGCCAAGCGCGAGATCGAAATTCCGGAGGCCGCGCGTGCCCGCTCCGCAGCCTATGTCATCACCGCGGCCGAAGGCGCAGCGCTGCATCTCGATCGGCTGCGAAAGCGGTCCAGGGACTTCGATCCCGCCGTCCGCGACCGCCTGATCGCCGGGACCGTGATTCCGGCGTCGCTGGTGGTGCAGGCACAGAAGTTCCGGCGATGGTATCGCGAGCGGGTGCTTCAGTTGTTCCGCGAGGTGGACGTGATCCTGGCGCCCGCCACGCCCTGTGCCGCGCCCAATATCGGCCAGCAGACGTTCGTGCTGGACGGCGTCGAGATGCCGCTGCGGCCCAACATTGGCGTCTATACCCAGCCGATTTCGTTCATCGGACTGCCGGTGGTCGCGGCGCCGATTCCCGTCAAGCCGCTACCGATCGCGGTGCAGATTGTTGCCGCGCCCTGGCGCGAGGACATTGCGTTGCGCGTGGCTCATGCGTTGGAACGGTTGGGCGTGGCGGCGGCGACGCCGCGGCCGGCGGCTTAGGAGGAAGCAATGCGGCGCGAGTCGGCCATCTGGACGGTGCGGGCATGAACATTCAGTTGCCTCCGGTGCGCCGGACGCTCGCGGAAGAGCTGCGGCTTCAACTAGCCGACGAGATCGTGCGCGGTGCGCTGACGCCCGGCGCGGCGCTTGACGAGATGGAACTGGCGCGTCGCTTTCAAGTGTCGCGCACGCCGGTGCGCGAAGCGATCCGGCAGCTCGCCGCGAGCGGCCTGGTCGATGCGCGCGCGCATCGCGGCGCGGTGGTGGCGCGGCCGACCGAGGAGCGGCTCACCGGCATGTTCGAGGCCATGGCGGAGCTGGAGGCGCTGTGCGCGGGCCTCGCCGCCGAGCGCATGACGGCGATCGAGCGCCGCGCGCTGGAGGAAGTCCACGAGCGGTTGCGCGCGCTGATCCACGTCGGCGATCCGCAGCGCTTCCACGAGGTCAACGAGGCGTTTCACAACGCGATCTATTCCGGAGCGCACAACGCCTATCTGTCGGAGATGACCGAGGCGACGCGGGCGCGGGTGCAGCCGTTCCGGCGCGCGCAATTCCGCACGCTGGGGAGGCTCTCCAAGTCGCACGCCGAACACGATGCGGTCGTCACGGCCATCATGCGCGGCGAGCGCGACCGCGCCGCGAGCGCCATGCGCGCGCATATCGGCACGGTGCGTTTCACTTACGAGGAATATGCGGAGTCGATCTAACGCTCCGGCTGCCGGGCCTGTGCCACATAAGCGCGCCAGCCGCCGAATGCGGAAATGTCGCGTGCACCGGCGGCGGCGTCCGCTTCCACGAGGAAGCCCTTGACGGTCCGGCCGTCCGACAGCCGCAGCGTGCCGATGGCGAGCGGCGGCGGCACCGCAGCTACAAAGCGCCCGAACGCCTCCGCCCGCAGCGCCCAGATTTCGACTTCGATGGCCGCGCCTTTGCCCGGGCCGGCGCGCAGCAGGCCGGGCTTTGGCGGCGTCGTGCCGGCGAGCGCGTACAGTCGATAGTCCGGCGCGGTCTTCACCGATTCCAGGAGCCGCGCGCCGAGCGCCGTCAGTTCGCCGTTAAGCGGCATGCCGGAGAGATGCGCGCCCACGACCGCGATTGCGATCTCGTCCGATGCTGGCGCGAGCGGCAGCGCGGCGAGCGGCGGCAGCGCCGCACCGGTCGCGCCGATTGCGAGCCCAGTACCGGCATGGAACACGCGCCCGATCGACGCGAGCAGCGCGTCCTGCCCGCCTGGCGCCAGCAACGTAACGCCGAACGGCTTGCCGTCCGAGCGGAACGACGCCGGCACCGCAAGCCCGCACAGGTCGAGCAGATTGACGAAATTGGTGTAGGTGCCGAGTCGGCTGTTGAGCCTTATCGGATCGGCCAACACCTCGTCGACCGTGTAAACGGTCGGCGCGGTCGGCAGCAGCAGCGCGTCGATGCTTCGGAACGCGCGGTCGCGCAGGCGGCGCATGTCTTCGAGCCTGTAGAACGCCGCGAACGCGTCGGCGGCGCTCGGCGTCTTGCCTTGCAGTGTGATTTCGCGCGTCACAGGGTGAACGGCATCAGGGTTTTTCGCCAGCAGCTCGCGGATCACGACATAGCGTTCCGCGACCCACGGGCCTTCGTAGAGCAGCCGCGCGGTATCATAGAACGGCTGCATGTCGATCTCGGCGACCGTAGCGCCAAGGGACGCAAAGCGCGCAACGGCATCGCCGTAGGCGCGCGCCGCGACCGCATCGCCGAAGAATTCGCGCTGCCCGGTGCGGGGCACGCCGAGCCGAACGCCCTTCGGAAACGCGCCCATCGCGCCGGACGGGCGGTTGCGCGAATAGGGATCGGTCTCGTCGAACCCGGCCAGCGCCGACAGCGCAGCGAAGGAGTCGTCCACGGTGAGCGTGAAAATCGACACGCAATCGAGCGTGCGGCAGGCCGGCACGACGCCGGCGGTCGAAAGCATGCCGAGGCTCGGCTTAAGCCCAACGATGTTGTTGAGCATCGCGGGCACGCGCCCGGAGCCGGCGGTGTCGGTACCGAGCGCGAGCGGCACGAGGCCAGCGGCCACCGCGACCGCCGAGCCGGAGCTGGAGCCGCCGGGGATGAGGCTCGCGTCGAGCGCGTTGCGCGGCACACCGTATGGCGAGCGTACGCCGACCAGGCCGGTGGCAAACTGGTCGAGGTTGGTCTTGCCGATGACGATGGCGCCGGCCGCGCGCAGCCTGGCTGTGACCGTGGCGTCCTTGTCGGGATTGTATGCGAAGGCCGGGCAGGCGGCCGTCGTCGGCATGCCCCTGGCGTCGATGTTGTCCTTGATCGCGACCGGGACTCCGTAGAGCGGCAAGTCGCGCGCGCCTTGGGCCGCGAGCGCTTTGGCCTCCGCGACGGCATCGGCCTCGTCGCGCAGCGCGATGAACACCGCGGGATCGCCATGCGCCCGGATGCGCGCATAGCAGCGCGCCACCGTGTCGGCGGGATCGCTGGCGCCGGAACGGTGCGCGGCCAGGATCGACGCGATTGTTTCGCTCACAAGGCGCCTCGGAAGATGGCCCCGGATCGGGGCGCATACAGAATGGACCGGCGGCGCTATCGAAACGATACCGGCGCGAGAGTCAATATCGGGCGATCCGTACGAAGCCGGACGGCCTTACGCAGCCGAGCCCGGCGTGCCGGGCTCGCCCAGGTCCCAGTAGACGCCGGCCATGATGCGCAGAGCGTCGCGCGCCAGCGCGCACGGCAAATGTTCATCCGGCGCGTGCTGCGAACAGCCCGGATAGGAATGCGGAATCCAGACGGTCGGCAGGTCGAGCAGGTCGGAGAAGATGTCGTTCGGCAGCGAGCCGCCGAAGTTCGGCACGACGGCCGGCGGTCGCCCCGTGGTGCGGGCCATCGACGCGGAAGTCCAGCGCACCCAGGGATGGTCCGGGTCAAGGCGCGTGGCGTGCATCACCTCGTCGCCCGCCGGCGCGACCTGCACCATCTTGAAGCCGCTTTTGTCGAGATGCCTTCGCAGCGCGGGGACGAAGCCATTCGGGTCCATGCCGGCGACGAAGCGCATCTGGGTGCGCGCCCAGGCGCGCGGCGGGATGGCATTGACCGGGCTTTCGGGCACGCCCGAGGTCATGGCGAGAATCTCGAACGCGCTCCAGGCGAACAGCTTTTCCGCGGGCGACAGCCCCGGCTCGCTCCAGTCCGGATCGGTCTCGGGATCGCCGGGCGCGGACTCGATCTTGCAGTCGGCCAGCGCCGCGCGCACCGAATTCGGAATGTGCTTCGGCCGCAGTTCTGGAACGAGGATGCGGCCCTTCTCGTCCACGACGGTCGTGAGCGCATGTGCGAGCTGGATCGCGGGACTCGACAGCAGCCCGCCCCAGTTGCCGGAATGGTGCCCGCCTTCGCGTGCGTCGATCCACAGGTCGATCGACATGCAGCCGCGCGAGCCGAGAAAGATCGTCGGGCGTTCTGCCGACAGCCGCGGGCCGTCCGATGCGATGAACACGTCGGCGGCGAACAGCGCCTTGTTGTCGCGGCAGACCTCGCGCAGGCCGCGTGAGCCGGTCTCCTCGCCCATCTCGATCAGCCACTTTGCGTTGAAGCCGAGTCGGCTGCGCGTTGCGATGACGGCGGCGAGCGCCGCGAGGTTGATCGTATGCTGGCCCTTGTTGTCGGCGGTGCCGCGGCCCCAGTAGCGGCCGTCGCGTTCGATCAGTTGCCAGGGCGAGAGGCCCTCGCGCCATTTGGCGTCAAGCCCGCGGATCACGTCGCCATGGCCATATCCGAGTACGGTGGGGAGCTTCGCGTCCTCAACCCGTTCGGCATAGAGGAACGGTCCCGGCACGCCGGCCTGCTCGAAAATGCGGCAGGAGAAGCCGAGCGCCGCCAGTGACGGAATCATTTCATCGCGCAGATAGTGCGCCAGATCGGCCTTGCGGTCAGGGTTCTGGCTTTCGGTCGGCATGGCGACGCGGCGTGCCAGATCGGTCTTGAAGCGGCCGTCGTCGAAGTAGGCCTCGATGTTGGCGATAGCCTGCGCGCGGTCCATGGTCACGCCTCGCTGCCGAGCCGCCGCAGGATCATGAAGGCGAACACCTTGGCCGCGTCGAACGCACGGTCGACCGAGGCCATGTCGAGGTCGGTGTGCGCAAAGCGATGCTCGCCCGGCCCGTAATTGCAGCACTCGATGCCGACGTGATTGAAGTAGCCCTGGTCGAAGGCGTTCGGCTGGTAGAACGTTTCGGGCGCGGCGCCAGTCATCGCCAATGAGGCCTCCGTGATGGCCGTCACGATACCGGAGTCCGTCGCCACCAGCGACGGGTACATGAACGGTCCAAGCCTGGCCTCGACCGACCACGGCTTGCCGCTCGCCGGGTCTTTCATGCCGTCCACCGCCATGACGGCAGCTCTGATCCGCTCGAACGCCTGTTCGGGATCGTCCTGCGGCAGCAGCCGCCGGTCGACGGTCAGCTCGCAGCGGTCCTGGATGGTGTGCGTCGACTCGGGAAAGCTGCGGATGCGCGTGATCGCCAGCGTCTGTTTGCCGAGCTTCGGATGCACGGCGTCGAGCTTCAATCCCGAAAGCCGCCGCAGCACCTCCATCGCACCGGTGATCGCATTGCAGCCGTCGTGCGGACGGGAGGAGTGCGACGGTGCGCCCTTGACGGTCACGAACACGTCGATGCGGCCGCGGTTGCCGAGGCTGATCTTGTTGGCGTTGCCGCCCAGCACGCACATGTCGGCGCGCACGCCTTCCGCCTCGATCACGTTGCGGATGGCGTCGTGGCGGCCGGTCTCGCCGGACACGCAGCACAGGAATACGAGCCGACCGTCGATCGGCGCGCGGCTGCGGATCACCGCGTCCATCGCGTGCAGCATCGCGGCCATCGGGCCTTTCTGCTCGCTCAGGCCCTTGCCCATGACGGCCTCGCCGGGCAGGCCATGCGGACGGCCGTCGATGATGTCGCCGGAATAGGCGTTCTTCATGGTCGCCTGCGGCTGGTTCATGGCGTTGCTGCACAACATTAGCGAACGGCCACTTTTGTTCGCGCCGTAGTGCGCAATCAGATTACCCATGGCGTCGATGCGGACGTCGGTGAAGCCCATCGCCTTGACGCGCGGTGCGACCGCAATCTCGATGAACTTCCGCAGCAGCGGCTCGGCCTCGTAAAGCTCGGTCTGCGGGCTCGGGACCTTGGCGAGTTCCACCATCAGCCCTTTGACCGCGTCGTAGGACAGATGCGGCCCGATCGTCGCGGGAATCCGGTCCGCGTTCATGCGCGGCCGATCCCCCGGCTTTGCAGCATGCCGAATTTCTCCTCCAGCGTCTTGCGGATGCCGGGACGGTCGACCTTGCCCGCGCCGTTGAGCGGGATCGCGTCGACGAACAGGATGGCGCGCGGGATGGCGTAGGCCGGGCCGTTATGAGCGAAGAAGTCCTGCAACTCGGCTTCCGACAGCGTCTTGCCCTTTTTGAGCATGATCATGGCGGCGGGCGCGAGGCCCTTGGTGTCGTGCTTGAGCGGTGCGACCGCGGCGTTGGCGACGTCGGGATGCTTGAGCGCTAGGTTCTCGACTTCCTTTGGATAGATGTTCTCGCCACCGCAGGAGAACATGTCGTCGATGCGCGTGACGTAATAGTGGAAGCCATCGGCGTCGCGGCGCAGCATGTCGCCGGTGCGAAGCCAGCCATCGACGATGCGCTCGCGGGTGAGTTCCGGCAGGTTGACGTACTCTTTCAGCACGTAGGGGCTGCGGATCCAGCATTCGCCCAGGTCCGACTCCTTGCCGTCGGCATCGACGAGCCTCACCTCCAACTCGGGCGCGACGAGACCGACGCTGCCGCGCGGCGGTACGCGGCCATCCAAGGGTTGGCGCAGCGCGCCGCCGCCTTCGGTGAGGCCGAAGCTCTCGCGCACGCCGATCTTGAAGGTCCGCTCCAGCCGCTCGATCAGCTCCGGCGGCACGATCGCCGAGCCCATCGAGATGCGCTTGAGCGAGGAGAAGTCGAGACTTTGCAGAAGGTCGGTCTGGCGTAGAATTTCCGCGAACATGGTCGCGACGCCGCTCGCGCTCGTCACTTTGTGGTCCGCAATGGCCTGCATATAGCTGCGGGCCTCGAAGCTGCGCATGATGACCAACGACGCACCGGCGCGCAGCGACGGCTTCACCGATCCCCGCATGGCGTTCTTGTGGAACATCGGGGCCGCGACGATCACGCGGTCGGACGGCGATAGCGGCCAGTATTTCTGGCTGTGCTCGATACCCCAGATCATGCCGCCGTGCGTGAGCGCGATGCCCTTGGGCGTGCCGGTGGTGCCCGACGTGTAGGGCTGGAACGCGATGTCGTCGAACGCCATCGGTTCGACCACGCGCTTGTCCGGCTGGCTTGCGGAAAGCGATCGGTAGTCGATCCAGCCCGGGCGCGCTACGTCGACCGAGAGTTTGATCTCCATGCCGAGGCGGTCGGCGATGTCACAGCAGGCCGCCGTCAACCGCGGGCTGCCGACGATGGCGCGCGCGCCGGTGTCGCGAACGATGCTCCGCAACTGGTCGGCGCCGAGCCGAAAGTTGATCGGCACCGGGATGGTTGCGATCCGCAGCGCGCCAAGAAAGGCCGCGAGGAAGCGAACGCCGTTCGGGATCGAGACGATCAGCCGCTCGCGCTTCTTTACGCCGGCTGCGGCGAGCGCCAGCGCCGCGCGGCGCACCTCGGACTCAAGCTCGGCGTAGGTGTACTGGTGCGGCTCGGCTTCGCTCAGGTCGATGACCGCAATCCGGTCCGGATGGGCGTCCAGCGCTGCGTCGAAGAAGATGCCGAGGTTGATGACCTCGAAATCCCGCTTGATCCAATCGACCACCGTGGTCGTGGCTGGGGCCGTTTTCATTGCGCGCCTTCCGGGACCGCCTGTTGGGATTCGTGCAGGCATCCGAAAGATTAGCGGCCTGCAGACCCGGGCTGCAACGGCCGCGGGACCATGCGCAGCCGGGCGTTTCCGCATGCCGAAACGTCAAACGGGCGCTCGCGATCGCTCGCGAACGCCCGTCCTAAAGCCTTAGTGGCTTTGATTCCATCAAAGCCACTAAGGCCCTAAGCCGAGCCGCGCGGACGAAGCTCGATCAGGTCGGGGCAGCAGTTGGCCTCCGACTGCGCCGCGAAGACGACGGCTTCTGCCACCTCGGCGGGCGTCAGCGCCGTGAATTTCCGGACCTTAAGCGCCTGCTGCACCGACGGGTGGGGGCTGTTCGCGCGAATGTCGGTGTCGACCATGCCCGGCGCGATCTCGGTGACCTTGACGCCGTGCTCCTGGAATTCGATCCGCAGCCCGCGCGTCAGCGCGGACAGCGCGTGCTTGGTGGCGCAATAGATCACGCCCAGGCGATACACTTCGCGCGCCGCGATCGATGTCATCACGATGATATGGCCGCGGCGGCGCGCGGCCATCGACTTCGCCATCTCCAGCGTGATCCGGTATGAGGCCAGCACGTTGGTGCGGAACATCGCCTCGGTGTCCTCGAACGTCGTATCGGCCAGCGGCGCGTAGGTCAGAATGCCGGCGTTGCTCAGCATGATGTCGGCGTCGCGCGCGGCGTCCGCCAGCTCGGACGCAAAGCCGCCGTCGTTGAGATCGCCGGCCATCGCTCGAACGGTCTGCGATCCGTGCTGCCGGGTCAGTGCGTCGAGCTCGGCCTTGCGGCGGCCGGTGGCGAACACGCGCGCGCCGGCCCCCACCAGCGCGTCGACCGAAGCGCGTCCGATGCCCGCGCTGGCGCCGGTGACGAGAGCCAGTCGACCCGACAGCGTCCCGCTCATTGCCGACCCTCAGCGCTTCTTCCGGAACACCAGCAGGGTCTTGAATTCGCCGACGCGCTTGACTTGTCCCTTCTTCTCCCATTTCAGGATGATCGGGTGGGCGCGGTCGAAGGCCATCGAGCGCGTGTAGAACAGGATGTAGCCGCCGGGCTTGGTCTTGGCGGTGAACATGTCCAGCAGCTTGGCATCGTCGACCCCGCCGTAGGATTTGCTGGCCGTGTTGGGATGGAAGAACTCGCAGAGGTGGAACATCGTGACCACGTCGAAGTCCGGCAGCAGCTTCGGGTTGGTCAGGTAGATGTCGCCGAAGTAGGCGAGATAGTTCTTCGAAACCTGCGCCTTCTTGGACGACAGCTCGATGTAGGTGTCGTATTCGCCCTTCGAGGCGGTGATCGCGAACACGGTATTGCCGGACTTGTTGATCGCCTGCTGGATGCCGATGACGTGATGCGTCCCGGTCCCGAAGTGGTAGATTAGCTTGTTCTTGAGCTTCTGTTTCTTGACCCAGTCGTTGAAATGCACGTCGCAGGGGCAGACCTCGACGTCGAGATCCCAGTTCGCGTCCCACAGGTTCATCTTCAGCATCGTCGGCTCCGGAGTTGGTTCGGTCGATGGACCGTCGTTGTCGTCATACGGTGGCTGTGGCGAGCGCCGCGACGGGCGGCGGCCCGCCCGCAGTTGCGGTGGCGCGCATCTCATAGGTGCGGTGATGCAGGCCGGCGAGCGCCGCCGACCGGCCGATGGAAATGACGATCGCGCCGGGAAGCCGCTCGCTCAGCATGCGGTAAAGGTCGCGTGTTTCCGCGTCCTCCAGCGTCGATGCCGCCTCGTCGAGCAGAATCACATTCGGCCGGTGCAGCAGGACGCGGGCAAAGCCGATCCGCTGCTGCTCGCCGCCCGACAGCACCGTGCTCCATTCGGCGGTTTCGTCGAGCCGGTCGGCGAGGCCGCCGATCCCGGCCGCGGCCATCGCCTCTCGAATCTGTTCGTCGGTATAGGCCTCCGACGGCGTCGGATAGGTCAGGGCTTGGCGCAGCGGTCCGAGCGGGAAGTATCGCCGCTGCGGCAGCGCGATCACGCGCGCGTCCTGCGGCAGTTGCACGGTTCCCTCGCCCAGCGGCCAGATGCCTGCGATGGCGCGCAGCAGGCAAGACTTGCCCGCGCCCGACGGCCCGGTGATCAGAAGCTGCTCGCCCGGCAGCACGTTCAGTTCGGGAATGGCGGCGATCGCCTCGCCGTCCAGCGGACGCAGCACCAGGCCGTCGATCGCGAGCGCGCCGTCCGATCCCGGCGCGCGGCGGATCGCGGCGCCCGCAAGCTCCGGGCTGTCGACCTCCTTCATGGCGGCTTCGAACTGCGACAGCCGGTCCACGATGGCCTTCCATTCGGCGATCTTGCTGTAGGAGCTGAGGCAGAACGCGAACGCGCCTTCGACGCGCTGGAACGCCAGCGCGCCTTGCATCAGCACGCCGAGTGGCGTCGCGCCAGCGAGATAGGCGGGCGTGCCGATCAGGATCGGAACCGCGGTCGAGATGTGCCCGTAGCCCGAGACGAAGGCGGTCAGGCCCGTATGCCGCGACACCAGCCGTGTCCAGTTGGCGACCAGCGCCGAGAAGCGGCGGCCAAGCTCCTGGCGCTCGACCGCCTCGCCGCGCATCAGCGCCACCGGTTCGGCATAGTCGGTGACGCGCGCAATGGCGAAGCGGAAGTCAGCCTCGCGCCGCTGCTGGTTGAAGTTGAGCGGAATGAGAGGACGGCCGATCAGGTGCGCGAACGTGGTGCCGATAGCGGCGTAGGCCAGCGCGAACACGATCAGGTAGCCGGGAAACGACAGGTCGACGCCGAACAGCGGCAGCGGCGCAATGGCCGAGACGCCCCACAGCACGTAGGCGAACGACGCGAGCGCCACGACGCTGCTCAAAAGGCTTGTGCCCAGCTCGTGCGTGCGCTGAATGAACAGATAGATGTCGTTCGCGATCCGCAGATGAATGTTGTCGACGTTCTGGTGGACGAAGTGGATGCGGTAATGGCGGCCTTCCGCCATCCACATCCCGACGTAGCGTTCTGTCATCCATTGCCGCCATCGGATGGTCAGCGTCTGGCCGAAATAGTACTGCGCCATTCCTACCGCGATCGCACCGAGCACCAGGAAAATGAGCGTCACCAGTTCCGGCGCCATCATCTCCCAGCTTTTCTTCTCCAGCGCATTGAAGAAGCGGGCATTCCAGTTGATCACCGTCACGGCGAGATAGACGAGGCCCAGTTCGCCCGCGATGACGCCGGCCAGCAGGAAGCGCCCGCGCCAGCGATCCTCGGAGTTGAAGTAGGGCAGCGCCAGCCCCAGGAAGGTACGCAGCGCAAGAATCACGCGGGACATTTCGCTCTCCGCCCCTCGAATTTGACCGCCACTATAGCGGACTGGCCTTTCGCCAGAGGAAAAATGCCGGTCGTCCGGCGATCCAGATTTCGGCGGGCCGGGCGTTCGCATCAGGCGCCCGCGGCCGCCTGCGGGCCGGGGTCGTCAGGCTTTCGCTCCGGCGCCAGGAACTGCGCGCGCGCCAGTTCGGCGAAGCGGCCGTTCAGCGCGATCAGTTCGTCGAACGAGCCGCTCTCCACGATGTGGCCCTTGTCGAACATCAGGATGCGGTCGGCCCGCCGCACGGTCGCGAGCCGGTGCGCGATCACGAATGTGGTCCGGCCCTTCATCACCTCGTCGAGCGCAGCCAGCAGCCGGGTTTCCGTCCGTGCGTCGAGCGCGCTCGTCGCTTCGTCGAGGATCAGGATCGGCGCGTCCTTGAGGAACGCGCGCGCGATGGCGAGACGCTGGCGCTCGCCGCCTGACAACAGCCGACCGCGCTCGCCGACGCGGCTGTCGAAGCCGTGGCGGCCGTCCTCGATGAAGTCGAGCGCCTGCGCGCGCTGCGCCGCGAGCCGTAGCTCGTCGACGCCGGCGTCCGGCTTGCCGATCTGGAGGTTTTCCGCGATCGAACGGTTGAACAGAAGCCCTTCCTGGAACACGACGCCGATGTTCCGGCGCAGCGCGGAGAGTCTCAGGTCTCGGATGTCGGTGCCGTCGACCAGAATCGCGCCGCCCTGCGGGTCGAACGTGCGATGCAGCAGCGCGAGCGCGGTCGACTTGCCGGCGCCGGTCGGTCCGACCAACGCGATGGTTTCGCCAGGCCTTGCGACGAACGACAGGTTCTCGACCGCCGGCATCCGCTGGTCATAGGAGAAGGTCACCCCGCGGAATTCCACTTCACCTTTCATGCGCCCGGGATCGAGCGCGCCCGGCCGGTCCCGCACCGTCGGCACGGTGTCGAGCACGTCGAAGAACTCCTTCAGGCGCGGCGCGTCGTAGAACACGCCGTTGACGAAGTGCAGTGTGCTCTGCAGCTTGTCGATCAGCATGCCGGCGAAGCCCATGAATGTGACGATCTCGCCGACCGTGGCGAGGCCCTGGAAATTGAGCCACGCCCCGACGCTGATGATCGAAAGAATGGTGATCGTCGTGGCCGCGCGCGTCAGAACCGAGATCACGGCCCACCACGACAGCACGGGAATCTGTGCGGCGAGCAGCTTGTCGATGACGTTCTTGAGCCCGTGCACCTCGGCGTCGACGCGAACGAAGCTGTGCACCAGCGCGACGTTGCCGAGCGTATCCGACGCGCGTTCGGCAAGCTCCGAAAAGTGTTCCTCGACCCGGGCCTGAAGCGCGTCGGTCTTGCGGATCACGAACCAGGTCAGCACCGCGAACAGGGCGGTTAGCAGAATCAGCATCACCCCCAGCCGCCAATTCAGGAACAACGACAGCGGCAGCAGGATGAAGAACATCACCAGGCTGGCGAGATGGTCGCGGAAGAAATTGACCCACATGCTCCAGAGCGAATCCGTGCCCTGAAGCATGATCTTCATCAGCCGGCCGGAGTGGATGTCACCGTGATAGCTCGCCGGCAATTGCAGGATATGCTGGAAGTAGTCGCGCAGCACGTAGTAGCGCTGGCGGTGCGCCAGCCGGTCCGAATGCAACGCGATCAGCGTGCTGGCGACGATGTTGAACAGTCCGAACGCCACCCAGGCCGCGAGAAGCGGCGCGAGCGCCGCCCAGCTTCCAGGCTTGCTGGTGAGCGAGTCGATGACCTTGCCGAACAGGATCGGCTCGGCGAACTGGGTCGAGGCGATGGCAAGGTTTGAAATCGCGAGAATCCACGCCACGCGCCGGACGTTGCCCAGGAGCCCCAGGACGCGCAGGTAGATACGAAGGAGCTTCATCGAGAACCCAGCGGGATTTTGTGGCGCACTCTTTAGCGCCGCCTGCCTGGGTTGGCGAGAGGATGAGTCAGCCCGCGGAAACGGGCGTCGCGCGTCTGAACGTCAATTCACCTTGGCGCCGGCGAACCGCACGACTTTGGCCCATTTCTCGGTTTCCTGGGCGATCATGCGGCTGAAGTCGGCGGGCGAGCCCGGCAGCGGTGTGCCGCCCAGGGTGCCGAACCGAACGGCGATCGACGGGTCGGCCAGCGCCCGGTTGATCTCCACGTTGAGCGTTTCGACCGCGAGCCGGGGCGTGTCCTTGGGCGCAACGACACCGAACCAGGAACTGGCTTCGTAGCCCGGCACCCCCTCTGCGACGGTGGGAAGGTTCGGCAGCAGGGTCGAACGGGCGGCGGTGGTGACGCCGAGCGCGCGCACCTTGCCGGCGGTGATGTTCGGCAAGGCGGTCGCCATGTTGTCGACCATGACCTTGATGCGGCCGGACAGCAGGTCGGTCAGCGCCGGCGCCACGCCGCGGTAGGGCAGGTGCGTCAGCGGCGCGCCGGTCATCATCTTGAACAGTTCGGCGGACACATGGCCCGGGCTGCCGATGCCGGGCGAGGCATAGGTCAGCTTGTCCGGGTTCGCCTTGGCATATTGGATCAGTTCGGCGACGTTGCGCGCCGGGACGTCGGGATGCACGACCAGCACGTTCTGCATCCGGATCACGCCAGCGACAGCAGCGGTGTCGCGCACGAAATTGAATTTGAGCTTCTCGTACATCTCGGCGTTGATGGCGTTGGCAGCACTTGCCATCAGCAGCGTGTAGCCATCCGGCGGGGAATTGATCACCGCCTCGGTCGCGATGTTGGTCGCGACGCCTGGACGATTCTCGACCACGAACGCCTGCTTCAGCTTCTCGGACAGCCACTGCCCGATCAGGCGCGCGGTGATGTCGGTCGCCCCGCCGGGCGCGTAGCCGACGACGAGCTTGACCGGGCGCGATGGATAAGACTGAGCGCGTGCGGCCTGGGGCAGGGCGGACGCGGCGGCGAGCGCTCCGATCGATTGAACGAGACGGCGGCGATGCAATGTCATGTGGCGAGCCCGAAGCCGCCGCTATTGAAGCAATTACCGCCGATCTTGTCGACGCCGATTGCCGGCGTCAGAAGTAGGCCAGGATCAGGCAGGCGGCCAGGATCACCGTGGTCCAGAACGTCATGTCGCCGGTCGGCCAGGTGCGGGCCAGCATTCCCTCCGGGCCGTGGTGGCGATAGATGCCGGCGATCACCTGCCTCGTCGCCCGTCGGCTCGCCGTGACGAACCCGTCCCACGCTGTTTGCAGCGCGCCGCCCGTTGCGACCGCTAGGCCCTTGCCGCCTTTGCGATAGAACCAATCGAAGTCGACATTGGTGGAGCGCAGCTCGGGCGGATAGATGCCGGTCCGCATCAGCACGGTGAAGGCCAGCGCCGAGAACATCAAAAGCTGCATCTGCGTGACGACGTGCTCGACGGTGTATGGCGCGTAATTCACCGCATAAGGAAGCAGCGCATAGAGCTGCCAGGGGAACAGGCCGATCAGCACGCACAGCGCGGCGGTGATCGCCATTGCGCAGAGCATGTTGCCCGGCGCCTCGTCGCAGCGCTTGCCCGAGTCGTGAGCGAAGAAAGCGAAATAGGGAATCTTGATGCCCGAATGGTGGAACACTCCGGCGCTGGCAAACAGCAGCACCAGCCAGGTCCAGAAGTAGCCGCCGTCCATCGCCGCCGAGATGATCAGCGCCTTGCTGATGAAGCCGCTGAACAGCGGGAACGACGAGATCGACGCCGCGCCGACGATGCAGAAGCTTGCGGTCCATGGCATGGACTTGTAGAGCCCGCCAAGCTCAGAGCCCTTGATGGTTCCGACGCGGAACAGCACCGCGCCCATCGACATGAACAACAACGCTTTGTAGAGGATGTGCGAGAACGCGTGCGCCACCGTGCCGTTGATCGCCATCTCGGTGCCGATGCCGATCCCGACCACCATGAAGCCGAGCTGGTTATTCAGGCTGTAGGCCAGAACGCGCCGCAGGTCGTTCTCGATCACCGCGTAGAAGATCGGGAACGCTGTCATCGCCGCGCCGATCGGCACCAGGATTTCGGTTCCGGAGTAGCTTCGCGCCAGCGCATAGACCGCAAGCTTGGTCGTGAACGCCGACAGCATCACCGTGCCGGTCACGGTGGCCTCTGGGTAGGCGTCCTGCAGCCAGTTGTGCATCAGCGGGAAGGCGCACTTGATCCCGAAGGACAGGAAGATCAGCCAGGACGCCAGCGACGACAGCCCGATGTGATCGAAGGCGATCGATCCGGTCTGGCGGTAGTGGACGATCGCGCCGGCGAGCAGCAGTACGCCGGAGCCGACCTGGATCACCAGGTAGCGCAGTCCCGCGCGGTAGGCCGTCTCCGTGCGCGATGCCCAGATCAGGAACACCGAGGCGATGGCGGTGCCTTCCCAGAAGATGAACAGGGTGATCAGGTCGCCGGCGAACACAGCGCCGACCGCACTGCCGGCGTAAATGAGACCCGCGACATGCTGCAGCGTGTCGTCGACGTGCAGCGCGTAGAGCACACCGAGGAAGGCCGCGACCAGGAAGATGTAGCCGAATATGAGGCTAAGCTTGTCGACCCGCAGGGTGACGAGCGTCGTGCCGGCGGTCTGAATCTGCCCGAACGATCCGTGGTCGAGGCCGAGCAGATACCAGAACGCCAGACCCGGCAGCGCGAGCATGTAGGCCGAGCGCAGGTGGCCTCTCAGCAGCGGCACCAACAGCGCGCCGACAATCAGGATCAGGCCCGGAGAGAACTCACCGATCATAGTAGTCCTCCGGCCGCATCAGGATGACGCGCAGGCCCTTCGCTGCGATCACCAGCGCGACGCAGGCCACGAAGCCGTAGATGCCGTAGAATCCGAACAGATGCTCGATCTTGAACGGACCGTGTTTGTGCACGAACACGTCGATCGCCAACAGCAGCGCGCACACCGCGTAGAGGGCCCATACGATGCGGTTCACGTTGCGCGGATTGTCGAGCCAGTAGGCCTTTCCGGACTTGTCGCCCGGTGCCGGATGATGCGCGGTGTGAGAATCGTTCATCGGATCGTTCCCGGTGCCGCTATTTTCCCGCCGCCGCCGGAGCGAGCAGGGCGGTGATGTTGTCGATCTGGAAGAACAGCACGATGCAGCCGAGCGCCGTCAGCGACAACGGAATGACGCAGGCCAGCGGGGCCTCGTGGATTCCCCCCTCGGCATGGCCGTTGGCGTGTCCATGCCCGTTTCCGTGCCCGTGATCGTCATCGTCGGGGCGTGGCGGCAGGAAGAAGGCGCGACCCACGATCGACAGCAGGTAGGCGACGTTCAGCAGCGAGCTGACCATGAGCGCGCCGACCACGATCAGGAAGCCCGCGTCGGCGGCCGCGAGCGCCAGATACCACTTCGACCAGGTCCCGCCGAGCGGCGGGATGCCGATGATGCTGAGCGACCCGATCAGGAACGCCAGCATCGTAAACGGCATAGTGCGGCCGATGCCGTCGAGCTGCTTGATCTCGGTCTTGTGGGTGGCGATGTAGATCGCGCCGGCGCAGAAGAACAGAGTGATCTTGCCGACCGCATGCATGGCGATCTGCAGCGCGCCGCCGAGCAGGCCTGCCGAGGTCGCCAGCGCCGCGCCGAGCACAACATAGGCGAGTTGGCTCACGGTCGAGTAGGCCAGCCGCGCCTTCAGGTTGCCGCGCGACAGCGCGATCAGCGAGGCGCCGACGATGCAGGCGGTCGCGAGATAGACCAGCCACACGTTCGCGCCGCTGCCGGACAGCGAATCCAGACCGAACACGTAGAGCACGATCTTGGCAACGCAGAACACGCCCGCCTTAACGACGGCGACCGCGTGAAGGAGGGCGCTAACAGGGGTCGGCGCCACCATCGCGGCGGGCAGCCAGAAGTGCAGCGGCATGACCGCGGCTTTGCCGATACCAAAGGCGAACAGCGCCAACAGGACGATCAGCGTGGTGGTCCCGGCCTTGCCGGCTAGGATTCCGCCGGGCGCGAAGTCGGTCGTTCCCGCCAGCACGAAGGTCGCGATGATTGCCGGCAGGAACAGCAGCATGGACGTGCCGAGCAGCAGCATCAGATAAAGCCGCCCCGACGACATCGACTTGGAGTCGCGGTTATGCGTGACCAGCGGATAGGTCGAGATCGTCAACAGCTCGTAGAACAAGAACAGCGTGAACAGGTTCTTGGCGAAGGCCACGCCCATCGTGCTGGCAAGCGCGATCGCGAAGCAGACGTAGTAGGTGGTCTGCCGCGGCTCGTTGTGGGCGCGCATGTAGCCGATCGAATAGACCGAGTTGACGATCCAGAGCGTCGAGGCGATCAGCCCGAACAGCATGCCCAGCGGCTCGATCTTGAAGGCGAGCGCCACGCCTGGCAGTACCTCGACCACGTCGTAGGACGGCGGCTTCCCCGCCATCACGCCCGGCAGCAGCGACCAGACTGTCGCGCAGAGCAGGACAGCCGCGATCAGGGTCACGCCTTCGCGCAGGTTCGAACGGTTGTGGAACACCGGAATAACGAGAGCTGCGACGAGCGGAATGATCATCGAAGCCAGCACAAGGCAG
The DNA here is from genome assembly GCA_016869215.1 of Alphaproteobacteria bacterium. Lineage (GTDB taxonomy): Bacteria > Pseudomonadota > Alphaproteobacteria > Rhizobiales > Xanthobacteraceae > Z2-YC6860. The sequence goes on along the minus strand of VGEP01000002.1, from coordinate 96,147 downwards.
TCGGGGCGCAGCAACGCGGTCATCGCAGGCCCCCGATCAGCATTTCGGCCGCGCGGGTTGCGATGCCGGCGGTGGCGCGGGTATCGAAGCCGAAATAGACCGTCGCCGCGGCCAGCACCAGGATCGGCAGCAACATCGCCAGCGGTGCTTCGCTCGCGCCTTTGACGTGCGGCGATTCCTCCCGGAACCACATCACCTCGACGACGCGGCCGACATAGACCACAGCGATCATCGAGCTCGCCACGATCGCGAGCAGCAGCGGCCAGCCGCCGACTTCAAGCGAGCCAAGCGCCAGGTACCACTTGGAAATGAATCCGGCGGTGCCGGGCGTGCCGATCAGCCCGAAGCCCGCGATGGCAAACGCGGTCATGGTCAGCGGCATGCGCCGGCCGATGCCGGAGAGGTCGTTCAGCTTGCAGGTGCCGATGCGATACACCGCCGCGCCTAGCGCAAGGAACAGCGCGGCCTTCATGATCGCATGGTTGGCGAGATGCACGATGCCGCCGGTGAGGCCTGCCTGGTTCGCGAGCCCGACGCCGAGCGTGATGTAGCCGATCTGGGAGACCGACGAATAGGCCAGCATCCGCTTGAGGTCGGTCTGGTAGACGGCCGCGGCCGCGCCCACGAACATCGCGGCGATCGACAGACCCACGATCAGGTCGGTGACGGTGAGCGTGGGAAACGCGACCGCTTTCCCGAACACCCCGAACGAAAACCGGATCAGCAGATAGACCGCGACCTTGGTCGCGGTCGCGGCCAGGAACGCGCTGACCACCGACGGCGCATAGGCGTAGGCATTCGGCAGCCAGACGTGCATCGGGAACAGCGCCAGCTTCAGGCCGACACCGACGACGATGAAGGCAAGGCCCGCCAGCACCGGCTGCGGATAGACCGCATAGGCTTCGACCAGCCGCGTCGACAGGTCGTGCATGTTGAGAGTGCCGGTGACGAGGTAGATCAGGCCGACGCCCAGGACGTACAGCGTCGCGCCGATGGTGCCGACGATCAGGTACTGGAACGCCGAAAGCAGCGCGCGGCGGTCGCGGCCGAGAGCGATCAGCACGTAGGTCGCCAGCGAAGAGATTTCGAGAAACACGAAGGCATTGAAGGCGTCGCCGGTAATCGCGATGCCCAGCAGGCCGGCCAGACAAAGCAGATACATGCAATAGAACCAGGCGTGCTTGTCCTCGTCGATTTCGGACGCGACGCTGCGATGCGCGAACGGCAGAATCACCGCGCCCACGCTCGACACCAGCATCAGCACGAAGGCGTTCAGCACGTCGACGCGGTATTCGATGCCGAACGGCGGTTCCCAGCCGCCAAGGCGGTAGGAGATCGGGTCGCCGGTCAGCGTCTGGTACAGCAGCGCGCCGGAAATGAAAGGCAGCGTCCAGCTGATGGCCAGCGTCAATGCGAATGCAGGGGTTCCGCGGCGCATCAGTGCCGCCAGCACCGCTCCGAGCAGCGGCAGCACGACCTGGAGCGCCGGAAGCTGCGCCGAGATCGCCGTCATTGCTCGCCGTCCTTGGCGAAGATTTCGTCTTCGTCGACCGTCCCGTAGGCCTCCTTGATCCGGACGACCAGGGCGAGCCCGAGCGCGAGTGTGGCCACGCCGACGACGATCGCGGTGAGGATCAAGACGTGCGGCAGCGGATTCGAATAGACCTTGAACGCCGGATCGAGGATCGGCGCTGTGCCGCCGATGATTTTCGCCGGCGTGATGTAGAGCAGATAGACCGACGTCTGGAAGATCGACAACCCGATCAGCTTCTTGATCATGTTGCCGCGGGCGATGACGATGTAGAGGCCCGCCATCATCAGGAAGATGGTGACGACGTAGTTGTAGTGCTCGGCAAAGACCTGAATCGCCTGCATCAGCGGCCCCGCTCGACGAAGGCGTAGAACATCGACAGCATCGTGCCGGAGACCGTGACGAGGACCCCAGCCTCGACCAGCAGGATCCCCCGCTCGCGGGCGCTGGGCGCGACCGGGCCGAGAACGCTGTAGTCAAGGAAATTCTGACCGTACAACATGCCGACCAGGCCCGTGCCCGCGAAGATCAGGACTCCCAGCGGCACCATGCGTTGAACCAGCGCCTGCGGCGCAACCTGCTTTGCCTGGTCGATGCCGAAGGTCAGCGCAACCAGGATCACCATGCCGGCCGCGATCACGCCGGCCTGGAAACCGCCGCCCGGCCCGTAGTCGCCGTGCAGCTGCACATACAGCGCGAACAGCAGAATGAAGGGCAGGATCAGCTTGGTGCCGACACGGATGACGACGTCGAATCTCATTTCGCCGCTCCGGTGTCGTCGGCCGCACCGTCGGGCTTGCGGCGGCCGCGCCCGCGGCGCAGCAGCAGCATGACGCCGATGCCGGCGGTGAAGATCACGGCGGTTTCGCCGAGCGTGTCATATCCGCGGTAGTCGGCCAGCACCGCGGTGACGACGTTCGGCACGTTGGTCTCTTCGACCGACTTTTCGAGATAGCGCGGCGCGACATGCTTGTGGATCGGCGCGTCGGCCGTGCCGAACGGCGGCAGCGACAGCGTCCCCCAGACCAGCACGGCTGCGACAGTCGCAACCGAGAACAGCGGAAGTAGCGCGCGCCGCGGCCGCTCCAATTCGAGGCCCCCGGTCAAATGCAGCGTCCCGAGCAGAACCACCGTCGATATGCCGGCGCCGACCGAGGCTTCGGTCATGGCGACGTCGACCGCGTCGAGCACGATCAGCACGCTCGCCATCAGAAAGCTGTAGATGCCGGCGAGGATGACGACCCCGAACAGGTTGCGCTGCCGGACGATCGCGATGGTCGTGATCGCCAGCAGCGTCATCAGCGCCATGTTGATCAGGGATTCTATGGCTGCCTCCCCTCGCCGGAGGCCGCGAGACGCTGTTTGGCGGCAGCCCTGCGGTCTTCCGCCAGCTTTGGCTCGATTCCGGCATGGAGCACCGCCCGCGCCAGCGCATGGGTGACAACCGGAGCAAAGAAGAAGAACAGCGCCAGGATGAAGAGCAGCTTCAGCGTCACCAGCGTGAAGCCCGCTTGAAGGCACATGCCGAAGATCAGAAATCCGGCGCCGAGCGTCTCGATCACGCTTGCCGCATGCATGCGCGTAAACACTTCCGGCATCCGCACGAGACCGAAGGCCCCGACCACGGTGAAGAAGGAGCCGAGAACGATCAGAACCCAGCTTGCGATGTCGACGGCCAAGGTCATCGCGCCCGATCCCCCGCATCGTCGTCATGCGCGAGGTCGCCGTACCGGAAGAACTTCAGGACCGCGAGCGTGCCGATCAGATTGAGCAGGCCGTAGGTGAGGCCGAGATCGAGGAACTCCGGGCGGCCGGTCAGGAATCCGAATACCGCCAGCAGCAGGATCGCCAGCGTGCCGACGGTGTTGCCCGCCAGCACGCGGTCGAACAGCGTCGGCCCCGCGATGGCGCGCGCGATCGCGAGCGCAAGGGATGCCAGAATGGCGACGGCGGCGACTGCGAACATCAGGCGCCGCCCTCGAAAGCGCGGACGCGGCGGTCCATCTCGCCGCCCTCCACGTCGGTCGCGCCGTCCGCGACCAGGGCGTGGATGGTCAGGTCGTTGCCTTGCACGTCGGCGGTGATGGTGCCGGGCGTGAGGGTGATGGAATTGGCGTAGGTCGCGATCCCCGCGGCGGTGCGCTGGCTGGCGCGGACGACGGACATCGTCGGCGAAATCGGCAACTTCGGATGCAGAATGATCTTGGTCACGCTCCAGGCCGATTTGGCGATTTCCCAAAGCAGCCAGGGATAATAGGTCGGCGTGCGCAGGATCAGATGGTTCGGGTGGCCTTCCTCGTCGGCCGCGTTCAGCCGTCCTGCGGCAAGTGCGCACAGCACGGCGCAGATTGCGCCGGCGATCAGCAGAAACGGTTTGAAGTAGCCCGACAGCACGAGCCAGAAGACGTACAGGATAAAGGCCAGACTGATCGTCCGCATCTTTGGTGCCGCTTGTGCCCCGCGCCGCCTTTGCGCTCCGACCTGACGACATGGAACAAACGCCGTTCCGTCGGCCTTTCGCGCTCCGCTTTTTTATCGCGACATTTCAAACTCAAGCAATGCAAATCGGACTGCGGGAGAATTGAGGGAATATCGTCGCTGGCGGTGGGTTCGTTGCACCGCCGCATGGCATTTTCCAGCGGCGGCGGCAGCCATTGTGCCTGTCAAGCGGAGTGGGCCCGCTTCCGCCGTGCGGCAGGCGCGAATTCGGCCGGATTCGCGCGTTCAAGCGCGGCGGGCGTGCGAGCGGATCGGAGCTTGCCTCCGCCACGCGCCGGAATACTCTGCGTTGCCCGTTTCACCGAACCCTGCGGCGAATGTACGCAATTCATGATGATCGATGTCTTCAATCACTTCATGCCCAAGGCCTATCTCGACCGCCTGGGCGACCTCATTCCAGGCCATCCGGTGCTGGCCGCGTTTCCGCGGCTCAAGCCGTTATGGGACCTCGATGCACGGCGTGCGCTGCTCGACCGGTTCGGAGACACGCAACACGTGCTGTCGCTCGCCAATCCGCCGCCTGAGTTGATCGGCCCGCCGGACAAGACCCCGGACCTGGTGCGCTTCGCCAACGACGCGCTGGCCGACATCTGCCGCAAGCATCCCGACCGGTTCCCGGCATTCATCGCCTCGCTGCCGATGAACAACGTCGAGGCGTCGGTCGCGGAGGCCGACCGCGCGGTCAAGACGCTCGGCGCGCGCGGGGTGCAGGTGTTCACCAACGTCGCCGGCAAGCCGCTGTCGGCGCCCGAATTCCGGCCGCTGTTCCGCCGCATGGCGGAGCACGATCTGGGCGTCTGGGTGCATCCGATGCGGACCGCGCAGTTTTCCGACTACGCGACCGAGAAGGCGTCGGAGAACGAAATCTGGTTCAGCTTCGGCTGGCCCTACGAGACCACGGCCTGCATGACGCGGTTGATCTATTCCGGAATTTTCGACGAGCTGCCGGCGCTGAAGATCGTCAGTCACCACATGGGCGGCATGATCCCGTATTTCGCCGGCAAGATTAAGCTCGGCTTCCAGCAGATTTTCTTCGGCAGCAGCGAGCGCAATCCGGCGGCCGAGCAGGCCGGACTGACAAAGCATCCGCTTGAGTATTACAAGATGCTCTACGCCGACACGGCGCTCGGCGAGGTTGCGCCGACCCGCTGCGGGCATGCGTTCTTCGGCACGGAGCACTGCCTGTTCGCGACCGATGCGCCGTTCGACGCCGAACAGGGCAACGCGCTGATGCGCAACACCGTGGCCGCGGTCGAGGCGCTTGAGATTTCAAAGTCGGAGAAGGACGCGATCTTCACCGGCAATGCCAGGAATCTGTTGAAATTGTGAGGCAGGGGATGCGTACCGAAAACATCCGCGTGAAGCTGCGCGACGGGGAGATGGGCGCCTACATCGCCTATCCCGACAAGACGCCCGTGGGCGCGATCATCGCGATCATGGAAATCTGGGGCGTCAACGACACGATGCGAAAGCACGCCCACGAGTTCGCGGAGGCGGGTTTCGTCTGCCTCGTGCCCGACCTGTTCTGGCGGCAGGAGCCGGGCGTGGAACTATCCGACCACAATCCCGATCACGTTCAGAAGGCCTTCGATCTCTACTACGAGTTCGACTACGACCTCGGCGTGCGCGATATGGAGGACACTTGGCATTACCTCCAGAAGATTCCGGAGTGCAACGGCAAGGTCGGCGCGGTCGGCTACTGTCTCGGTGGCAAGCTCTGCTACCTGATGTGCTGCCGCACCGACATCGACTGCGCGGTGGCCTATTACGGCACCTACATCGAGCACCGCATCAAGGAGGTGAAAAACCTCCATCGTCCTTTCGTGCTGCACATGGCCATGAAGGACCGCTGGGTGCAGGCCGAGGTCAACGACATGCTGGAGCGCCGGCTCGGGCCGAACCCGTTCGTGACCATTCACAAATACCCCGGCGCGGACCACGCCTTCGCCCGCCACGGCGGCAGGACCTATTCCAAGCCGGAAGCCGACCGTGCGCTGGCGCTGACGGTGGACTTCTTCAAAAAGCACCTCGGATAGGCGTAAACTGGCGCGCCGGACGGTCGAACGCGGACGTGCGCGCATGATGAAGCTCGGATTCTTCCTCTACGGCACCGGACACCACATCGCGTCCTGGCGCGAGGACGGCATAGCGTCGGACGCCAACCGCAGCCTGCCCCATTACGTCGATATCACGCAGACCGCCGAGCGTGCGCTGTTCGACTTCGTGTTCAACGCCGACAGCAACTCCACTTTCGGCCCCGACGATCCCAGCATCTGGCAGCGCACGACGGTGTCGATGCGGCTCGAGCCGCTGACTCTGCTCGGCGCGCTGTCCGCCGTCACCTCGTACATCGGCCTGATCTCGACCGCGACCACGACCTATCTCGATCCGTTCCACGTGGCGCGGATGTTCGCCACGCTCGACCAGTTGAGCGAGGGGCGCGTCGGCTGGAACGTGGTCACGTCGTCGGCGGCCTCGGAGGCGCTGAACTTCAGCCAAGCCGCGCACGCGCCGCATGACCAGCGCTACGAACGAGCGGTCGAATTCCTCGACGTCGTGCAGGGCCTCTGGGACACCTGGGACGACGATGCCCATCTGATGGACAAAAAGGCGGGGCAGTTCTTCGATCCCGCCAAGCTCCACATGCTCCGCCACAAAGGCCGCCACTTCCAGGTGCGCGGGCCGCTGATGGTGCCGCGCTCGCCGCAGGGCCAGCCGGTGATTGTGCAGGCCGGGCAGTCCGAGGCGGGACTCGAGCTTGCCGCGCGCACCGCCGAGGTGCTGTTCACCGTGCAGCTGCATCTCGACACCGCCAAGGCGTTTTACGCCGACCTCAAGGCGCGCACGATCAAGGCCGGGCGCTCGCCCGACGCGATCAAGGTCATGCCGGGCGTGCTCACGGTGATCGGCCGCACCCGGCAGGAGGCGCGCGACAAGTTCGAGCGATTGCAGGAGCTGATCCATCCTGTGCTTGGCGTCGCCATGCTGTCGGACATCGTGGGCCTCGACCTGACGCCTTATCCGCTCGACGGGCCGATGCCCGAGGTGCCGCTGACCAACACCCAGCAGGGGCGGCAGAAGGTGGTCATGGACATGGCGCGGCGCGAACACCTGACCATCCGTCAGGTTTACATGCGGGTCGCGGGCGCCCGCGGCCACCGCATGGTCCACGGCACCGCGGCCGATATCGCCGACGCGCTGGAGGAATGGTACCGCGCCGGCGCCGCCGACGGCTTCAACATCATGCCCCAGGTGCTGCCGGCGGGCCTGAACGAGTTCTGCGAGGGCGTGGTGCCCGAATTGCAGCGCCGCGGGCTGTTCCGCACCGCCTACGAGGGCAAGACGCTGCGCGAGAACCTTGGATTGCCGAGGCCCGCCAACCGCTTTTCCGGCGCCTCCGCCGCGGCGGAATAGGCCGCGGCAATAGCGTCATCGAGCGAAATGGGGCCCGGTTCGCGCGAAGAAAACGCGTCAAACAAAAGGCTCTAGGAAAACAGCCGCTTCGACGCGATCCGCGCGCCCTCGACCAGGGCGCGGAGCTTGGCCCAGGCCACGTCCGGATGAACCTCGTCGCCCGCGCCCGACGTGCCGAAACCGCAGTCGGTGCCGGCGATGACGCGCTCGCGCCCGACAACCCCGGCAAACCGCTCGATGCGCTGCGCCACCAATTCCGGATGCTCCACCAGGTGGACGCAGTGCGACACCACGCCGGGGATGACGATCCTGTCGTCGGGCAATTTCACGTCCCGCCACACCGCCCATTCGTGCTCGTGGCGCGGATTGGCGGCTTCCACCACATAGGCCCCGGCCCTGACCTTCAGCATCAGGTCGGCGAAGTGCTTCAGCTCGAAATCGTGCACGCGCGGCGCGATGTTGGTGCTGTAGCAGGTGTGGAACCTGATCTTCTCTGTGGGGATACCGCGCATCGCGTGGTTGAGCGCCTCGACGCGCAGCGCGATGAACCTGCGGCAATCGTCGACGGTCGCGTCGGTGGCGCGGTTGTAGTGCGTCGCCATGCGCGGATCGTCGATCTGCAGCAGGAACCCGGCTTCGACGATGGCGAGATATTCGATGCGCATCGCCTCGCCGAGCGCCGCCAGATATTCTTCGTCCGACGCGTAGTGCCGGTTCTCGTAATAGAGCTCCAGATTCGACGGCGAGATCGCGGTGACGAACGCTTCCTCGTGCTTCCGCCCGGCCAGCGCGTTCTTCAGGTTGTCGAGGTCGGCGCGCAGCTCGGCGTGGCCGACGTATTCGATCGGTCCCGCGCACACCAGTGCCTTCGGCCGGGCCGTGCGCTTGGCCACCAGCGCGCCGGAGCGCGCAGCGTGCATGACCTTGAGGTCCTCGTAGGCCGCCGCGAATTCGATCGAGTCCCGCGTCGCGCCGCGAAACCGCACCGGGCTGTCGATCTCTTCGAGGCCCGACAGTCGCCCGCGCGCGTAGGCCATCCAGTTGAATTTGCTGTGCTCGCCGTCGCCGATGACGTCGATCCCGGTTTCGACCTGGCGATCGACCACCTCGGAGATCGCGCGCGCGATGCGGGCCGCGAACGCCCTGGCGTCGTAAGGCTCGCCCAATTCCTTGGCGTTCAGCATCGCCACCAGATCGCCCGGTCGCGGCAGGCTGCCGGTGTGCGTGGTGAGAATCCGGTCCGTGCTTCGCCGCATCGCCTGTGCCCGCCGTTGCCGGACGCAACGCGCCCGCGCCAAAACGATAGCAACTTTTCCGGATTGCCCGAAAGTCAAACGCGGTAAGATACGCCGCTGCCCACTTGCCCACTGCAACGACCGATGGAGGGGACGCCGTGCGCCGACGCGATGTTCTTGGGTTGGCTTCCGCCGCGCTCGCGGCTTCGCTCGCTCCGCGATCCGGAGCGGCACAAACGGCATGGCCGTCGTCGAACGTCACGATCGTCGTTCCGTTCACGCCGGGCGGCCTGACCGACATCCTGGCGCGCGCCGTCGGCGAGAAGATCGCGCCCTCGCTCGGCCGGTCGGTGATCGTCGACAACCGGCCCGGCGCCGGCGGCGGGATCGGCGCGACGGCGGTGTCGCGCGCGGCGCCCGACGGTCACACGCTGTTGCTGGGCCACATCGGCATCCTGGCGGTGAATTCCAGCCTCTACGCCAACCTGCAATACAATCCCGCGGCGTTCACCTACGTCGCGCCGCTCGCCATCGTGCCGAACCTCATCGCGGTTCATCCGTCGGTGCCGGCGAACACGATCAAGGAGCTGATCGACTACGCCAAGGCCAATCCCGGCAAGCTGAACTTCAGCAGCGCCGGGACCGGCGGCGCCGCGCACATCGCGATGGCCGCGTTCAACGTGGCGTCCGGCACCGTGATGACCCACGTGCCGTATCGCGGCACGCCGCAATCGGTCGGCGACCTCATTGCGGGACAGGTCCAGCTCACCTTCACCAGCGGCGTGTCGCTGCTGCCGCACGTGCGCACCGGAAAGCTGCGGGCACTCGGGGTCTCGACCCAGAAGCGGCTGACCATCGCGCCGGAGATCCCGGCGATCGCCGAGACGCTGCCGGGCTTCGATCTTTCGGCGTGGTACGGCATCGTCGGCCCCGGCGGATTGCCGGAGCCGGTCGTGCAGCGGCTGCACGGCCTTATTCGCAACGCGATGGCCCAGCCCGACATCGCCAAGCGCCTGAACACCGAGGGCGCGTTTCATTGGGACGTCTCGCCGGACGAGTTCCGCAAATACGCCGAAGCCGAAACCCGGCGCTGGAAGACCGTGGTCGACGCGGCCAAGATCAGGATCGAGTAACCGCCGCGCGCTCCCGATATGCGAAACGGGCGGCCCGGCGGGCCGCCCGTTGCAGTTTCAGGTCCGGAATCGCGCGCGTCAGGCCGCGGCGGTGAGATTGCCGAACTTCTTCAGGTTCTCTTTCTGCTTCTCGTTGCGCGGCGGCAGCTTGAACAGCCGCGCCGCGGTGCCGCCGAGAATGTTGTGCTTGGCCTTCTCCGACAGGAACGGCAGGTCGGAAATGGTCGAGGGCAGGTCGAAGTCCCAGTGCGGATAGTCCGAGGAGTACAGAAGCTGCGTCTCCGCGTTCATCATGCGGAACGTGCACTCCAGCGCCTGCATGTCCTGAATCTCCATCGGCTGCGAGGAGTAGTACATGTCGCGCATGTAGTCGGACGGCTTCTTCTTGAGCAGCGGCGCTTCCGACGGCCGCAGCATGTATTCGTGATCGAGCTTCTGCATCAGGAACGGGATCCAGGCGAGACCCGATTCGATCCAGACCACCGGCAGCCTGGGGAAGCGCTCGCCCATGCCGTTGATGACCCAGTTCGACAGATTGACCACGTTGTACCAGGAGAACCCGAGCGCATGCGCGGTCAGGAACCGGTTGCAGCTCTTGAAGATCGGCTCGCCCCAGTTCGGGCCGGAGTGGAACGACAGCACGAGCCCGCGCTCCTCCATCGCCCGGTACACCTTCATATAGCGGTTGTCGTTGACCGCGAAATTGTTGCGGACGGTGGTGACCATGAAGCCGCCGACGTGCTTGCGGTCTCCGAACGCCTCCACCTGGCGCAGCGAGGCATCGGGGTCGGAGAACGGCAGGCAGAGCATCGAGAAGAACCGGCCGTGTGAGTGCGGCAGCACCTTCTCGGTGAGCCAGCGGTTGTAGGCCCAGCACAGCTCGACCTCCATTTCGGTTTGCGGGTGCAGGCCGATGGAGAGCATGCCGGTCGGGAACAGGCAGGAGTAGTCGACGCTCATCGCGTCCATCCAGCGATATCCCAGCTCGACGTCGCGAATCGCGCCGTCGGGGGTCTTCTCGCTGGAGCGCAGCGGATAGCGCGTCACCCGGCCGCCCATGTCCTGGTAGCCGACGTTCTGCACCGTGATCGCGCCGCGGCCGCCCTTGGCGCGCGCGGACATGGCGAGCTGGCGGAATACGTCGTTCTCCATGAACGGCAGGATCTCGGCGAAATTCTCGTTTTCATAATGGTGCGCGTCGACGTCGACGATCAGCATGTCGTCGAACTTGCGCTGCGCCGCCTGCTTGCGCGCATGCGCCAGCAATCGGCTGGTGTTCAACTCCTCGATCGGTACGCGCCGGCCGCGGTCTGCGATGAGGTCCATGGCGTTATCTCCTGGCGATCCCCAATATGTTCCGTTTCGGACGCAGCGCGGTCAGCGCCCCGTCCAGCTCTGCCACATTCCGAGTTCGAACACTGCGAGATTGGCCGCGCGCAACAGACCGCTGGCCGTGACCATGACCGCCGTAGGGCTCACCGACTGCCCTTCGACGATCGGGGTGTGCTTGCCGCCGTTCTCCACCTGCACCGAATAGACCCGGCACAGCGCGCCCATCAGCGCCTGCATGGCCTCCGGCGAAATCGCGTCGTCGTGCTTGGCGAATTCGCGCTCGATCTCGGCCGCCAGCTTGATGGCATCGGCGGACACGCCGTTCGCGCGCGCAGGCTTGCTGCCCGGCGACCGCTTCACGGCCACGGGCCTTGCGGATTTTGCCTTCACAGTCGGCCTGCGGGCGGCTTTCGCCGCCGCGGCCCTAGGCGACGACATAGACCTCGTCCCCTTTTTGGATCACCTGGTATTTCTTGAGCTTCATCTTGCGGTCGGAGATGCACTCTCCGGTCTTCATGTCGTATTCCATGCCGTGCCAGGGGCAGACGAAGTTCATGTCGGTCTCGGAGAAGTAGAGGCCTTGCGAGGTCTTGTCCGGGCGCAGGCGCTCCTCGACCCTGGCGATGGTCAGGCCTTCGCAGGCCGGGCCGCCCTGGTGCAGGCAGAAGTTCGAGTAGGCGTAAAACTGACCGCCATGCTTGAACACGCCGATCTCATTGTCTCCGACGAAGACGATGCGGCGGTCGCCGTCGGCGAATTCCGAGGTCTTTGCGACAAACTTTTCGGCCATGCGATTGGAACCCTTGCTCAGGCCCGCCCAACGTGCCGGCGGCCTTGTTCCTGCCCAGCGATCCGGCCGGTTTTTTTGACCGGTTCTGGAGCGGGAATTTGCCCGCTCCCGGTTGCGAATGCAACCAGCGTCCCTGCGCGTCAGGGATGCGCCGGAGGGAGGGTTCGCGGCAACCGGTTGCCGGATTCCGCGGTAGTATGCTTCCAAACGGACCGGCTGGATCGCGGTTCGGATGCTATAAGGCGTTCAGCCCTCTCGTCGTCCATACGCCCGGAGACCGAAGCCATGAACCAGCCCCGCATCGACGGCCTGCGCAGCATCGAACTGGGGGTCCGTGACCTGCAGAAATCCGCCGATTTCTACCGCAGGGTCTGGGCGCTTGAGGACGTGTCGGCGGACGGCGACACCATCCACCTGCGCGGCACCAGCCGCGATCACCATGTGGTGACGCTGCGCGAGCGCCCCAGGGCGTCGATGCTGGCGGTGCACTTCTCCGCGCCCGACCGCGCCGCGATCGACGCGCTGCACGCCAAGGCCAAGGCCATGGGGGCGATGATCGACGATGCGCCGTCCGCGCTGCCCAAGAGCGAGGGCGGCGGCTACGGCTTCCGGGTGACGTCGCCGGACGGTCATCCGCTCTGCATCTCCGCCGACGTGGCGCAGCACGCCGAGGCCATCGACGACCGGTCGCGGCCGACCAAGCTCACCCATGTGGTGCTCAACAGCGCCGAGATCGAGAAGCAGACCGCATTCTTCGTCGACGTGCTCGGCTTCAAGTGGAGCGACTCGACGGTGATGATGGATTTCGTGCGCTGCTGCTCGGACCATCACAGCGTCGCGATCGCGCGCGGCAACGGACCGTCGCTCAACCACATGGCCTACGAGATGCCCAACATCGACGGGCTGATGCGCGGCGCCGGGCGCGTGCGCAAGAGCGGCTACGAGATTCTCTGGGGCGTCGGCCGCCACGGGCCGGGCAGCAATGTGTTTTCGTATTTCGTCGAGCCGAACGGCTTCGTCACCGAATACACCACCGAGGTCGACCAGGTCGGCGACAACTACGTCGGGCACGACGGGAAGTGGTGGATGGAGCAGAACGTGTTCCCCTGCCGCTGGAACATGGCCGGCGTTCCGTCGCCGTTCACGCGCAAGGCGATGTCGGGCGAACTGCTTGAGGAAGAGAACAAGCGCTGCGAAGAGATCATGGCGCAGGCGCTGGGGCGTTGACCGAAATGTCCGGAAAGCGCCTGACCGGCCGGATCGCGGCCGACCGCATCCGCATGCAGTCCACGCCGAAGCCGCCCGCGGGGGTGGTGGAGCGTTTCCTCGCGCTCGGCGAATGCACAAGCCTTATCTCCGATGTGATGGACGAGCTGGGCATTCCGGAGGGCGCGATCGGCGCAACGACGCTGAGGCCCACTCTGCCCGGCAAGCTGATCGTCGGGCCTGCGCTCACTGTGCGCAACATCCGCCAGCGGACCGATCCGCTCGCCGCCGCCGCGAAGCAGCTCAACAAGATGGCGGAGTTCGAGGCGCACAATCTCGCCGAGGACGGCGACGTGCTGGTGATTCAGGGCGTGCCCGGCATGTCCAACATGGGCGGCGTGTCGGCGCAGACCGGCCAGCGCCAGGGCGAGCGCGGCGCCATCGTCATGGGCGGCATCCGCGACGTGCACCATTCGCGCGGCATCGGCTATCCGCTTTGGGCGAGCGAAATTACGCCGGTCACCGGCAAGTGGCGGCTGGAGACGGTCGAGATCAACGGCGAGATCCAGATCGGTCCGGTGCGCGTCAACCCCGGCGACCTCGTGGTGGCGGACGACACCGGCGTGGTGTTCATCCCGCGCGCCTCGATCGTGGCCGTGCTGGAGGTGTGCGAGAAACACCGCTCCACGGAAGAGACGCGGCTCGGTGCGATCTCGCGCGGCGTCGCGGTGCCGGACTTCTACGGGCCGAAGGACAAGTAGCGGCTCTCACCACGAGCGCGGAAAGCGGCGGGCGTAGGCGGTGTCCTCGATCTGCTGGTCCGCAATCCACTTGGCGATTTCGTGATGTTGCGCGAACCACACGTCCTTGTGGCTTTTGAGGTATTCGAGAACCTGCCGGAACATCGCCGTCATCAGCGGCCGCCCGCCGAAGTGGGCGTGCACGCCGAGATGGAGCAGCGCGCCGGGCTCGCAGGCGTAGAGATAGTCGAACGTGTCCTTGTAGGTTTCGAAGTAAATACGCGGCGTCGCGCGCAGCGCGCGGTTGTCGACGAAATCGCTCCAGGGGATGACCGTGATCTTGCCCGACGCGGTGGTCTGCCGGTACGGCACGCTGGCGTCGAGCCCGTCGCAGCACCAGGCGAGCTTGGCCTCCGTCAAGTAGTCCATGGTGTTCTCGGACCAGCCGTAGATCGGCGTCACCCAGCCGGTCGGGCGCTTGCCGGCGGTTTTTTCCAGGATGTCGAGCGTCTTCTTGATGGTCTCGCGCTCCCGGTCGGCCGACATCGAGAACAGCGTCTGGTCCTGAAGGTAGCCGTGGCCGGCGACGTCGTGCCCGGCCTTGGCGAAGGCGGTCACCGCCTCCGGCCAGACCTCGGCGCTGTGACCGTTGCAGAACAGGGTCGCGGACACGCCGACGTCCTTGAGATTGCGGGCCAGCCGCCAGATTCCCTCGTTGCCGCCGAACCGCGACCAGTTGATTCCGGCCACGTCCTTGGAGCCGGGCGGCAGCGGCGTGGTGCGCGGGAAGTAGCTCGGCGACTTGCCCTCGGACCAGGTTTCCAGCAGCACGCTGACCGCGACGGCAACGCGCTTGCCTTCGGGCCAAGCCAGCACCCCATTGCTCATGCGACACTCTCCAGCGCCCGAACGCGGGCGGAAAATTCATGCATGAGTGAGGCGCACGAGTCCATGGCGGGACCGGACGTCCGGCGGGGCGGCCTGCGGCTGTGCCGGGCCGATCCGCTGCGGGCCGCCTACTTCTTGTCCGGCGTGAACGCCTTGGCGTAACGGTCGGCGATGTCGGCCGGCGTCGAGACGATCAGCGACACGACCTTCTCGGCCTCCTCGCCCGGCACGTAGGCGATCTCCAGCTTGGCCTTCTTGACGTCCTCCTGGAAGTCCTTGTCCCGCGACAGGTCGACGAACGCCTTGCGCAGCAGGGCGACGCGCTCCTTCGGCACGCCGGGCGGCGCGATCAGCGGGCGGGCCACGGTCTTCTGGGTGAAGTGAAGCTGGAGTATCTGCCGATCGGCCGGGTTCTTGACGTAGTCCATTGCGCTCGGAAGGTCGCCAAGCTCGGGCTCCTTCTTGAGCGCGCCCTGCATCAGCAGCGTCACCTTCTTTTCCGAGATCCATTGCGGCCGCACCGCCTTGAGCGACGACCACGACCAGTCGCCGATGCCCTGCACTTCGCCGCGTTCGATGGCGAGCGCAATCTGCGAGGTGCTGTTGTAGCCCGTGACGACCTTGAACTTGGTTCCGAACAGCGCGTTGTAGAGCCTTGGCGTCGTCTCGGGATCGACACTGGTGATGCCGCCGACGATCAGCTCCTTGTCGAACAGGTCCTTGGCGGTCTTGTGCGGCGCGGTGTGCCAGGCGACTGTCACCGCGGTTTCGCTGTTGAGGCTGCCGAGCCAGTTGAACTTGGCGATGTCGAAGCGCACCGAGTCGGGATGGGTGAGCTTCGCCAGCAGCATATTGCGCTGAACCAGCGCGATGGTCGTGCCGTCGGCAGGCGCGGCGGCGAACATGTGGTTGGTCGCGCCGATGCGCGACGGCATGTTCTGCACCACGATCGTCGGATTGCCGGGAATGTGCTTGGCGAGATGCCGCGCAACGGTGCGGGCCTGCAGGTCGTAGCCGCCGCCGACGCCCGCGCCGACGATGAAGGTCAGCGTCTTGCCAGCGTAGAAATCCTGCGCGCCGGCCGGGACGGCGAAGGCAAGGGTCAGCGCGCCGGCGGCGAGGGCGGCGAGGCGCGGAACTGACAGTCGTTCGGTTGTGCGCATTGGATATCCCCCCTTGTTGCAGGAATTATCGCTCTTTTCCCATGCGCTGCCTACGCTTGACCGCCGTGGCACGGTGCGGCCTTATCGCCCGGCAAGGTGCTGGGAGGCCGCGTTGAAAGCCATCGTCATTCGTGAGTTCGGACCGCCGGGGGTCATGAAGCTCGAAGAGGTCCCCACCCCGGAGCCCGGTCCGGGCGAGGTGCTGATCAAGGTCTATGCCGTCTCGGTCAACCAGACGCTCGACACCAAGGTGCGCGCGGGCAAGTACGCGCGGCCGGTGACGCTGCCGCTGGTGCCGGGGGTCGATCCTGTGGGCGAGGTCGTGAAGCTCGGCGGGGGCGTGACCAACCGCAAGGTCGGCGACCGTGTCACCGTGGGCTTGCGGTTGCGCGGCAGCACCGGCTCCGAGACGATCCGGCTGATGGGCGTGCACGCCTGGGGCGGCTACGCCGAATACGTCAAGGCGATCGCCGACACGACGACGCTCATTCCCGACAGCGTGGACTATCCGACCGCCTGCGTGGTCGCGCGCCACGCGCCAACCGCGTTTCATCTGTTGCAGGACCACGCCAAGGTCCAGCCGGGCGAATGGGTGCTGGTGATGGGCGCAGCCGGAGGCTTGGGCAGCGCGGGCGTCCAGGTCGCGAAATACCTCGGCGCCAAGGTGATCGCGGCGGCGGGAAGCGACGAGCGCGTGAAGGTCGGCGTCGACCTCGGCGCCGACGGCGGCGTGAACTACCGCACGCAGGACCTCACCATCGAGGCGCTGCGCATCACGGAAGGCAAGGGCGTCAACGTGGTGTTCGAGAACATCGGCGATCCGGACCTGTTCCCGAAGGCGTTCAACACGCTGGTGCGCTACGGCCGGCTCGTCACCGCGGGCGGCCATGCCGGCGGCATCGTGCCGCTCGACGTCAACCGGCTCTACCTCAACCACATCACCGTCATGGGCCGCACCGGCGAGACCGCCGAGGGCGCGCGGCTCAGCATGCAGATGGCGGCGGAGGGCAAGTTCAAGGCGCTGATCGACCGCATCATGCCGCTGTCGCAGGCGGCGAAGTCGCATGAGCTGGTGGAGAGCCGCAGCCTGCTCGGGAAGATACTTCTCGATCCGACGCAGGTGTGAGGCTTGTCCCGGGCGCTGCGCAGCATGAGCCGAAAGCGCGCTTACGCGCGTCTTCGACGCGCTATGGCGAATGATGCGCAGCAGACCCGGGACCCCGGTTGCTTGAAGTAAGCTGGGTCCCGGATCGGCGGTGCACCGTTCGCTGCGCTTCACGCTGCACCGCATCCGGGACACCAGGCCGAGAGACAGGAGCACCACATGACCGACCTCCGCACCGTCCGCACCGACGTCGTCGGCAGTCTCCTTCGTCCGGCGGCCGTGATCGACGCGCGCAAGGCGTTTGACGAAGGCAGGCTTGATGCCGCCGCGTTGCGCGCCGCCGAGGACGCCGCAGTGCGCGACGCGGTCACGCTTCAGGAGGGCGCCGGCCTCGATGTGATCTCCGACGGCGAGATGCGGCGGCTCAACTTCCAGGACAGCTTCGGCGCGGCGGTGGAGGGCTACGACGCGAGCACCAGCACGCTTTCGGCCTACGCGCGGCGGGTCGAAGGCGGCACCGCGCTTCGCCGCTGGGAGGTTCCGCTGCACGAGAAGGGCACGGCGATCTCGCATCGCCGGCCGGTCAAGTCGCGGCTGAAGCTCGTGCGCAACGTGCCGCTGGAGGAATACCGGTTCGTCGCCGGCGTCGCCAAGACACGCGCCAAGGTATCGCTGATCGGCCCGGACCGCATCTCGCAGCGCTTCGACCACGAGAACTCCAAGGCGGTCTACAAGGACATGGACGCCTTCATGGCCGACGTGGTCGCTATCGAGCGCGAGATGATCCGCAGCGTCGCCGAGGCCGGCTGCCGCTACGTCCACATCGACGCTCCGGGCTACACGGCCTATGTCGACGAACCGTCGCTGAAGCTGATGCGCGATCGCGGCGAGAACCCGGACGAGAACTTCACGCGCTCGCTGAAGGCCGACGCCGCGCTGATTTCCGGCTTCCCCGGCGTGACTTTCGGCATTCACTTGTGCCGCGGCAACCAGCGCAGCATGTGGCACCGCGAGGGCACTTACGACGCCATCGCCGAGCGGCTGTTCGCGGATCTGCCGCACGACCGGTTCCTGCTGGAATACGACAGCGAGCGTTCCGGCTCGTTCGCGCCGCTGCGGTTCATGCCCAAGGGCAAGGTCGCGGTGCTGGGTCTTGTGAGCACCAAGGTGCCGGAGCTCGAAACGGTCGACGCGCTGCGCAAGCGTATCGACGAGGCGGCGAAATACCTGCCGCTCGACCAGATCGCGATCAGCCCGCAGTGTGGCTTCGCCTCCGACGTGGTCGGCAACCTGATTACGCCCGACGACCAGAAGCGGAAGCTCGAGGTCGTGGTCGAAACGGCGCGGCGGGTGTGGGGCTGATTGAGGTGCGCGTCCCGGGCGCGGCGCAGCATGAGCCGAAAGCGCGCTTACGCGCGTCTTCGACGCGCTATGGCGAATGGTGCGCCGCAGACCCGGGACCCCGGTTAAGGCGGGTTATGTTCGATGGCCGAGTTCTATGTCTACATTCTCGCCAGCCGGTATCGCGGCACGATGTACGTCGGCGTGACCAATGACCTTGTCAGGCGAATGGGTGAGCACAAGTCGGGCGCGGTACCTGGGTTCACCAAACGGCACAAGATCGGCCGTCTCGTTTATTTTGAATCTTATGCTTCCATTCTGGAAGCACGCGCCAGGGAACGCACTTTGAAGCGTTGGCGGCGTGAGTGGAAATTCGAATTGATCGAAGCGCAGAATCCAAAGTGGCGCGACTTGACGCCTGATCTGGCGTTTTAGGAACCGGGGTCCCGGGTCGGCAGCGCACCGCTTCGCGCTGCGCTGCGCCCGGGACACGAGCCGCTGCAAACAAAATGGCCGGGCGCTTGCCCGGCCATTCGCATTCCGATGGAGCGTTGTCAGACGCTGACGTGCTCGATGAACTTCTGCGGCGGCGGGTCGCCCCACTGCGATACCAGCGCTTCTTCCGCCGGCAGGGTGTTCGAGCCGTTCTTGACGTTGAGGCGGTCCGAGTCCGCCCAGTGCTCGTGCACGCGGCGCCACGGATCGGCCCAGTAGTCGTACACCTGGCTGCCGAGCAGGTGGCGGCCGATGCCCCACATGTGCTCGTACTTGCCGACTTGGCGCATGTGCTGGTGGCCCATGAACACGTCGTCCATGTCCTGCACCTCGAACGACACGTGGTTCAGGCCGGCGTGATCGTGGTTGATCGCAAAGAACACGTGATGATCGACGAAGGTCTCGCCGCGGTCGCAGCGGTTGAACGAGCCGATCAGGTTGTCCTTGTGGCCGGCGTAGACGTCGTCCGAGCAGATGAAGCCGAGATGGTGACGGAACCAGTTCACCGTCTCCTTCACCTTAGGCGTGCCGAGCACCGCATGCGCGATGCGCTTGCAGCGCGACGGGCCTTTGGGAATGCGCATCAGCGCGCCGGGACGCGCGAGCGGCGCGTAGCCGGAGTTCAGCATTTGCCGCGGCGCGGGAATCTCGGGCACGCTCTTCATGCCCCAGACGATCTCGACCTGATAGCCGTTCGGCTCGGTCAGGCGCACGCGCTTGCCGCCGCCCGGCTCGTCCATGTTCTCGATGCCGGTGGCGCCGGGAACCTTGGCGACCGCCTTCAGGTCGTCCTCGCTCGCCGCGTGGTAGGCGATGGCAAGGAACTTGGGATCGCCCTTCTCGGTGATATGGACGTGATGCACCGGGTCGGTCGGGCGGTAGTAGAGGGCGTTGCCGGTCCGCTCGGACTTCACCAGGCCGAAATTGTCGAGAAACTCCGCCTGCTGGTCGAGATCGGGCGAACGCATCCGCACATAGGCGATGTCGGTGACTTTGATGACTGCCATCGTCGTTGCCTGTCCTTGGGGTTGGCTGGCTCGTGCCGCCGTTTCACCGGCCGGCACAATTGTCGCAACGATATCGCACCCCATCCAGGGACGCAATTTGCGCGCGCTTCGCCGCAGGCCTCGCCCGCATCGCGGGACACGGAGCTGTCATGCGCGAAACGCGTGCGGCTGGCCGCTTCCGGGGGGATGTGCTGTATTCCGGCCAAGTTCGAAGAGGGGGAGGTCATCGTGAAGCTGGTTCTGTTTCAATCCGCGCCCAACGCCGAGGTCCTGCCCGGCCTCATCACGGACCGCGGCGTGGTCGACATTTCGAGCGCGGTGAAGAAGGGCTACACGCCGCAGCTCACCATGCAGGGCATCATCGACGGCTTCGACGGCCTGCGTCCTGCGCTGGAGAAGCTCGCCAAGGACGGATCCGCCGTGCCGTTGGCGCAGGTCCAGCTCAAGCCGCCGCTGCCGCGGCCGGGCAAGATTCTCTGCTGCATCGCCAACTACTGGGAACACGCCCAGCGCGAGGCGCGGCCGCTCAACATGTTCATGAAGAACCCGGACGCGGTGATCGGGCCGGGCGACACCATCGTGCTGCCGGAATACACCGTGCCCTACGCCTTCATGCACGAGGCCGAGCTGGCGATCGTCATCAAGGGACCGGCCAAGATGGTGAAGCAAAAGGACTGGCGGAGCGCCGTCTTCGGCTACACCACGCTGGTCGACGTGTCGGCGCGCGAGGTCGGCCGCCGCACCTGGCCCGCGACGCCGCTGACGAGCTGGCTCGGCAAGTCGTTCGATACGTTTGCGCCGATCGGCCCGTGCATCGCCACCGCCGACGAGATCAAGGACCCGAACGACGTCATCGTGCGGTTCTGGGTCGACGGCGTGCTGCGCCACAACTACAACACCGACGACATGGAGCACCGCGTCCCCGAGCTGATCGAGTGGGCGACCACGGTGATGACTATGAACTCCGGCGACCTGATCGCCTGCGGCACCAACCACGAAGGCCTGGGGTTCCTGCAGGACGGCGAGTCCTGCGAGATCGAAATCCAGAACATCGGCAAGATGTCGCTGAAGGTGCGCGATCCGCTCAAGCGCACCTGGGAGAAGGGCGTCTATATGGGCGTCGACTCGACCAACCCGGACGCGGTCAAGCGCCACCGCCCGCAGGGCGGTCCGACGGCGACGGGAGCGATTTAGCTTTCGAAGCAACCGGGGTCCCGGGTCTGCAGCGCGTCATGCCATGCCGCGCTGCGCCCGGGACACGCAGGCTGTGCGCTCAGCCCAGCGCCTTGATGCCGGCGGCGGCGATCTGCTCGTCCTCGTGCGACTGCACGCCCGACACGCCGATCGCGCCGACGCATTCGTTCTGATGCATGACCGGCATGCCGCCCTGGAACATGGCGCCGCCGGGGAAGGTCAGGAACGCCGGGCGTTCCTTGATGCGGTCTTCCCAGAACTTGGTCGGGCGCCGCGTTGCGGCCGACGTGAGCGCCTTGTCCATCGCGACCTTGGCGCTGATCGGGCCGGCGCCGTCCATGCGTTCGAGCATGAGTGCCGCGCCGCTGTCGTCGACGATGGCGATGGTGACGGCCCATTTGTTCTTTTCGGCTTCGGCCTTGCAGGCGGCCATCATCTTCTGGACGTCGGCGGAGGTCAGGGCGGGACGGTTACGCATGGCGTTTTCCTCACGGTTGAAAGCTTGAAAGCAGGCGCGACACAGTCACGGGAAACCGCGCTTGCGTCAATCGGCCTGGGTTGACTCGGGCGACATCGAGCGGCCGCTTCGTCAGGTCTGGTCCCACTCGATCCGCTCGGCGCCCGGCGACACGGGGTCGTAGTACCATTTGAGCCCGAGCTTCTCCTCGCTGAGCACGTCGGTCTTGAAGCTCTTCCAGGCCTGCAGCTCGAAGTAGTCGAGCGGTCCGCCGTGAGCCCGCAGCCGATGCGGCACGCCCGTGGGAAAAAACACCAGCGTGCCGGGTTCGAGTTCCTGGGTATCGTCGCCGACCTGGACCACGCCGCGGCCCTTGAACGTGATGTAGCAGTGCGACGGGCCGTCGGGGTTGGCGCTGGTGCCTAAGTGCCGGTGATAGGGCGACGATCCGCCGTCGTGATAGCGCATCTCGCCCGCCTGAATGGCGTTGGTCGGCGTGAGCCTGCTGCCGTCGAGAAGCCTGACGGTGGACTCGACGCAGAAACGGCGCACGCGGCCGCCGCTGGCATCGGTCAGCGGGCGGAGCGTCTTGCGGTTAAAGAAATATCCCGGACCTCCGGGCAGTCCCGCTTCCACGGCGGCAGGGGGTTTCGGCGTCACCATGTGCAGCATCTGCAAGTCCGAGCCGGTTGCTTCGAACTGCGCGGACTCGCCCGGAACCAGCAGCACGCCGGCGCCGGCCTCGGCTGTGTGAGACTTGCCGCCGAAGCCGATGTTGCCGCCGCCCGGCGCCTCGATGACGTAGACCAGGTGGTACTTGTCGCCCGCCTGCACGTCGAGCTTGCGGCCCTTCGACACCGTCCGGTGGATGACGTCCAGGGTCTTCGAACCGCACAGAGCCTGGCTGCAGATCGTCCGTTCAAGTCCGGACGGCACCGATTTGGCTTCGGTCTTGTTCCAATTGACGATCGAAACGTCGCTGATGTTCGCCATGGGCATTCCTCCCGATCTCTTTATTCAGGCCGGAGGATAACGCCCGGACGGCGCCGCTGTACATGCGGTTTGGTCGCGGGTCTCGATGCCGCAAAGACCCCGCAAATGAAAACGCCGCACGGATCGTGCGGCGCTTTCGTTCGGTGTCACGCCAATGGCTATTCCAGGCCGGTCGGAACCTGTTTGTTCTCGCTTTCCAGCTTCATGCCCGCCGAGATCGCCATGGTCTCCATCAGGGCCGCGAAGTCCTTGGCGAGATACTCCTCCGGGTTCTTCTGCAGCATGGCGTGACCCATGTGCATCTGGAGGATGGCGCGGGTTGCGGCCGTGATCGGCATCGGCACGTCCACTTCATCGGCGAGCCCGAGGCCGAGGTCGAGGTCCTTGCGGAGAAGCTCCGGCGTGAAGGTCGTGGTCCAGTCGAGGTTGACCAGCGCCGGCGACTTGTAGGCGGTGAACATCGAGCCCATGACGCCGTTGTTGAGGAACGACAGGAAGGCGTGGCGCGGCACGCCCATCTTGTTTACCAGCAGCGTGATCTCGATCAGGTTCTGGATCACCACTCCGAGCATGACGTTGTGTGCGATCTTGCAGACGCGCGCGAGCTCGCCTTCGCCGACGTAAGCGACGCCCTTCGGCGCGAACACCTTGATCATGGCCTCGGCCTTGTCGAAGGCGGCCTTCGGTCCCGAGCAGACCGACGACAGCTTGCCCGCCTTGATGACCTTGGCATTGCCGCTGACGGGCGCGCACACGAAGTCGGCGCCGCGCTCTTTGAGGCGCTTGCGGATCTCGACCGACTCTTCCACCGCGATGGTCGAGCAGTCGACGAACACCGGCGGCGTCTTGTTGGTGGAGAGCACGCCGTCCTTGCCGAAATAGACTTGCTCGACGTCCTTGCCCTCGGCCACGATGGAAAACACGATGTCGCAGCCGGACAGTTCGGAGAGCTTGTCGACGATCTTGCCGCCCACCTTGGCCAGCGGCTCGGCCTTCGACTTGGTGCGGTTCCAGATCGAGACGTCGTAGCCGGCCTTGAGCAGCCGCTCCGCCATCGGATAGCCCATGCGGCCCATGCCGATCCATCCGATCCGTTGCGTGTTCTGTGCCATCCCGAAAAGCTCCTTATTGGACTGCTGCGGCTGGTGGGCCGTTCGGCGTGTCAGCTAGCATGGCGCAATGCGCGCCCGCAATGCGCGTGGGCAGCCGGTTTCTGCCGCTAGTGGAGCGGATTTGACATTCGCGACCCGCTTCGTCGCGAACTCGCGAAGCGAATGTCAAATCCAAAGCTCCACTAGCACTTTGAATTTGCTAGTGGTCCTTTGCTTCTAACATTCGCAAACACGCCTGCTGAAACGGAATGCGAATGTTAGAAGCGGGCCACTAGGCTTGCGATTCTGCCGTGAAAATGCAGGTTACGGGCGACCCGGCCGCAACGCAGGTCCGGTATGTCGCGGGGAGTGACGGCGATGGCCGACAAGATCGATGTGCTGCTGGTCGGGCCGAAGAAGCCGGTCATCGTCGACGGGCTCAGCTCCGCGTTCAACCTGCACATCCTGGCGGATGCCAAGGACAAGGACGCGTTCATGGCCGGGCTTGCGGACCGCATCCGCGGCTTCGCGGTGAGTGTGTCCAGCGAGCGCATCGACGGGCCGCTGATGGCGCGCTTTCCCAAGCTCGAAATCGTCTCGACCTTCGCCGTCGGCTACGACCACGTCGACGCCAAATGGGCGGGCGAGCGCGGCATCGTCGTCACCAACACGCCGGGCGTGCTGACCGAGGAGGTCGCCGACACCGCGCTCGGGCTTCTGCTCTGCACCGTGCGCGAATTCCCGCAGGCCGAGCGCTACCTGCGCGCCGGCAAATGGCTGGAGCGGCCGTACCGGCTGACGCCCGCGACCTTGCGCGACCGCACCGTGGGGCTCGTCGGCATGGGCGCCATCGGCCAGGCGATCGCGCGGCGGCTCGACGGCTTCAAGGTGCCGGTGGTCTATCACAGCCGCAAGCCGCGCGCGGGTGTGCCGTACAAGCACTATCCCGACCTGATCGCGATGGCGCAGGACGTCGACATCCTGCTGACCATCGTGCCGGGCGGTCCCGGCACGCAAAACATGATCGACGCCAAGGTGCTCGACGCGCTCGGGCCGGACGGCATTTTCATCAACATGGCGCGTGGATCGGTCGTGGACGAACCGGCGCTGATCAAGGCGCTGCAGGAGAAGCGGATCATGTCGGCGGGCCTCGACGTGTTCGTCAACGAGCCGGACGTACCGAAGGAATTGCTGGCGATGGAGAATGTCGTGCTGTTCCCGCATCTCGGCTCGGGCTCGGTCGCGACCCGCCGCGCGATGGATCGACTGGTCGTGAACAATCTCCTCGCCTGGGGTTCCGGCAAGGATCCGCTGACCCCGGTGCCGGAGGCTCCCTGGCCGCCGAAGAAACGGGTGTGATAGCCTTGCGCCATGGTCCGTGGCGTCATTGTCGCATTGTCCGTTTCGATCGCGCTCGCCGCGTCTGCGGCGGCGCAGCCGCAGCCCGCACCGCCGCCCGAAGCCGCCATCCCGAGCGTGCCCCGCACCATGGTCGGGAGCTGGGAGTTCTCGACCGCCGACCGCGAGAAGGCCTGCACCATCACCTTCCGCGCGGACAACGTGCCGGGCGGCAAGCGCGTGCTGTTCGATCCGGCCTGCACCGAGCACTTCCCGTTCGTGCGCGAAATCTCGGCCTGGGCCCATGCGGACAACGACTTCCTGCGGCTGCTCGACGCCAAGGGCCAGGCGGTTCTGGAGTTCAGCGAGCTTGAGGGCGGCATCTTCGAAGCGCCGCGACCGGGCGTGGGCATCCTGTTCATCCAGAACGCCACTGTCGCAGGACCGCCGCCGCGCACCATCGACCAGACCGTCGGCGACTGGCGGGTCGTCCGCGGCGCCGGCGCCGGGCGCCCAATCTGCGAACTCACGCTGTCGCGAACCGCGGCTGGCGAAGAGTTCGCGATCCAGGTCAAGCCGCCGTGCGATCCGTTCGTCACGCGCTTCGGACCGGCAACCTGGCAGGTCGACCGCGGCGAACTGGTGTTCCGCTCGGCGCGCGGCCAGTACTGGCGGTTCGAGCCGTCGGATGCCGGCTGGCGGCGCGTGCCGGAATCGGCCAATCCGCTGACGCTGGTGCGGAAGTAGCGCGCGTGCTGATCAGCGGCGCCCAGAAGCTCGAGCGGATGCGCGACGGCCGCATCGTCTATATCGGGGCCGAGCGTGTCGACGACGTGACGGCGCATCCGGCGTTCCGCGAAGGCGCGCGCACCGTCGCCGCGATCTACGACCGCAAGGCCGATCCCGCGCAGCGCGATCTGTTCAGCTTCGAGGAGGACGGCGAGCGCCATTCGCTGTACTGGCTGCGCTGCCGCAACCGCGACGACCTCGTGCGCCGCATGCGCGCGATGAAGGCCATTGCCGACATGACCTACGGCTTCGTCGGTCGCTCGCCCGACCAGGTGGCGGGGCTTGTGACGGGCCTGGCGATGGACGCAGGCCTGCTCGACCGCCTGCGGCCCGGCTTCGGACAGAACCTGCTGCGCTACTACGATTACGCCCGGCGCAACGACCTTTACCTCAGCTTCGCCGTGACGCCAGCCAGCGGCCGCAAGAGCGCCGACCTGTTTCCCGGCCAGCAGCGCGACGATCCCAATCTTCAGGTCGTCGCCGAGAACGGGTCGGGCGTCGTCGTCTCCGGAATGAAGATGCTCGCGACCGGCGCGGTGTTTGCCGACGAGATCATGATCGGCAACCTCACGCCGATCGACGACAAGCTCAAGAGCGAGGCAATCACTGCGGCGCTGCCGATCAATGCGCCGGGCGTGTCGCTTTGGGCGCGCCAGCCCTACGCGCAGCATGCGCGGCACGAAGCCGACTATCCGCTGTCCTACCGCTACGACGAGACCGACAGCGTGCTGGTCTGCGACCGCGTGAAAATCCCGTGGGACCGCGTGTTCCTGCACAACGACGCGGCGATGTCGCGGCGCATCTACATCGAGACGCCGGCGAACTGCTATCAGAACCACCAGTCGAACGTGCGCTTCTGGTCCAAGATGGGCCTGATCGTCGGCGTCGCGAGCCGCATCTGCAAAGCCAACGGCATCGACCACATCCCGGCGGTGCGCGAGCAACTGGGCCGGCTGGTGTCGCTCGAAGCGCTGATCGGCGGGCTGGTGCAGGGCCAGATCGAGGCGTGGGAGGAATGGCCCAAGGGCTATGCCACTCCCAACCGCCGCATCATGTATGCCGCGCTGAACTGGTGCCAGGAGAGCCACACCGGCATCGTCGACACGCTGCGCACCTTGCTCGGCGGCTATCCCATGGTTATGCCGGCCTCCATCGACGTCGTCACCGACGAGGCTTTGCGCGACCGCTTCGAGCGCTGGTGGAAGACGCCGTCGATCGAGGCGGCGGAGCGCCACAAGCTCTACAAGCTTGCCTGGGACATCGTCGGCACCGAGTTTGCCGGCCGGCACATGCTCTATGAGAAGTTCTACGCCGGCAGTTCCATCGTGGTGCGCAACCAGAGCGACCGCGAGGCGCCCTGGGAGCGGTTCCACGACGCGGTGGACCGGCTGTTGGCCGGCATCGAAGTGCCGGACGCGAACGGATAGGATCGCAGACCATGACACATCTCCTCGATGCAACCGCACAAGGCGTCTATCCGATCGTGCCAACGCCGTTCACGGAACGGGGCGACATCGACTGGCCGAGCGTCGACCGGATGATCGAGTTCTACCTGCGCGGCAAGGTCCACGGGCTGACGCTGCTCGGGATCATGGGCGAGGCGCAGAAGCTGTCCGACGGCGAGTCGGCGGAGCTTGTGCGGCACGCGATGCGGGCGGTCGCGGGGCGCGTTCCCGTCGTCGTCGGGGTGTCCAACGCCGGCACGTCCAACCTTGTGGCGCTCAGCCGGGTTGCGATGGAGGCCGGAGCCTGCGGCGTCATGATTGCGCCGTTCATCGGACTCAAGACCGAAGCGCAGATCGCAGCCTATTTCGGCGAGGTCGTCGCCGCGCTCGGGCCGGAGGTCCCCATCTGCTACCAGGACTATCCGCAGTCGTCGCAGGCCTTCATCTCGCCGGGCGGTTTCGTCAGGCTGGTCGATGCCCATCCCAGCATCGTGATGTTCAAGCACGAGGACTGCCCGGGCCTGAAGAAGCTCACCGCCGTCCGCAAGGCGTGCGACGGCGCGGCGCATCGCCGGATCGCGATCTTCGTCGGCAACGGCGGGCTCTACGTGCCGCAGGAGATGCACCGCGGCGCCGACGGCATGATGACGGGCTTTGCGTTTCCGGAGGTGCTGGTCGAGGTCTTCGACCTGTTCCGCAAGGGCGATGCCGGGGCTGCCGAGGACCTGTTCGATCTCTATCTGCCGATCCTGCGCCACGAGCAGCAGCCGGGCTTCGGTCTGCCCGTGCGCAAGGAAATCCTGCGCCGCCGCGGCGCGATCGCGTCGGCCGCCGTGCGCGCGCCGGGCGGCAAGCTCGATGCCGACGATATCGCCGAGCTCGACCGCCTGCTGGCGCGGCTGGAAGCGCGGACGGGCGCGACCCGGGAGCGGATGGCGCGGCGGGCCTGACCGGGCCGCGCGGCTGCGTGTTCAACCGCTGAGCAGCCGGGGCAGGGCCAGGCTCAGCGCCGGGAACAACACGATCAGCGCGACGCGGATTGCATCGGATACGAGGAACGGCAGAACGCCCTTGAATGTCTCGAGCATCGGCACGTCCTTGGCGAGCGAATTGATGACGAAGACATTCAGCCCGACCGGCGGCGTGATCAGGCCGATCTCCACCACCATCAGCGTGACGATGCCGAACCAAAGCTTGAGCTCTTCGGGCTGCAATCCGAAGTCGAGCGCGGCGATGACCGGCCAGAAGATCGGAATGGTGATCAGGATCATGGCGAGCGAGTCCATGATGCAGCCGAACACCAGATAGAGCGCGATCATGCCGAGCAGAACGACGTAGGGCGATAAGCCGGAGTTCTGAAAGAAATCGGCAGTCCACATCGGCAGGCGCGAGAATCCGAGAAATGCGTTGAAGACGCTCGCGCCGAGCAGGATGAGGAAGATCATCGCCGTGGTCGCTGCGGTCTCCATCAGCGCGTCGAGAAAGCCGCGCCAGCGCATGCCGCCGTAGAATACGGCCACCAGGAACGTCGCGGTGGCGCCGACGCCCGCGCCCTCGGTCGGCGTAAAGATGCCGGAGTAGATTCCGCCCATGACCACCAGGAAGATCGCGCCCACCGACCAGACCTGCTTCAGCGCGTTCCATCGCTCGGTGCGGTCGGCGCGCGGTCCCGCCGGGCCCGCGCCCGGAACCACCCGGGCCACGATGCCGATGACGACCAGGTATCCGGCGGCGGCCAGGATGCCCGGCAGGAAGCCGGCCTGGAACAGCGTGACGATGTTGGCTTCCGTCATAATGCCGAAGATGATCAGCACGATCGACGGCGGGATTAGAATGCCGAGCGTTCCGCCCGCTGCCAGCGCGCCGGTGGCGAAACCGCCCGAATAGTTGTAGCGGCGCAATTCCGGCAGCGCGACCTGGCCCATCATCGCGGCGGTTGCGAGCGACGAGCCGCTGATGGTTCCGAACGCGGCGCAGCCGCCGACCGCCGCCATCGCAATGCCGCCGCGGAAGTGGCCGATCCAGGCGGCGGCGGCGCGGAACAGCGCCTGCGTGATGCCCGCGCGCGCCGCGAAATTGCCCATCATCAGGAACAGCGGAACGACCGAAAGGTCGAACGAGCTGAACCGCCAATACATCTCGGTCTTGAGGAAGCTCAGCAGCGAACTCGTGCCGGCGATGTAGCAGAATCCGGACATGCCGACGGTCAGCATGGAAATGCCGATCGGCACGCGGATGGCGATCAGCGCCATGAGCGCGGCAAAACCGATCACCCCGACGGTCAGCTCGCTCATCGCGTCAATCCCCCGTGACCGCGGCGCGATCCGGAGCGCGTCCGCTGCGCAGGTTCTTGATGTCCTGGACCAGCGTGTAGGCGACGACGGCGATGAGCACGAACATGCACAGGATGTTCAGCGGCAGCGTCCACCAGCGGTAAAAGCTGAACGCGGCGATCTGCTGGTTGGTCTCATAAAGCTCGAACGCGCCGTAATGCAGCCGCCAGGTGAACAGGATGGCGATAATCAGGTAGAGCAGCGAGCCAAATGCATCGAGCGCGATGCGCGCGCGCGGCGCCAGGCCGTTGGTGAAGAAGTCCACCATCACGTTGCCGCGAATCATCTGGCAGTACGGAAGAAAGGCGAAGATTGCGCATCCCGCGATGATGCCGACGATGTCGTAGTCGCCGGGGATCGGCGCCGAGAACAGGTAGCGGCCGGTGACGCTGACCGTCACCATGACGGCAATGACGGTGCACAGGATGCCGCCGAATATGGCCATCGCCGTGACGACCGAATAGAGCGCCCGGCCGACCGGGTCGGTCGGCCGGGCTGCGTTGCTGGTGGATTCGGCCATCGGTTGGGCTCGGAACCGGGCCGTTGCCGGAGCAACGGCCTCCGCCTACTTCGCGTGCTTGGCGATCAGCCGCTCCACGTCGGCGAGGATCTTGTTGCCGTCGTCACCGCCGTCGCTCAGCATTTTCTTGAAGCGGTCGAACACCGGCTGCACCGTCTTCTTGAATTTTGCGGTTTCCGCGGCGCTCAGGCTCGAGAACTTGTTCCTGGTCTTGGAGCGCATCACCTTCTCGCCGTCGACTTCGATGCGGTCCCAGACCTCGATCGCGACCGGCGCGAGCTTGGCGCCGGAGTTGTTGTCGATCACCTTCTTCAGGTCGGGCGGCAGGCTCTCGTACTTCTTCTTGTTCATCAGCAGTGTGAAGATCGCCGTCGACAGCCGCGGCTGCGGCGGAGCGAGCGTGGTGAAGTGCTCGGTCAGGTCCTGCATCTTGACCGCGGGCGCGATCTCATAGGGCAGGATCGAGCCGCTCACCGTGCCCTTGCTGAGCATCGGCGCAAGTTCCGGCAGCGCCATCTGCAGCGGGGTCGCGCCGAGCGCCTCCAGGATCCAGGCGTTGGTGCGCGAATACGAGCGCAGCTTCATGCCCCTGAAGTCCTCGACCTTGTTGATCGGGTCCTTGGTCATGAACAGCGCGCCGGCGTGCGTGTGCACCAGCAGCACATGATAGGGCTCGAAGTCCTTCTTCATGTACATCGGCACGTATTCCTGCAACGCCATCACGGTCGAGTGGGTGTTGCGGTGCAGGAACGGCAGTTCGAAGATTTCGATCTTCGGCATCACGCCGGGGGTGAAGCCGGGAAGCGTCCACACGACGTCGACGACGCCGTCGCGCACCTGCGTGAGCAGTTGTTCGGCTTTGCCGCCGAGCTGCATGGTCGGATAGACCTGCACCTTGATGCGGCCGTTGGACTCCTTGGTCACCTTGTCGGCCCAGGGCTGCAGGAAGTGCTTCACCGGGTTGGCGACCGGCGGGATGAACGTGTGCAGGCGCAGCGTGACCTCTTGCGCCGCGGCCGGCGTTGCGGCCGCAAGGCCCGACGCAATCGCGCCGGCCAGAGCCGTCAGAACCAGTTTCTTCATCTTGGATTCCTCCCTCGGAAAGGATTGGGATTTGGCCCAACGTTATAATTGCAATTAACGGTAGGGAACGCAACGAACCGCATGGCGGTACAGCGATTGCAGTAGCCCGCAAAATCGGGATTGCGCTGCGGCAGCGGCGTGCAGCCGCGTCATTGACGTGATGTCGCACCGAAGCGCTTGAAGCGCGCGTATCGCCAAACGCACGGCGATGGCGGTTCCGGGTCGGTCCCGCAACAGGCTCCGTTCGCCCGCAATTCCACGCCGGATCACACGCTGCCGCCCACGGCCGGCGCTTAGTCAGGCGGCGAATTGAATAGGAGACAATCATGCACGGGACCATCGCCGGTTCGATCGGCGCGCGCGCCACGGACGCCCGCCACGAGCAACCGCTTCTTGCGCCGGGGCGGCGCTACGACTCAATTCTCGGCACCGTCGGGCGGACGCCGGTGGTGCGCATCGGCAAACTCGCGCCGGCCGGCGTCAATCTCTTCGTCAAGCTCGAGGCGTTCAACCCGATGGGCTCGGTCAAGGACCGGCTCGCGCTCGGCGTCATCGAGGCGGCGGAGCGCAGCGGCGCGCTGAAGCCCGGCCAGACCGTGGTGGAGGCGACCAGCGGCAACACCGGCATCGGCCTCGCCATGGTCTGCGCCCAGAAGGGCTATCCGCTGGTCATCGTGATGGCGGAGAACTTCAGCGTCGAGCGGCGCAGGCTCATGCGTTTCCTCGGCGCGAAGGTGGTGCTGACGCCGGCGTCGGAGAAAGGCAGCGGAATGCTGGCGAAGGCGGTCGAGCTCGCGCAGACCCACGGCTGGTTCCTGTGCCGCCAGTTCGAGAACGAAGCCAATCCCGATATTCATTCGTGGACCACGGCGCTGGAGATCCTGCAGGACTTCGGCGATATCCCGCTCGACCACTGGGTCACGGGCGCGGGAACGGGCGGCACGCTCAAGGGCGTCGCGCGCGTCCTCAGGATGCGAAGTCCGAACACCAAGGTGGTCGTGTGCGAACCGGACAATTCTCCGGTCCTCGGCAGCGGCGTTCGCCAGCCGCGGGACGCCAGCGGTGCGCCGGCCGAGAGTCATCCGCGCTTTCGTCCGCACCCGATCCAGGGCTGGACGCCCGACTTTATCCCGAAGCTCGCCGAGGACGCCGTCGATGCCGGTCTGATCGACGAGATCGTTCCGGTCAAAGGCGGCGAGGCGCTGCGTCTGGCGCGCGAGCTTGCGCGGCAGGAAGGGATATTCACCGGAATTTCCGGCGGCGCGACCTTTGCCGCCGCGCTGGAGGTTTGCGCGCGGGCGCTGCGGGGCGCGAACGTCCTGTGCATGTTGCCGGACACTGGCGAACGCTATCTCAGCACGCCGCTGTTCGACGACGTCGCTTCGGAGATGTCGGATGAGGAAATCGCGATTTCGAAGTCGACGCCGCGCTATCGCTTCGACGTGAAGCCCGCGCCCGCCGCGCCCAAGGTCGAAGCGCCCGCAATCCTCGCGCTGGAGGCGCAGGCGTTCGTCGCCGAAGCGACCGGCGACGCGGCGCAGCCGGTCGTCATGTTTGCGCTCGAATGGTGCGAGTTCTGCTGGTCGGTGCGGAAGCTGTTCAAGGCCTACGGCGTTCCGTACCGCTCGATCGATCTCGACTCGGCCGAGTACCGGAACAACGACTGGGGCGGGAAAATCCGTGCGGTGCTGAAAGCGCAAACCAGTTCGCCGACGATCCCGCAGGTCTTTGTCGGCGGCACGCACGTTGGCGGCTGCACCGAGACCTTCGACGCGTTCAACGCCGGGCGGCTTCAAGAGCTTTTGCGGGGCGCAGGTGTCGCCTGCAAGCCGGCGAACGGCGCCGATGCGTACGGCTTCCTGCCGAAGTGGCTGCAACCGAGATGACGCGTCCGGCGGCGTGCGCCGTCGCGGTCCGAGCCGCCGCGGCGCGCGTCAGCTCTGAAGGTTTCTCATCACCTTGGCCAGCAGCGTGCGCAACTGCCGCACCTCCTCGGCCGAAAGGCCGCGCGCCGCGCGCCGGTTGATCCCGGCGCCGAGCGGCAGCACCTTGTCTCTGAGCTTTCGCCCCGCCGCGGTGAGAAAGACGTTCACCTTGCGGCGGTCGTCGGCGTTGCGCGTGCGCAGGATCAGGCCCGACTTTTCCATTGCCTGCAGCACCGACGTCAGCGACGCCTTCTCGACCATCATCCGCTGCGCCAACTCGACCTGGCTGAGGCCCTCGGTCTCCCAGAGCACGCGCAAGGCCGACCATTGGCTCGTGGTTAGCCGGTGAATGCCGAGTTCGTCGGCGAGCGCCTTGACGAACGCGCGATAGGCGTAGCGGATCTGATAACCCAGGCTTTGCGACATGCCGGCGAATTCCGGGTCGTCGGAAGTCGTCTGCGCATTGCGGTCGACGGCCCTGAGGGTTCGGGTGGCTTCGCGTCGTAGCGCCATAGGGTTCAATTCCGCCGCGGGTTCCAGGCCGTGGCCGCCGGCGGCCCGCCATCGCATCGCCGCAGCCATGGGGAGCGGCCGCAACGCAATAGCACGGCTGCGCAACCGAAGGCGAGCGCCGCCGCGGAATGCAGCCCCGCCCAATCGAATCGCTGTGGCGATTTCACGTGGGCCGTTGCCCCCGACGCCGCGGCTTGACTCATTTAGTATGAAACCATACCAATTGGCGGATCGCGAAGCTCTCGCCGCAGGCAAAAGTGGCGTGTCGGGGGAATAGATGGCGCGGATTGTAGCAGCATTCGGAACCTCGCATAGCACTATGTTGTTCTCGGCGGTGGAGAACTGGCAGGCGCTGTTCGATCACGTCGACTGCAAGGCGCCGATCAACGATTTCGAAGGCACACCCCGCTCGTTCGACGAGTTGCTGAAGTCGACGCCGCCCGCGGCGGCGGCCAAGATTTCCAAGGAGGCGATCGCGCAGCGGCACCGGACGACCTGGGGCGCGATGGACCGCCTTCAGGCCGATCTCGCGGCGGCCAGGCTCGACGTGCTGATCGTCGTCGGCGACGATCAGCGGGAAATCTTCCAGGACGCCTGCCGCCCGGCGATCGGGATCTATCACGGCGAGACGATCCGCAACGCGGCCGCACCCACGGCGCCGGCCGCCGACTGGTATCTGCTCGACCAGCGCAAGCGCATGGAGGACGGCAAGGACCGGTTCTATCCCTGTCATCCGGCGCTGGCGACGCACATCATCGCCGGATTGATGGATCGAAACTTCGACATCACCGCCGTCAAGGCATTGGTGAGCGACCAATTCGAGGGCCATGCCTATTCGTTCGTGCACCGGCGCTACATGGCCGAGCCGCCGATCCCGATCGTGCCGGTGTTCCTCAACACGTACTATCCGCCCAATCAGCCGAGCCCGGCGCGCTGCTTCGAATTGGGCGCCGCGATCCGCGATCTTGCCGCGAGCTTCCCGGACGACCTCCGCGTCGGCGTCATGGCGTCCGGGGGCTTAAGCCACTTTCTGGTCAACGAGGACCTGGACGGCAAGGTCGTGGCGGCGCTGCGCAACAACGATTACGCGGCGCTGAAGTCCTTGCCCCCGCGCCTGCTGCACACCGGCTCGTCGGAAATCCGCAACTGGATCGCGGTTGCGGCAGCGGCGGCGGACCTGAAGCTCGACTGGCTCACCTACGTGCCGGCGTACCGCTCGCGCGCCATGACCGGCGTCGGGCTCTGCTTTGCAAGCTGGCGCTGAGCGGCCGCCTGCCGGGCGCCCGCATTGACACCATAGTATCGTAACATACTGTACCGCCGAGCCCAGGCGCCGGGCGGCCGCCGTTCCACCGCGTCCGAGCCGCCGGCAGAACTCGGAAATCGGGAGGAACCTGTCATGCGAAAATTGCTTCTGGCCACACTGGCCGTTACCGGACTGGCGGCTGGACTTCAGCACGCGGCGGCGCAGGACTATCCGACGAAGCCGGTGCGGATGCTGGTGCCATTTGCGGCCGGCGGCGGCACCGACACGGTCGGACGTGTCATCGCCGCGGAGCTGACCAAGCGCCTCGGCCAGCAGTTCTTCGTGGAGAACCGGCCGGGCGCCGCGGCGCAGCTCGGCACCGATCTGGTCGCGAAGTCGGCGCCCGACGGCTACACGCTGCTCTGGACCGTCACCGACGGCCTGTCGATCCTGCCGGCCGTGAAGGCGTCCGTGCCGTACAAAATCCCGGACGACTTCGCTTTCATCGCGGGCGTTCTGCAGCTGCCGTTCGCCGTGTCGGTCAACGTCAAGGTGCCGGTGAAGTCGTTGGCGGAGCTGATCGCCTATGCCAAGGCCAATCCAGGCAAGCTGAACTTCGGCAGCGCCGGCATCGGCAGCGCGCCGCAGCTCGGCATCGTGCTGATGAACCAGGCCGCCGGGATGAACATGGTCCACGTGCCGTTCGCGGGCCTCGGCCCCGCGACCAACGCGCTGATCGCCGGCACGGTCGACGTCTCGCTGGTGACGCCGCCGCAGGCGAAGCCACATGCGGAGGGGGGCAAGATCCGCGTGCTCGCCGTGACCGGCGACAAGCGTTACCACCAGCTGCCCGACGTGCCGACGCTGCGCGAACTCGGGCTGAACGTGACGACGATCGTCGGTTATGGCCTGAGCGCGCCCGCGAAGACGCCGGAGCCGGTCCTGAAC
The DNA here is from genome assembly GCA_016869215.1 of Alphaproteobacteria bacterium. Lineage (GTDB taxonomy): Bacteria > Pseudomonadota > Alphaproteobacteria > Rhizobiales > Xanthobacteraceae > Z2-YC6860. The sequence goes on along the minus strand of VGEP01000002.1, from coordinate 60,393 downwards.
AAGCTCAAGCAGGGCATCTCTGCAATGATGAAGGACAAGGACTTGCTCGATCGTCTGGCCAAGCTCGGCTACCAGACCGATCTTCAGCTCGGCGACGCCTACCGGGACTTCATCCTGAAGGACCTCGCGCAGTGGCGCGCCGTTGCCAAGGCCGCGAACATCAAGATCGATTGATCGCGCGTCGTCCGGCAAGCCGGGCCGTGAAAGACGAGGCCGCGTGCCATGCACGCGGCCTCGGCCGTTTCATGCGCCTGCGCGCCGCCGCCGTCTATTCGAGCGAAACGCCCGTGGTCTTGATGATCTCGGCCCAGCGCTTCTGTTCCACGGAAAGGAACGCAGCGAGGTCTTCCGGCGTGCCTTGGCGCGCTTCGCCGCCCATCTTCGCCAGCGCCTGCCGGACCTCTTCCGAATTGAGCGCGGCAGCCACGGCCTGATTGAGCCGCCACGCGATCGCGGCCGGCGTCCCCGGCGGCGCGACCACCGCCGAGATCGACGTCACGACGAAATTGTCGAACCCGCTCTCGACCATGGTCGGAATCTCCGGCGCGAGCTTGCTGCGGTCGGCGCTCGTCACCGCCAGTCCGCGCACGCGGCCCTCGCGGATGTTCGGCAGCATCTGGGTCAGGGTGGAAAACATGAAGTGGACCTGGCCGCCCATCAGCCCCGTAAGCGCCAGTCCGCCGCCGCGATAGGGGACATGGCTGATGTCGATCCTGGCGCGCGCCTTGAGGAGCTCGCCCTCGATATGGGGCAGCGTTCCGATCCCCGCAGAGGCAAAGTTCAGCGTGCCGGGCTTGGCCTTCGCCAGCGCCACCAGCTCGGCCACCGACTTGGCGGGAACCGACGGATGGACTGCGAGCACCTCGCGGCTGTCCGCGACGCGCGCGATCGGCGCGAACGACCCGGCGTGGTAGCCGGCGTTCTTGTAGATCGCGGGCGCGATCAGCAGCGTGCTCGTGCTTCCCATCAGCATGGTGTAGCCGTCGGGCGCGGTGCCGAGCACCGTCCGCGCTCCGATCGTGCCGCCCGCGCCCGGACGGTTCTCCACGATCACGGGCTGCCCGAGATTGGCGGCCATCTTGTCCGACAGGAGCCGCGCCATGACGTCCGGCGGCCCGCCCGCGGGCGACGGCACGATCAGCCGGACCGGCCGGTCGGGAAACGTCTGTGCATGGAGTGCGACCGGATACGCAAGAAGCGCAACCAGAATGGCGACGATTCTCCGCTTCATGGCGTTTCCCCCACAGGCTTGCGAGGCGCGTTCCGCCTCTAATTAACCGGGGAGTTAACTGGGGCCTGGAACGGCTGTCAACGGCCGGCTTGTCGCGGCCTGCGGCGGATCACGACACCAGCGCGGCCTGCCGTGCGGGCTTGCGTCCGGGCGCCGGTGTCCGCGCGCCGTCCGTCATCTGCAGATAGCTCAGCACGAAGTCGACGACCGTGCGCCGGCGCCGTTCGATGTTGGCGCCGGACATCATGTCGCGCTGGAAGATCGCGCCCAGGCTGTGCTGGTTGGAGAAATACATGATGCAGAGCGCGCACATGGAAACGTAGAAGTCGACCGGGTCCACGTCCTGCCGGAATTGGCCGCTGCTCTGGCCGCGCTTCAGGATGCGCGCGATGACCTCCGTCAGCGGCGTCTTGAACATGTGCAGCTTCTTCGACTTGCGCAGGTGCCGCGCCTTGTAGAAGTTCTCCATCGCGAGAAACGACACGAAGTGCGGGTTCTCGACGTAGTAGTCGATCTTGAGGTCGATCATTGCCTCGATCGCGGCCGCGGGCTCCAGGTGCTCGACGTCGATCTCCCGTTCGAGCGCGACGAACCGTTCGAACACCGACTCCAGGGCGGCGAGATAGAGCCCCTCCTTGCTGCCGAAATAGTAGTAGATCATCCGCTTGTTGACGCCGCAGCGGTCGGCGATGTCGTCGGTGCTGGCGGCGGGCAGGCCGCGCTCGCTGAATTCATCGAGTGCGGCTTGCAGAATCTTCGCTCGGGTGGCGTCGGCGTTTCGCTTCTGCGGAGCCGTCGCGCGTTTGCGGCGTTTCATGGCGCAACCATGCCCCCGGCGGCCCGGCAAAGCAACGACCGCATGCCGTTGACAGCAACGCGGCGCGCCAGTTAACTGGTTGTTTAATTAGGTTCGGCGCACGGGTGAAGTTGGTCGAGGGCAGGCGAATGCCGTCAGGCACCAGGATCGCGATCGTCGGCGGCGGGCTTGCCGGCCTCGCAGCCGCAAATGCGCTGAAGCGCGCCGGCATCGAGGCGCAGGTCTTCGAAGCCGCCCCCGCGCTGGGCGAGATCGGCGCCGCGGTCAACGCCAGCCCGCAGGCGGTCAAGGCGCTGCGCGCCATCGGCGCCGGCGACCGGGTCGCGGCCGTCGGGCACCTGTCGCGCGGCATCTATACGCGCAACATGCAGACCGGCGAGTTCCTGGAATTCAACGACCGCCACAAGGCTGCGGAGCGGTTTGGCGCTCCCTACTACACCTTCCATCGCGCCGATCTGGTGGATGCGTTGGCCGGCGGGGTCGATCTCGGCGCCGTCCACTTGGGACATCGGCTGACCGGGCTGGAGGAGCGGGGCGACCGCGTGGAACTCGCGTTCGCCAACGGCGCGCAGATCGAAGCCGAATACGTGATCGCCGCCGACGGCATCCGCTCGGTCGTCCGGCAGGCGCTCTACGGCGACGACAACCCGGCCTACACCGGCCAGATGGTCTGGCGCGCGCTGCTCGATGCCGCTGACGTGCCGGAGGACGTGCTGGAGCCCATGGGCCACACCCAGTGGGTCGGGCCGGGCTGCCACTTCATCGGCTATTACATCCGCCGGGGCCGGCAGGTGAACATCGTCACCCAGGAGGACACCGACAAGTGGGTCGAGGAGGGCTGGTCGACCCGCGGCGATCCCGACGAGATGCGCCTGAGCTTTCCCAATCCCGAGCCGCGCCTGGCGAAGCTCATGAGCCTCGTCACCGAAGTTTCGAAATGGGGCCTGTTCACGCGACCGCTGACGCGTAACTGGGGCCGCGGCCGCATCCAGCTGATCGGCGACGCCGCGCACGCCATGCTGCCGAACGCGGGGCAGGGCGCCTGCCAGGCGTTCGAGGACGCCTACATTCTGTCGCGCTGGCTCCAAGCCTGCTCCGATCCGGCCGAAGCGTTCGACAACTTCCGCAGGGTGCGCATCCCGCGCGTGCACGGCGTGCAGCGGCTGTCGCTGTCCAACGCCCGCTTCAAGCACATGCGCGACGCCGCGGTGCAGAAGGACCTGATCGCGTCCGGCAAGGGCAGCGCCCACGGCAACTCGGAATGGGTCTGGGGCTTCGATCCCGTGGCGGAGTGGAACAAGGAGCCGTCGGTTCCGGCGGTGTATGCGGCGTAAGCGCCGGCATCCCTAGATAGATCAGCTTCAACCCTTGAAGCTCGCGTGCCCGCCCTTGCCGACGACGATGAGATCGTGAGCCGCAATCCCCATCCGCTTCCGGGTCCTGGCGTCTATTTTATTCCATACTTCGCGTACTCTTCTGCGATGTCGGCCTTGATGGTCTTCGCTCTCGCAATATCGGCATTGCCGCCGGCGATGTCGCCCTTTCTCACTTTGGTCACGCCGCGGCCATAGAGCCAGTCGGCATGGTCGGGAATTTTGGTCAACAGGAAAGCTGTGTCGTAGTCGGAAAGCGCCTTGTCGAATTGCCCGAGCTTCAAATTGACGAACCCGCGATAGGCAAAGATTTGGGGAATCTTCGGGCTGAGACTGCTGGCCTTGTTGCAGTCGTCCAGCGCTTCCCGCAATTGCTTGCCGACAACAGCGCGCGACCAGCAGCGTTGACCCCAAAGTCGCGATTGGTTGGCGTCCAATTCAATTCCTGCCGTGTAATCCGCAATGGCCCGCTCGTGGTCGCCCTTATGCTTGTACGTGAGGCCCCGGTTGTAAAACGTGTCGGCATCCTTGGGGGCGAGCCGGATTGCTTCGGAGTGATCGGCGAGCGCGCGATCCAGTTCGCCGCGCCGAGCGTAGGTATTGCCACGATGCATGAAACCGCCGGCGTAGGTCGGATCGGTCCGGATCGCCTCGTTATGATCGGCGATGGCTTTCTCATATTCGCCGAAGCGCTCGTGCTGGTTGGCTCGATTGCTGAGGATCAGCGCCATGTTGCGCCGGTCAAATCGGCCCGAGTTGAGGGCACGGGTGCAGGCGTCGATAGCGGCGCGTCCGGATCCTCTTACACATAGCGCGCCATCGTCGGCCGCCGCAGCGCCATTGAGGAAAATGACGGCAATGGCAATCAGCGAGCCGCAAGTCCAGTTTCGGATGTCGCTTGCGATCCGCATGGGAATCCCGTTGCCCGACCGGGACTGTCTTGCCTGGATGCGCGAAGCAAGAGCTATTTTGAGCATGGCAAACTCCTGTCCGCTTTGCCTTCGGAAGCCGATGTCTAGATCAGCTTCAGCCCCTTGAAGCTCGCGTGCCCGTCCTTGCCGACGATGATGTGGTCGTGCACGGCAATTCCCAAAGGCTTCGCGATCTCCACGATCGACTGCGTCATCTGAATGTCGGCGCGGCTCGGCGTCGGGTCCCCGGAGGGATGATTGTGCACCAGAATGATCGCGGTTGCGGAGAGCTCCAGCGCGCGCTTGACCACCTCGCGCGGATAGACCGGCGTGTGGTCCACGGTGCCGGTCTGCTGCACCTCGTCGGCGATCACCTGGTTGCGCTTGTCGAGGAAGATGATGCTGAAGCGCTCCTTGTCGGCGAACGCCATGGCGGTGCGGCAATAATCGAGCACCGCAGTCCATGACGACAGCACCGGGCGCTTCTTGACCGCGCCGCGCGTCATCAGGCTTGCGGCGGCATGAATGATCTTGAGATCGGTGCTGGTGGCTTCCTTGATCCCCTTGACCTCCTCGAGCCGCAGCCGCGGCGCGGCCAGCACCTCCGCGAACGAGCCGAATGTCTCGATCAGCTCTTTGGCTATCGGCTTGACGTCCATTCGGGGAATGGTCCGGGCCAGCAGCAGTTCGAGCAGCTCGTAGTCACGGAGCGCATCCGCGCCGGCCTCGCGGAAGCGTGCCCGCAGGCGCTCGCGGTGGCCGTGATAATGCGGCGGCGCCTCGGCCAGGCCGGGCTTGCCGGCGGCATCCTTCAGTTTTGCTGACTTCGGCAACGCAACCACCCCGCACGCACCCCGTCAGGATGAGGGTAGTTTGCGGGCTTTGCAATCGGGAAGCGAGCGGCGCGATCAGCCCCGGTACGGCGGCTTGTCCAGCCCCTTGGGCGAGGGCGTGAACACCTCGACGCCGGTGGGCGTCACGCCGATGGTGTGCTCGAACTGCGCCGACAGCGAGCGGTCGCGCGTCACCGCGGTCCAGCCGTCGGACAGCACCTTCACGTGCGGACGGCCGAGATTGATCATCGGCTCGACGGTGAAGAACATGCCGGACTTGAGTACGATGCCTTCGCCGGGCCTGCCGACGTGCACGATGTTCGGCTCGTCGTGGAACAGCCGGCCGAGGCCGTGGCCGCAGAAGTCGCGCACCACGCTCATGTGCTGGGCCTCGACGAAGGTCTGGATCGCGGCGCCGATGTCGCCGGTCGTTGCGCCGGGCTTGATCGCGGCAATGCCGCGCATCATCGCCTCGTAGGTCACCTCGATCAGCCGCTCGGCGCGGCGCGGGATCTCGCCGACCGCGTACATGCGGCTGGAGTCGCCGTGCCAGCCGTTGAGGATCAGCGTCACGTCGATGTTGACGATGTCGCCTTCCTTCATCGGCTTGTCGCCGGGAATGCCGTGGCACACGACGTGATTGATCGAGGTGCAGGTCGACTTGCGGTAGCCGCGATACATCAGCGTCGCGGGCAGTGCGCCATGGTCGCGCGCGAACTCGTGCACCAGCCGGTCGATGGTTTCGGTCGGCACGCCGGGCTTCACCGCGTCGACCAGCATGTCGAGGCACTCGGCCGTCAGCCGGCCGGCCTTGCGCATGCCTTCGAAGGCATCCTTGCCATGCAGCTTGATCTGGCCGGTTTTCCGCAGCGGGGCGGTGGCGGCTTCAACGTAGGTCATGGGCCTGCAATGTAAGGTTTGACCGCGGCAAGGCAAGCGGCACAGCAGACGGCGTTTGGGGCGTCATGCGCTGCACGAATTCGCCGATCTCGGCGATGGCGCGCCGGCCCTCCGGCAGGATGCGCGCGTAGAGCTGCCAGACGTGCGGCATCCGGGGCCAGACCCGGCACTCGGCCCGGCAGCCCGCGGCGCGCATTCTTTCGGCAAGGCGCGTCGCGTTGTCGAGCAGGATTTCGTCGCTCCCGACCTGGATCAGCGCCGGCGGCAGTCCGGCCGGATCGCCGTAGAGCGGCGAGGCATAGGGATGCCTGGGGTCCGCACCGCCGAGATAGGTCCTGGCGAAATACAGCGATTGCGGCCCGTCGAGCATCGGGTCGGCTTCGGCGTTGGCCGTGAACGATGCTCCGGCCGCGGCGAGGTCGGTCCAGGGCGACATCCCCACGGCGCAGGCCGGTAGCGGCGCACCCTCGTCGCGCAACCGCAGCAGCGTTGCAAATACGAGTCCGCCGCCTGCGGAATCGCCCATGATCGCGATCCGCCGCGGGTCTGCGCCCTGCGCGAGAAGCCCGCGGTAGCTGCACACCGCATCGTCGAGCGCTGCGGGGAAACGGTGCTCCGGCGCGAGCCGGTAGTCGATGCACACGACTTCGGCGCGCGCCGCTCTGGCGATCCGCCAGTGGAAGTCGCGGTAATGCGCGGGCGAGCCGAAGCAGTACGCACCGCCGTGCAGGTAGAGCACGATGCGGCCGGGCTCCGACTGCGGCGTAGCGATCCGCAGGCCGGTGACGCCGCCGGCGTCGAACGGCGATCGTGCCGTGCGGCGCGCCGGTCCCGGAATGAAGCGCTTGAGCGTGTGCAGCTTGCGCCGGATCGCCGGAATGTCGGGTTCGGGATCGCAGCCGCGCTTGCAGAACGTCCGCAGCACGATGCGCAGCAATTCGGCGCGCAGGCTCATTTGCGCGCGCCGTTTGCCGTGTCGAAGCGTTGGCGCGCGGTCTCGATCGCCGCGCGGTTGCGTTGCGCCCATTGGCCGAGCCCGTTCACCGGTTCGAGCAGCGAGTGGCCGAGCCTGGTCAGTTCGTACTCGACCTTGGGCGGGACGGTCGGAAACACCGTGCGCAGCACGAGGCCGTCGCGCTCCAGCGCGCGCAGCGTCAGGGTCAGCATGCGCTGGGAAATGCTGCCGAGCCCGCGGCGGATTTCGCTGAACCGTTTCGGGCCCGCGCCCAGCACGGTGACCACCAGCACGGTCCATTTGTCGCCGACCCGCGACAGCACCTCGCTCACGGCCCGGCAGTCCTCGGGCTCATGCAGGTTACCGGGTAACACCCGTGTGCCTTCTTGCGGCTTGCGGACGGTCATCTATCTAGCCTCGGTATCAAAGGATAACCACGTAACGAAAGGTAACACCGTCATGGCTCCGTTCAAGATCGCCGTTGTGGTGGGCAGCAACCGCCGCGAATCCGTCAACCGCAGGCTGGCCGAGGCGCTGGCCCGCCTGGGCGGCGGCAATCGCTTCGACTTCCGCTTCGTCCGGATCGACGACTTGCCGCTCTACAACCAGGACCTGGAGGCCGATCTGCCCGCCAGTGTTGTCCGCTTCAAGGCGGAGATCGAGGCGGCCGACGGAATCCTGGTCGTCACGCCCGAGCACAGCCGGTCGATCCCGGCGGTGCTGAAGAACGCCATCGACTGGGGCACGCGCCCCTGGGGCAAGAACTCCTGGGACGGCAAGGTCGCGGCCGTGACCGGCGCGTCGCCCGGTGCGATCGGCACCGCTGTGGCGCAGCAGCATCTGCGGCAGGTGCTCGGCAATGTCGGCGTGCTGGTGATGGGCGGCGAGGCCTACATCGCGGTCAAGCCCGACACTTTCGGCGCATCGGGGAATTTGGCGGACGACAGCTCCCGCGCTTTTCTGAACGACTTCATCGACCGCTTCGCCGCCTTGCTCGCCCGCTTCACCGCGCCGGTCCGTGTGGCGGCGTGAACGTTGCGATATAGAAAGTAAGAAAGAAAGGTCAGATCATGTCCATCCGTCCGGTCAAAAGCATCGTCGAGTCAAAGCCCACCATGGAGGGTGCGGGCGTGCAGCTCCGCCGCGCCTTCGGCTTCGGCGAAACGGCAGAGTACGATCCGTTCCTGCTGCTCGACGACTTCCGCAACGACAATCCCGGCGCTTATCTCGCGGGCTTCCCCTGGCATCCGCATCGCGGCATCGAGACGATCACCTACGTGCTCGCTGGCGAGGTCGATCACGGCGACAGCCTCGGCAACAAGGGCACGCTCGGTGCGGGCGACGTGCAGTGGATGACCGCGGGCAGCGGCATCATGCATCAGGAGATGCCGCGCGGCGACGCGCAGGGCCGGATGCACGGCTTCCAGCTCTGGGCCAACCTGCCGTCGTCGCTGAAGATGACGAAGCCGCGCTACCAGGACGTCAAGGCCGCGGAGATTCCGGAGATTGTCGACGACGACGGCACGCGCCTGCGCGTCATCACCGGCGAGTTCTGGGGCAAGCGCGGTCCGGTCGACGGCGTCGCCGCCGATCCGCGCTACCTCGACATCTTCGTGCCGCCGGGCCGGCGCAAGACCTTCAAGGTCGAGATCGAGCGCCACGCCTTCGCCTATGTGTTCGAGGGCGCGGGCACGTTCCGCGACTCGTCGCAGCCGTTCGGCGTGCTGACCGAGAAGGAGGTCGCCGGCCGCGAGGTGAAGCTCCGCGAGACCACCGGCAACCGTTCGCTGGTGCTGTTCGGCACCGGCGACGAGGTCACGGTGCAGGCCGGCGAGCAGGGCATCCGGTTTCTGCTGGTGTCCGGGAAGCCGATCGAGGAGCCGGTGGCGTGGTACGGCCCGATCGTGATGAACAACAAGGCCGAGCTGCAGCAGGCGATGACCGAGCTGCGGAACGGGACGTTCATCAAGGGGTAGGGCTCGTGTCCCGGGCGCAGCGCAGCACGTAGCGCGACAGCGCGGAGTGGTGCGCTGCAGACCCGGGACCCCGGTATCTTTTGTCTTACGAAACCGGGGTCCCGGATCTGCGGTGCACCGCTACGCTGCGCTTGCGCTGCACCGCGTCCGGGACACACCTCTCCCCGTCACCTTGCCCGCGCCAGCAGCGCTTTGGCCCGCGCCACCACCGGCTCGTCGACCATCTTGCCGTCGAGCACGAACGCACCCTTGCCCTCTTTCGCCGCAGCTTCCGCAGCTGCGATCAGCCGCCGCGCGGCTTCGACCTGTTCCGGCGACGGCGCGAACGCCGCGTTGAGGATCGGCACGCTCGACGGGTGCACGCAGCTTGCGCCGTCGAAGCCGAGCTCGCGCGCCTCGCGGGCTGCGCGCGTCACGCCCTCGGTGTCGCGATAGTCCGCGACGGTGCGGATCAGGCCGAGCGACATCACGCCCACGGCCTTGGCCGCGAGATGCACCATCATCTTGGGAAAGCGCAGGCCTTCGGGCGAGGGCTCCGCGCCGAGCGCGGTCGCCATGTCCTCGCCGCCGGTCATCATCGCCATGACGCGCGGCGTCGCCGAGCCGATGGCGCGGGCGTCGAAGATCGCGCCCGGGTCCTCGATCATCGGCACGAAGCGCATCGGTTCGCGGCCCATCGCGCGCTCCGCCGTTTCGAGCCGCGCCGCGAGCCGCCGCAGCGCCTCCGGCTCGCGCGACTTCGGCAGCAGCAGGCCATAGGCGCCGGCGCGGCAGGCAGCCTCCGCGTCGGCGTCGTCGCCGGCGTTGATCCGCACAAACGAAAGCGCGCCGTTCTGCGCGACTTGCGGCGCGGCTTTGGCCAGCGCCGCGCGCGCGTTGGCCTTCTCGCCCGGCGGCACCGCGTCCTCCAGGTCGAGAATGATCGCGTCGGCCCCGCGCTCGTGCGCTTTCGAGACGAAGCGCTCCTGATGCGCCGGCACGTACAAAAGCGAACGGATCACGCGGCGGCTCCGTCTTTTCTCAACTGTGCGATTGCGGCGGCATCGAAGCCGGCTTCGGCCAGAACGGCATCGGTGTGCTCGCCGAGCTTCGGCGCGGGCCGCCGCCAGACGCCCGGCGTCGCCGACAGCCGCGGCAGGATGTTGTGCATCGAAAGCGCGCCGAAGTCGGCGTCCTCGACGCCGACGATAATTCCGCGCTCGCGGAAATGATCGTCCACGACGGCGTCGGCGATGTCGTACACGGGACCGACCGTGACTTCGGCCGCGCGCATGGCGTCGAGCGCCTGGTCGCGCGTCTTGGTCGCAAACCAGGCGCCGACCGCCTCGTCCACGAGGTTGCGGTTCTTCACGCGGTCGCTGTTGGTGCGAAAGCGCGGGTCCTCGACCATGTCGGGCCGGCCGACGGCGCGGAACAGCCGCTCCGCCATGGACTGGATCGAGGCCGAGACCGCGCAATATTTGCCGTCGGAGCACTTGTACACGTTGCGCGGCGACGACGTATTCGACGCGCTGCCGGAGCGCTGCTTCACGATCCCTGTGGTCTGGTAGATGGCGGCTTCGGGGCCCAGCACCGAGAAGATCGATTCCAGCAGCGACAGGTCGACGACCTGTCCGCGCGCCGCCCCCGTGTCGCGCGCGCGGAGCGCGGTCATCACCGCGAACGCGCCATAGATGCCGGCGATCATGTCGGCGATGGCGAGCGGCGGCAGCACCGGCTCGCGGTCCGGGAAGCCGTTGCGCGCTGCAAAGCCGCTCATCGCCTCGACCAGCGTGCCGAAGCCCGGCAGCGGCGCGTAGGGCCCGGTCTGGCCGAAGCCGCTGACGCGCACGATGACGAGGCGGGGATTGCGCCCATGCAGGACATCCGGCGCAAGCCCGATCTCCTCCAGCATTCCCGGCCGGAAGTTCTCGATCAGCACATCCGCGCCGGCCGCGAGCTTCAGCAGCGCGTCCTTCGCCGCCGCGTGCCGCAAGTTGAGGACGATGGAGCGCTTGTTGCGCGCGTAGGTCTTCCAGTGCAGCGAATGGCCCTGGTCGCGCCAGTCGCGCAGCGGGTCGCCGTCCGGCGGCTCGACCTTGATCACGTCGGCGCCGAAATCGCCAAGCTGCAGCGACAGCATGTTGCCGGCGACCAGCCGCGATATGTCGATCACGCGGAGGCCTGCGAGCGGCCCGGTTGCGGCGGCGTCGAACCGGATCGGCGATTTCTCGGTCGTGCTGTGCATGGCGTCAGAATAGAGGAACGGTTGCCGGGTGAACACCGATCAAGTTTCGATAGGCACCGGACTGCCGATCTCAATCCCTTCCTTTTCGATAACGCAGCGGAGCGCCAGCGCCTCGACGCCGCGCGATCGCGCCTTGTCGAAGGCTGCTGCATACTTCGGATCGACATCGCGGGCGAGCGTGAAGCGCCCGGCCGAGCCGATCTGGATCAGATAGAGCATCACCGCCCGGCAGCCTCGTTCGACGGCATCGCCCAGTTCTTCGAGGTGCTTCGTCCCGCGCTCGGTTTTCGCGTCGGGGAATTCGGCGAGGCCGGGCTTACGCATGAGGTGGACGTTCTTGATCTCCACGTAGCAGGGCGGGCGCGTTGCGTCTTCCAGCAAGAAATCGACCCGCGAGTTTTTGCCGTATTTCACCTCCCGCCGGATCGAGCCGTAGCCGGTCAACTCGGGGATCGCACCGGCCGCAAGCGCGGCGCCGACCAGAGGATTGGGATGGCCGGTGTTGACGCCGACCAGCTCCGGTCCTGCGCCAAGGTCCACCTCCACCAGCTCCCAGCTGTACGGCAGCTTGCGCGTCTTGCTGTCCGACTTCGACAGCCACACCCGCGAGCCGGGCGCGGCGAGTCCGGTCATTGCGCCGGGATTGGCGACATGCGCGGTGATCGCTTGGCCGTCCGGCAGCACGACGTCGGCGAGAAAGCGCTTGTAGCGCTTGATGAGCGTCGCGGGGATCAGCGGGGCAGGGAAGCGCATGCGTGATTTGTTGCTGAGTTTTGCGCCGCAACGCGGGCAGTGCGCTCCCTCACCCTGAAAGGGGGAGGTAAGCCGAGTTTGACGTGCTGCTGCGCCAAATGCCCGACTCTGCGGGTGAGCGGGCTTCGCGGGTCTGTAGTGCTCGACAGCAATGCCGTCACCCCACAAAACTCCCGCCGCGGTCGTCCTCGATATGCACGCGGACAATCTCGTCGAACGTGCTTTCGGCGCGGAAGCCGAGCGCCAGCGCGCGCTGCGGATCGAAGCGCTGCGGCCAGCCGGCGACGATGCGTGCGACCAGTTCGTCCGGCTCGCGGCGGATGCGCGCCGCGACCTTGTCGCCCGCGACGCGGCGCAGCGCCGCGATCTGCTCGGCGACCGTGCAGCACACGCCCGGCATGGAGAGGTTGATCCGCGGCTCGATCATGTCGCGTGGAAGCCCCGCGGCATGAATCAGGAAATTCACCGCCGTGCGCGGGCTGGCGTGGGTGTGAACGACCGTCTCCGCCACCGGCAGCACCGCCTCCTCGCCGTTCAGCGGCTCGCGGACGATGCCGGAGAAGAAGCCCGACGCCGCGCGGTTCGGCTTGCCCGGCCGCACCGCGACGGTCGGCAGGCGGATGCCGACGCCCTCGACGAAGCCCTTGCGCGTGTAGTCCGACAGCATCGCCTCGCACATCGCCTTCTGCGCGCCGTAGGAGGTGAGCGGCGTAAGATGAAAGTCGTCCGGAGTGGCGTGCGGGAATGGCGCACCGAACACGGCTATGGACGACGTGAAGACCACCCGCGGCCGGTAGCCGTCGCCCACATTGCGGATCGCCTCCAGCAGCGCGCGCGTGCCGTCGAGGTTGACGCGGTAGCCCTTTTCGAAATCGAGCTCGGCCTCGCCCGACACCACTCCGGCGAGATGGAAGATCGCGGCGGGCCGTTCCGACACCGCCTTGGCCGCGACGCCTGGATCGGTCAGATCGCCGGTGCGCGCCTTGGTGCGGTCGGAAAAGCTCGCCGGCCGCTCGGGCGCGACCACGTCGAGCAGCGTCAGCTTTTCGATGGGTTCGCCGTTCAGTCCGCGGTCGACGACCAGCCGCGCCGTCAGCTTGCGGCCGATCATGCCCGCCGCGCCGGTGATGAGGATGTGCATTGGCGCCTACGCCTCGCCGAGCTTCTTCTTCTGATTCCCCTGGCTATCGAAATTTTCCGGTGCGAGCCAGCGCTCGAACGCGGCCTTGCGCGCCGGCCATTCGCCGTCGAGGATCGAAAGCCAATAAGTGTCGCGGCTGCGCCCCTTGACGATCATGTGCTGGCGAAACGTGCCCTCATACACGAAGCCGAAGCGCTCGGCGGCGCGGCGCGAGGCGGCGTTGAGCGCGTTGCACTTCCACTCGTAGCGCCGGTAGCCCAGCGTCTCGAAGGCGTAGCGCGCGATCATGAATTGCGCCTCGGTGCCGAGCGGCGTGCGCTGCAGCGGCGCGCCATAGACGATGTTGCCGACTTCGATGACGCGATGGGCGGGGCGGATTTCCATCAATGCGAGGAAGCCGACGGCGCGGCCGTCGGGCTGCAGCACGCTGTAAAAAATGCGCTCCTTGCTGGTCTCGCACTGCTTCACATAGGCGGTAAACGACGCTGCGTCGGCGTAAGGCCCGGCGGGCATGTAGTCCCAGATTTCGATGTGGCCGCGCACCGCGTCCCACAGGTCTGCGCCGTGCTGCGCGGCATTGGTCCGCTCCAGCGACCCGAACCGTCCGGTCAGCGTGATGTCGCCCGGCATCGGCGCCGGCGTCGCATCGACCGTGTCGCCGAGCGGCCGTGCCGCGTGAACGTTCATGACCCGGCCTTCTTGTGCGCGTCGAAGAACGTGTTCAACTCGGCGTTGGTGACGACGCCGGCGAAGCTGTCGAACCGGCCTTCGGTCGCGATCGCCTTCGCCGACTTGATGAAGGCGTCCATCGCCACGCGCGCCAGGGTTCCGCCGACGCTGATCCGACGCACGCCCATGCCTGCAAGATCGCTCACCGTGAATCCGAACGCGCCCGAGTTGAGAAAGTTGATCGCCTTGGGCGCCACGGCTTTCACCGTGGCCTCGATCTGCTCGCGGGTCTTGATGCCGGGCGAATAAAGGCAGTCCGCGCCCGCATCGGCAAACGCCTTGAGCCGCTTGATCACGTCGTCGAGGTCCGGCCGGCCGCGGATGAAGCCCTCGGCGCGCGCGGTGAACACCACGTCGCCGCCGGTCTTGTCGATGGCGGCGCGCGCGGCCTTGACCCGCGCCAGCGCCAGATCGAAGTCGTAGAGCGGATTGGCGTCGTCGCCGGTCGCGTCCTCGATCGACAGTCCCGCAACGCCGGTGAGGCAGCACATGGTCACGTTCGAGGCCACCTCGTCCGGTTCGTGGGCATAGCCGTTCTCGAAGTCGGCGTTGAGCGGCAGGTCGGTTGCCGCGGCCAGCTCCCGGAAATGCGCCAGCACCTCGTCGCGCGACTGGTCGCCGTCGGAGCGGCCCACCGAATGCGCGTGGCCGGAGCTGGTCGTTGCCAGCGCCTTGAAGCCGAGGCCTTCGAGATAGCGCGCGCTGCCGATATTCCACGGGTTGGGAATGACGAAGCAGCCGGACTCGTGCAGCGTGCGGAACGTCCGGCGCTTGTCGGCGGTAGACGGACGGGTTGCGGACATGGAACACTCGCTCGGTTCGGACGCGCAAGCTTGCCATGGCGGCCACCTGCGGGACAGCGCAATTCCGCGATGGCCGCCATCAACGCGCCTGATGGTATGACAGTGCGGAGTGGACATTGGACTGCAAGGACCTGGATGCGCTGGAGCAGGAAGCGAAGCGCGTCATGCGCCCCGAATCTTGGGCGTTCTGCGACACCGGCGCCGACGACGAGATCACAGCGGCGGAGAACATCCAGGCCTGGCACAAGCTGAAGCTCAGGCCGCGCGTGCTGCGCGACATCGTCGAGGTGGACGCCGGCACGACGCTGCTCGGCACGCGCGTCAGGACGCCGATCATGATCGCGCCGACCGGGCGGCATCACCTGTTCCACAAGGACGCCGAGCGCGAAACCGCGCGCGGGGCGGCGGCGGCCGGTGCGCTTTACGTCATGTCGACCAGCGGCACCACCACGGTCGAGCAGGTGGCGGCGGAAAGCGCCGGCATGCCGCAGTGGTTCCAGCTCTACATGCAGCCGGACCGCGACGCGACCGGCGCATTGCTCGACCGCTGCGAGGCGGCGGGATTCCGCGCACTGGTGCTGACGGTGGACCAGCCGGTGCCGGGCTGGAGCCCGCGCGCCGCGCGCCAGCCGGTCTTGCCGTCGCCCGACATCCGCAGCGTCAACATGGTCGGGCAGCCGATCGCGCGGACCGCCTACGACGCCACCCGCAAGGGCGTGGTGATGTTTCCGACCAACTTCGGCGATCTGGAGTGGCTTTCGAAACGCACGAAGATGCCGGTGGTCGTGAAGGGCGTGCTGCGCGCCGACGACGCGCTGCGCTGCGTCGATTGCGGCGCGAAGGGCGTCATGGTTTCCAACCACGGCGGCCGCCATCTCGATACGACCGTGACGACCGCCGAGGTCATCGCCGAGATCGCCGCCTCGGTCGGTTCCGCCGCCGAGGTCTACGTCGACGGCGGCATCCGGCGCGGCACCGACATCGTCAAGGCGCTGGCGCTCGGGGCGCGCGCCGTCCTGGTCGGCCGCCCGCCGCTGTGGGGCCTGAGCGTCGCGGGGGCGTCCGGCGTGCAGGCGGTGATGGAGCATCTGCACGACGAGATGCTGCGGGCGATGCGGCTTTGCGGCGCGGCGAGTCTTGCGGCGCTGACCCCGGATTTGGTGAAGCAATGAACGAACTGACCCCCACCGGCAGGCTGCGCGCGGGCGTGGCTTTCGCGCCCGCACCGTCGCCGCTGTTCGTGGTCAAGGACGCGGACGGCACGCCGCGCGGTGTGACCGTCGATCTCGCGAACGCTCTCGCGGCGGAGCTCGGCGTGCCGCTCGAACTGACGGCCGCGCCCAACACCGGTGAGCTGACCGACGCGCTGGCGTCGGGCGCGATCGACGTGTCGTTCATGCCGGTGGACGACGAGCGCAAGAAACGCATCGATTTCGGCCCGGTCTATTTCCTGGTGGAGAGCACCTACATGGTCACGGGCGCGTCGGGCATCCGCACGGTCGCCGAGGTGGACCGTCCGGGTATCCGCGTCGTCGGAATTGCCAACACCACGACCATCCGCGCCGCGGGGCGCACGTTGAAGAACACCGCGGTCGAGGCCGCGCCGTCCATCGCCGAGGCGATGGCGGCGATGATATCGGGCCGGGCCGACGCGTTCGCGCTGTCGCGCGATTCGCTGCCGCCGTTCGTTGCGCAGCTTCCGGGCTCGCGCATCGTCGAGGGCGGCTTCCAGCAGACCGGCGTCGCCATCGCGGTGCCGAAGGGTCGGCCGGCCGCGCTCGCCGCCGCCTCGGCATTCCTGGAGCGCGCCAAGCGCGATGGAATCGTGCGCCGTGCGTTCGATAGAGCGGGGCTGCGCGAGCTCGCTGTTGCGCCGTAGCGGGCTACAAATTCGGCAGGAACGTTGCGATCTGTGGAACCATCGCGATCGCCACGATCACCAGCAGGAGCACGAGCCAGTAGGGCGCCGATCCGCGGAATATTTCGGCGAGCGTGACATTCTCGTCCGGCACCGCGGCCTTGACCGTGAACACCAGCAGTCCGAACGGCGGGGTGAGCAGGCCACATTCGACCGCCAGAATACCGATGATGGCGAAGGCCAGCGGATCGAACCCGAGCTGGGTCGCAATCGGCGCGAAGATCGGCACCGTCAGCAGGATGATGGAAATGGAATCGATCAGGCAGCCCAGCACCAGCCAGATCCCGACCATCACCGTCAGGACACCCCATTGTCCGGCCCCGACGGCCAGCAGGAAATCCTTCGCGGCGTCGGTGAATCCGGTCATCGAAAGGACGCGCGAATAGAGCTGGGCGCAGAACAAGAGCAGCAGCAGCGGCCCTGAGGTCCGGCCGACCGACAGGACGACCTCCCAGACCTCACGCGGCCTGATGCCCTTGATGATGGCCAGCACCAGCGCGCCCACGGCACCGACGCCGGCGCCTTCGGTCGGCGTGCACAGGCCAAACCAGATCGAGCCCAGCACGCCGACGACGAGCGCGATCACGAGCCCGGTGCTGAACAGGAGGCGGCCGAGCGGTTCGTCGGCCTGTTCGCTCGCCGCACCCGTGACGGCGGCGCCGAGCGGCACCGCGCCTGCCGGCGCGAGGTTCCCGCCGGCGAGTCTCGGATCGAGCAGCGCCGCGATCACCACATAGGCGATCATCGCGCCGGCAGTCAGCGCACCGGGCACGATGCCGGCCAGGAACAGCTTGCCGATCGAGATTTCGGTCAGCACCGCCCACACGATCATCAGCACCGACGGCGGGATCAGCATGCCGAGGCAGGCGCTGCCGGTGACGCAGCCGAGCGCGAAATCGCGCCGGTAGCCGAACCGCCGCATTTCCGGATAGGCGATGCGCGCGAACGCGGCCGCGGCGGCGATGCTCACGCCGGTCACGAAGGCGAACAATGCGTTGCTGAGGATGGTTGCGACCGCAAGCTGCGCGGGCAGCCAGCGGCTGATCCGGTGCGCCAGCGCGTAGAGATCGCGCGCCGCGCCCGACTTGGCGAGGAACTCGCCCATCAGCATGAACAGCGGGATCACCGCAAACACGTAGTCGCGCAGCGCCTCGTAAGCGGTGTTGGCGACGAAGGTGCGGACGACCTCGATATCGCCCAGCATCAGGTAGATACCGAGCACCGCGGTGATGCCGAGTGCGATCGCGATGTGCACGCCGGCGAACACCAGCGCCAGCAGCACCACCACAATGGCGATCATGTCGAAGCTTTGCAGCATGGCGGTGCTTTCGGCGCCTCCCGTGCGCCTAGTGCGCCCGAGGCGGCGGATTGTCGTCGGTTTCGCCGCGCAGGATCGACGTCGCTGCCTCGGCAGCCTGACCCAGATAGATCAGCGCCACCAGCAGTGCGCCGAACATGACCACAAAGCGCGCCGGCCATACCGGAACGCGCAGCGCGCCTTCGCCCTCGAACTCGCCGCTGCGCCAGGCGTGCAGCGCGGGTTCGATGCTGCCCCAGACGATCAGCCCGAAGAACATGAAGCCGAGAATGCCGGACAAGACGACGGCGATCCGCGGCCCGTGCCGGCCCATCAAGCCGACCAGGGCGTCGGTCTGCAGCATGCTGCGGCTGTGCACGGAATAGCCCGCGAGCAGGAAACAGATGATGACGATCGACATCGACACGATCTCGGGCGTGCCCTTGACCGGGCTCGAGAACGCGCCGCGGCCGACCACGTCCGCGACCACGAGAAAGCTCAGCAGGAACGTCAGCAGCGCCGCCACCGCAAGCAGCGCGTGGACGAGGCGGTCGTTGATGCGGTGGAACACAGGCAGCTCCGCGCGTGACTCCCTCCCCCTGAAAGGGGGAGGGGTGGCGTGGGGGTCGACGGTTGGATGTCGGACGACCAACCCCCACCCGGCAAGCCATAGCGCGTCCAAGATGCGCGGACACGCGCTTTCGGCCTGCCGACCTCCCCCTTTCAGGGGGAGGTATCCGAGCCAGCCGCTACTTCAAATTATACCGCACCGGCCACTTGTGGCCGTTGTCCTCGGCGGCCTTGAGCGCCGTCTCCAGCACCAGCGTGCCGGGCAGGCCCTTGGCGTCGAGCTCCTTGGCCATCTGCGCCGGCCACTTGGCGAGCGAGTTGGCCCAGTCGAGCCGCACCTTGTCGGGCAGTTGCCGGACCACGGCGCCCTTCGCCTTCAGCTCGGCGATCTGCTTCGGATAGTTCTCCTTGTTCACCGTCCCGGTCATCGTCTCGTATTCCCTGGCGACCTCCAGGATGATGTCCTGCACTTCCTTCGGGAGCTTGGCCCAGCGCGCCGAATTGACGGTCAGGCCGTGCCAGGTGATCGCGCCGAAGCCGATCTCGGTGTAGTACTTGCCCTTCTCGTAGAGCTTGAAGTTCACGTAGCCCGACGGGAACATGATCCAGCCGTTGTAGACGCCGGTCTGCAGGCCCTGATAGGCCTCGACCAGCGAGCCCTGCACCGGCACTGCGCCCGCGAACTCAAGCCACTTCAGGTTCAGCCCTGCGCCTGCGAGCTTCACGCCCTTGAGGTCGGCGACGTTGTTCCACTCCATCGTGGTGCCGAGGTTGTAGCCGTTGTCCGCGATCAGCGCGATCAGCTTCTGGCGGAACTTGTCCTCGAACACCTTCGACATGTACGGCACCTTGTCGTACACGGCGCGCGCCACCTTGAGGCTCGTGACCGGGTCCATGGTGCCGAACGGCAGCATCACCTGGAACGCATGCAGCGGCAGGTTCGACGGCTCGAAGCAGAAGCAGAAGCCGCCGATGTCGATGATACCGGCCTGTACGCCTTCCAGCGTGTCGGCGACCTTCACCATCGCGCCGCCATAGCCGTGCACGAACTCGACCTTGTGCTTGGTCCGCGCCGCGACGCGTTTCGTCACCTCCGGGCCGAAGAAGTTCTGCATCAGGTTGGCGTAGGTGTTGACCGGCGGATGGCCGGACGCGATCCGGAGCCGGATCGTCTCCTGCGCGGAAGCCGGCGCCGCGGCAGCCAGCACGGCGGCGCATGCCATCGCCTTCACCAAAGTGCGGATCGTCATCGTGTCCTCCCCGGCCGCCTGAGGGCGGCTGTTGTCGTTGCAGTGCGGCAGCATCGGAAATCGGCGCGGGGGGTGTCAACATGGACGAGGGGCGTCGAAGCGACTCGGGGTTCGCTCATGTCGTGCCGGCCCGGCCCTTCGAATCGTCCCGCTGCGCGCCGCTCCAACACCACAATGTGATCCGTTTGCACGGACGACATTGCGCAGCGCGGGGTTTGCCGTTCGCAGGCCGGGACAGCATTTCACACCGCGGCCCAATATTTCGAGGTCCACCATGCGAATCCGCACCTCCAAGCTGCTATTGGCGGCTGCTGCGGCCACCGTCGGACTGGCGATGACCGCAGCGGTGCCAGCCGAGGCCCAGTCGTCCGAGGGCAAAAAGCGCGTCGCCGCAAAGCAGGCGAAAGTCGCCAAGGCTCAGCCGCGCCGTTCGGCGCAGGTCCGCCACCGGGGCGCGAACCTGGTGCGGCCCGGGCCGCTCTACAACGGGCCCGATTACCTCGGCGACGACCCGGACCCGCACATCCGGTTCGAACTGATGCGCGAGTTGTCGGCGCGCTACGGCGGCGTGGACTGAACGTCCGCAACGCAAAACGATCGCACGCCCGTTGCAGGCCGTTGCCACGCCTCGCCGGGCGGCATGACCGCAGAATCGCAGATGAAACATTGAGGCTCGCCATGATGCGCTTTCCCGCAAAACTCATGATCGCTGTGTTCGGCCTCGCCTTCGCCACGGCGGCGGCGTTGCCGACCGCGGCGGAAGCCGCCAAGTCCTCCGCGTCGAAGAAGAAGGCCACGGCCGCCGCTTCGGTTGCGGCCAAAGGCAAGCCGCGCCAACGGACCGCCCAGCGGGCGCGGCCGGGCTATTGGGGCACCGACCTTGTGCCCGCCGGTCCGATTTATTTCGCCAACGAGTATCTCGGCGACGATCCCGATCCGAACATCCGGTTCGAACTGATGCGGGATATGACCCGGTTCGGCGGCTACGACTGAACCCGGCCGCGGTTGACGGCGGCCGGGCGGCCGCCGCAAAGTCGCCCCGGATCGATAGCAAGCTCCGGGGACCACCGACATGCTGAAGACCATTGCGGCCTTCGACCGTATCGGCGAGGAAAACGCCTTCGCCGTGCTCGCGCGCGCCAACGCGCTGGCCGCCCAGGGCCGCGACATCATCAGCCTCGGCATCGGCCAGCCGGATTTCCGCACGCCGGACCACATCGTCGAGGCGGCGATCAAGGCGCTGCGCGACGGGCATCATGGCTACACGGCGGCGAACGGCATTCCGCCGCTGCGCGAGGCGGTGGCCGCCGATCTGCACAAGCGCTTCAAGGTCGAGGTCTCACCCGACAGCGTGATGATCATGCCCGGCGGCAAGCCGACCATGTTCATGTCGATCCTGATGTTCGGCGAGCCGGGCGTGGACATCCTCTATCCCGATCCGGGATTCCCGATTTACCGCTCGATGATCGAGTTCACCGGCGCGCGGCCGATCCCGGTGCCGATCCGCGAGGAGAACGGCTTTGCGTTTTCCGCCGAGGAGACGCTGTCGCTGATCACGCCGCAGACGCGGCTGCTGATTATCAACTCGCCGGCCAACCCGACCGGCGGCGTGACCGGCAAAGCCGAAATCGAGAAGCTCGTTGCCGGTCTGGAAAGATTTCCCGACGTCTGCGTGATGTCCGACGAGATCTACGATCACATGGTCTACGACGGCGAGACGCATGTGTGCCTCTTGTCCTATCCGTCGATCCGCGACCGGCTGATCCTGCTCAACGGCTGGTCCAAGACCTACGCCATGACCGGCTGGCGGCTCGGCTACGCGGTGTGGCCCGGCAAGCTCTACGACTATGCGCGCAAGCTCGCGGTCAATTTGCACTCCTGCGTCAACGCCTCGGCGCAGTACGCGGGGCTCGCCGCGCTAACCGGCCCGCAGGACGAGGCAGAGCGGATGGTCGCCGAGTTCGACAAGCGCCGGAAGGTGGTGGTCGAAGGGCTCAACAAATTGCCCGGCGTGTCCTGCGCGGTGCCCAAGGGCGCGTTCTATGCGTTCCCCAACGTCAAGCGCACCGGCTGGAAGGCGAAGGAGCTTGCGACGACGCTGCTGAACGAAACCGGCGTTGTCACCATCGGCGGCCCGGACTTCGGCATTCTGGGCGAGGGCTATCTGCGGCTGTCTTACGCCAACTCGACCGAGAATATTTTGAAGGCGCTCGGGCGGATGAGCGAGTTCCTGGCGACGCGCAAGGCGGCTTGACGTGTAGCCAAGCCGTGCCGCGGGTTTCCCTCTCCCCGTTGGGGGAGAGGGTGGTCCGGCCGAAGGCCGGACCGGGTGAGGGGGCTTCCTCGTGGTGAAATTCGAGCGTCCACCGCTCGCCACCAGACGCGCCCGCGCGATGCGCCGCGACGCCACGGACGCTGAAAAGAGGCTTTGGCTGCTGTTGCGCGACCGAAGGTTGGGTGGCGCAAAATTTCGCAGGCAGGCGCCCGTCGGTCCTTACATCGCAGATTTCGTGTGCCTGCGCCGTAAGCTGATTGTCGAAGCGGACGGCGGGCAACATGCGGACACTAGGTACGATGCTGCGCGGGACCGCTGGCTTGCTGAGGAGGGTTATGCCGTCGTCCGCTACTCGAACATCGACATCCTCAAGAATCCGGATGGTGTGCTGATGGATTTGTTCGAGCGATTGCAGCCGCCGGACAACTAGGGCCCCCTCACCCGCCCGCGCTTCGCGCGGGCACCCTCTCCCCCGGAGGGGAGAGGGTGGCGCGGTGGCCGCGGCGAGCCGCCCCTAATCCACCTTCTGGAATCCAATCTCCTTGTAAAGCTTCTCCGCCTCCGCCGCGGTCTCCTTCCAAATCTTCGCAGCGTCGGCGAGCGAGGTCGCGCCCGCGATCACGCCGGTCTTCTCGATCGGCGTCTTGAAATCGGCTGAGTTCACCGCCGCCACCACCTGCTTGTTCACCGCCTCCAGCACCGGCGCGGGCGTGCCCGACGCCGCGCAGACGCCCCACCAGCCTTCGCTGACGATGTTGACGCCCTGTTCGCGCATGGTCGGTACGCTCGGCGCGCTCGCGATCCGCTGCGGGCTCGTCATCGCGATCACCTTGAGCTTCTGGCCTTGGAGCAGCGGCATGGTGAGCGACAGCGGCCCGACCATGAAGTCGAGGCGGTTCGCCACGACCTCCTGCAGCGCCGGGCCGGTGCCGCGGAACGTCACGCCGGTCATCGCGATGCCCGCCGTCTTCTCGAACTGCCGCGGCACCACTTCGGTCACGGAGCCGGTGCCGACGCGGCCGTAGTTCAGCTTGCCCGGATTGGCCTTGGCATGCGCGACGAAGCCTTTCAGGTCGTTCGCGGGCGACGCCGTCGGCACCGCGATGGCGTAGTACGCCTTCTGGATCAGCGACACCGGCACGATGTCGTCGAGCTTGTAGTCGACCTTCTTGAAGATCGACGGATTGATCGCGTCGATGTAGGAGCAGAGCAGCAGCGTGTGGCCGTCGCGCGGCTGCGCCAGCAGGTCTTTCAGCGCGATCATGCCGGCGGCGCCGGTCTTGTTCTCGACCACGACCGGCTGGCCCAGCGCGGCCTGCATCTTCGTCGCAATCAGGCGCGCGGGCACGTCGCTCGGCCCGCCGGCGGGGAAGCCGACCAGAATCTTGATCGGCTTCGACGGAAAATTCTGCGCCGACGCGCCGACCGTCGCCACGACGAAGGCCGTCGTGCCGAGTGCGAGCGTTGCCGCTGCTGCAAGCGATGTCCGGATCATGGCGCTTCCCCCGTGTTGCGTTTGATTGTTCGCAGTATAGTCGAATGCGCGCGCGCCGCGAGCGATCGCGCATTTGCAAGTTGGGCGATTGCCCAAGTTGCGGACCATGTGCGACGCGAGGGACTGCGCCCGTGCTGACGCCCGACGAACTGAAAGCCGCCGTGCCGCGCGGGATGCTGGCGTTTCCGCTCACCGATTTCGATTCCGGCAATGCGTTCGAGCGCAACGGCTACGTCAGGCGGCTGGAATGGCTCGCGGGGTACAAGCCCGCGGCATTCTTCATCGCCGGCGGCGCGGGCGAATTCTTCTCGCTGACGCCCGCCGAGTTCTCGGCCGTCGTCGAAACCGCCGTGAAGACCTGCGGCGGCAAGCTCCCGGTGATCGCGGCTTCGGGCTTCGGCACAAGGACCGCGATCGAATACGCGCGCGAGTCCGAACGGCTCGGCGCCGACGGCATTCTCCTCTTGCCGCCCTATCTCACCGAGGGCTCGCAGGAGGGCCTGCGCGCGCATATCGCCGCGGTGTGCAAGTCGACGCAGCTCGGTGTCATCGTCTACAACCGCGCCAATTGCCGGCTCGCGGCCGATACGGTCGCGAAGCTCGCGCAGGACTGTCCGAACCTGATCGGCTTCAAGGACGGCGTCGGCGACACCGAGCAGCTCACCGCGATCCGCAGCGCGCTCGGAACCCGCCTCGTGTTCCTCAACGGCATGCCGACCGCGGAAACCTACGCGCGCGCCTACCGCGGCATCGGCATTCCCGTGTACTCGTCGGCGATCTTCAACTTCGTGCCGCGCACGGCGCTGCAATTCCAACAGGCCGTCAACGCCGGCGACGACGCGACCGTCGACGCGGTGCTGCGCGACTTCATCCTGCCGTACGCGCGCATCCGCAACCGCCAGCCGGGCTACGCGGTCAGCATCGTCAAGGCCGGCGCGGCCATCGTCGGGCGCTCGGCAGGTCCGGTGAGGCCGCCGTTGTCCGACTGCACGCCTGATGAGGTGGCGATGCTGCGCGCGCTGATCGAAAAGCTCGGCCCGCAGGAATAGAGCACGATCCCGAAAAGTGGGAACCGGTTTTCGGACAAGATCATGCTCAAATGAGCAGAACAGGCTTAAGCCGCGGCTTAGCTTGCCTGGTCCAATATCACCCGCGTCGGGCCGGGTTTGGGCAGCGATAGGCCCTCGCGGTCGAGCGCGTCCCACAGCGACAGCAGCACGGCGCTTCGCACCGTCAGCGGGTCACCGTTCGGATTCCTGATCCAGAACCACAACACGTATTCGACCGCGACGGTGCCGAACGCCGACACGTGGCACAGCGGCGCGGGCAGCTTCAGAACCTGTGGCACGGCGAGCGCCGCCGCAATCGCCGCTCCTTGCGTCTTGCGCGGGTCGCTGCCGTAGGTCGCGGAGAACTTCACGTCGACCCGCACGAGATCGTTGGAATAGGACCAGTTCACCACCCGCTGCGTGACGAAGTCCTCGTTCGGAATCAGGATTTCGCGGCCGTCGCGCGTGTCGATCGAGGTGTAGCGCGCGCCCATGTTGGTGACCCAGCCGAAATGGTCGCCGACGGAGACGATGTCGCCCGGCTTCACCGACTTGTCGGCCAGCAGGATGATGCCGCTGACGAGGTTCGACACGATCTTCTGCAGGCCGAAGCCGATGCCGACGCCGATGGCGCCGGTGAACCATGCGAACGCCGACAGGTCGATGCCGACCATGCTGAGCACGATCACGATCGCGACCGTCATCACCGTGATGCGCACCAGCGTCGCGATCAGCGTCTGGATCGACGGAGTCAGCTCGGGCGCGTCCTGGATACGGCGCACGACGAAATTGCTGAACGTTGTGCCCGCCCACAGCGCGACCAGCAGCAGCGCCGCGGTCTTGAGCAGCAGCAGCGGAGTGACCCTTAAGCCCCCGAGCATGATGCCGCGGGCGTCGAGTGCCCCGATCGTCAGGTCGAGCAGGTTGAGGATGCTCAGCGCCGCAATGGTCCAGGCGGTGACCGCGACCACGCGGTTCACGAACGGGTTGCGGATCAGGCTTGCGAAGATCGCGATGATCACCCATGCGGTCGCAAGATTGACGGCGACATGCAGCAGGTAGGTGCGCGGATGCGCCGCGCCGGCCTCGATGGCGCTGCGGACCGCGCTGACCAGCACGATGAAGGCCAATACGCCGAAATTCTCGATCAGCGCGCGGATCGCGAGCCGCAGATAGGCCGGCCAACTTTCGGTCGCCGACATAAGATCGAAGCGCCGGCGCAGCAGCGTTCCGATGGCGACCGCCGCGAGGCCTGCCAGCACGATCGCGACGATCTGGACCGGCAGCCAGATCGAGGTGAACTCGGTGCGGATCGTGACGCGGAGCGTGGCGACGAACGCGGCAATCGCCGATTCCAGAGTGTCCGCGTTCATGATCGGGCTCTCCGCGCTGACCGCGTCCGGAGATACGCGATTCGGCCCGTCCTGACACCCGCCGGCGCGGGCTCAGCCGCGTTGCGCGAGCCGAAAGCCGACGAGCACCACGGCGAAGCCCGCGACCTGGGCCAGCGTGGGGACTTCGCCGAGTGCGATCCAGCCGACCAGCAGCGTGAAACCCGGCACCAGCGAGGGAAATACCGCGGCGCGCGCCGCGCCGAGCAGCACCACCGAACGCACGAACAGCCAGATCGCACCGGGCCCGGCCAGGATGCCCTGGATTGCGGCCTGCAGCAGGTTTTCCCAGAGGCCGAGCGCGATCATGCGCTCGTAGCCCGCGAACGCCCCATGCAGCGGAATGATCGCCAGCGACACCACGCTGACCACGACGGTCGCGCGCATCGGGTCGATCCGCCAGAGCCGGTTGAGCGTGCCGAACATGGCGAAGAATCCGCCCGCCAGAACGAAAATGAGATCGCCCATGACGCCGCTGGCGCCGATCGTGGTCATGGCCTCGCCGCCGATCACCAGCAACCCGGCGACGATGGTCGCGACGCCCAGCACGCGCGACAGCGGCAGCCGCTCGTGCAGCATCAGCCACGCCAGCAGGATGCCGAACAGCGCGGCGCACGACGGCTGGATCACCGCGCCGTGGCCGAGCGGCACGAGGATGAAGCCGGAATAGCTCAGCATCGCGATGCCCGGCCCGCCGAGGACGGTCAGTGCGACGCCGCGGGCCCAACCGATGCCGCCGAGGTCGGCCGCGCCGTCACGCAGCAGCAGCGGCAGCAGCGCGAGGCCCGCCCAGATGCAGCGGTGCAGCGTCAGGTCGAAGGGCGAGAAGCCGATGTCGATGCCGTGGCGCGCGGCGGTGAAGCCCGCGGCCCAGAACACAGCAGCGCCCGTGCCGCAGGCGATGCCGGCGGCCACAGGACCGAGCCGTACTCCAAAGCGCATCCGGCCTACTCCGCCGTCATGGCCGGCATAGCCGTCCCGAAGGACGGCGTCGCTTCGCTCGCCTGTGTCCCGGCCATCCCGAACACAAGGGCACAGTGCAACCTCAATCGGGATGCGTGGGTCAAGCCCGCGCATGACGCCGAGGGCATTTCAAATTGCATCGAACATCCAATAGGATCGGCCCCAGCCGAAAGGGAGTGAACCGTGGCCAAGGGCAACAAAGTCATCATCACCTGCGCCGTGACCGGCTCGATCCATACGCCGTCGATGTCGCCGCACCTGCCGATCACCGCCCAGGAGATCGCCGACGCCGCCATCGGCGCCGCCGAGGCGGGCGCCGCGGTGGTCCATCTGCACGCGCGCAATCCGAAGGACGGCCGCCCGGACCAGACGCCGGAGGCGTTCGCGCCGTTCCTCAAGGTGATCAAGCAGCGCTCCAACGTGGTGGTGAACATCACCACCGGCGGTTCGCCGACCATGATGGTGGAGGAGCGGGTCAAGCCCGCCGCCACCTTCAAGCCGGAGGTCGCCTCGCTCAACATGGGCACGATGAACTTCGGGCTCTATCCGATGATCCCGCGCTACAAGGGCAAGTTCAAACACGATTGGGAGGAGCCCTATCTCGAAGGCACCCGCAAGGGCATGTTCAAGAACACGCTCGCCGACATCGAGTACATCCTGACGACATGCTCCGGCAACGACACCCGCTTCGAGATCGAGTGCTACGATATCGGCCATCTCTACACGTTGAAGCATTTCCTCGACCGCGGCGTGGTCAAGCCGCCGCTGTTCGTGCAGTCGGTGTTCGGCATTCTGGGCGGCATCGGCACGCACCCGGAAGACGTCATCATGATGAAGCGCACCGCCGACAGGCTGCTCGGCGACAACTATCACTGGTCGGTGCTGGGCGCGGGTGCGAGCCAGATGCGGATCGCCGCGCAGGCCGCCGCGATGGGCGGCAACGTCCGTGTCGGCATGGAGGACTCGCTGTGGCTCGGGCCGGGCAAGCTCGCCGAGTCCAACGCCCAGCAGGTGACGAGGGTGCGGCAGATTCTGGAAGGCCTCGGCCTCGAAGTCGCCAAGCCCGACGAGGCGCGCGAAATCCTCTCGCTCAAGGGCGGCGACAAGGTGGCGTTCTAGGCGATCGGGCGTCGCGCCACGCGGGCGCATGACTCGGTCGCGGGAATGTGAGAACAGCGATTCCCAGGTGACGGTATCATGCTGGGTCGCATTCGGGAGGGCGTCATGAATCGTCGGCGCGTCATGATCGGAATGTCGGCGTTCGTATCGCTTGCAAGTGTGCGCCTGAGCAGAGCCGCGGGACCGACGATCGTCGTCACGAAGGATCCCAACTGCGGCTGTTGCAACGGCTGGGTCGACCATCTCCGCGAGTCTGCGTTTGCAGTCGAGGTCCGCGATGTCGGCGACGTCAACCGGATCAAGGCACGCCTTGGCGTTCCCGACGATCTCGTTTCGTGTCACACCGCTGAGGTCATGGGTTATGTGATCGAAGGCCACGTGCCTGCGCCGGCGCTGCGGCGGCTTCTCATGGAACGTCCAAACGCCAGAGGGCTTGCCGTGCCCGGCATGCCGGTCGGATCGCCGGGCATGGAGATTCCCGGCACCCCGCCCGATGAGTACGACGTGATCCTGTTCGGCCCGAACCGGCGCGTTTACGCGCGGTTCCGGGGCGCCACCGAATTGAAGTAGTTCGTTGCATCGGAGATTCTCATCGCAGGCGCTGCGCCTGACGCGCGCCGGCCGCCCGATTTTCCATTGCGTTCCGCCGCTCCGGCCTTCAATAGAAGGCAGGCGGAACGGCGAACATGGAATCCCTCGACGCAGTCAGCTTGACGATTCTGATCGGCGCGGTGCTGGTGCTCGCCGGTATCCTGTCGAGCCTGATTGCGCTGCGCTTCGGCGCCCCGTTGCTGCTCGTGTTCTTGATCGTCGGCCTGCTTGCGGGCGAGGCGGGTCCGGGCGGCTACAAGTTCGACGACGTCCGGCTGGTCTACACCGTCGGATCGGTCGCGCTGGGGCTGATCCTGTTCGACGGCGGTCTGCGCACGAAGATCGCCACATTTCGGCTTGTGCTCGGGCCGGCCGGACTGCTCGCGACCGTCGGCGTGCTCATCACCGCAGCTCTGCTCGCGCCCGCCGCAGCCTGGACGCTGGGCCTGACCTGGACCGAGTCGCTGCTGGTCGGCGCGGTGGTCGCTTCGACCGATGCCGCGGCGGTGTTCTTCCTCCTGCACGCCAAGGGCCTGCGCCTGCGGCCGCGCGTCAGCGCCACCCTTGAAGTCGAATCCGCGACCAACGATCCCTGCGCGATCTTCCTGACCATCCTGCTGATCGAAATCCTGCTGATCGGCAACAAGTCGATCGGCGCGATGGCCCAGCTGCTCGGGTTGCAGCTGTTCGTCGGCACGCTGATCGGCGCGGCCGGCGGCTACGCCATGGTGTTGGTGCTCAATCGCGTCGACCTGCCGCAGGGCCTGCACGCGCCGTTCGTCGCGACCGGGGCGCTGGTGGTGTTTGCGCTGACCTCGGTGCTTCAGGGTTCGGGGTTCCTTGCGGTTTATCTGGCCGGACTGATCGTGGGCAACAGCTCGATCCGCGCCCACAACGCGCTGGTCGCGTTCCTCGACGCCGCGACCTGGCTCGCGCAGATCGCGATGTTCGTTCTGCTCGGCCTGCTCGCCTGGCCGGAGCTTCTGTTCCAGCGCGCGCTGCCGGCGCTCCTGATCGCGCTGGTGCTGATCGCGATTGCGCGCCCGGTGGCGGTCTTCGTCTGCCTTGCGCCGTTCCGCTTCTCGGTCCGCGAGAAGCTGTTCATCTCCTGGGTCGGCCTGCGCGGCGCCGTCGGCATTTTCCTGGCGTCGATTCCGCTGATGGTCGGGCTGCCCGATGCGCAGGTCTATTTCGACGTGGCCTTCGTCGTGGTCGTGATCTCGCTGCTGGTGCAGGGCTGGACGATTCCCGCAGCCGCACGCGAATTGCGCATCGCCATGCCGCGCGCTGACGTCTCGGCGCGGCGCACCGAACTCGATCTGCCGGGCCAGCTCGAACAGGAGCTGGTGGGCTATCCGGTGGTCGCCAACAGCCCCTATCTTCGGCGCGGGATCAGGCCGTCGTGGGCCAAGCTGACGCTGGTGGTGCGCGACGAGCGCGTGTTCACGCCGGAGGAGGCTGGCGGCGTGCGCGAGGGCGACCATGTCTATTTCCTCGCGCCGCCCGACCGCGTGCAGGGCCTCGACCGGTTCTTCGTCGATCATCCGCCCGTGATCGCGCCCGAGGCGGGGCTGGTCGAGGACTTCTTCGTCCCCGGCGACGCCACGCTCGGCGCACTGGCCGAAATCTACGGCCTGCCGATTCCGCCCGACAAGGCGGCGATGCCGCTGTCGAACTTCTTCGCCGAGCACTTCGTCTCGCATCCGCCGCGGGTCGGCGACACCATCCGGCTCGGCCCCGTGGCGCTGGTGGTGCACACGCTGACCGACGGCCGGGTCGCAACGGTCGGCCTGCAGCTCGCCGAGCCGGAGCCGGTGGCGCGAACCATGACCGACAAGATTCGCGTTCTGAGCCGCCGGGCGTTCCGGCGGCTGCTCGCCCGCTTCAGGCGGGGCGCCGGGAAGTCATAAAGGTTGGAATCAGGAGTGCGCCAGCGCGTCCGGAGCGCGCCGCGCGGTCGCCCGCTGCACCAGCCACGCGCCGCCGAACAGCGCGACGCTCCAGAACGTCTCGCCGGCCAGTGTATATTGGAAGAAGGGCAGTGCCGCGACGTAGCATGCGGCCAGCCCGGCCCAATCGAGGCTGTACATGCCGCTGAACAGCCAGACCGCGAAGTTCGACGCGGCGAAGAAGATCAGCGAGCCCGACAGCACCGCTGGAACGAGCATGACGGACACCCGGAACCGCCGCGCGAACATGCCGATCAATGGCGAAGCGGCGAGCGATGCGTAGACAAATGCCTTGATGCCCCAATGATCGGAACCAAGGACGATGTCGCTAAGCAGCATGCCTCCGATCGGAACGGCGAATGCCAAGCTGCGGGTGCCCAGCGTGGCGCCGGCGAACAGGCCCGCGGCGATCACCGGAGCGAAATTCCAGGCGTGCGGCGTGAGACGCGCCACCGCCACAAGCGCGATCAGGAATGCGGCCAACAGCAGGTCGGTCCGGAGATTTTGTGAAATCCGGTTGGCGGTCGGCATGGTGGTCATCGGCATGTCCTGATGAATCGCTGTGGAATCTGTTGCGTTGCAACACAATATCACAGCCGGGCGGGCGCTGTCACGGCGCGGCCCGCCGCGCGTCTTGCGCCACCGCCCATTCCCGGACAATCGCCTCCAGCGCGTCGAGCCCGTCGGTCAGCGCCGCAGGTCCGGGCTGCAGGATCAGCGCCGACTTGATCTCGCGCAGAAAGCCCGAGCGCACCGCCGGGATGGCGCCGAAGCCGGGGCGCGCTGCGAACCTCGACGGCACGAATTTCTTGCCGCACCAGGAGCCGATCACGATGTCGGGCGCGGCGGCGATCGCGGCGTCGGGCGATACGATGCGATCCTTCGCGCTCTTGTGCGTCGACAGGTTCTTGAACATGTCGATGCCGCCCGCGGCCTCGACCAGCTCCGACACCCAGCCGATGCCCGAGATCATGGGCTCGTCCCATTCCTCGAAATAGACGCGCGGGTGTCGGGGGAGGGCTGCGGCGCGTTCGCGTGCCTCGCCGACGCGCCGCTCAAGCGACGTTGCAAGCGCGTTCGCCTTCTCCGCCGCACCCACCAGCGCGCCGAGCGTGCGGATCATGGCAAGGATGCCCGCGACGTCGCGCTGGTTGAAGGCGTGCACCGCGACGCCCTTGCGGATCAGCTCGGCGGCGATATCGGCCTGCAGGTCGGAGAACGTCAGAACCAGGTCGGGTTCGAGCGCGAGGATTTTCGGCACGTCCGCGCTGATGAAAGCCGACACCCGCGGCTTCTCGCGCCGCACCTGCGGCGGCCGCACGGCGTAGCCCGAAACGCCGACGATGCGCGCCTCCTCGCCGAGGAGATAGAGCGTCTCGACGGTTTCTTCGGTCAGGCAGACGATGCGGCGGGGCGGGAACATGGCGACGGTGTCCGGCAAAGACTTTTCATTCAGATCGACTGATTGACGTCCATGACCGAATTCGAGGTCAAGCCTCATCGGGCAGCAGATCGAGTAGCTCCGCTACCTTTGCATTTGCCGGCTGCCGCATCACATCGTCTAACGTCCCGCGCTGCAGGATCGCCCCGCGGTCCATGACGCAAACCCGGTCGGCGAGCCGCGTCACGTCGTCGAGATCGTGCGTCACCAGGATCACCGGCATCGGGAGATCGCGGCGAATCTCGGCAAGCTCGCGGCGCAGCCGCCGGCGCGTGACCCGATCGACGGCGGAAAACGGCTCATCGAGCAGCAGCACGTCCGGGCGGCGCGCCAGCGCGCGCGCGACCGACACGCGCTGCTGCTGGCCGCCCGACATCTGCGCCGGCTTGCGGTCGTCCATGTCGTGCAGGTGCATGCGCTCAAGCAGCGTCCGCGCGTGATCGCGGCGCTGATCTGCGGGCAGGTCGCCGAGCGCTTCCATCACGTTCTCGATGGCGGTGAGATGCGGAAACAGCGCGTAGGACTGGAACACCAGGCCGATCCGCCGCTGGCGGGCCGGCACGAACGATCCGGCCGTGCTGTCGAACCAGACCGATCCGTTGCAGGCGATCCGGCCATGCAAGGGACGGTAGAGTCCCGCGATCGCGCGCAGCGTCGTGGTCTTGCCGCTGCCGGAGGGGCCGACCAGCGCCATCAACTCGCCGGGTGCGACCGAAAGATCGACGTCGAGCGGAATCGGCGCGTCCTGGCGAAGCGCCACCGAGAGGCCGAATGGCTGTGCGTCCGGTTCACGCATAGCGCCGCCCCAGCCGTTGGGTGAAGATGTAGCTCAGCGCAATCGTCACCAGCGAGATCGCCAGCAGCAGCAGCGCCATGCGACCTGCGCCCACGTCGTCGAACGCCTGCACCCGGTCGTAGATGGCGATCGCCACGGTCTTGGTCTCGCCGGGAATGCTGCCTCCGACCATGAGGACGACGCCGAATTCGCCGAGCGTGTGTGCGAAGGTCAGCACGAGGCCCGTCAGGATGCCGGGCCATGCCAGCGGCAGCTCGATCTTGCGGATCATGCGCCACCACGACATGCCGCAGGTCGCCGCCGCGTCGCGCAGATCGGGCGGGATCGATTCGAAGGCGCGCTGCACCGGCTGCACGGCGAACGGGATATTGACGATCACCGATGCGACCACGAGGCCCTCGAAGGTGAAGACCAGCGCGTGGCCGAACAGCTTCTGATAGGTCTGTCCGAACCACGAGCCGGACCCGAAGGCCACCAGCAGATAGAACCCGACGACCGTCGGCGGTAGCACGAGCGGCAGGGCAAGGGTTGCCTCAAGCAATCCCTTGCCCCGGATGTGCGTCAACGCCAGCCAGCGGCCGACGATCATCGCCAGCGGGATCAGGATGGCGACCGTCACCACCCCGAGCCGCAGCGTCAGCCAAAGCGCGTCCCAATCCATCGGTCGTAGCGCTCAATCGCGACGATCAGGAGGATTCGCCCGGCAGCACAAAGCCGTATTTCCGCATGATCGCACGTGCAGGCGGGCTTTGCATGTAGGCGTAGAAAAGCCTTGCCGTCTCGCCGGCGTTCTTGAGCAGCACCATCTGCTGGCGCAACGGCTCGTGCCATCGGTCGTCGATCAGCGCGTAGTTGCCGAGCTTCGACACGGCGGGCGACAGGACAAGCGAATACGCGATGATGCCGCCCTGCGCGCCGCCCGAGGTGGCGAATTGCGCCGCTTGCGAAACGTTCTCGCCAAGCACAAGCCTGGACTTGAGCGCGTCCCACAATCCGGCGTGCCGCAAGGCCTCGACAGCCCGCGCTCCATAGGGCGCGTGTTCCGGGTTGGCGATCGAGAACTTGGTGACACGACCGTCGGCCAGCCCGGCCTTCAGATCGGCCAGTGTGCCGTCTGCCTTCAGCGGCGAGCCGTGCGGGACCATGATGACGATGCGGCCGATGGCATAGAGCGTGCCGCGGTCGAGCGTGAGGCCCTTGCCGGCGAGATTGAAGACGAATTGTTCGTCGGCCGAAAGGTACATCTGAAACGGCGCGCCTTGCTGAATCTGCCGGGCAAAGTTTCCCGACGAACCGAACGTCAGCTTCAGGTCGCGACGGGTTTGCTTGGTGAAGTTTTCGGCAATCTCCGCGACCGCGAATTGCAGGTCGGAGGCCGCAACAATGACCGGCACATCCTGCTGCGCGCGCACAGGGAGCGCGGTCAGGGCCAGGACGACTGCGGACAAAAAGACACGCCTGAGCATGGGATCACTCCTTCGGCGCAATGGCGCCGTTCCGAATTCCGATCTGATGGAGTGACCGACCGGAATCGCCGTTCCGGCAACAGCGGCGCGCGCGCAGCGCGCCGCGGGTCGACCGGATTCCTATCAGCCGCGCGCAAAGGACGCAAGCAGGCGGCGCAGGCCGCGTCAGCGCGCGCGGCTTGCCGCCTGCAGCGCCTTGAGATGCCGCGTCGCCCGGCGCCGCGTCATGCCGTCGATCGCGACATAATGCGCGACCACGTTCTTGCCGAGCTTCGTCAGCGTGGCTCCGCCGCCGCTCTTGCCGCCGATCTGGGCTGCGACGACCGGCGAGCGGAAGCAGCCGTTCAACTCCTCGATGAGCTGCCAGGCGCGGCGATACGACATGCCGAGCGAGCGGCCCGCCGCCGAGATCGAGCCGGTCTCGTCGATGGCCTTGAGCAGCGCGATCTTGCCGGGGCCGATGCGGGCGCCGGAATCGAGGTCGATGCGAAGGCTGAGCGACGGCATGGGCGCAAGCTACGCAATGCGACCGCCGGATTCAATTCAGCCGCGGCTGCGCGCATGTGTCTGTCATCGTGCGCAAATCGCCCTTGCGGAAAAAACTTATCCCCGCCCGCCGAACCGGCCTTATCTTTCCTGCGTCCCGCTCATCCGAGGGCGTCATCTAGAGGCGTCTTTTTGACGGAGCGGGATGCGGCGCCCGCGGATCGGTTTCGCAAACCGGCATCCGGGAGGCCTCGGGTCACCGTCCGTTCCCACTACGGGGAGCTGCCCTCGGTAGGGCTGGACGGGGCCGGATGAAGGCGGGCGGAAGCCTGCCGGATAAGGTCCGCGAAGAGTGGGCCGTCCGCGTCCCGGAAGTACGGTCCCCAGGCCCAAAATCGCCGCGATGGAGCGCCGAGAGGCGCGCGCTCTCGCGTTACGGGAGCGCCCCCGCGAAAGCCGAAAGGCCGACGCGGGGAACTTGAGAAAGGGCGCCGCTCGGCGCTCCATCCCCTCGGGCATTGTCCGGGGGACGGAAAAAGAGACGGCGTCCGGGCGCCGCGCAAAACCCCGGGCAGCGCAGCGTTGGCTACGCGATTGCAACGGCGGCGCGCGAGCCGCAGACTGACACCGAGAAAAGAGAGCAACCGCATGCCGAAAGCCGCAGCACTCGAAGGCGACTACGACTTCATCATCGTCGGCGCAGGCTCCGCCGGCTGCGTGCTGGCCAACCGGCTGTCCGCGGACACCTCGAAGCGCGTGCTGATCCTCGAAGCCGGCGGGCGCGACAACTGGATCTGGTATCACATCCCGGTCGGCTACCTGTTCGCCATCGGCAATCCGCGCTCGGACTGGATGTTCAAGACCGAAGCCGTGCCTGGCCTCAACGGCCGCGCGCTGAACTATCCGCGCGGCAAGGTGATCGGCGGATCGTCGTCCATCAACGCCATGATCTACATGCGCGGGCAGGCCGCCGACTACGATCACTGGCGTCAGCTCGGGCTCAACGGCTGGGGCTGGAGCGACGTGCTTCACGCGTACAAGAAGCATGAGCACCATTTCCTCGGCGACAGCGAGCATCACGCCACCGGCGGCGAATGGCGCGTCGAGCATCCGCGCGTGCGCTGGGACCTGCTGGATGCGTTCCGCACGGCGGCCGAGCAGTACGGCATCAAGCGCATCGTCGACTTCAACACCGGCGACAACGAAGGCTCCGCGCCCTACCACGTCAACCAGAAGCGCGGCCGGCGCTGGTCGGCAGCGCGCGGCTTCCTCAAGCCGGTTTTGAACCGTCCGAATCTGCGGCTGGAGACCGAGTGTCTGGTCGAGCGCGTGCTGTTCGACGGCAAGCGCGCCGTGGGCGTGCGTTTCCGCCAGGGCGGCGCGGTGCGCGAGGCGCGCTGCCGCGGCGAGGTGATCCTCGCGGCGGGCTCCATCGGCTCGATCCAGACGCTGTTGCTCTCGGGCGTCGGGCCCGCACGCCATCTCGGCGAACTCGGTATTCCGATCGTGCTGGACAAGCCCGGCGTCGGCGAGAATCTGCAGGACCATCTGCAATTGCGGACGATCTATAAGGTCACCGGCGCAAAGACCCTGAACGTGGACTATCACTCCCACATCGGCTTTGCGCGCATGCTGATGGACTACGCGCTGTTCCGGCGCGGGCCGCTGACCATGGCGCCGTCGCAGCTCGGCATCTTCACGCGCTCCGATGCCAAGCGCGAGCGCGCCAACATCCAGTATCACGTGCAGCCGCTCTCGCTCGACCGCTTCGGCGAGCCGCTGCACACGTTCCCGGCCTTCACCGCGAGCGTGACCAATGTGCATCCGACCAGCCGCGGTCATATCCGGCTGAAGTCGGCCGATCCCGCCGACAAGCCGGCGATCCAGCCGAATTATCTTGCAACCGACGAGGACCGCCGCGTTGCGGCCGACTCGCTGCGTGTCACGCGGCGGATCGTTTCGCAGCCCGCGCTCAGGCCGTTCAGCCCTGTCGAGTTATTGCCGGGCGATCAGGTGCGCGACGACGACGAGGCCGCGCTGGTGAAGGCCGCGGGCGACGTTGGCACCACCATCTTCCATCCGGTCGGCACGGCGAAGATGGGCCTGCCGAGCGATCCGATGGCCGTGGTCGACGAGCGCCTGCGCGTGCTCGGGCTGGAGGGCTTGCGCGTCATCGACGCCTCGGTGATGCCGACCATCACGTCGGGCAACACCAACTCGCCGACCATGATGATCGCGGAGAAAGGCGCGGGCATGGTCATCGAGGATGCGCGGTCGCGTTGAATGCCGGGCGGCCTGGAACCGAACGACCTGAAGCCGGTTGAAGCGCGGGAGAGCAGGGTATGCCGGCCGATTTCCTGATCCTGTTCGCGATCGGATTTCTCGCGCAACTTATCGACGGCGCCCTGGGCATGGCGTTCGGCATCGTCTCGAACGCCGCGCTGCTGACCATGGGCATTCCGCCCGCGCACGCCAGCGCGGTGGTCCACACTGCGGAAATCTTTACTACCGGGGCGTCGGCCGCGTCGCACATCTATCACCGCAACGTCGACTGGCGGCTGGTGCGGCGGCTCGGCATTGCCGGCGTGCTGGGCGCGATCCTCGGCGCGTAGATTCTGTCCAACATCGACGTCACCGCGGCGCGGCGATACGTCTATGCGTATCTGCTGCTGATGGGTCTCTACATCCTGTTCAAGGCGTTGCGGATCGCGCTGGCGCGGCAGGCGCCGGCGCGCTGGACCGCGCCGCTCGGATTTGCCGGCGGGTTCCTCGACGCCAGCGGCGGCGGCGGCTGGGGGCCGGTCGTCACCTCGACCCTGATCGGCTCGGGCCATGCGCCGCGCCAGTCGGTGGGCTCGGTCAACACCGCGGAGTTTTTCGTCACCGTTGCCGCGGCGACGACCTTCTTCGTCGAACTGGGCGTGTCGCCGTTGCAATATCTTCTGCCGCTCGTGCTCGGCGGCGTGCTGGCAGCCCCGCTCGGCGGCTGGGCCGTCAAGCGCATTCCGGCGCGCGGACTAATGCTCGCGGTCGGTTCGCTGATCGTGGCACTGTCGGTGATACAGCTGGCGCGGGCGTTCCGGCTGCTGTGAGCGCAATGTTATTCCGCCAGCAGAACCTGCTTGCAGGCCGCGGGCAGGGCGGACATCTTGAGCGGCTCGCGCTTGCCCGGCTTGATCGAGCGCGCTTCCTTGCCGAACCACCAGTCGAGGTCCTTGCCGCAGCCTTCCTCGGCAGGCCCGGCCGGCTGCGGCTTGCAGGCGGTGTCGCCCTTCGGGCAGCCGATGCGGACGTGGAAGTGGTAGTTGTGCCCGAACACGGGGCGCATCTTCTTCAGCCAGCTGCGGTCGCCTTTGACGTCGCGGCACAGCGCCTTCTTGATTGCCGGATTGATCAGGACGCGCTCGACGTCCTTGTCGGTCGCGGCGGCTTTCAGGATGGCGATGTGGGCCGGCGACCAGATCTTCGGGTTGACGTCCATCCAATCCTCCGCGACCACGTTGGTCGCGAACATCTCCTCGCGCTCCTTCCGGCTGAGCTCGCGGTTGGGCATCGGGGTCAGCCAGATGTCGGCGTCGAGTCCGACCTGATGGCTCCAATGGCCGGTCAGCATCGGTCCGCCGCGCGGCTGCGCGAGGTCGCCGATCAGGAGGCCGTTCCAGCCGACCGACGGCGCCTTGTCGGCAAGCCGCTCCAGCATCGCGATCAGTTCGGGGTGGCCCCAGTTGCGGTTGCGCGACAGCCGCATCACCTGCCAGGTCTTGCCGTTGATCGGCATGGCCTTGGCGCCGGCAAGACAGCCGCTGGTGTAGTAGCCGATCACGCGGGCTTCGAGCGGCGCCGGCGCGGTCTTGCGGCCGAACAGCTGGTTGGCCGGCGCCTTGGGGTCGTCGGCCTTGATGGCGAGCGGCGGCAGCGGCTTCGGGTCGAGCGAGCCGACGGTTTGGGCATGCGCGGCGCCGCCGGCGATGGCGGTCGCAATGAGGCACCGGATCAACAGGTTTGGTATGGAGAATCGGGCCATGGCGTATTTGTACCCAAGCTTCGGCATGGCGGAAAGTTGGGGGCCGCCGGCCGCCGAATTCCTTCGCCTTTACAATACGGCGGAGGTGCGGCAAGGTTAACCGTAGATGCGGCGCAGACCCGAATTTCGGGGACCAACATGCGTCGTTTTGCGTTTTTGGCGGCTGTCCTCACCTGGACGCCGCTTTTGACTGCCGGGGCTGCCGAAGCCCAATACCACTACCGGCCTCAGTACATTCAGCCGCAACACGTTTCGCCATATTATGGACCGCCCGAATACGAGCGGCCCCGGTTCGTTCGCCCCCAATTTGCTCCCAGGTCCGTCGAACCAAGGTCCGTCAAACCAAGGTCCGTCGAACCGAGATCCGTTCCACAAGATCGTCGCGCGTCCGACCTGCCGCAGAGCCGGGCCGCCAATGTGTTCATCGCCGTCGACAAGGCGGCGCAGCGCATGACCGTCACTGTCGACGGACAGGTCCGGCATCGCTGGCCGGTGTC
The DNA here is from genome assembly GCA_016869215.1 of Alphaproteobacteria bacterium. GTDB lineage: Bacteria > Pseudomonadota > Alphaproteobacteria > Rhizobiales > Xanthobacteraceae > Z2-YC6860. The sequence goes on along the minus strand of VGEP01000002.1, from coordinate 21,167 downwards.
GACCGGCCGCGACGGCGGTCCCCCTTCGGGCACGTTCCGTCCGGAGCGGCTGGAGCGGACCTGGCATTCGCGCAAATACGACTGGGCGCCGATGCCGCACTCGATCTTCTTCCACAAGGGCTACGCCATTCACGGCACGACCGAGGTCCGCCGGCTCGGCAATCGCGCCTCGAAGGGCTGCGTGCGGCTGCACCCGAGCCACGCGTCCGCGCTGTTCGCGCTGGTCAAGAGCGCGGGCATGGGCCGGACCACCATCGTTGTTTCCAATTCTCAGGTCTATGCTGGGCGCCCGTGACTCGCCGGTGCCGGCCTGGCGGTCCGATGCGTCAAGAATCCGTTTGCAACTTTGCCGGATAATGTCGCACTAAATGGCGGTCGGGACGAATCGGAATTGGGGATGGGGACTGCAATGCGATTGCGCGGTGCTGCGGCGCTGGCCGCCGGAGCGATCCTGATCGCCGCGGGCGGCCTGGGCTCCGCCGGCGCCAACGAGGTCGTCATCAGCATCGATAAGTCGACGCAAAGCATGTCGGTGCTGGTCGACGGCGTCGAGCGGCACCGCTGGGTGGTGTCGACGGGACTGGGCGGCGGGCCGCACGACGGCAGCTACAAGGCCGGGCGCATGGAGCGCAAGTGGTTCTCGCGCAAGTACAACATGGCGCCGATGCCGCATTCGATCTTCTTCGACGGCAACTATGCGATCCACGGCACCTATCACATCAAGCAGCTCGGCCGGCGCGCGTCGAAGGGCTGCGTGCGGCTGCATCCCGACAACGCCGCCAAGCTGTTCGAACTGGTCCGCGCGCATCACACCACCACCACGGTCGTGGTGTCGAGCACGACGCATGTCGCTGCGCGCGTGCTGCCGGCGGTGCCCGAGATTGCCGCGCCTGCGCCGGAGATTCCGGCAACTGTGACATCGGTGGCGCCCGCAACGGCCGCGCCGGAGATTGTGACGCCGGCAAATGTGACGTCGGTGTCCGTTGCGACGGCTTCCGAGGCGGTGGCCGAAGCGGCAAAGCCCGAGGCCGCGCCTGCGGCGGTGGATGAAACGGCGTCCGTGCGCGTTCCGATCCCCGCGCCGCAAGCCGCGGATTCCGGCTCCGAAACGTCCAGCGCGGAATAGCGGCAACGCGCTTCGCGCCTCGGGTTTGGTTTCGAGCACATTGCGGCCGTTCCGGCAGACACCGGCAGGTTCCGTTCGCTAGACTATGCGCCCCAACGCGCAATCGGCGAGGAACGGTCATGGCCGAATACATGGAAAAGTCGGAACAGCAGAAGTCGCGGGCCTATTCGCCGGCGGTCATCACCCAGGGCGGCAAGACCGTCTGGCTGGCTGGCCAGACCGCGACCCGCGACGAGCAGGGCAACGACATTTCCGCGAATTTCGAGGCGCAGGTCCGCACCATCTTCAGCCTCATCGACAAGACGCTGAAGCGCGCGGGCGGAAGCCTCGCCAATATGGTAACCATGACGGTGTTCATCATCGACCCGCGCCACGGCGACACCTTCGTGTCGATGCGGGCCGGCTTCTTTCCGGACGGCAACTATCCCGCGAGCGCGTTGATCACGGTTTCGAACTTCGCCCGCCCCGGAATGCTGATCGAGATCCAGGGCGTTGCGGTGATCGGCGGATAGCGCCTTAGTGGCCGAGCAGCACGCAGCGCTTGCTGTTGGACAGCAGGCCGTGCGTGACGCCGCCGAAAATCCATTCGCGCAGCCGCGAATGACCGTAGGCCCCGGCCACGATCAGGTCGGCGCCTTCGTCCTGCGCGATGATGTCGATCTGCTCCGGCACGCCGATCAGCGCCTTGGTCGCGATCGAGGCGGCGGGAATGCCGCGCTGCCGGAGCCAGGCCGCGACGTCCGCAACGCGGTCCTTGGCGCCGGGGCGTTCGGCGTCGCGCTCGGAAATCTCGGCGACGACCACCTCCGTCGCCTTGTGCAGCATCGGCAGCGCGTCGCTGACGGCGCGCCGCGCCTCGCGGGTGTCCTTCCAGGCGATCAGGACTTTCTGCCCGCCGAGCCGCGTGATGCCCGGCGGCACCACCAGAATCGGCCGGCCGGCGGTCAATGCCAGTTCTCCGGCGTCGACCTGGCGCAGCGGGTCGATCCATTCGCGGTGGCCCGCGACGACGATGAGGTCGGCGGCGCGCGCCTGCTCGGCGACGTAGTCGCCCGGCCGGTCGAGCGCGCTGCGCCATTGCAGCGGCTGGCTATGACCCTTGAGTGCGGCACGGAAGGCGGCTTCGCAGGCCGCGATCCGGCTTTCGATCGCAGCGCGGTCTTTTTCGAGGAACGACTCGGCGGCCGCGCCCTCCGCGAAATACAGCGGCTGCACGACCCCGGCCGCGATTCCGATCAGCCGCGCCTCGAAACGGCCGGCCAGCTCGCCCGCGATCTGCAGCCGCGCATCGTTCGGCTGGTCCAGATCGAGATGGACCATGATGCTGGAATAACTCATGGCGGTGCTCCTCGGCGGCGCTGCATCGGAAATCATAATCGAAAATCCGAGGCACCGCCGCCTTGATCGGCGTCAAACGACGGCGGCCGGCCGGGTGGGAAACGAACCGCGGGCGGGCTGAACGTCCATCTTCAGCCATAGTCCGGCGCAGAGCGTCAGACGTCGACTTTAAGCGCGGCGATGAACGCCTCCTGCGGGATGTTCACCTTGCCGAACTCCCGCAGGCGCTTCTTGCCCTTCTTCTGCTTGTCCAGCAGCTTGCGCTTGCGCGTGGCGTCGCCGCCGTAGCATTTCGCGGTGACGTCCTTGCGGAAGGCGCGCACGGTCTCGCGGGCGATGATCTTGCCGCCGATCGCCGCCTGGATCGGAACCTGGAACATGTGCGGCGGGATCAATTCCTTGAGCTTCTCCACCATGCCGCGGCCGCGCGTTTCGGCGCGCGTGCGATGCACCAGCATGGACAGCGCGTCGACCGGCTCGTCGTTGACCAGGATCGACATCTTCACCAGGTCGGCGGGCTTGTAGTCGGTCAGGTGGTAGTCGAACGAGGCATAGCCCTTCGACACCGATTTGAGCCGGTCGTAGAAATCGAACACCACTTCGTTGAGCGGCAAATCGTATTTGACCATGGCGCGGTTGCCGACATAGGTCAGTTCCTTCTGGGCGCCACGGCGGTCCTGGCAGAGCTTCAGCACCGCGCCAAGGTATTCGTCAGGCGTCAGGACAGTGGCCTCGATCCAGGGTTCGTGAATTTCAAGGATTTTCATTACGTCCGGCATGTCGACCGGATTGTGAATCTCGATCTGCGTTCCGTCGCGCAGGTCCATCTTGTAGATCACCGACGGCGCGGTGGCGATCAGGTCGAGGTTGAACTCGCGCTCCAGCCGCTCCTGGATGATCTCCAGATGCAGCAGGCCGAGGAAGCCGCAGCGGAAGCCGAAGCCGAGCGCCGCGCTGGTCTCCATCTCGAAGGAAAAGCTCGCGTCGTTGAGGCGCAGTTTGCCCATCGCCGCGCGCAAATCCTCGAATTGCGCGGCGTCGACCGGAAACAGGCCGCAGAACACGACGGGGATGGCGGGCTTGAAGCCCGGCAGCATGTCCGAAACGGGTTTCCTGTCGTCGGTGATGGTGTCGCCGACGCGGGTGTCGGCCACCTCCTTGATCGATGCGGTGAGATAGCCGATCTCGCCGGGACCGAGTTCGTCGACCGGCGTGAGCTTCGGCTTGAACACGCCGACGCGGTCGACGTCGTAGGCCGCGTTGGTGCCCATCATGCGGATGCGCTGGTTCTTCTTCAGCGTGCCGTCCACGATCCGTACCAGCACCACGACGCCGAGATACGCGTCGTACCAGCTGTCGACGAGGAGCGCCTTCAGCGTCGCGTCGCGGTCGCCCTTGGGCGGCGGCAGGCGCGTGACGATGGCTTCCAGCACTTCGGAGACGTTCTGTCCGGTCTTGGCCGAGATGTGGATCGCGTTCGAAGCGTCGAGGCCGATGACGTCCTCGATCTGCTGCTTGACCTTGTCCGGCTCGGCCGCAGGCAGGTCAACCTTGTTCAGCACCGGCACGATCTCATGGCCGGCGTCGATGGCATGGTAGACGTTGGCGAGCGTCTGGGCCTCGACGCCCTGGCTCGCGTCGACCACCAGCAGCGAGCCCTCGCAGGCGGCGAGCGAACGGTTGACCTCGTAGGCGAAGTCGACGTGGCCGGGCGTGTCGATCAGGTTGAGGACGTAGTTCTTGCCGTCGCGCGCCTTGTAGTCGAGCCGGACGGTCTGCGCCTTGATGGTGATACCGCGCTCGCGCTCGATATCCATCGAATCGAGCACCTGCTCGACCATCTCGCGCTCCTCCAGCGCCCCGGTGAGCTGGATCAGCCGGTCGGCGAGGGTGGACTTGCCGTGGTCGATATGCGCGACGATCGAGAAATTGCGGATATTTGCGATGGGCTGCGCCGTCATGGGCGGGCAGATAACACCGGCGACCCGCACCGGCAAGGATGGTTTCGTGTCCCGGCCAAGCAAGCGTGAGCGAGCGCGAGCCGGGACCCCGGTTTGACACAAGGAAGCAAGAAACCGGGGTCCCGGGTCTCGCTTTCGCTCGCCCGGGACACGGAGCGAGCGCTGTTACTCCAGCAACCCCTTCGCCCGGGCCGCGATTGGCTTTGGCGTCGCCAGAATCTTTTCGACCGTCTTCTGCATCGCCTCGCCGAGCACAGGGTTAACCTCGAAGTTCAGCTTCTTGGCTTCCGCCAGGAACTCCGGGTCCTTCATGGTCCTGGCATAGGCCTCGCGCAGCGCCTTCACCCGCTCGGCCGGCACGCCGGCGTTGGTCGTCATCGGGCGGCCGAACTGGGTGCCGGACACCACCAGCTCGATCAGCTGCCGGTCTTCCGGCGTGCGCGCCAGCGCTTCGACCGACGGCGCGTCGAGGTCCGGCGCGCGCGGCCCGGCCTGCGCGATCACCGTGATTTTCTTCTCGGCGAGCCAGGCCGGCCGCGTCGCCTTCCAGCTCGACCAGGTGTTGTTGCGCGCCTCCACCTCGCCGCGCTCCATGGCGAGGTTGATGGCATTGCCGCCCTGATAGCCGGTAACGATCTTGAATCGGGTGCCGAGCAGCTCGTTCATCATCGCTGGATAGAAAAAGGTGATCGCGCCGCGCGCCGAGGCTCCGGCAATCGTCTCGCGCTTCTTCACGTCGTCGATGCTCTTGATTCCGGACGTGTGCCAGACCGCCATGGTCTCGACCACCGGCGCGATCGTGCCGAGCCAGTGCATCTTGCCGGCGTCGAACTGCACGCCGGGATGGCCGACCGCCTGCAGAGCCGGGAAGGCGTTCTGGATCATGCCGATCTGCGTGCCGTCGCGGGGCGCGACGGAATAGAGATAGTTGAGCATCTTCAGGCCGCCGGCGCCGGTCATGTTCTGCGCCACCACAGTCGGATTGCCGGGGATGTGCTTGCCGATGTGCCGCGCAACGAGGCGCGCCTGGATGTCGTATTCGCCGCCGACGCCGACGCCGATCAGCACGTTGACGGTCTTGCCCCTGTAGAAGTCGGCGACCGAGTCGGCCTTTGCATCAAGTACGCCGGCCGAGAGCAGGAGCGCTCCGCATAGGGCTACCGCCAATTCGCGCCTCGACACCATCCCATCCTCCCGTCATTGCACGGCGCTGCACGGCGCCGTCCTGAACGGCGTCGATAGCATCGCAGGCGTGCGCTTCCAAGTCTCGGCGATTTCAGGTCTTGGCACTTTCAGGCCTTGGCGTCAGCCGTGCCGGGACGCTCGCGCGCCACCGGACGATGCGGCATCGGTGGCCCACGCCATCTGCTTGTAATCGAAGCCGGTCTCGATCGTCGGCTTGACGACGGCAAAGAACGGCGACACGTCGAAATCGCGCGGGTCGTAAAGGGAGTGATGACGGATATGCAGGATCTCGCTGCGGCTTTCGTCATCGACGCGTTTGACCTCGGGTAGAATGGGATAGCGCACCGACTCGAACGCCTGCGCGATCAGCGTCGAGCAGATGGCGCGCGTCGGCTCGCCCGATCCGAGCGCGATCATGCGCCGGCGCCAGCGTTCCGGCACCGGCGGCTGCGGCAGAAAGTACCGCATCAGATCGATGATGTTCTTGAGGTCGTAGTCGTGACCGATGCGCTCGACGGCGTATCGCGCGACGGCGGTGCGATCCTCAGGTGTGAGGCCGACCGGCCGGCAGATGCGGGTGTTGAACGTCGCGTATTTGGACAGCGGCGACGCGATCACGCCCTTGCCCAGTTCCGCCTCGACCAGCACCAGCGGTTCGCCGTCGCGCTCGCCGAGGTTTGCGCCGAGCCCGACGTAGAGCGCCGAATGCGACCACGTCGACTGCGTCAGATAGCGGATCGCGGCATTGATCTTGGAACGCCGTCCCTCGACCAGCAGGACATCCGCCGGCCGGATTGTCATGGCCACGAGTTCGGGCCGCGCGGCGGCATAGGGTTCGTAGCCGCTGGTCGGCTTGGACAACTGGCGGGCGACGACGGCCCCGACCCAATCAAGCACTTTGCTGGTCGCCAGCATGGGCGCGGCAGCCTTCGCTCCGCGACGGGCTCTGCTCGCCGTCGCGCGTAACTTGCCGGACAAAACAATATGGCCGCTTTGGCGCTGCGGCAATTGCGAAGTCCGTTGGATCGTCCGGATGTGGCGCCCGGGCGTGGTGCAGTCTGCTGCAGCGCCGGTCACTCAGCCGCGATCGGACGCTCGGCCAGGAACGGCCGCGTCTGCACCCGCTCGCCCGCGCGGACCACCAGCGCGTGACTGTGCGGCACCGGCTTCCAGAACGCGCGCTCCATGTCGAGCGGCTCGGACACGATGACGACGCCTGCGCCCGTCTCGCGGTAGTAGAGCGAGTTCGACGTTTCGTTGTTGGCGTAGCGGAAGGCGTAGAGGTTGCGGCCGTCGCTCAGGGCCGCGGTGAAGCGCAGCGGCTCCCGGGTTCCACTATCGCGGACCATCTCCGCGATGGTGGCGAGTGCGTGTTCGGTCGCGGCCAGCGGATCGTCCTCGGCGCCGGCGCCCAGGATCGCCAGGAATACCGCCTCCGAGTCCGTGGTGCCGTGGCGCGAGCCGTAGATCGAATCGGGGATCATCGCCTCGACCCGGCGGCGGATCAGCGTCCAGTCGCCGATCTGGCCGTTGTGCATGAACATCCAGCGCCCGTGCGAAAACGGATGGCAGTTCGGCCGCGTCGTGGGCGTGCCGGTCGAGGCGCGGACGTGCGCGAAGAACAGGTGCGAACGGATGTGGCGGCACAGGTGCCGCAGGTTCTCGTCCGACCAGGCCGGACGCACCTCGCGATAGAGGCCCGGTTCGTCGCGGTCGCCGTACCAGCCGAGGCCGAACCCGTCGCCGTTGGTGCTGCCCGCCGATTCCAGCGCCTTCAGGCTCTGCACCACCAGCGAATGCGACGGCTCCGTGACGTATCGGTCCAGGGAGGTCGTCTCGCCGTGATAGGCAATCCAGCGGCACATCGTCCGATTCGGCGAATCTCGGGAAAATTCTAACACCGAAGGCAGAGTGCACAAACAATGCGGCATCGTGGCGGCAACTGTCCCGTCGGCTCGTGCCGTGCGATAGAATCCCGGCTCCGGCCCGCCAAGGCCGGCGCCCCCTCTGCGAAACCCGCGCCGCGGCCGATGAGCCTCGCACTATGACCGAGCCTTCGCCATCCAGCCGCCTCCTCGCGCCGGCCGAAGGCCTGGCCGCGGCGTTGACCGATCCGGCGCGGCGCGAGCGGACGGTCGTCGCCGTTCTGGCCGGCTACGTGGCGATCTGGACGCTGTACGGCGTGCTGGCGAAGTCGAGCCAGGATTTGCATGTCGATATGACCGAGGTTGCCGCCTGGGCGCGCGAGCTTGCGCTCGGTTATCCCAAGCATCCGCCCCTGTCGGCGTGGATCGCCGCGGTCTGGTTCGCGGTGTTTCCGGCCGCGGACTGGGCCTTCTATCTCCTGTCCATGGCCGTCGTGGGCGTAGCGCTCTGGATCGCGTGGCATCTGGCGGGCGACTATCTCGACGGCGACAAGCGCGTGCTGGCGCTGGTGCTTCTGATGCTGGTGCCGTTCTTCAATTTCCACGCGCTCAAATACAACGCCAACAGCGTGCTGCTGCCGATGTGGGCGGCGGCGGCTCTGTGCTTTCTTCGCTCATACGAGCGGCGCAGCCCGCTGTGGGCCGCGCTCGCGGGTCTCGCCGCCGCAGGCGCGATACTCGGCAAGTACTGGTCGGTCGTGCTGGTGCTGGGCCTGGTTCTCGCCGCGCTGATCGATTCCCGCCGCGTGGCCTATTTCCGGTCGCCCGCGCCTTACGTGACCGCCGCTGTCGGTGCGCTTGCGCTCGCGCCGCATCTCGCGTGGCTCGCCGTCAACGACTTCGCGCCGTTCGCCTATGCATCGGCACGCGGCAGCGCCACGTTTGCATCCGCGTTGTCGGCCGTCGGCGGCTATCTCGCGGGTTCGGCCGGCTACGCGGCGCTCGCCGTGGTGCTGGGGCTTGCAGCGACGCGGCCGAGCCGCCTTGCCGCGGCCGACATGCTTGTTCCCGCTACTCAGGAGCGGCGGCTGGCAGCCATGGCATTCTGGCTGCCGCTGCTGCTGCCGGTGGTTTGCGCGCCGCTCGCGGGCGTGCGCATCACATCGCTCTGGTCCATGTCGGCCTGGGCGCTGATGCCGGTGGTGCTGCTGTCGTCGCCGCTGGTTGCGGTCGATCACCGTGCCCTCTTGCACCTCATTGCCTTCGCAATCGCTCTCCCCGTCGCGATGGTCGCCGTCGCGCCCGGCATTTCGTATGTCATCCATCGCGCCGGCGGCCAGCCGGCCGCGGTTCATTCCGACCTGCTGGCGCAACGCGTCGCGCACGAATGGCGCAGGCGCACCGACTGGCCGCTGCGCACTGTCGGCGGTGACGCCGATCTCGCCTATGGCGTGGCGTTCTATCTGCCGGGCAGGCCGTCGGCCTTCCCCGAGTTCAACCGCAAGGCCGCGCCCTGGATCGACGTCGAGCGGCTGCGGCGCGAGGGCATGGCGATCGTCTGCCACGCCGCCGACCCGACGTGCCCGGTGGCGGCCAGCGCCTACGGGCTCGGCGGCCCGCGCGTCGATGTGGAGATTTCGCGCAGCTATTTCGGAGTCGCGGGCCGCAGCGAGCGCTACGCGATCATTGTCGTGCCGCCGCGGCCTTAGATCACGATCCCGAAAAGCGGGAACCGGTTTTCGGACAAGATCACGCTCGAAAAGGAAGCCCGGCGGTCAAAGCTGACCGTAGCGCCGCAGCGCCTCGCGGCACTGGCTGCCGACCCGATGCCTCAAGCCCGCGAGGATCGCTCCGCATTGCATGAGGCTCGCCATCGTCATGCCTTTCGACTTGTCGCAGAACTTCGCCGCGGCGGGCTTGCATGGCGCGAGACTCTTCATGTCGACCGCGCCGGCGACAGTGGCGGAAGTGCAAAGCAGAATAGCGACAATAGTGCCTTTCATCGTCCCTCTCGAATTTTGCGAGCGCGCCTCCGCGCAAATCAGCGCGCGCAAGTGTCACGCGATTGTGTCCACAATACGAAGCGGAATCCGGGCTCCTGCACATGGAACACGATGCATGGAACAAAGTTCCCGGCACGGGCGTGCCGGGAACTCTCGTTTACCAACGCGCGGAAAATCTACCAGGGCGGCGGTCGTTAGCCGCCGCTGCGCTCAATACCGGTAGTGATCGCTCTTGAACGGACCCTGCTGCGGCACGCCGATATAGTCGGCCTGGTCCTTGCGCAACTCGGTCAGCTTTACGCCGATCTTGGCGAGGTGCAGCCGCGCGACCTTCTCGTCGAGCGCCTTCGGCAGCACGTAGACTTCCTTCTTGAACTTGCCGTCCTTGTTGTTCGCATAAAGTTCGATCTGCGCCAGCGTCTGGTTGGTGAACGACGCCGACATCACAAACGAAGGATGGCCCATGGCGTTGCCGAGGTTCACCAGGCGGCCTTCCGACAACAGGATGATGCGGTGGCCATCGGGGAACTCGATCTCGTCCACCTGCGGCTTCACGTTGTTCCATTTCAGGTTCTTCAGCGAGGCGATCTGGATCTCGTTGTCGAAGTGACCGATGTTGCAGACGATGGCGCGGTCCTTCATCTTGCGCATGTGGTCGATGGTGATGATGTCCTTGTTGCCGGTCGCGGTGACGAAGATGTCGGCGATCGGGGCCGCGTCCTCCATGGTCACGACTTGATAGCCTTCCATCGCGGCCTGCAGCGCGCAGATCGGATCGACCTCGGAGACCATCACGCGGCAGCCGGCCTGGCGCAGCGACGCCGCCGAGCCCTTTCCGACGTCGCCGAAGCCCGCGACCATCGCGACCTTCCCCGACATCATCACGTCGGTGCCGCGGCGGATGCCGTCGACCAGCGATTCACGGCAGCCATAGAGGTTGTCGAACTTCGACTTGGTGACCGAGTCGTTGACGTTGATCGCGGGCCACAGCAGCGTGCCGGCCTTCTGCATGTCGTAGAGGCGGTGGACACCCGTCGTGGTCTCTTCCGAGACGCCCTTGATGCTTTTCGCAATCTCGGCGAAGTAGCCCTTCGACTTTTCCTTCAGGAGGCGCTTGAGCAGCGCAAAGAACACTTCCTCTTCCTCGGAGCCCGGCTTGTCGAGGAACGCGGTGTCGCCCTTCTCGGCGCGCACGCCGAGATGCACGAACATGGTGGCGTCGCCGCCGTCGTCGAGGATCATGTTCGGATAGCCGCCGCCGTGCCAGTCGAACAGCTTGGCGGTGTAGTCCCAGTAATCCTTCAGCGTTTCGCCCTTGACCGCGAACACAGGCACGCCTGCCGCGGCGACCGCAGCGGCCGCGTGGTCCTGCGTCGAATAGATGTTGCACGACACCCAGCGAACGTCGGCGCCGAGCGCGACCAGCGTCTCGATCAGCACCGCGGTCTGGATCGTCATGTGCAGAGAGCCTGCGATGCGCGCGCCCTTCAGCGGTTGCTTCGGGCCGAACTCCTCGCGGGTGGCCATCAGGCCCGGCATCTCCGTCTCGGCGAGCGAGATTTCCTTGCGGCCGAAGTCGGCGAGCCCGATGTCCTTGACGATGTATTCGGTGGCGGGCGCAGGCTTCTTGTTCGCGGCGGCGGTCATGGCGATCCTTATTGAGGCTGGAATGGCGGAAGCGGCCGGGCTTGGTGCGACACGTTTTGGCGCCACACGTTTTGGCGCGACAGGCTTGGCCCAGCCTCGTCGCGGGTGGCTATAGCAGGGCCAATCCGGCGGTGCAATGAGGATATAAAGAAATCTTTATATAGGCTGGCCGCCCGATGGAGGGCCGCCGGCCCTCAATCGTCCTCGCCAAACCCGGATTCGACCAGCTTTGTCAGGGCGTCGACGGCGGCCGTGGCTTCCGCACCGGTCGCCTCCACCCGGATGGTGGTGCCGGGCGCTGCGGCCAGCATCATCAGGCCCATGATCGATGTGCCGCCGACCGTCTCTGCGCCGCGCGTCACTCGGATCGTGGCGTCGAAGCGTTCGGCGGTCTGCACGAACCTTGCCGAAGCGCGGGCATGCAGGCCCTTCTTGTTGACGATTTCCAGCACACGAACCACCGCGTCCGAGGGTTCGCGGCGGTCGGGCAGGTCGCCGTCGAGATCCTCGATGCCGCTCATTTGCCGGTGCCGGCGAGCACACGGCTGGCGATGGTGACGTACTTGCGGCCGGCGGTCTGGGCCTCCGTGACGGCCTCTTCCAACGGCGTATAGCCGCGAATCTTGGCGATCTTCACCAGCATCGGCATGTTGATGCCGGCGAGCACTTCGACGTTGGGCTGGCCCATGCAGGAGATGGCGAGGTTCGACGGCGTGCCGCCGAACATGTCGGTGAGGATGGCGACGCCCTGGCCGGTGTCGACGCGCTTGACCGCCTCGATAATGTCCTTGCGGCGCTGCTCGACGTCGTCGTCGGGCCCGATCATCACCGCTTCGATCTGCTTCTGCGGACCGACCACGTGCTCCAACGCCGAGCGAAACTCGACGGCGAGCCGCCCGTGGGTAACGAGAACGAGACCGATCATCGGGAAATCCCGGCAGACGCGGTTGCGCCGCACGAAAGGGCCACAATAATGACCGTCCAAAGCCCGACTTCAAGGGCTTGGACTGCGATTTTAAGGCAATGCTGCATTGCGGTAAACGGGCCGGTTCCCGCCGTTCGCCGCCCCGGATTCCACTCGCCAATATCGGTATTCGCTACCGGATTTTCAGTGGCTTGGCTGGTCAAAATCGCCGCAGCCAGCCGACGGTTCGAAGCCACGCCAGAAGCACCGGCAGGGGGTCCGTGCCGTCTGCGACGGCAAGTCGCGGCAGGGTGATGCCCTCGATCGACGCCATTTGATTGGGGTCAGGGAGCCGCTCGGCCGCAGCCAGGCCAAGGTCGACAATCAGGCCGGCAACGGCGACCGGTTCGTGCGGCACACGCACGATTCCGATCCCGCGCACCTCGATCAGGCCGGCCAGTTCGGGCGCCGGGCGAACCAGCAGGCGGCCGTGCGCGGGCTCGACGAAGGCGCGGTCGTCCGCAACCAGACGCGCCAGCGGAAGCCCGCCTTGCGCCGCCTCGTGCATCAGTGCGAGCGCCAGCCGGGATTTGCCGGAGCCTGACGGCCCCCGGATCAACACTGCGCGCACGCCGGTCAAGACTGCGGAAGCATGAATTGTCGGTCTGGACATCAGAGCGTCGGCAGGCGGACCACGAAACGCGCGCCCAGCACCGGCGGCGGCTCGCCACCGGCGGCCGGCAGAGCGGTGCGGTTCTCGGCCCACAGGCGGCCGCCGTGGGCATCGACGATCTGCTTGGAGATCGACAGACCGAGTCCGGAGTTCTGACCGAAGCCCTGGTGCGGACGGTCGGTGTAGAAGCGCTCGAAGATCTTGTCGAAGGCCTCAGGCCGGATTCCCGGACCGTCGTCGTCGATCACGATCTCGATTTCTTCGCGCAGCCGGCGGCAGGTGACGCGGACCGTGCTGTCGTCCGGCGCAAAGGAGCGCGCGTTATCGATCAGATTGTCCACCACCTGGCCGAGCCGGGAATCGTTTCCGGGAACGACGAAGGCCGCCGCTCCACCGCCCTCGAACGTCAGCGATACCTGCGCGCCATGCTCCCGGCGGGTTTCGTTCTGGATCGTCACCACGGTCTTGAGCAGCTTGTCCAGGTCGACCGGCGCCATTTCGTTGCGCTGCAATTCGGCGTCGAGCCGGCTGGCGTCGGAGATGTCGGAGATCAGCCGGTCGAGCCGTTTGACGTCGTGCTGAATGACCTCCAGCAGCCGGCTGCGGCTCTCGGGGGTCTTGGCCAACGGCAAGGTCTCGACCGCGGACCGCAGCGAGGTGAGCGGGTTCTTCAGCTCGTGCGCGACGTCGGCCGCGAACCGCTCGATGGCCTCGATGCGCCGATAGAGTGCGCTGGTCATGTCGCGCAGCGCGCCGGATAAATCGCCGATCTCGTCGCCGCGTGCGGTGAAGTCCGGAATTTCAACGCGCGAGCGGATGCGATGGCGCACGCGCTCCGCGCCTTCGGCAAGCCGCCGCACCGGGCCCGCGATCGTGCCGGCCAACAGGATCGACAGCACCACCATCACGCCGAGCAGGATCACGAACAGCTTGACGATCTGCAGCCGTTCCGCCTCGACCGACTGGTTGATGTCGCTGCCTTGCGTCGACAGCAGGAGTGCGCCGCGCACGGCACGGAATCGCTGCACCGGCACCGCGACCGACACGATCACCTCGCCGCGGTCGTTGACGCGCACCATCGATGCGCTCTTGGCGCCGAGCAAGGCCTGCGCGACCTCCGGATAGTCCTTGCCGTCGGCGGGCCCGAGCTCGCGATAGATCGGCAAGTCACCGCGGCCGAGCCAGGCGCGGAACTGATTCCAGGCGCGCCGCAGCACACCGGGCCTCGTTTCGGTCGGCGGCGGCAGTTCGAAGCGCAGCACTTCGCCGGGGATATAGACGTTCTGGCTGTCCAGGATCAGATAGCCGTTGCGGTCGTAGATGCGCGCGCGCGTCTTGGTCGGCGAGATCAGGCGGCGCAGCACCGGCGCCACGCGCTCGGGATTGATCGAGAATTCAAGTCCGCTCAGGCCCTCGTCGATCGGGCCGTAGTTTTCTCCCGGCTGCAATTCGAGCAGCCGGTCGGGATCGATCACCGTGCCGTAGGTGTCGGCGGTGCCGGAGGCCGCGATCGCGCCGGCGATGATCTCGCCTTGAACCACGAGACTCTGCACGCGCGCGTCGATCAGGCCGGCGCGGAACTGCGAGAGGTAAAGAATGCCGATGACAAGCGCGAGCAGTCCGGCGACGTTGAGAAAGACGATGCGCCGCGTCAGGCTCGAAAAGCTTTGATTGACGAAGAAATCCCACGCCCGCCGCGCCACGCCGCCGACGCCCCGGTCGACGTAGACCCGTGCGATCCGCCGCGGCAGGTTGGCGAACGCGCCGGTCCTCGCGCGCAGCTCACGGTCGTCGGGACGCGCGGTCTCGGCGGGTCGTGTCGTGGCTTCGGATGTCTTGTCGAGCAATGGGGTCGCTGCCGTCTATCGTGTGCCCCTCGCGCGCCCCGGTCGGAACACCAACGGGGCACGCCCGATATTCTAGAGCCTTTTCGGCTTTGATGAAATCAAAGCCGGGCTCCAGTTTCTCTTGTTTTGACGCGTTTTCTTCATGCGAACCGGTCCCCGCTTCGCTCGAAAGCGCTTTGGCGCAGCGCACCGGGGGAGGCCCCCGTCAATCTTCCTTGAAACGGTAGCCGACGCCGTACAGCGTTTCGATCATGTCGAAGTCGTCGTCGACCGCCTTGAACTTCTTGCGCAACCGCTTGATGTGGCTGTCGATGGTGCGGTCGTCGACATAGACCTGGTCGTCGTAGGCGGCGTCCATCAGCGCGTTGCGGCTCTTGACCACGCCGGAACGCGCGGCGAGCGCCTGCAGGATGAGGAATTCGGTGACGGTGAGCGTCACCGCTTCGCCCTTCCAGGTGCAGGTGTGCCGTTCCGGGTCCATCCGCAGCTGCCCGCGTTCCAGCGCCTTGATGTCGGGCTCCTTCGGGGCCGCATTGCCGTCCTTGGGCGTCGCGCGGCGCAGCACCGACTTGACGCGCTCGACCAGCAGCCGTTGCGAGAACGGTTTGCGGATGAAGTCGTCGGCGCCCATTTTCAGGCCGAACAGCTCGTCGATCTCCTCGTCCTTGGAGGTGAGGAAGATCACCGGCATATCGGTCTTCTGGCGCAGGCGGCGGAGCAGCTCCATTCCGTCCATGCGCGGCATCTTGATGTCGAGGATGGCGAGGTCGGGCGGCGAGGTCTTGAACCCTTCCAGCGCCGAGGCCCCGTCGGTGTAGGTCATGATCCGGTAGCCCTCGGCCTCCAGGGCGATGGAAACCGAGGTCAGGATGTTGCGGTCATCGTCGACGAGAGCGATGGTCGGCATAAGCCCGGTTCCCCGTAGCGGTTCAATTCCCACCGAATTTGAAGCCTGCAAAGCTAGGCCGAAATGTGACAGGCCTTCGACAAATACGTGATTCGTCAATCCTTTGGCGAGGCTGACGGACCCCTTGCCGGCCGGCGGGCGAGAGCAATTCCAAGTGAATTGCCGGCAGTGCACTTGCGGCCGGTCTGCGATCGGGTTGGAGTGCAAACCTGCGCCATCGATCACGATATGGGGAGCGCAATCCCGATATGAAGCCCACGGCCGACTTCGATCCCAAGACCAGCGCCAAAAAGCTGATGCGGGAGGCCCGTTCGGGCGCGCTCGGCACGTTGATGACCGGCAGCGGCGATCCTTACTGCTCCCTCGTCAACGTCGCGGCCGCGGCCGATGGTTCGCCGCTGCTGCTGATCTCGCGGCTGGCGGTGCACACAAAGAACATTCTCGCCGACTCGCGCGTTTCGCTGATGCTGGACGAGCGCAAGGAGGGCGATCCGCTGCAGGGCGCGCGCGTGATGTTGATGGGCACGGCCGCAGTCAGCGGCAATCCCGACGCGCGGCGGCGCTATCTCGCGCAGCAGCCCGAGGCCGAAATGTTTGCGGACTTCGCCGACTTTGCGTTCTACGAAATCAAGCTCAAGGGCGCGCATCTGGTCGCGGGCTTCGGGCGCATCGTCGATCTTGCGCCGGCCGATCTGCTGACCGACCTGTCAGGCGCAGAGGCAATGATCGCCGCAGAGACCGAGGCAATCGAGCACATGAACGCCGACCACGCCGAAACCTGCCGACTCTATGCCACGAAGCTGCTCGGCGCGCCGGACGGCGCGTGGCGCTGCGTCGGCTGCGATCCGGAAGGGCTCGACCTGCAATGCGAGCGGACGGGATTGCGGCTGCCGTTCCCCCAGCGCGTGACCCAGCCCGGCGTGCTGCGCGCGGTGCTCAAGCAACTCGCCGACCAGGCGCGCGCCGCCTGACATTTTTCGCGACTGCCCACCGCTGCCCACGGATGGACGCGCGCGCCGCCGCTGCGGCAGACTCTCCGGCAACGACAATTTCAAGTTGGGGAGGATTCCATGCGCCGTCTGCTGTTCGCGTCGCTGTTGACGCTGCTTGCCGTTCCCGCATCTGCAAACGACATCGTGCTGCGCGGCATGGGCTCGTTCCACGTCGGCGGCCGCATCGCCGAGGTCAAGGGCAAGGAGGTGCGGACGATCCAGCGCCAGCCCGGCGGCCCGCTGACCAAGCTCGATCCGAACGGCCAGTACATGGTCGAGCAGATGTACGTTCAGTTTTTCCAGCCGAAGAACAAGAAAGGGAAATATCCGCTGTTGATGTGGCACGGCGGCGGGCTCACCGGCGTCACCTACGAAAGCACGCCGGACGGCCGCGAGGGCTGGCTCAACATGTTCGTGCGCTTCGGCTGGGACACCTACGTGTCCGATGCGGTCGAGCGCGGCCGCGCGGGCTTTGCCAATCCGGACGTGTGGACCGATCAGCCGATCTTCCTGACCTACCAGGATCCGTACGAGCGCTTCCGCATCGGTGACGGCGCGGGGTCGTGGAATTCCGACCCAGCCAAGCGCAGGCTCCTTCCCGGCAGCGCGTTCCCGGCCGAAGCCTACGACAACTACATGAAGCAGTCGGTGCCGCGCTGGCTGTCCACCGACAAGGCCATCGTCGCGGCGTATCTCGAACTGGTCGACAAGATTTGCCCCTGCGTGCTGCTCGCGCATAGCCAGGGCGGCACGTTCGGCTTCCAGGTTGCCGAGCAGCGGCCCGACAAGTTCAAGGCCATCGTCGCGGTGGAGGCTGCGAGCCCGGGCAACATCGCCAACGCGCCGAAGCTCAAGGGCGTCCCGGTGCTGCAGATTTTTGGCGACTACGTGGACCAGCATCCGCGCTGGTCGCACTTCAAGAAGCTCGACATGGCATACGGCGATGCCATCAAGGCGGCCGGCGGTACCGCCGACTGGGTCAACCTTCCCGACGTCGGTATCAAGGGCAATTCCCACATGCTGATGCAGGACAAGAACAACGGCGCGATCGCCGAGTTGATCCAGAAGTGGCTCGTGTCGAAGGGCGTTGTGGATTAGCGGGACAGCCGTCGGGCCGCCGTCGGCGATATTGCAGCGCAGCGGCGGTCGCGGCGGTAACCTTACCCGCGAGCCGTGCCGCACGCCGCGCATTGATGAAGATCAAGAGCGCGTTCTCCGATGTTCTCATGCGCCGGAATGGTCTTGGCAGGCGGCGGTTTCGCGACTATAGGTCGCCCAAATCCGGTTGAGAGTTGAGGGGCATTGTCGCTCAAGAGCCGTCCCGGGGGCGGCCGTTTCGGGGAGATTCCGGGCGCAGGTTGCGGCCGGAGGCGTGAGGAGGATTTTCCGTGAAAGAAACCGGTCTGCGCAATTCGGCTTTCGGCGCCGACAAGTTCGGCTTCAGCGACGTTTCCGCGTTGCACTGGAACCTGCTCGAAGCGCCGCTTTACGAGCATGCGATCCGCAACGGCGAGGCCGAGATCGTCGCGGGCGGTGCGCTCTGCGCGGAGACCGGCCATCACACCGGCCGCTCGCCGAAGGACAAGCACACGGTCTGCGATGCGCTGACGGAAAACTCGGTCTGGTGGGACGGCAACCGGAAGATGACGCCGGCGCAGTTCGTGCTGCTCTACAACGACTTCCTCACGCACGCGAAGGGCAAGCAGCTCTATGTGCAGGACCTCTACGGCGGTGCGGACCCGAAGCACCGCATCAAGGTGCGCGTGTTCACCGAGCTCGCCTGGCACTCGCTGTTCATCCGCCAGCTTCTGATCCGGCCGGAGCGCTCCGAGCTCGCGCAATTCATGCCGGAGATGACCATCGTCGACATGCCGTCGTTCCGCCCCGACGCCAAGCGTCACGGCGGCCGCGACGGTTCCGACACGATGGTGGCCATCGACTTCACCCGCAAGATCGTCCTGATCTGCGGCTCGTCCTATGCGGGCGAGATGAAGAAGTCGGTGTTCACGACCCTCAACTTCTATCTGCCGGCGAAGGGCGTCATGCCGATGCACTGCTCGGCGAACGTCTCGAAGGACGGTAAGGAAAGCGCGCTGTTCTTCGGCCTGTCCGGCACCGGCAAGACCACGCTTTCGGCCGATCCGAACCGCGTGCTGATCGGCGACGACGAAACCGGCTGGTCGCCGGACGGCATCTTCAATTTCGAAGGCGGCTGCTACGCCAAGACCATCAAGCTCTCGCAGGAAGCGGAGCCGATGATCTGGGACGCGACCAACCGCTTCGGCGCGGTGCTCGAGAACGTGATCTTCGATCCGGAGACGCGCGCGCCCGACTACGACAGCGACAAGAAGACCGAGAATACCCGCTCGGCCTATCCGCTCGACTTCATCCCGAACGCATCGCGCTCGGGCATGGCGAGCCATCCGAAGAACATCGTCTTCCTCGCCGCCGACGCCTTCGGCGTCATGCCGCCGATCGCCAAGCTCACGCCGGCGCAGGCGATGTACCACTTCCTGTCCGGCTACACCGCGAAGGTCGCGGGCACCGAAAAGGGCCTGGTCGGCGTCGAGCCGGAGTTCTCGACCTGCTTCGGCGCGCCGTTCCTGCCGCGCCCGCCGCAGGAGTACGGCAACCTGCTGCGCGAATATATCGCGAAGTACAATGTCGACTGCTGGCTGGTGAACTCGGGCTGGACCGGCGGCATCTATGGCGTCGGCCGGCGCATGCCGATCAAGGTGACGCGCGCGCTGGTGACCGGCGCGCTCGACGGCTCGCTGAAGAACGCGAGCTTCCGCACCGATCCGTATTTCGGCTTCGCGGTGCCGACCTCGGTGCCGGGCATCGAGCCGCACCTGCTCTATCCGATGAAGACCTGGAAGGACAAAGCCGCGTTCGACGAGACCGCGCGCAAGCTCGTCGGCATGTTCCAGAAGAACTTCGTCAAGTTCGAGCAGCACGTCGACGCGGAAGTGCGCGCGGCGGCGCCCGAGGTTCGCATCGCGGCGGAGTGAGGCGGGAGCGCCAAGGGCTTGGCAACAAGACCTGGGTTAACACAAGTCCTGGGATAGCAATCGAAACGGCCGCCGCAGGGCGGCCGTTTTGTCGTTTGGTGCCGGCGGAGGGCGCCAAAGCGTTCTCAAGCGAAGTGGGTACCGCTTCGCGTGAAGAGAACGCATCAAAACAGAAACCGGAGCCCGGAGTTCTGTCCGCTATGTCTCGCTATGCATCCAGCGCCGCTCGGGGGCGAAGAATGCGACGGGGCGGCCGGTTGGAAATACTGCCCGGTTGAAATATCATTTTCGGCCTGTGAATTCCGTTTCGGCTGTTACCGTACGGGTGCGTCCGATGATGATGCGATTGTTGATTGGGGCTTTATCGTTCGCGGTCCTGTTCCAGGCGCAGACGCTGGCGAACGCCCAGCCGGCGAAGAAGGCGCAAAGCGCCGCACCGAAGAAGTCGACCAGTGTTGCGGCCAGGACGGCCACATGCCGGGCGGACTGCCGCTCCGGCAATACCCATGGCCTTTATCGAGCCTACAACACGGCCGATCCGAACCTCATTTCGCCCGAGGGGCGGCGGATGTATGCGGAGTGCGTCCGCTTGTGCCTTGCGCCGCTGCCCACATTTTACCTCCAAAGGCCGATCATCGAGGGCGGCCTGTGGTGGTTCGGGATGACCAAGTCGGATTGTCTGACGTGTCACGCCGCGGGCGAAACCAAAGGGCGTGCGACCGGCGTCATCATGCAACCCGACGCCCTCAGGCGATAACCCGCCGCAACGGCGGTTGCAGCCGGCTGTGTGGTGCGCACGGCCTCGGGCAGCGGATCGCGGACGCTCAAAGCGCCGGGAACTCCGCGCCGATCATTTCGAGATTGACTACGCGGTTACGCACCGCCCGCCAGTAGGCGAGCCGCGCGGCGGTGACGTTGGGATCGCCGTAGAGGTCGGTGATCTCCTTGCGGAACTTCGGAATGAATCGCTCGCCGAGCCTGTCCTTCAGGAAAACCTCGACGCGCTGCGCCCATTCGTCGGCCGGGCGGCTCGGCAATTCGCGGTTCGGGTCCTTGATCTGGTTGAGCAGCGCGCGCCCTTCCAGCACCAGCGTTTCAAGGCGCTCGCGGATGTCGCGGCGCTCGGTCTGCTGCTGTTCGGTTTGCACGCGCCCCTGGTGCCGTGCGTAGAACACCGCGCCGATGGCCAGCGCGCCGAGCGCCAGGGCCGCGACCGCCAGCCGCAATCTTGCGACCGAGCGCCGCATGGGCAGCATTGCGATAGCGAAGGCCAGCACGCCATTTAGGACCGCGATGGCAGTTCCGACGTAACTCAAATACTCGCGCCACATGGCGGCGTTCCACGGCTTCCGGAGAGCGTTGCCGGGACCCTAGCATTGCCTGCCGCGCACCCTCAATGCGCCGGGTGAAATTGCGGCATCGAATTTCGAACGATGAAAAACAAAGCCGGGACGGCCGTTCGGCCGTCCCGGTCGGCATGTCGAAGGCCGCAATCAGCGGGTCGTCTGCGCGACGTCGCGGCCGAGGCGGTTGACGCTGCTGCTGGGCGCGTTCCTGAATGCGCTGCTGACGCAATTCGCGACGCTCGGCGCTTGCGGGAGGCCGTGCGGCCGGGCGGCTTGGCGCGGCCTGCTGGGGTTGCGGGGTGGCGCGCTGCGGAGCCTGACGCTGCGGGGCAACGCGCTGCGGCGGCGCTGCGACGCGCGGC
>VGEP01000001.1 GCA_016869215.1 Alphaproteobacteria bacterium | reverse complement strand
GCGATAGACCACAAAGTAAGACCTTGCGCCGGACTTCCGCACGCGGATTCCGAAGCCGGGCATTTTGGCGTCCCATACCGAATACTCGCCTTCGGCTGGCGGCTTGAGCGCGTCCACAACTCGCTTGGTGATTTGCCGTGCGGCCATGGGCGTACCTCGATATGCAAGGCTGGCGGCTCTTGGGGAAGCACCGGGGAAGCGCCAAGATAGCAAGACCGGTCGGCCCCAGGAAACAAGATACTATGAAAATGCCCGGAATTCCAGCATTTCGGCAACAAGCGAAAATATCAGGAAACGTCGTAAGACGGTCGCCGCGAAACTCTTAATCAGCGGGTCCAAGGTTCGAGTCCTTGTGCGCCCACCAATCCTTCCGGTCCGATAACCAAAAATCCGCGCTTGCCGTGTCCGGTCACGCTCCGGGAATGACCGGCAGCAGCACATAGTTCGGTTTGTCCGGCCCGAAGTGCAGCGTGTTGGTGCCGCCGAACACCTCGGCCGGACGGTCCTTCGGATGCACGTGCAGGAATGGGCCGACGCCGGTGAGCGTGTACTTCACGCCGTCGAGCGTCAGCGGCGGGCCGTCGTAGGCGTAGTCCCTGCCGCGCACGGCTAGCCCGATGCGGTAGCCGGGCGGCACGACGATGCAGGTCGGCCAGATTTCGACGTCGAGTTCGACCGGTTCGCCGGGCTTGAGCGGCCGGGCTTCGTCGTGGGTGTGCCAGGGCCGGTAGGGCAGGGACTTCACGGGATCGAGCTTGCGGTGCGAAGCGCGCAGCCAGCCATTGGCGATCGGCGTGCGCGGATCGTTGGAGCCGATGAAGGTGACCTCCTTGCCCTGCGGATCGAACACGCGCAGCACCAGGAACACGTCGGCGTCGGCGGTCGACGACGACAGGTGGAGCTTCGCAGCGAGCGGCCCGGTGATCTCCATCGGTGCGGCGAGCGGCGGCGTAAGGAACACCTTGCCGTCACCCAAAGCCTCGTAGCTCAGCGTCGTCGTGCGCCTGGGATCGTTGCGGACCAGGCTCATGTGCTGCGGGTCGAGATAAAATTTGGTCCATTGCGTGCGCGCGAGCGGCCACTCGCTCTCATGCCGCTGGACGAACTTTTCGCCGGGATGCCGGATCTGGAGTTGCACGCGCGGCTGCTTGTCCCAGCCGGTGTCCTCGCCCTTGAGGAAGTGGCCGAAGAAGCGCTTCTGAAGGTTGACGCCGTAGTTGGTGTAGAAATGCGTCCAGTGCGCGTCGCCGTGCGCTTCGAGCCATTTCTGCTTCGACGCGGCCGCAACATAGCCCTCGAAATTGCCGCGCGGGTGCAGGCCCTGGCCGCCCCAGTTGGCGGCGCTCAGCAGCGGCAGGTCGATCTTGGCGAAGTCCGGCGTGCGCTCGCGGCAGGCTTCGTCGTCAAACGGATGGTCGAGGATGAACCGCTCGATGTCGCGGCGGTTCTTCTTCAACTCCTCGTCGCTCAGAGTCGGTGGTCCCGAGACCAGCTCGCCGGTAACGCGGCTGCGCAGCCCGCGCTCGCCAAGGCCGTGTTGCGCGCGGTGGAAGGCGCGCGGATACAGGTTGTCCAGGAATCCGCAGTAGATGCCGCCGTGCCGGATGAACTCGCGATAGAAGTCGGCGGCGCCTTCCCAGATGCAGAGTGCGACAAGATGCGGCGGCTTGTGCTGTGCGACGTACCACTGATTTGAGGCGTAGTACGAAATGCCATTCATCCCAACCTTGCCGTTGCACCAAGGCTGGGCCGCGGCCCATTCGATGCAGTCGTAGATGTCCTTCGTCTCGCGCGTCGACCAGGGATCGAGGTAGCCCGGCGAGCGGCCGGAGCCGCGCGCGTCGATCCGCAGGCATACATAGCCGTCCGGCACCCATTTCTCCGGGTCGACCAGCTCCCAGACCTGGTACTTGCAGGTCGAACCCTCCGCGACCTCCGGAAACGCCGCGATCATGCGGTCCCAGGCGCTCTTGTTGCCTTCCTGGAATGCCAGACCCTTCCCGAACGCGCCGTAGGTGAAGATCACCGGCGCGGGCTTGCCGTCGAGCGGCCGGAAAACGTCGGCACGCAGAACGACGCCGTCGTCCATCGGGATCGGGACGTCCCAATCGATCTGCATTCCGTCACGGACTTCGGATTTGGTGGTGATTGTGTCGCCGCCCATCGTCTGCGGTCCCGTCCCTATGATCGCCGCAATGCCCGCACCGAAGGCGCGGCCAGCCTCGCTTGGTACATCATGCATGCAATGGCGGACAATTCACCATGGCGCAGAGCTGCGTGCACATGGATGCGACGAAGGGCATGCCCGTTTCACCCGGTGAGATCGCGGGGCGGTGCGGCACGTTCGCGCCTCGACAGTGCAGGCCGGCGCTGCGATAATTGCCGCAAGGCGGCGCCGGCAAGGCGCGGCGCACATCTGGGGCCGGCAATCGCCGCAAGAGCTTGAACGGCCGCTCCGATCGACGAGGGAGAGAGTCACAATGACCCTGCAAAGCGTGTTGCCCCGTATCGCCTGGCGCCTGCGCGGCGGCGCTGCGCTCAGCGTTGCCGCCGCCGCCATCGCCGCTGTTGCGGTCGTAGCGCCCAGTGCCGTCCACGCGCAAGCGTATCCGACGAAGCCCATCAAGCTGCTGGTCGGGTTCGCGCCCGGCGGGCCGACCGACATCCTGGCGCGGGTCGTCGGCCAGGCCATGAGCAAGACGATCGGCGAGCAGATCGTGGTCGAGAACCGCACCGGCGCAGGCGGTAACATCGCAACCGAGGCGGCCGCGCGCGCCGAGCCCGACGGCTACACCATCCAGATGACGCTGATGAGCAGCGCCATCAACGAGAGCCTGTTCAAGAACTTCAAGGTCCGGTTTGCCGAGCACTTCGAGCCGATCGGCGGTATCGCTTCGACCGGCCTGGTATTGCTGGTGCATCCCTCGCTCGGCGTCAACAACGTCCAGGACCTGATCAAGCTTGCCAAGTCCAAGAAACCTGGCGAACTGCTCTATGCCAGCGCGGGCGCCGGGACCGCGACGCACCTCGCCGCCGAACTGTTCAACACGACGGCTGGCGTGAAGCTCAATCCGGTGCATTACCGGGGCGGCGGCGACACGCTGAAGGACCTGCTGTCGGGCGAGATGAAGATCATGTTCTCGACCATGCCGCCCGTGATCGGGTTCGTGAAGGAGGGCAGGCTCAAGGGCATCGCCACGACCGGGCTCAAGCGCGATCCGCTGCTGCCCGACCTTCCGACCATCGCCGAGTCCGGCATGCCGGGTTTCAACGTGCCGCTCTGGTTCGGCCTCGCCGCGCCGAAGGGCACTCCGAAGCCCGTGCTGGCGAAGTTGAATGCCGAGCTCAAGAAGGCGCTCGACATGCCCGACGTGAAGCAAGTGCTGGACAAGCAGGGCTTCGCACCGATGGTCATGGACCCGGAAACGTTCCGGAAGTTTTACATCGCCGAAGCGGCGAAGTGGGCCAAGGTCGTCGAAGCGACGGGCCTCGCCCGCTGACCGCCGAACGGCCGTTCGACGCAATGTGGCGGCTCCCTTCGGGGAGCCGCTTTTATTTCGGGTGAGACGTTCAGAACGTCTGCGCGTCGTTCTCTTCGCCGTCGCGGCAGGTCTTGGCCTGCGGGAACACCTTTCGGATGGCGAACATGGCGATCTGTTCGTCCTGCATGGACTTCACGCCGGACACGCCGATCGCGCCGATGATGTCGCCATCGACGATGATCGGCAGTCCGCCCTGGGCCGCGATGAAAGGGAACGTGATGTAGGCCTTGTGGCGCTCTTCGATCCAGCGCTCCCAGACGGCGCTGGGCCGGCAGGTCATGGCCGAGGTGGTGGCCTTGGCGATGGCGATCTGGTCGTTGCCCGGCCGGGCGCCGTCCATGCGGTGCACCGCCACGATCCGCCCGCCGTCGTTCAGGATCGCGATCACGACCTCCCACTTGTTGCGCCGCGCCTCGTCCTCCGCCGCTTCGAGCAGCTTCTTGGCGTCGTCGAGCGTCAGCGCGGGCTTCATCCGCATGATGTGTTCCTCGTCCAAGTCCTGGTCCTGCGGGCGGGCGGGCATCGTGCCCCGCGGCGGAATCGGGCGTCAAGCGCTCGAAATTCAGTTCCGCCATCTGGAATCAGTTGATTCCGTTGCGTAGAATGCAATTCCGTTGGCTTGACGGGCTTCGTGCGGCCACGCCATCGTGCCGCCCGCGTCCATAGCGGCGATCGAAGACGGCGCACGCAGCCGGGGCGCTGCGGCCAGCAGCGGTGCGACGGATGCCGGAACTGCCCGGCGCAGGGAGGAAGGTCGAGGTGCCGCGATGACGATCGTCAAGGGCAGGATTGCCTGTTCCCATTTTGCGGACAGCAAGTGGGAGAAGAAGGGACTGCGGGGCTTTCTCGAGTACCGCGATCTCGGCGTCACCGATGCGAGCCAGGGGCGTTTTGCCGCCAACGTCGGCCGCGCACTGCATGCGCACCGGCCGGGCCAGGAGGCGCCGATGCACGTTCACAAGGTCGGCTTTCACCTGACCTACGTGCTCAAGGGCTGGTCGCGTTCGTATTACGAGGGCCTCGGCGAAGTGGTGCTGCGCGCCGGCGACTGCCTGACCTACGAGGGCGACCTTCCGCAGGCGCACGTCGAATACTCGGAGGACTTCGAAGTGTTGCAGGTGACCATGCCCGCGGATTTTCCGACCACGCCGCTTGATATGCCCGTCCCAGGCAAGGATTCAAAGACATGAGCGCGACCGGCATTCATGCCAGATCCGCCGCCGCGCCGCGGCCGCGCGACATGCTTGAAACGATCTCGGACGACTTTCGCGCCCAGACCGGCAAGGACCGCAACTTCATCGAGCCGCTGGCCCGCGGCCTGAGCGTGCTGCAGGCGTTTGCGCCGTCCAATGCCTGGATGGGAAACCTGGACGTTGCCGCGCGCGTCAACCTGCCGACTGCGACCGTCAATCGCCTGCTCAAGACCCTGCACCGGCTGGGCTACCTGACGTTCTCGCAGCAGCGGCGGCAGTATCGCCTGTCGGCGTCGGTTCTGAGCCTTGGATATGTCGCGGTGGCGAACAGCAACGTCCGCCAGCTGCTGCGTTCGCACATGCAGAAGCTCGCCGACAGCCTCAACGTCTTCGTGACGCTCGGCCAGCGCGACCGGCTGGACATCGTGCTGATGGAGATGTGCCACAGCAACGCGTCGATTCTCACGCTTCGGCTGGAGCCGGGTGCGCGCCTTCCCATCGCCGAAACCGCCTCGGGCTGGGCGCTGATGGCGGCGCTGCCGGACGAGGAGCGGGATTATTTGCTGGCGCACATCGAGCAGAAGCAGCGCGCGCGCTGGCCCGCGATCGAGCGCGATATCCTGCGGGCGCACGCGCAAATCAAGCGCGTCGGCTATTGCGCTGCGCTCGGTTCGTGGCGTCCGGAGATCACCACGGTCGCCGTGCCGCTGGTGCCGGCCGACCGGTCGGCGGCGCTGGTTCTGGGCTGCTCGGGCGCCAGCCCCTATCTGCCACCGAGCCGGATCACGCAGGAGATCGGTCCGACGCTTGTCGCTCTGGCCAGGCAGTTGAGCCAGGAATTGCCGGACGTGGAAATCTGAGCCATGCCGCGATCGGCAGCCTCTACACAAGGTCGGCGCCGCGGCGGTTCCGTGGGGACGCAGACGCTCGGTCGCGGGCTCGAAGTGTTGCGGGCGTTCCGTTGCGAGGCCCGGCCGCTGGGGAACCGGACCATCGCGGAGCGGACCGGTCTGCCCAAGTC
The DNA here is from genome assembly GCA_016869215.1 of Alphaproteobacteria bacterium. Classification (GTDB taxonomy): domain Bacteria; phylum Pseudomonadota; class Alphaproteobacteria; order Rhizobiales; family Xanthobacteraceae; genus Z2-YC6860. The sequence goes on along the minus strand of VGEP01000001.1, from coordinate 225,601 downwards.
CACCGTGTCGCGCATTACCAGCACCTTGGTCAGCCTCGGCTATCTGCACCGCGTTCCGGCCCTGGGCTACTACCAGCTCGGGACCGGCGTCCTGGGCATCGGCAATGCCTATCTCGAAACCTCGGAAATCCGCCGGGAGGCCATCTCCTTGATGGAACGCTTCGCGACGCGCAACGGCGTATCCGCCGGGCTCGCCGTCGGCGACGGCACCGACATCATGTATGTCGCCTGGTGCCGCAGCCCGAAGACGCTGACGTTGCGCCTCAGCGCGGGGTCGCGGCTGCCTATCGCCCGCACGGCGGTCGGCAAGGCCTATCTCTGGGCGCTGCCGCAGCTTGAGCGCCGCGAGGCGATTGCGCAAATCAAGCAGGAGGAGGGCGCCCGGGCGCGTGCGGTCATGGATCGCATCGACGCGGCATTCGAAGACCTCGACCGCTACGGCTATTGCATTTCGATTGCCGAGTATCAGAAGAACACGTTCGGCATCGGCGTGCCGCTCGTTCTGGACGACGGGCAGACCGTCATGGCCTTGAGCGCCGGAGGCGCCAAGCTCGATGTCACCGAAGTGGCTTTGCGGCGAAACGTTGCGCCCGAACTGGTCCAAACCGCGTTGCTGATCCGTGCGGCGATAGCGGAAGCGCGCGCCTCGGAATCGTGAGGCCGTTTTCGCGACGATCGGTCCTCCGATCCGATGCCTGGAGAAATTCATGAGCGACCGCTACGCCCGCTACCGTCATGTCCTGCTGGACCGGCCGCATCCGCGCGTGCTGCGGATCACCATGAACCGCCCGGACCGGCTCAACGCCATCGACCAGCCGACGCACGCGGAGGTCGCGGAAATCTGGCGCGACATCGACGCGGACCCGGACGTGTCGGCGGTGATCGTGACCGGCACCGGCCGCGCGTTCTCGGCCGGCGGCGACCTCGACATGGCGAACGACCTGGCCGACGATTTCGAGAAGCGCATCGCCGGCTGGAAGGAGGCGCGCGACCTCGTCTACAACATGATCAACTGTTCCAAGCCCATCGTCAGCGCGATCCGCGGGCCCGCGGTCGGCGCGGGTCTGGTGCTCGGCGTGCTCGCGGACATTTCGATTGCCGCGAAGGGCGCAAAGCTGATCGACGGCCACACCAAGCTCGGTGTCGCCGCGGGGGATCACGCCGCGATTGTCTGGCCGCTGCTCTGCGGCATGGCCAAGGCGAAATACTATCTGCTGACGTGCGAGACCCTGACCGGCGAGGAGGCCGAGCGCATCGGGCTGATCTCGATGGCGGTCGAGGACGCCGAGCTCGACGACGCTGCGCTGAAGGTCGCCGTGCGGCTCGCCGACGGCGCGCAGACCGCGATCCGCTGGACCAAGTATGCGCTCAATAACTGGTTGCGTTCGGCGGGCCCGACGTTCGACACGTCGCTGGCGCTGGAGTTCCTGGCCTTCACCGGGCCCGACGTGAAGGAGGGGATCGCCGCGATCAAGGAGAAGCGCGCGCCGAAGTTCAAGCCCACGTCGCCGGTGTGACCGTGGCGATCATCGACGTCCATTCGCACTGGGGGACGAAGCGCGGCTATCCGCTGCAGACCGAGCAAGAGCTGGCGCAGCAGCGCGCGACCTGGAACTCAGAGCCGACGTATCACACCGAAGCGCAGATGGCGCAATACTTCCGCGATAGCGGCGTGAAAGCGATCCTCGATTACGGCTTTACAAAGTTCCGTCCGCACGGGGAGATGCGCGAACTGCACGACCTCGCGTTCGAGACCGAACGCGCGCATCGCGACGCAATTCTCGGCCATTGGGTGCATATCGATCCGACAATGGGCGCGGACGGCGTGCGCGAATTGCGCCGTTGCGTCGACAAGAAAATCGGATTTCTTGGCTACGGCGTATCCGGCTCGCTGTCGCCTCCGGCGAGCGACCCGTCCTACGATCCCTTTTACAAGCTCTGCATCGAGGCCGGCATTCCGGTGCTGATCTTCGTCGGCACGACGGGCCTTGGCGCGGGCCTGCCGGGCGGGGGCGGGGTGATCCTCGACCATTGCCATCCGCGGCATCTCGATCTGGTTGCGGCGCGCTATCCTGAGCTGAAGATGGTGGCTGCACGCCCCGGCTGGCCGTGGCAGGCCGAGACCATCGCGGTGCTCATGCACAAGCGCAACATCTGGTACGAGTTGCACGGCTGGTCGCCGAAGTACCATTCGCCGGAGCTCAAGCACGAGATTCCGCGCCGGCTGAAGGACCGCATCCTGTTTGCCGCCGACTACCCGCTGTTCACCTACGAGCGGCTGATCCGCGACTGGCGGGCGGAGGGCTATCCGGAGGACGTGCTGGACCGGATATTTCATCGCAACGCCGAGCGGTTCCTGGACGAGTTGGGCGTGCCATGGAACTGAGCCTCAAGGGCAAGATCGCGATCGTCGGCGGCGCCAGCATGGGCATCGGTTACGGCATTGCGCGCATGCTGGCTGCCGAAGGCGCGCGGGTGGCGATGACCGCCCGCCGCGAGCCCGCGCTGCGCGAGGCTGCCGAGCGGCTGCGCGCGGAAACGGGAACGGAGGTGCTGCCGGTGCAGGCCGACAGCCGCCGCGCCGACGACTGCAAGCGCGTCGTCGAGACCGTGGTCGCGCAGTGGGGCGGTGTCGACATCCTGGTCAACAACGACGGCGCGCCGCCGCTCGGCGATATCATGAGTTTCGACGACGCCGCCTGGCAGAAGGCGATGGAGCAGAATTTCATGTATGTGGTGCGGATGGTGCGCGGGACCGTGCCGCACATGAAGGCGCGTGGCGGCGGCGGGATCGTCAACATCAGTGCGATTTCGGCGATCCAGCCGATCGCGGGCTTCGGCCTGTCGGTGGCGAGCTGGGGCGGCATGATCGGATACGCCAAGACGGCGTCGATCGAGCTTGGGCCGTTCGGGATCAACGTCAACACCGTCTGCCCCGGCTATATCGAAACGTCTCGGCTGGAGAAGGTGTTCGCCGCTGGCGGCGAGGACACCGCAAAGATGCGCGCCGATCTGGTTGCGCAGGTCCCGATGCGGCGGATCGGCACGGTCGATGATGTCGCGGGCCTTGTCGCGTTGCTGGTGTCGCCGCGCGGCAATTACATCACCGGCGCGACGATCCAGGTCGACGGCGGTTTGCTGCGGCACGTGCGCTGACGAGTGCCGCGATGACCTACCAGATCATGCTCGAACCGGAACTGGCGCAAAGCTACAAGGCGCGCGGCCTTTGGACCGGCGAGACGTTCTTCGAGGTTCTGGCGCGAAAGGCCGGGGCGCATCCGAACCGCGAGGTTTTCGCCGACGCCAAGGGGCGGATCACCTATGGCGCGCTGAAGGACAGGGTCGAGCGATGCGCGGAGTTCCTGCGCCGCATCGGCATCGGCAAGGGCGACGTAGTCACGATCCAGCTTCCGAACCGGATCGATTTTCCGGTCGTGTTCTTCGCGCTGGAATTGATCGGCGCGGTGGCGAACAAGGTCAATCCGGATTTCCGCGCCCGCGAGCTGGAATACATCCTGAAGTTCTCCAACAGCCGCGCCTATGTCTGCCCGCGCGAGTTCAAGAGCTTCGACTATGTGGCGATGGCGCGGGAACTGAAAAAGGCGGTACCCGGTCTGCGCGACATCGTCGTGGCCGGCGGCGCTGGCGAGGGCGCCCACGATCTCGATGCGGGCCTCGCCGATTGCCCGCCGGTTGCCCCGCAGCATCGCGTCGAAATCGATCCCGATGCCATCTTCCGCATGGCCTTTACGTCAGGGACCACCGGCGACCCGAAATGCGTGCTGCATTCGCCCAACAGCACGCTCTACGCCGGTTACCTTCTGAACGAGGACATGAAAGTCACCGAGAGCGATGTGCAGCTTATCTATCTGCCGATCGGGCTGAACTGGGGCTATTTCTGCCTGCTGCAGACCGTCATGGCGGGCTGCCGGGCGGTGCTGCTGGAACGGTTCTCGGCGCGCGCGGCTTTGGAGCTGATCGAGAAGGAGCGCGTCAGCTACATTGCGACCGCGCCGGCTTCCATCGTCGCAATGCTCAACGAGCCTGAGCTGTCGAAATACGACGTCTCGTCGCTGCGCGTGGTCATCACCGGCGGCGCGTCGGCGGCGATCGAGACCATCCGCGATTACCAGGCGCGCATGAAGGGCCACCTGATCGAGCTCTACGGGATGCTCGAAACCGGCTTCCACACCTACACGCGCTTCTCCGACGATCCGCAGAAGGTCAACGGCACCATCGGGCGCGTCGCGGGTGCGCTGGAACTCCGCATCGTCGACGACTCCGGCAACGACGTGCCGCGCGGCGAGATCGGCGAGATCGCGGCGCGCGGGCCGTCGGTGCATCTCGGCTACCACAATAATCCGTCGGCCAACGCCGGCGCGTTCATCGAGGGCGGCTGGTTCCGCACCGGCGATCTCGGGCGCTATGTGGACGATGCCGGCAACGTGCAGATCACCGGCCGCAGCAAGGAAATCATCAACCGCGGCGGCAAGAAGTTCTTTCCGCGCGAGGTCGAGGAAATCCTCTACACGCATCCGAAGATCCTGCACGCGGCCATGGTCGGCATTCCCGACAAGCGGCTTGGCGAACGCAACTGCCTGTGCGTGGTGCCGAAGCCCGGTCAGGCGCTGACGCTGGAGGAGGCGGTCGGCTTCCTGAAAGGGCAGGTGGCCGACTACAAGTTGCCGGAAATGGTCGAGCGATTCGACGAACTGCCGATGACCGGGACAGGCAAGATCCGGCGGCACATCCTGCGCGATCTTGTGACGGCGAGGATGGGTGCTGGGTGACCCGGCCCGGCAGCGCCGCCTAATTGACGAACATCGCCTCGACCTGGCCGAAACCTTCGAAGTTCGACACGATCCGCTGCCCGATCTGCACCGGAAAGAATCCGGCGAACGAACCGGTGGCGACCACCTGCCCGGCCTTGAGCCCCGGGCCGCGGCGCAACTGGTTCGCCATCACCACGACCGGCAGGAACGGGTCGCGGAACGCGTGGCCGCCGACTGTCTCGAATACGGTCTTGTCGTCGGCGGTCATCCGCACGCGAACCTCGCTGAAATCGAAGTCACGCCAGTTCCTCACGCCCTTGCCGACGACGAACGCGCCGCTGGTGATGTAGTCGGCGTTGGCCTCGATCAGCGTGGCGCGCTCGTTCAGCCGCTGGCGCACGGTCTTGTATTTGGTGTCGAAGCGCGTATCGACGATCTCCATGGACGGGCAGGCCTCGACCGCGGCCGCCACCTCCTCGGGCTGGTAGCGCTTGTCGCGCGGCGGAAGATCGGCGAGCAGCCGGAACGTAATTTCCGACTCGATGCACAGCGACGGCGTCAGCTTCGCCGGAACCTTCGCGGGAGCGTCGAAGATCAGCGACTTGAACAGGTGGCACAGGAACGGCATTTCGCGGGGCTTGTAGAGGAACGTGATCTTCCAGCCGCCGATCTCCTCGCCGAGGAGCTTCGTGGTTTCGGCGCAGATCGCGTTGGCCTCCACGGCGGTGACCGGCCGGCAATCCTCCGGCAGTTCCTTGATCGGTTTCCCGGTGCGCCGCGCGTCGGCAAGCAGCTTTGCGGCCTGCACAACCTTGTCTTGATCCATTTTCGATCCTCGAAGTCGTGTCGATATGCTCAGTGCCGCTAACGCGAGTAGGGCGGGATCTGCCGGTGGAACATCGCGAAGATCAGCTCCCAGTCCCGCTCGGTGGCCTGCTTGTGGTAAATGTCGCGGTCGGGGAGCGCGTAGCCGTGCTCTGCGCCCTTGTGAATTTGATGCGTGTAGCGCGCCGGGCTCGCCTTCATCAGTTCGTTGAATTGCGCCACCATCGGCAGCGGCGCGTGCTCGTCGAACTCGGCGAAGCCGCAGTAGAGTTCGCCGCGGATCTTTGCGAGGCTCGTATGCGGCGAATCCGGGCGGTCCGACACCAGCGCGGTGCCGTGAAGGCTGGCACCGGCAATGAACCGCTCCGGGAAATTGACCGCTACCTGCACGACATGCCGGCCGCCCATGCAGTAGCCGACTGAGCCGATGCCGCCGCGCTTCACCGGCTCGCCGCCTTGGTCCAAAAAGCGGACGATCGCGCCGGTGTCCTCGACCACCATCCGGTCGCTCAGCTTGCTCAATGGGATGAGGACCTTGTCCTGGTCCGCCTTGCTGAGTCTGTTGAGCGAAATGCGTTCGCCCTGGTCGTTGATATAGGTCGAGCGCACCTTGCCCTGGCGATAGTAGAGATCGGGCAGCAGGCAATAGTAGCCGGCGGTGGCGATGCGCCGCGCGAGGTCATAAAGCTCCTCGCGGATGCCCCAGACGTCCATGTAGAGAACGACAGCGGGAAACGGCCCGTCCTGCTCCGGATGGGTGACGAACGTCTCCATCCGGCCATCGCCGGTTTCGATTTCGACGAGACGCTCCTTCACGGCCCGGACCCTCCCGCGCGTTTGCTCTTTCAAAAATTATAGGCGCGAATTCGGGCCGCCGTCACGCCGGCTGTGCTGCGCTGGCGCGGAGCGCGATGCTCCCGTACCATCCGGCGGAACGCGCGATGTGCCCGGCTCGGGCTTTTCATCCGGAGTGTGGGCAGCCAAGAGGCGACGGCGATGGACGATGGGAAGCTGGTGGGCGGGACGGAAGCGGACCGCAGTGAGATTCTGCGGGTCCATGAGCGCTACATCGACGTGAACACGCGGTTCGACTGGGAGAATCTTCAGCCCATCTTCAGTTCGTCACCCGAAGCGACCTACTTCAATCTCAACGGTCACACCTACAATGGCCGCGAGCACTGGACGCGGCTCTGGAAATTCTACGGACCGAATGTCCAGTCGAGCTACTGGACGCCCTACGATATAGGCGGCGTGGTGAACGGCGATCTCGCGGTGGTGTGGTGCCATCGCAAGACGCGCCGGCAATGGACCGGCAAGGAGCCGCCGCCGCGCAACATCAACTACGACAATTCCGAATTCGTCTCGCGCTCCACCATGGTGTTCCGCAAGGAAGACGGGCAGTGGCGCGTCGTTCACGCGCATTTCTCGCCGGGCGATTCCGGCCCGCGGCCGGGCGGAGTGTGAGGCCGTGCCGAAGCTGCCGCGCCTCAGCGTCCGCCTGCACGGCGGCATGACGCCGCGGCAATGCGCCGAGCAGGCGGCGGCGGCGGAGGCCGCGGGCATCGATGCGGTCTGGTTCGCGGAAAATCCGTTTGCGCGCGGGATCGTGCCGGCAGCGGCGGCCTGCGCGCTTGCGACCCGGACCCAGAGCATCGGCGCCGGCGTGTTCAACCCTTACGGCCGGCATCCGACGCTGATCGCCATGGAAATCGGCGCGCTTGACGAACTGTCGGGCGGGCGGGTCCGGCTCGGCATCGGGACCGGCATCGCCGGTGCAGTCGAGCGCATGGGCTTCGGCACTGGCCGGTCGCTTACGGCACTGCGCGAGGCCATCGTCATCGTGCGCGCCCTGCTGCGCGGCGAGACTGTGACCTTGGCTGGGACCGCGTTCAACGTCAGCAACGTGAAGCTCGACTATAGGGCGCGCGCCGACATTCCGATTTTCATGGCGGCGCGCGGCGCCAACGCGGTGAAGGCGTGCGGCGAACTGGCCGACGGCATGATCGTCTCCAATATGTGTGCGGCGGGCTTCGTCGCCGAAGCCGTGCAGAGCCTGAATGCCAGCGCCGCGGCGGCGGCAAGGCCGCCGCCAGGCGTCGTGCAATACATGCCCTGTGTGCCGAGGCCCGACCGCGAGGCGGCGCGGAGCGCTGCCAAGCGTGCAATAGGCGACATGTTGCCGGCCTATTGGTCGCTCGCCCAGCGCCTTCCGGACGCGAGACGCGCGTTGCTCACGGGGAGCGGCATTGCGGAGACGGAGATCGCCAGCACTGTCACGCGCCTCAAGGCAGGCGAGGCCGCCGAAGCGGCGCTGGACGACAGGTTCGTGGATGCCTTCGCCATCGCAGGCGATGCCGACGATTGCCGCGCCCAGGCGGCAAGGTTCGCGGAAGCCGGCGTCACCGAACTGGCGCTGACCTTCTCCGGTCCCACTGTGCCCGGCGACATGGCCTATATCGGCAAGGCCTTTGCCGGCTAATGCGCCGTGGCGCTCATCCCCATCGGTCCAAGCGATTGCCGCCGAAGCGCGCGGCCGGGCCGCTCGCCGGTGGCGGCCCCGTCGCGCCACACCGCGCGGCCGTTGACCATCACAAGCGCAATGCCGGCCGCCGGAAGCGTCGGCTGCTCGAAGGTCGCGCGGTCGGCGATGGTGTCGGGATCGAACAGCACCAGGTCGGCATAGGCGCTAGGCCGCAGCGCGCCGCGGTCCTTCAGCCCGAACTGCGCCGCGGGCAGGCCGGTCATGCGCCGCACCGCCTCTTCGAGCGGGAACAGCTTCACGTCGCGGACGTAATGACCGAGCACGCGCGGGAACGTGCCCCACAGCCGCGGGTGCGGGTGCATATCGTGCGGCAGGCCGTCGGAGCCGATCATGGTGTGCGGATAGGCCAGCACGCGGCGCACGTCGTCCTCGCTCATCATGAAGTAGATCGCGCCGGCAGGAAGCAGCTTCTCGGCCGCGGCCTCCTGGCTGCATCCGAGCTTTTCTGCGATGGCTTCGAGCGTCTGGCCCGCGTGTTCCGGCAGGCTTTTCGACCAGGTGACGATGATCTTGGCCGCAAGAGGGATACGGCGGGGATCGAGCATCGTGGATGCGGCAACGTATGGATAGGCGTCGAGCCCCAGCGGCTGCGTGCGGCGCGCGGCGTCGATCAATTTCAGCGTTTCGGCGACCTTGCCGTGGTTCGGGGTGCCGCTTGCCTTATGATGGGAAATCACCACCGGAATGTTCGCGTCCTTGCCGATCTTGATCGTCTCGTTGACGGACTCCACGAGATGGGAGGCTTCGTCGCGCATGTGGGTGGTGTGGATCGCGCCACGCGCGTGCAGCGTCTTGCCGAGTTCGATCACCTCCGCGGTCGGCGCGGCCTTGGCCGGGGGATAATAGAGGCCGGTCGAAAGCCCGATGGCGCCGCTGTCGAGCGAGGCTTCGAGCGCGCGCCGCATGTCGGCGACTTCCGTGACGCTCGCCGGGCGGTTCACGTCGTCCATCGCGCCGATCCGCAGCGTGGTGTGGCCGACCTGGCAGGCGGCGTTGAGAGCGGGTGGATCGCGGTCGAGCGCAGAGAGATATCCGCCGAAGGTCGCGAACAACTGCGACGGCTCGCGGGCGATGATGTCGAGCGGCGGCGGCGGATAGCGGTCAATGGCGAGCGGCGCGAGGCTGATGCCGCAGTTGCCGGTGACGACGGTGGTGACGCCCTGGCTGATCTTGCATTCCATCAGCGGATCGCTGAGCAGCGCGCGGTCGTCGTGGGTGTGGGTGTCGACGAAGCCCGGCGCGAGCGCGAGACCCTTGGCGTCGATCTCGCGGCTGCCCTTGAGCCGCGACAGGTCGCCGATTGCCGCGATGCGGTCGTCCTTGACCGCGAGATCGCCGCGCATGCACGGCGCGCCGGTGCCGTCGATTAGCAGCGCGTTGCGGATGATGAGGTCGGATGTGGCTGAACCCTCCGACATGGCGTGCACTCCGGGTGTCGCGTCAGGCCTGCGGCGTGACGTCTTTCACCGCGCCGGCCCAGCCGGTGTGGGTGAGGTCGAACACGATGCCGCGCGGGTCCTTGTACTTGGCCTCGTAGAACGACAGCGGCGACGTGGGCCGGCCGGACAGATACTCGCCGCCGGCGGCCACCACCTTCTTCTCGGCCGCATCGAGGTCGTCCACCCACATGCCGAAGTGATAGAGGCCGATACGTTCCTTGTCGGTCTCCTTCTTCAGCAGCGCGACGTTGACCGTGCCGTCCGACATGTGGACGCCGCGGCGCGCGGTGCCGACCCGCTTCATGTCGAAGGCCTGTTCGAAGAACGTCGCCGCCGCCTCCGGGTCTGGAACGATGATCGCAATGTGCCGGAGCTTCGCCATGGAACGTCCTTTCCTCGCCACATCGGAGCGATGATGCTGCGAATGCAGGCCGGGCGCAACCGGAGGTCAGTCGTAGACCGTATCCACGTAGTGGTCGGAATCGACCACCGCTTCGATCACCGTAGGCCCCGTTGCGGCAAGCGCCGCGCGCACGGCGTCTTCCAGCGCCTGCGGGCTGCGCACGCCGCGCGCCGGCACGCCGAAATAATGCGCGGGCGGCTCCGAATACTCCTCGCTTTGCAACTCGGTTCCGTAGAGCGGGAACTGCCGCCTGATCTGCTTGACCTTGATCAGCGCGAGCCATTTGTCGTCCAGCACGACGATGGGAAGCGCCAGTCCGAGCCGCTTGGCGACCGCGACCTCGCCGCAGGTCATCTGGAAGCAGCCGTCGCCGATCAGGCAGACCACCGGCAGGTCGGGCCGCGCGAGCTTGGCCGCGATCGCGCCGGGCAGGCCGAAGCCCATCGACGACCAGCCGTTGGTGATGTGGAAGGTCTTCGGCGCGTGCGCGGTCCACTGGCTCGCGATCTGGTGGGTGTGCGCGCCGACGTCGAACGACAGCACGCCCTCGCGCGGTAGCGCCCGGCGCACGGCATCGATGGCGGCATGGGCTGTGAACGCCGGGCTCGCAGGGCGCAAGGCCGCCTGGAACGCCCGGCGGTGCGCCGCGAGCGCGTCTTTGGTCCATTCATTCGCGGCTGCAGGCAAAGCGGCGAGCCGCTTAAGAGAGGCATCGAGATCGCCGGTGACTTCGTGGGCTATGTTGACCGACGGCACCACGTCCGCCTTTTCGATGTCGACCTGCAGCAGTGGCACGTTGGCGATCCAGGCCTCATACTCGACCTCGACCGTGTCGTAGCCCAGCCCGACGACCAGGTCCGCCGAGTGCAGCAGCTTGCGCTGGATCTGCCGGCATCCGCGCTCGATGCAGCCGACGGAGAGCGGGTGATCCTCGTCGATCATGCCCTTGGCCATGGTCGTGGTCGCGAACGGCATGTTGTGCCGCTCGATTACGGCCCGCAGCAGCGCCGGATCGGCGACGCGCATGGCCGAGGAGCCGAGCACGGCGACCGGGCGCTTCGCCCCGGCGATCAGCTCGCCGGCCCTGGCAATGTCGCCGTCCGGCGCGGGCAGGATTTTCGACAGCGCCTTCATCGGCGCCGCGTCGTTCTGCGCCGGCGCGAGCGCCACGTCCTCCGGCAGATCGAGGTGGACCGGGCCGCGCGGCTCGCTCATGGCGATGCGGATCGCTTCCTTCACGGTTGCGGCGATCTTGCCCTTTTCGAGCCGGATCGAAGCCTTGACGATCGGCTTGAACAGCGCGTGGTGGTCGATCCACATCTGGATGCGCCGGCCGAGTTGATCGGTGTTGAGGTTGCAGGTGATGGCGATCAACGGTGAGCGGTCGAGCCAGGCGTTTCCGACGCCCGTGGTGAGATTGGTCGCGCCCGGTCCGAGGGTGGCGATGCAAAGGCCCGGCGCACCGCTCATGCGGCCGGTCACGTCGGCGGCAAAGCCTGCGGAGCCCTCGTGCGCCGTCAGGACAAAGTCGACTCCGCCGCGACGCATGGCGTCCATCAGCGGCAGCACGTTGCCGCTCGGGATGCCGAAGCCGCGCTTGATGCCGGCGGCTTTCAGCGTTGCGACGATGAGATCGGCGTTGTTCATAGAGATCGGGAACCGCTCTGCAATTACGAAAGACGGGATTGCTCCTGTATCTCAGGTGTCTCTGGAATGCTCAAGGGGCGGCGCCGTTCCGCGCCGCCCCCGATCCAGTGAGTGCATTTGAGACTGTGTCTCAGGTCCAAATGTCGGCGGTGATGCCGGCGTACCAGGCCATGTTCTCTTCCTGGGTCTTCTTGCGCAGGGCCGCGTCCTCGCCGGTCTTGGAGATGAAGGTCGAGGTCGCGGCTATCTTGCCGTCCTTGGCCTCGTAGGCGCCGCCGACCTTCACCGTGTCGTCGGTCTCGATCAGGCTCCAGCAGGTGTTGGAGTAGCGCGCGGGGAACGTGCGGCCGCCGGCCACTTCGCCGCGCACCATCATCGCCACGACCTTGGCCTGGCTGTTGGCGGAGAAGCCCGACTTCGGCATGTCGCCCGCGATCGAGGCGTCGCCGAGCACGTAGATGTTGGCGTCGACCGTCGACTTCATGCTCTCCGGGCGGATCGCGCAGAAGCCGGACTGGTTGGCGAGGCCGGCGTCGCGCGCGATCTTGCCGGCCATCTGCGCCGGGATCACGTTGACGAGGTTCGCCTTGTACTCGGCGAGGTCGGTCTTGACCGTCATGGTCTTGGCGTCGACGCCCTTGATGCCGCCGTGCATCTTGGGGTCCTGCCACTCGACCATGCCGGGATAGTGCTTCTGCCAGCCTTCGACGAACAGGCCCTGCTTGGAAAAGTTCGGCTTCGGATCGAGGACGATGATCTTCGATTTCTTGTGGCCGCGCGCCTTCAGTACGTGCGCCATCATCGACACGCGCTCGTAGGGTCCGGGCGGGCAGCGGTACGGATTCGGCGGTGCGACCATGACGATCGTCGCGCCGTCCTTGAGCGCCAGAAGCTGGCGGCGCAGCAGCCGGGTCTGCGGTCCGGCCTGCCAGGCGTGCGGCATGCGCTTGCTCGCCTCTTCCGAATAGCCCGGCACCGAGTCGAACTTGATATCGATGCCCGGCGCAACCACAAGACGGTCGTAGGGCAGCACGCGTCCGCCCGCGAGGCGCACCGTCTTCTTGTCGCGGTCGATCGCTGCGGCAAGCTGTCGGGCATGGGTGATGCCGTAGGCCTTCGCGATCTTGTCGTAGGAGTGGGTGATCGAGCCGAAGGAGCGGAAGCCGCCGAGATAGAGATTGGAGTGGAAGCAGGTGGTGAACCGCCGTGCGGGCTCCACCAGCGTCACGTCGACGCCGCCGTCCTTGGCAACATATTTCGCGACGGTCGCACCGCCCGGGCCGCCGCCGATCACGACAACCTTGGCCTTGGCCTGTGCAATGGCCGGCATGGGAAACGACGATGCCGCCGCTATCGCGCCTGCGCCGCCGATAAATTGCCTGCGGTTCGTGGTCATTGTCACCCTCCGTTATCGTTCAAGCCGTGCGCCGCGGCCGACCGTGGCCCGCGTCCTGCACCCGGCCGGATCATGCCCTAATTCCGGGGCTTAAGACTACTGAAATAGACGGCGAGCGCGGCGATGTCGTCGCTGGAGAGGCGCGCCGCAATGTTCTGCATGACCTCGTTCGGCCGCTGCTTGGTGCGGTACGCATTGAGCTGCTCGACGAGACTTGCAGCGGGCTTGCCGTCAATGGCGGGGATACCCGGCTGCTGCTTGCCGGTGAGCTGGTGGCAGGTCACGCATTCCGACGATAGATATTGGCCCAGCGCCCGATCGCCGGTGACCTGGGCCGATCCTGGCGCCGCGACCGATGCAGCGGCGACGGCCGCTGCGGCGAAAATCATGTGCCTTCGGTCCATGCCTACTCGACCTTCGGTCCTTTGCCCGGCTCAGGCGTGACGTCGAGGACGCGGGCACGGCCCGTCACGGCGGCGCGGCCCGGCAGACAGTTGCTCATGCACGGCTCCTTGCGCCAGAACGCCTTCTCCGCCGTTTCGCGGTCATCATCGTAAAAATTCGGCTCGTTGGGAAGCCGAACGGATTTGAACGTCTGCGCGCTCAATTCGAAACTTTCATCCCTGATAATGTCGTTGAGATAGAGGACATATGCTGTCACCGCGTAGAGCTCGTCGTTGGACAGCGACTGCGCGTTGCCGAAGGGCATCGAGCGGCGGATGTAGTCCATCAGGGTCGAGGCATAGGGCCAGTAGGAACCGACCGACTTGACCGGGTCGTGGGTTGCGAGCGAGCCGCTCCCGCCGCTGACGATCGGCCAGCGCCCGGCGCTTTCGCCGAACTCGCCGTGGCAGGCCGCGCATTGTGTCATGTAGATGTCTTCGCCCTGCTTCACGGTGCCCTTGCCGGGCGGCAGGCCGTGGCCGTCGGGCCGGATGTCGATGTCCCAGCCGGCGATTTCCTGGGTCGTCGCTTCGCGGCCGATGCCGAGCTTCTTCACCGGAGCGGCGGCGCGCTCCTGCGCCGGTGCTACATCCGGCGCGCCGACGATTGTCGCGCCTGCGCCGGCCAGCGCAGCGAGCGCCAGGCCGGTGAGGGCGAACTTAAGAGACCTCGACATTCTCGACCTCGCCGTTCCTGTGCAGCAGCCAGGTTTGGATGCCGTTGTTGTGGTAGATCGAATTGACGCCGCGGACCTTGCGCAACTCGTCCTTGGTCGGCTGCACGTAGCCGGTCTCGTCAACAGCGCGCGACTGCAGCAGAAGCTCGCCGCCGTTCCAGTCGAACTCGTAGTAGAAGCGCGCGATCGCCTTGTCCCAGACCGGGCCGTCGAGTCTTGCGGTGCGCCAGTTGCGGCCGCCGTCGAGCGAGACGTCGACGCGCGCGATCTTGCCGCGGCCCGACCAGGCGACGCCCGACAGGACGGTAAAGCCGGACTTGTGGTTGACCGGCGCCTGCGGGCTCGGACTGGTGATGACGGACTTGGCGTCCATCACATAGGTGAAGCGCCGCGCCCTGCCGTTTTCCAGGAGGTCGGTGTACTTCGACGTCTCCTCGCGCGTGTGCCACGGCTGGTCGCCGACCTCGATCCGGCGTAGCCACTTGACCCACATGTTGGCTTCCCAGCCGGGGATCACCATGCGCACCGGATAGCCGTTCTCCGGATAAAGCATCTCGCCGTTCATGCGGTAGGCGACGAGCGCGTCGTCGAGCGCCTTCTGCAGCGGCAGAGAGCGCGTCATGGCGGAGGCGTCGCCGCCTTCCAGCAGCAGCCAGCGCGCGTTCGGCTTCACGCCGGCCTCTTGGAGCAGAACCTTGAGCGGCACGCCGGTGTACATCACGCAATGCACCATGCCGTGGGTGTACTGGCAGCCGTTGAGCTGCGCGCCGCGCCACTCCATGCCGGAGTTGGCGGCGCATTCGCAGAAGTAGGCGCGGTTGACCCGCGGCATGCGCTTGATGTCGTCGAGGGTGAACATCAGCGGCTTGTCGACCAGGCCGTGCAGCATCAGCCGGTAGTCGGTCGGGTTCAACTCGGCGATGCCGGCGTGATGGCGCTCGAAGCACAGACCGTTCGGCGTGATCGGTCCGTCGATTTCGTGCAGCGGCGTGAAGCTGACCGAGCTTTGCGGCGAGGCGGTGAGCCACGAAACGTCGCGGCGGCCGATGTGCGATTCGAATTTCGCAGGCTTGCCGTAGGTGCGGACCGCAACGCCGTCGCCGAGCATCTTCGACCAATCGGCGACATTGGGCGGCAGGTTTGCGGGATTGGTCTTTCCTAACTGAGCGAGCGCGGGGCCCCCAAGCGCCACAGCCCCGCCGGCGAGCCCGGCGCGCAGGAGTGCGCGGCGCGAGGGCAGGGGCCGCGGGCCGTCGTCGTGCTGGGTCATCGGCGTTTCCTCATCGATGCTTAATTATGCAAGAAATAGCATATGTGCGGCAAAAAAATGATGCGCCCCCGGCGCATATCCCCAGACGATCCGGGCAGGCCCGGCGCCCAGGCTAGGCGCCCAGGCTAGGCGCCCAGCACCCGGATATGCCCGGCGTCTTTCGGGGCGACGACGCGCTTTTTCTCGATGTGGCGCATGACCACGTCCCAGATCGGGGGCCCTTCGGTGCCTTCGTTGACGCTGGCCCAGCCGGAGACGGTGTATTCCTTGCCCGCCTCGATGGGCCGGCCGGTGCGCAAGAGCGTCATGCCGGAGATGCGCTGGCCGATCGGCTTGCCGATGTCGATGGTGTAGCCCACGCCCCCGACCCGGACCATATCGCCGCCCTGCTGGTAATAGGGGTCGGGGTGGAAGATGTTGTCGGCGACGTCCTCGACGATTTCCTTCAGGCGCGCGCCGGTCATGGTCATGCGGTAGGCCGCCGGATAGGTCAGCGCGGTCGCGTTGTAGATGTCCTCGCGCACGATGTCCTGGCCGGGCAGCAGCGAATTGCCCCAGCGGAAGCCGGGCGACAACGCGATCTCGGAGTCGCGCTCGGCCAGCAGCGCGTCGCAGATCACGTCGTCGAGCGTGCCGTTGAAGTTGCCGCGGCGGTAGAGCAGCGTTTCCGTGCGGCCGATGACCTCGCCGAGCATCTTTTCGTGCGGCGCGCGGATCGAGGCGATTTTCGCTGCCATTTCCGGGTCGGGCGCAATCGCGTCGGCGAACATCGGGATCAGCTTGTAGCGGAAATCCTTCACCTCGCCGCCGCGCACGTCGAGATCGAGCCGCGAGACGAACTTGCCATGGCTGCCCGAGGCGATGAGCAGCGTCTTGCCGACCTTCACGGCTTGCGGCAGCGCGTCGTGGGTGTGGCCGGCCAGGATCACGTCGATGCCGGGCACGCGCGCGGCGAGCTTGCGGTCGACGTCGAAGCCATTGTGCGAAAGCAGCACGACCAGCTCCGCGCCGGCCTTGCGCGCCTTCTCGACATTGGCCCGCAGGTCGTTTTCGCGGATGCCGAACGACCATGTCGGGATCATCCAACGCGGATTGGCGATGGCGGTGTAGGGCAGGGCCTGACCGATCACAGCGATCTTCACGCCGCCGCGTTCGAACATCTTCATCGCTTCGAAGGCAGGCTCGTCCCACTCGGTGTCGCGGATGTTCTGCGCGAGGAATGCAAAGCCGAGATTGTCGACCAATTCCTTCACGCGCTTGGCGCCGAGCGTGAACTCCCAGTGGCCGGTCATGGCGTCGGGCTTGAGCAGCGCCATGCAATCGACCATGTCCTGGCCCTTCGTGACCAGCGACGTGTAGCTGTTCTGCCAGGTGTCGCCGCTATCGAGCAGCAGCGTGCGCTCGCCGCGTTCGGCGCGGATCGCCTTGACCGTCGTGGCGATCCGGTCGAGGCCGCCGATCCGGCCGTAGGTCTTGGCGAGCGCCGTGAAGTCCTCGGACGTGAGCGCATAGGCTGCCGCGCTGCCCGGTGCGATCTTGTAGAGGTCGAGGAACGCGCGGCCGGTCACGTGCGGCACAAGGCCGCGGACCTCGCCGACGCCGAGATTGATCGACGGCTCGCGGAACAGCACCGGCTTGAGCTGCGCATGGATGTCGGCGACGTGGATCAGCGTGACGTTGCCGACGGCGTCGAAACGCAGAAGCTCGGCCTGCGTCAGGCGCTGCTGGGCGAGGACGTGCCGGAAGCCGACGGGAAGGACGGCGGCGGTGGCCGCCGCGACCTGCAGCAACTCGCGCCGGGAAATCATGGCCGTGCTCCACGCCGTTGCAACACGCTTTGCAAGCAAACTCTCCCCGTCATTCCGGTTGCCGCTGCCGGCAATCCGGAATCGATACGCCGAGGTTCCGTCAAATTACATGGGCCGCATGCGGCGCCCTGCGCCGCCGCAACCGGTCAGATGACCTTGATCGAGTCCTGTCCGACGATCTGGGTGCCGTCGTCGTCCACCCAAGTCAGGACCACCGGACCGGATTCCTCGGCCCTGAACTTGAACTGGATGTAAGGGTTCGCAGACACCGCGGGCTCGAAGTCGGCCGCGAACACCTGCTTGCCGTTCACGGTGCAGGTGAACTTGTTGAGGATCTTGCGCGGGATTGTCTTGCCCGCGTTGTCCCTGCGCTGCCCGGACTCCATCACGTGCGAAACGAGCGCCTTGACCTCGACGATGTCGCCTTTCTTGGCTTCTTTCTTGTCGAGCTTGATTCTGGGTCTAACCGCCATTGCTATCTCCTCGGAACCGCTTGCGAAGGCCTGTACCTGCTCAGCCGCCGCAGCCGCCGATCGTGACCTTGACTTCTTTCTTGGTGCTGTAGAACGAGCCGTCGTTCATCTTCGCGACGGCGATGATGTTCTGCGTCGCGACGAGACGAATGCGTGTGTTGGCTTCCGCCACGCCGCTCGCCGGCGAAAAGTGGAAGGTCACGACGGGCGACCGCGGGTTGCCGTCGGCAACCACCAGCACGTCTGTGACATGCGACTGCGCCGTCATCGGGCTTTCGACCATCACCGTCATCGGGACGGTGTTGCCGTTCTCGGCGATCTCCGGCATGTCGAGCTTGACGCGGCCCTCGACCGGCGTCTTGCCGCCGGTGAATTTCTGGATGACCTCGGCATGGTCATTCTTGGCCAGAGCCACGCGGCTGGACGCCCCGAACACGACCGCGCCGGCCGCGCCCGCACCCACCGCCAGCGCCTGGCGCCGATTGAAGATCGTTGTCATTTCCGCTCCTGCATCTTCCGGTCCGCCGAGCGATCGGCGCGGCCGACGATAGTCCCGCCCTTTGTGCCAAGACGGCCACCGGGCCGCAAGGCCGTCCGTCCGGACATATTCAGTTTCTCGCAACTAACTAGGCGATCCCAGGCCCGTTTGCAACTGCCTAGGCGGCTCAGGGCAACGACATTCTCTATTGCAGCGCGGCAAAGCTTTCCCATTCCAAAAAGTGCATGTAACTTGGAACGCAATGGTTTCGGCGGCGGCCGAGCTTGACTCGATCCGCTCGCCCAAGAAACAACAGCAACGACATCGGACCGAACGCGGGAGGAATTGCCGGTGAAACGCAGATACTTGATGTTCGCAGTGCTTGGCTGCGCCCTCGTCGGCGCGGCTTCGCTGGCGACTGCGCAGGACACGACCGAAAAGGCGCTGGAGAAATACCGCCAGATGCTCCGGGACGACCCGTGGAGCAATCCGGCCCTGCTCGACGCCGACCGCGGCGAGGTGTTGTGGAAAACCGCGGCCGGTCCGAACAAGGCCACGCTCGAAAAGTGCGATCTGGGCAAGGGCCCGGGCGTCGTGGACGGCGCGTTTGCAGAATTGCCGCGTTACTTCGCCGACGCCAATCGCGTGATGGACGTCGAAACCCGCCTGATGTGGTGCATGGAGAAGCTGCAGGGCATCCCGCGGGCGGAGCTGATCAATCGCCCGTTCCCGGGCGGCGGGCAGCCGGTCAAGAATCTCGGCGCGATTGCGACCTACATCTCCAGCAAGTCCAACGGCAAGACGTTCGCCGCCAGGATGGAGCGGCCGCAGGAAAAGGAAGTCCTTGCGCTCGGCAAGGAGCTGTTCCACCGCCGCCAGGGTCCGTTCGACTTTTCCTGTGCGTCCTGCCACGCCGACGCCGGCAAGCGCATTCGGTTGCAGGGCCTGCCGTTCCTCGGCCAGCCGGCAGAGGCAAAGAAGGTGATCGGTGAGTGGCCGGCCTATCGTGTGTCGTCGACCCACGTCATGACCATGCAGCACCGGCTGTTCGACTGCTTCTGGCAGATGCGCATGCCGCAGATGGAGATGGGATCGGATGCCAGCGTCGCGCTGATCGCCTATCTCGTGAAGAATGCCGAGGGCGGAAAGATCGACGCCCCCGGATTGAAGCGCTAGCAGGACGGGACAATCGCCATGCGAAAGATTTTCATTTCCATCGCAGCCGTCCTCATCGCCGGCACCGCGGTGTCGACCGCGCAACAGAAGCCGGCCGTCGATCGGGCGAAGGCGGATGCCGCAGTCAAGTCGGCATTCCCTTCGGCTCCGGCCGATTGGCAGCCGCGTCTCGTGCAGGACGAGACGATGAAGCAATGCTCCGCACACGATAACCTGCCGCCCAAGGCGGTCGGCGAGGCGATCCAGAAGCGCGAGCGCGCCACCATCGAGTATCCCGCCGACGGCCAGTTCATGGGCGACTGGAAGCGCGGCGAACGGATCGCGCAATCGGGCTACGGGCTGCGCTTCACCGACTATCCGCCGCGCAATCCCAACGGCGGAAACTGCTACGCCTGCCACCAGCTCACCAAGGCCGAGCTCAGCTTCGGCACTGTCGGGCCGTCGCTGCTGAATTACGGGGGAATCCGCAAATTCGGCGCAGCGGAGACCAAGGCGGTCTACGAGAAGATTTACAACGCGCACGCCAGCTATCCGTGCTCGCTCATGCCGCGTCTCGGCAGCAACAAGGTGCTCACCATCGAGCAGATCAAGGACGTGGTGGCGCTGGTGATGAGCCCGGACAGTCCGGTCAACAAGTAACGAACGGAGTCACATCATGGCCAGGACCAGCCGACGCGGATTTCTCGGCGCGCTCGCGGCGTCGGGCGCCACGCTGACGGCAACCCAGCTTGCCGCGGCCCCCGACAAGCTCGATCTCGCCAAGCTCAAGAAAGATACCGACGTTGCGTGCATCTACCATTGCGATTTCGGCGACCAGGGCCGGTTCGGCCAGATGCTGACCAACATCAACAATCACCTCAGCGTCTACGAATTCGACCCGTTCAAGGCCAAGATCGTCATCGTCGCGCACGGCGCGGGCCTGAAGTTCTTCCTGGAGGACCTCTCGGGCACGGTCTGGGCCAAGGACACGATCGATCCCGAGCTGTACAAGCGGGTGGTCGGCCTCTCGAAGTTCGGCGTCGAAGTCTATCTGTGCGAGATCACCTACCAGCGCCAGAAGATCGACAAGGCCAAGACGCGCAAGGACGCATTCCTGAAGTTCGTGCCGTCGGGCGTGGCCACGGTCGCCGAACTCCAGGGCAAGGGCTTCGCCTATCTGAAGGTCGGCTGACACCGGGCGCCGCCTTCCGCGGTCGATTTGTGGTTAAGCGGCGCTGAATCGCGGCGCTCGCAATCGTCGCATTCAACGCGGCAGGACGCTGCCTGTGCAGCGCGTCGTGAACGCCGCACCGGATATTTCACGACTTTTGCGCGTTCAAACATGATTGCCGGGCAATGCTGGCATGCGGGGCCTGCGATCCGCATCAAGAGTCTTTCAATAAGCCCCGGTTAGAACTTGAACCGCTCGACCGTCGGGCATCCGGCTGCGCCTTTGTTGGGGGCGGCGCATCGGCCTGGCGTCCGGCGCACCGGCGGCGGCAGACATGTCGCCGGGGAAAACGAGGGGAGTGGCATCGGGTCCGATTGCGAGTCTCAGGGCATGCCAAAGAACACACTCAACCTTCGCAAGCTGAATTTCCTTGTCGCTGACGCCAACCCGTTCAGCTCCAAAATCGTTCATTCCATTCTCCGAACCTTCACGGCTGAATCGGTGTTCGAGGCCAAGAGCGCGAAGGAAGCCGACGAGATCATGGTCAGCAACAAGGTCGATGCCCTGCTTTGCGACCACAGGCTGCCGGGTATGGGCGGCATCGAGTTCGCGCGGGCCATTCGGCAGAATCCCGAGCATCCGTGCCGATCCATCCCGATCCTGGTGATGGCGGGTGAAACCAGGCCGTCATTGATCAAGGCCGCGCGGGACGCCGGCGCGCATCTTGTCGTCCGAAAGCCCATTGCGCCCGCCGTGCTGTTCGACCGCCTGCTTTGGATTGCGTATCGCGCGCGCCGCATCGTCGCGGTGAACGGATATTTCGGGCCGGACCGGCGCTTCAAGTTCGAAGCGCCGCCGCCGGGCAGAGCGCGCCGCAAGGACGATGCAGTCTCAGGGCAAGGGCCCCCGCCCGAGTCTGATCCGGAAAGGGCGGTGGCGTGATGAACAACGCGCAGAAGCAGAAAGAAAAAGCCGCGGGATTGAAGTCCTTCGCGTGCGCGTTTGGAGCCATGGCGCGCGCGCCCGGCGGCATCGAGCGCGAGCACGCGGTCGGGGCGGCGGAAACGACGCTCGCGGGTATGCGCTCGTCGATCGACGAATACATCGCTCTCGAATTCGATCGCCTGAACCGGGTTGTCGCCGCGCTCGGCAACGGCTGCTCGTCGCCCGCGGACGCCGATACGCTCTACAGGCCGGTCTGCGGACTTCGCGACGTCGGATCGACTGCCGGTTTCGAGCTGCTGACGGAAATCGCCCGCAACTTCTGCGATCTGCTGGAGGCCGTCCAGGCCGGCGCGCAGTGCGGTCAGGATGTCGTCGATTGCCACGTGGCGGCGTTGCATGTGGCGCGGCAGGAGTGCCATCGCGGCACTGGGCTGAAAGGCGCCGAGGAACTGGTCGCGGGCCTGAAGACGATCCTGCACCGGTTCGTGCCGCCCGAAAGCTGAATCCGCTGCAGCGCCGCGGCACATAGCGTTTTCGAGCGAAGTGGAAACCGGTTCGCGTAAACAAAACGCGTCAGAACGAAAAGTTAGCTATTCGCCTTGAGATAGTCCCGCAGGCTGCCTTTCTCGTAGGCGCGCTCGGCGACGAAACGGAACATGCCGAGAAAGTCCGGCGGCTTCAGATAGCCCTGAACGCGCGCCACCTCGCGATCGGCCGGTTTCCTGCCCGCAAGCCCATCGGCGCTCTCGGGGAAAAACTGGAATGTCGGCGTGAATCGCACGCCGTATTTGGCGGCGAACTGCTTCTCCGGAAGCTTCTGCCCGTCGAAGTCGGTGACCTCGCGCGCGCCGAGGATATTGAGTTGAAGAATCTCGAACCGCTCCTTCACGAAAGTCTCGATCTCGGGCTTTGCGAAATTGATCAGATGCGTGTCGCGGCAGTAGGGACAGCCGCGCAGTTCCCAGAGGATTGCGAAGCGCTTCTTCTTCTCGGCGGTCTGGGCAAGATCGTCCGCGAGTTCGAGGAAGCTGTCGAGGAACCACGGCTGGCGATAGATGCCTTCGTCGGTAAGCACGGCTTCCGCGCGCGCGATCCTTGCGGCGGGCCATGCCAGCGCGCCCGCGGCCGAAGTGGCGAGGAACTGACGGCGCGTGGGCATGCGCGAACTCCAAATATGCGAAATCTTCTAATTATGGGAAATTTATATCGGCGCCGCCCGGCGGACGGCAAGGGGAGACCGGCCAGCGCAGGCGCGCCATGCGCGCCGCGTGGATCGGCTGGACATATTCAGAATAGACTATATTAATGGCGCGCAAATGGCACGGCAGACATCCAGGCGGCTTGCGGTTCGCACGCTCGGGGCGCTCTGCGCGTTTGCTGTCCTGCTCTCAATCTCGGCGATCTCGTCCGGCGCGGCCGAACTTGTGATGTTCCGAAGCCCCGGCTGTCCGTGGTGCGCCATGTGGGACCGCGAAGTCGGCCCGGTCTATGCCAAGACCGACCTTGGCCGCCGTGCCCCGCTGCGCATGGTGGAGATGGCCGCCGGCGGCGAAACGGGCGTCCGGACGGAAGGCCCCGTCCGCTACTCGCCGACCTTCGTGCTGGCGCAGGATGGCCGCGAGATCGGGCGGATCGAGGGTTATCCGGGCGAGGCGTTCTTCTGGGGGCTGCTGGAGCGGCTCCTCGAAAGGCTGCCGCCGCAAGGCACGACGGGACTACCCGCACCGCCGTTCGGGGTGTATCAAGCCAGCGCACCGGAACGATCCCAATGAAGAGCCGCGCCCAGACTGCAACCAAGCGCGCCGCCGCGCCCAAGGCGAGGCCGCCTGCGGCGGACCTCGACCTCGACATGCTGCTCGCCAATGCGCGGGAGGCCAGCGAATTCCTCAAGGCGCTGTCGCATGAAGTGCGGCTGCTGATCCTCTGCTTCCTGATCGACGGGGAAAAGTCGGTGGGCGAGATCGAAAAGATGCTCAAGCTCCGGCAGCCGGCGGTGTCCCAACAGTTGGCGCGGCTGCGCGCCGACGGCTTGGTCGACACGCGGCGCAACGGCAAGAACATCTACTATTCGCTGGCGCGCAGCGAGGTCGGCGAGGTGATCGAGGCGCTGCACGGCGCCTTCTGCAAGCCCCGCAAGGGCCGTTAGCCGGCCCGTGGGCCGGCTCGTCAGCGCGCATCCTCGTCGTCGGTGTACCAGGACGGCCGCTCCGGATAGTGCGGGCCGTCATAGACCTCGATCACCACAGTGTCCTCGTGGGCGAGGGCGGGGCCGTGCACGTTGCCCTTGGGATTGCAGTAGAACGAGCCTGCCGTCAGCACCACGCCGGTCGAGGTGTATTCGTACTTGCCCGACAGGCAGATCATGAACTGGTTCGACATGTGGTAGTGCGGAGCGGGGATGCCGGAGCCCTTGGCGAAGCGGATCATCGCGATCGAAGCGCCGGTCTCCTCATTGCGCCACAGCATCTTTTCCGAGATGCCTTTCAGCGATTTCTCCCGCCACGGCATCTTTTCGATGTCGATCAGGATTTCCTCAAGCTTCGGTGCGCCGGCGGGCAGATTCATCGTCGTGTCCTCGATATTGGCCGTTTCGGCGGATCGTAAGGCACGTCCGCGCCATTGTCATTGCAGCGCCGTCACACCGCGATCCGCTGGAACTCCATCGGAAACGAATGCATCCGCTGCGCGCCGGTATCGGTGATCTCCACCGTCTCGGCGAACACGCATCCGGTTTTCCCATCCTTCCACTTCGGGTCGAACAGGTCGATGTTGAACGCGAACACCATGCCCGGCTCGAAACGGTCGCCGACCACCTTGATCGCCTCGCGGTCGGCGGCGATGGCGTGATGGCGGTAGCGCGGATACTCCAGCGAGGCGAGGCCGTGGCCGTGGATGCCGGCTTCGCAAATCGCAAGGCCGCGCGACACGATCTCGTCCTTCACCGCCTCCATCGCAGTCGAAATCGTCCTGCCGGGGCCGAAGCCCTCCATGCCGCGCCGATAGGCGGCGACGCAGCCCTCGTAGATTTCGATCTGCTTTGGCTCCGGCTCGCCGAGGCAGAAGGTGCGTTCGACGTGGGTGAAGTAGCCGCCGATCTTGGGGTGCATCTCGCAGATGATGAGGTCGCCGCGCTCCATCGGCCGCACGGTGGGGACGCGGAACGGATGCGGATAGGGATAGCGGTCGCAGGCCCAGAGAAACAGCGTCGGCTCCTCGCCGCCGTTTGCGACCATGGCCTGCATCATGCCGGCATAGACCTCGCACTCCTTCACGCCGGGCCGCGCGATGTTTTTGCATGCTGTCAGCATCAGGTCGCCGAGCCTGGCCGCCTCGCGCAACGCGCCGAGTTCTTCCGTGCTCTTGATCGAGCGAATCTTCTCCAGCATGTCGTCGAGGTTGACGATCTGTGCGCGTGGCAAAAGCTCGACCAGCTTGGTGTGCACGTCGTGCGGCAGCCAGCCGTCGGGATCGAGCGGGCCGGCGAGCCCGTCCATGCCGATACGGCCGCCGTCGAGCTTCAGCTCTTTCAGGCGGTTTGCGACCGAGTCGGCCCAGGTCTTGGTGCGCGGACGCACGTCGGCGACCCAGTCCTGCGCGCTGCGCCAGCCTTCGAGGAACGTCGGCATCTGCACGATCGAGGTCGGTTCGCCGCTTGCGGGGAACACCAGCACGTTGAATTCGGCGTTGCCGCCGATCGGGCAGAGGTAGCGCGCGTTGGCGGTGTAGAAGTCCCACATGGTGGGCCAGCCCCACAGCACGATGGCGTCGAGGTTGCGCGACGCCATCTCCTTGCGAACGGCAGCCCAGCGGCGATCGCGTTCTTTCAGCGAGAGGCGGGGCAGTTCGAGTGTGGGGCGCATCGTGTGTCCTCTTGTTCCACCGTCATGGCCGGGCTTGTCCCGGCCATCCCGCTTAGGTGAGCACGGTGCCTCCCTTGGCGGGATCACCGGGACTCGGCGCTTCGCGCCGAGTCCCGGTGCTGACAGCTCGTTACGCGGGGGCGTCCATCCGCTTCAGACTCGCGAGATAATCCGCGATTCCTTTCTCCAGATCGTACTCAGGCCTGTAGCCCAGTTCGTCTTTCGCGCGCGTGATGTCGTAAACGCCGGTCGCTGGATACGGGAAGCCGTAGAAATTCAGCCCCGGCCCGATGTCCATCGCGGCGTTGGGGATGTGCTTTTTGATGACGCGCTCGAAGTCGCGCAGCGTCACACCCACCCCGGTGCCGATATTGTAAACGCGGCTCTTCACCTTGTCGGCCACGGTCGCGAGATAGATGCCGAGCGCGGAGTCTTTATTGTAGATGAAGTCGTCCTTGTCGTCGCCGCCCTGCTTGAGCGTGAACGGCTCGCCGCGCGCCGGGTTCTCGACGATCCGGCTCATCACCGCCATCGGCCCGTGGCGCGCGGTCTTGCCCGGCCCGTAGGTCGAGGCGAAGCGCAGCGACACCGTCTCGAGGTTCATGTTGTCGTGGTAATAGGTGCAGACGTTCTCGCCCATGAACTTGGCCGAGTCGTAGATGCGCCGCGGCTTGGCCGGCAGCGTCTCCGGCATCGGCTTCCAGGTCGGCGAGCCGTACTCGCCTTCGGTCGCGCCGTACACGCCCTTCGCCGAGGTGAACACCACGCGCTTGACGTCGAGCGCGCGAGCGGCCTCCAGCACGTTGACGAGGCCCATCACGTTGACCTGGATGCTGAGCGCGGGGTTCGCCGCCGACACCGCGCCCACGAACGCCGCGGCGTGCACCACATGCGTGACCTTGTGTTTCTTCATCGCCTGCAGGATGCGCGGCATGTCGAGCACGTCGCCCTGCTCGAAGTCGATCTTGTCGAGGATGTCGCCGACCAGGCTGTCGTCGCGGTGACGCGCGAACACCACGGGACGGTGGCCTTCGTTGACAAACTTGCGGCTGGTCTCGGCGCCGATGACGCCCATGCCGCCGGTTATCAGGACCTTCACGCCGACGCTCCCACCCGGTTGAGCCACGCATGGTAACTTTCGGGCGTGTCGAGATCGTGCGCAAGCCCCGGACGGCGAACGATCGTCACACGGCAGCCGCGCGCCTGAGCCGCCTGCACGTGCGCCGCGAAACTGTCCGCGCCGAAGCGGAACAGGCTTTCATCCGGCGGCGTCATGGCGAGCGCGTTGGTACCGGACTCCGCTGCATCGGGTGCGATGGCGCAGCACCGGCCGCCGTCAAGCGCACGGCGGAGAGCCTCGATATCCTCGCGCGTCAGGTCGGGCAGGTCGGCAGGTAGCACAAGGATTGCCTCGGCTCCGTGTTGGGCGGCGTATTCGGCCGCAAGCGCCAGCGCCCGGTTGAGGTCGCCGGGTTCGGATTCGCGCACGGCATGCGCTGGCGAGGCCAGCGTGAGCGCGTCGGGATCCGTGCTTACGACGGCAATGCGGTCCGATCCGAGGGTATCGCGTGCGGCGTCCAGGACATGCCTGAACATGCGGCTGTTGAAGTCCGCGCGCTGGGGATCGCGGAGAACGGATGCAAGTCGCGACTTGCCGAGCCCGAACGGCTTCACCGGGATGATGGCCCAGAGATTCATGTGAGCGCCGGCTCCGCTGCGAATTTGAGCGCGAAGTCGACGGCTTCGCGCGCCAGCTGGGTCTTGTCTTCGATGGCATGCATCATTGTGTTGCAAACGCGCACGCGACAGCCCAGCGCCTCGATGGCGGGAGCTAAAGCCCGGTCGGCGTCGTCCACGATCCATCCTGAGACGAGCGAACCGTAGTGCCGCGCGACACCGAGCGGCGAGACGTCCATGCCGCGCTCGCGCATCATCTTGGCGAGCGGGCCTTTCACTGCGTTGCCGCCGACGACGGGGGAGACGGCAACGACGGGAATGCACCGCCCCAGCAGCGTGTCCCTCATGCCGGGCACCGCCAATATCGGATCGATGCTGACGAACGGGTTTGACGGGGTTATGACGACGGCATTCGCGCGCTCCAGAACCGTGGCGAATGTGGCTGCGGGCTGCGCTTTGTCGGCGCCTGCAAAGCTCACGCCGCGAAAAACGGGCTCGCACTTGCGCCGCACGAAATAATCCTGGAACGCCATCGTTCCTTCGTCCGTGTCCACGATGCTGCGCACCGGATCGTCGCTCATCGGCACGACGGCGTGTTCGATGCCGAGCCGCCGCGCCAGCAGCGCCGCCACCTCCGACAGGCTGCGGCCCTTGGCCAGTTCCTGCGTGCGCAGCATGTGCGTCGCGAGATCGCGGTCGCCCAGCCGGAACCAGGTCTCGCCCCCGAGCCGCTCCAGCGCATCCATGAACTGCCAAGTCTCGCCCGCAAGGCCCCAGCCGCGCTCCGGATCGTTGAGATCGGCGAGCGCATAGAGCACCGAGTCGATATCGGGCGAAATGTGCAGTCCGAGATGCACGAAATCGTCCGCGGTGTTGACTGCGATCGTCAGCCGCTCCGGCGGCAGCACAGCGGCCAGCCCGCGCGCGAGCTTGCCGCCGCCGACGCCGCCCGCGAGCGCGAGGATGAAGGGCTCGGCGCTCACGGCCGCAACACTTCTGCGACGGCGCGCCGCTCACGCATGCGGCCGCCGTTAGCCGGATGCCCGAACGTGATCAGCGCCTGCGGTTCCCAGTCGTCCGGCAGCGCAAGCGCCGCGCGGACCGTATCCGGACAGAACAGCGGCGCGCACACCCAGCACGCCCCGAGGCCTTCGGCGTGCGCGAGCAGCAGCATGTTTTGCACCGCCATGGCCGTGCTCTGGATTGCCATGGTGCGCTCGGCGTCCATGCGGCGTGCGTCGGGATAGCGGTCCATGTCGGCAAGCGTGAAGCAGGCGGCGATGACGGCCGGCGACGACACGATGCGCGCCCGCGAACGCGCGATATCGAGTTCGATGGCGTCCGCCGGATCGTCGTCGGCGCAGCGGTCGGCACGCAGCCGAGCGCCCATGGCGTCGGCGAGCCGTGCCTTTTCGGCGTCGTTCAGCACCGCAAAGCGCCAGGGCTGGCGGTTATGTGCCGACGGAGCGAAGCGCGCCGCATCGGTCAGCCGTTCGACCGTGCCGGGCGGCAGCGGTACCGGCCGATAGCGGCGGATCGAGCGGCGGCCGCGCATCCATGCCGTCAGCGTGTCCGGATCGGCGGTTTCGAGCGGTATCGTCATGGAACGCCTCTCGCGGTCCGTCAGCGGAACAGATCGTTTTCCCGTGCGCGTATCAGTTCGGCGGCGCTTCCTTCGCGCTCGGGCAGTTCGAGCCCGCGCACCAGCACGACCGGCGTGCCTTCGTCGGCCTGGCCCATGAGCAGCGACGCCGCGGCCGCGATCTCGTCGGCGACGCCGACCTGCGTCGATTTCAGCGTGCGGCCGAACAGATCCGGCTTGCCGCGCAGGTCGAGAAGCGCCGGCAGGCCCGCCGCGCCCAGCGCCGCGCCGACGGTGCCGTTGCGCCACGCGCGCCCGAGGCTGTCGATGATGAGGACGCCAACCTCGATGCCGGTACGCACAGCAAGGCGCGTGCGAATGTCGCGGCACGAGCGATCGCAGTCCTGCGGCAGCAGCAGCACGCTTTCGTCGCCGCCGCCGACGTTGGAGGCGTCGATTCCGGCGTTGGCGAGCACTGTGCCGTTGCGGTGTGCGACCACCAGGACGCCCTTGCGATGACGCACGACCTCGGTCGACTCTGTCAAAATCAGCTCGACGAGGCGCGGGTCTTTGTCGACTTCTTCGGCGAGCGCCAGCGCGCGCGGCGACGGCGTCACGCCGCGCAGATCGATCGTCCGGCCTTCGGCCTTTGACACGATCTTCTGCGCAATCGCGATCACGTCGCCCGGCTGCAGCGCGAGACCCGAGGCCGAGAGGCCCGCCACGATCAGGTCGGCGACGTTGTCGCCCGCCTTGACCAGCGGTATGCCGGAGAGCGCAGCAAGACTCAGGGCCGCTGCCGGTTTCGGGTCGAGCTTTTCGGCGCTGGACATGGCGTCAGCCCCGGCCGGCATCGTCCGGCAGGCCGGTGATCCGGATACCGGAATGCTTGATCTTGTACTGGCGATTGATCGCAATCAGCACCGAGGTCAGCGCCTCGGCCACGACCGAGTTCGCAAGCGGCCCGGCGTGGAACGCGCGCATGCCGGCGTCTCGGGCCAGCGCAACGGCCGCCTCCCGCGCGTCGCGGTCGTCGCCGCACACCAGCACGTCGCAGTCGATGACCTGACCGAGGGTCAGGTGTTCGGCCGAGACGTTCTGGAACGCCGATACGACACGCACGCCGGACCCGAGCATGGCTTGTGCCTTGAGCACTGCTGAGCCGCCGTCGGGCAGCTGCGCGGTGGATACCTTCGGCGGCACCAGAGGCACGGTGACGTCGATCAGGATTTTGCCGTCGAGAACGGCCTTCACCTCGCTCAGCATCGTAAGCTGCGCCGAGTAGGGTACGGCGAGTACGACGATCTCCGCGCCCTGTGCGGCGGAACGATTGTCAGCACCTGTTGCGCGCTGCGCGCCAGCGCGCGCGTTGATCCCCGCTGCGGCTTCACGCGCACGTTCCGTCGAACGCGAGCCGATCAGGATGGAGTGCCCGGCGTGGGCCCAGCGCAAGGCGAGGCCTGAGCCTTCCTTTCCGGTTCCGCCGAGCACGGCGATGGTTCGTTTCGGTGCGTTAGGCATGGCGGTCACCCTGCCGATGCCGCAGCGGCGCGCCGAGGCGCCTGGCCATGCCCTGTCACCGGCAATGCCAGCGGCGCCGCGCCGTAGGACGCGCGCACGCGCCGATTGCCCGGCGCGCCGTAGAGCGTCGTGCGCTGGCGAGGATTTCGCCCGAGCGAGGCGATCAGCGCGTCCATGCGCTCAGGGTCGAACTCCTGGCCGTGCTCCGTGCCTGCGGCGCGCGAGATGCTTTCGTTCATCAGCGTACCGCCGAGGTCGTTGGCCCCGGCGCGCAGGCACGCGGCGGCACCGTCGGGTCCGAGCTTGACCCAGGAGGTCTGGATGTTCGGAATCAGCGGGTAAAGCACGAGCCGCGCCACGGCGTGCATCAGTACGGTTTCGCGAAACGTCGGACCCTTGCGGGCGCGGCCTTTGAGATAAAGCGGCGCTTCCATGTGGACGAAGGGCAGCGGCACGAATTCGGTGAAGCCGCCGGTTCGCTCCTGGAGGTCGCGGATCAGCAGCAGGTGTGTCGCCCAATGCTCCGCGCAGTCGATGTGGCCGAACATGATCGTCGCGGTGGTCCGAAGCCCCACGCAGTGTGCGGTTTCGACGACCGAAAGCCATTCGTCGACCGAGAGCTTGTCCGGGCACAGCACCGTGCGAAGGTCGTCGTCAAGAATTTCCGCCGCGGTTCCGGGCAGGCTGCCGAGCCCCGCGTCGCGTAGCCGGCCGAGATAGCGCTCGACTGGCAGCCCGAGGCTCGCGGCGCCGTGGCGCACTTCGAGCGGCGAGAACGCGTGCACGTGGATATCCGGGACGGCGTCCTTGGCCGCTTCGAGGATCGCAAGATAGGTCTCGCCCGTGTAGCGCGGATGGATGCCGCCCTGCATGCAGACCTCGGTCGCGCCGCGGTCCCAGGCCTCTCGCACACGGCGCGCGATCTCGTCGCGGTCCAGTTCATAGGCCGGGCCGCGCAGCGTGTCGCCGAGCTTGCCCTTGGAGAAGGCGCAGAACGTGCAGCCATGGTGGCAGACGTTGGTGTAGTTGATGTTGCGGTTGACGACGTAAGTGATGTCGTCACCCGCGGTGCGCGCACGCAGCTCGTCTGCCGCCGTGCAGATGGCGTCGAACGCGCTGCCGCGCGCGCGGAACAGCGTGGCGATCTCGCTCTCTTCAAGCCGAAGCCCGTCGCTTGCGCGCGTCAACGTCCGGCCGAGCGATGTTTTGGTGACGGCGGGCGCCGATGGTATCGCGAAGGCGTTGGGCGCGTTCCGCCCAGGCGACCAGCTGTCACACCGTGCGTAGCCGTCGCTGTCGCTGGCGCGCAGAACGGCGGTGTGCAGCGCCGGGTCGAGCCAGCGTGCGGGCTCGCAGGCAAATGACGGATAGATCGCCAACCGCTCGGTCAGATATTTCCCAGCGGCTCCGGTTTCGGCGCGCAGGCGCTCGATCGCGGGCCAGGGCGCTTCCGGATTGACGTGATCGGGCGTCACCGGCGACACGCCGCCCCAGTCGTTGATGCCGGCCGCAATCAGCCGGCGTAACGTGCCCGGGCTCAGATTCGGCGGGGCCTGGATGTTCATGTCCGGGCCGAGCACGATCCGCGCCATCGCGACGGTCCAAAGCAACTCCTCCGCGTCCGGCTCCGGCGCTTGAGCCATCGCAGTGCCGTCCTTGGCGCGGAAGTTCTGGACGATGACCTCCTGGATGTGCCCGGACCGGCGATGCAGCGCCGCGATGGCGAGCAGCGAGTCGATACGCTCCGCGCGCGTCTCGCCGATCCCGATCAGGATGCCGGTGGTGAAAGGCACATTCATCTGGCCCGCCGCCTCGACGGTCGCGAGCCGTACCGCCGGCACTTTGTCGGGCGAGCCGTGGTGCGGCCCGCCGCGCGCGCAAAGCCGCTCGGATGCGCTTTCCAGCATCAGGCCCTGCGACACCGATACGCGGCGCAGCGACGCGATGTCCGGCTCGCTCATCACGCCCGGATTGACGTGCGGCAACAGCCCGGTTTCGCGCAGCACCAGCGCGCACATGGCGGCGAGATAATCGATGGTGGATGCGTAGCCGAGCTGTGCCAGCGCGCGTCGTGCGGCCGCGTATTTCAGCTCAGGTTTATCGCCGAGCGTGAACAGCGCCTCGTGGCACCCGGCTTGCGCACCTGCGCGCGCGATCGCGAGCACTTCGTCCGGTGCGAGATACGCCGCCGGCACGCCGCGCGGGCCGCGCACGAAGGTGCAGTAGCGGCAGGTGTCGCGGCACAGCCGCGTCAGCGGGATGAACACCTTGCGCGAGTAGGACACGATATCGCCGTGGCCCAGGTCGCGCAGCCGCGCCGCCTCCGCCATCAGCGCGCCAAGCGGCATGCCGGCCCAGCGCTCGATTTCGTCGCGGGATGCGCTGGCTGTCGGCAAGGGTTCGTTCTCCGGACCGTGTCGGTTGCGTCGCGGCGGCTTGCGATGCGCGGCGTTCCCGCCGGGGGCGCTTTCGGCGTCGCAGCAGGATCGTAATCATAGCGCACTGGGCGGCACAATTCCGGCCGCCCGAAGGGGACCATGCCGGCTCTGCAACGCGCAATACTTGCGCCGTGTGCCCGTTGCACCGTATCGATGCCGATGGAAACCGGTTGCCCCGGCGCGGGGGCATGGATCAAAGTGCGGTGACGAAGGCCGGAGGAGGACGACATGGGCTACAACAAGGGCCACAAGGAATTCCATGGGGTCGACATGAAGAACGGTTTTCACACCGTTCCGGGCTACCCATGGGGCTTCTCGGAGAAGATCATTGCTGGCTCGCTCGACGAGAAGAACAAGGTCGGCAACCGCACCCGTATCCTGAAGATCGAACCCGGCGCGTTTTCGACCGTCCCATTCGTGCACGACTATTGGGAAGAGGTGTTCCTGGTGTCCGGCGACCTCGTTTGCGGCAGCGACGAAAAGGGCCAGGGCGGGGAATCGTTCACCGGTCCGACCTACTGCGTGCGGCCGCCGGGCGTCTATCACGGGCCGTTCACGTCCAAGACCGGCTGCCTGCTGCTGGAGACGCACTATTACGTTCCGGAGTGACGGCGGCTGCGGCCGGTCGTCTTCGAGACGCCATCCGGCCCGCTGCCGTTGCGGTCGTGACGCGGTGCCGGTCCTGCGTCAGCGCTTTCTGACGGCGAGATCCTCCATGATCTCAAGCTGAATCTGCTGGATCTCCGCGAGTCGCTCCCATTGCCGGTTGATCAGGTGGTCGAGCTTCTCGTGTAGATGCCTGATCTCGAGCTCGGCCTTCAAATTGACGCGATAGTCGTTCTGCGACCGCAGCCGGTCCTTCGCCTCCTGCCGCTTCTGGCTCATCATGATGATCGGCGCCTGGATTGCGGCCAGACACGACAGCACCAGGTTGAGCAGGATGAAGGGATAAGGGTCGAACGCGCCGTGCGTCACGGCCCAGAGGTTGAAGCCCATCCAGATCAGCAGAACCACGAAGAACGCGATGATGAAGTTCCAGCTTCCGCCGAAGTCGGCGATAAAGTCGGCCATCCGTTCGCCGAAACTACGTTTGCCTTCCCAGGCGGATTCGACGTCCTGCACGATGGTCGCCTCGCGTGCGAGGCTTTCGACCACCTGGCGTTCGAGCTGCGAAATCTCGCCGCGCTCGCGCTCCAGGAGTTGCTCGACATAGCGCGTGCGTTCCTCCGTCAAATGCCTGCGGCAGATTAGGTCGTTGGGCAAAAGCTGCGGATGTGCTGCGGCAAGACCGTTTGCCAGAGACGGCCGAACCATGCCGAAGGCTATCCCGTCGCGTAGCGGCTCGTGGCAAATGGCGCATTGCGGCCGCGCCGCAGGCCGCCGGTGCGGCGGCGTCAGCCCCGGTTCGCTCATGATCGACCCCCGTCTCGTCCCGACGCGATCATGCGGCTGCCCGCCCGCATCCGCCCGCTAGTGTTCGAGCAGCAGCGAGCCGAAGCCGTCGACCTTGTCGTCGATGCCGTTTTGGCGGAGCGCCCACCAGTAGATGCAGGTGTTGATCGCGAGCACCGGCTTGTCGAGCCAGAACTCGGCGATGCCGGCAAGCCGCGCCATCGCGAGATTGGTGCCCACCTGGATGATCGCGTCCACGTCCGGGCCGTTGACCTCGTTGATGGCGTCGCGCAACTGGCGCTCGGAAATGTGCGCGTACTGAACCGGGCTGGTGCCGCGCAGGCCCTTCAGCTTCACGATGTCGAACCCGCAATCCTCGAAGAACCGCCGCACCTGCGCGTCGCCGACAGGCATGTAGGGCGTGATGACCGAGATGCGCCGCGCGCCGTATCGTTTCAGCGCTTCCTGGGAGGCGTCCGATCCCATGCAGACCTTGATGCCGGCGCGCTGCTCGACCCGCTGCTGCAACTTTTGGCTGCCTTCGAGCCCGTCCCAGAACGTCTCCGACGACATGCCCATCACGAGATAGTCGGGCTCGCAGGTCATCACCTGGTCGACGGTCTGCATCATCTCCTTGCGGATGTTGTCCATCAGGCGGTTGAAGTCGTCGTCGTTCCGGACCGGATCGTTCGGGATCATGATGCGGCCGTAGTGATTGGTGACGCCGCGCGGCCGCATCGCGTCCATCTCGGGTTGCACCGACGTGTTGGTGGACGGCGCGATGACGGCGAATTTCTTCCGGAACCCGAGAGAGTCGGTCATGGATGGCTTGCCCGGTTCGTGTGACCGGGCAT
This sequence comes from Alphaproteobacteria bacterium, assembly GCA_016869215.1. Classification (GTDB taxonomy): domain Bacteria; phylum Pseudomonadota; class Alphaproteobacteria; order Rhizobiales; family Xanthobacteraceae; genus Z2-YC6860. The sequence continues at coordinate 190,833 of VGEP01000001.1, read as the reverse complement.
GATAGGACTTCTAGCGCGATCACCTCAACGGGGAGCGGGCCGACATGCTGCGCACGGGCAAAGAGCATCTTGAAACCCTGCGCGACGGCCGTGTGGTCTATGTGGGCGGCGAGCGGATCGACGACGTCACCCGGCATCCGGCATTCGCCGGCGCGGCGCAGACCGTGGCCGGCATATACGATCTGAAGGCCGATCCGGCCAATCGCGACCTCTTGACCTACGAGAAGGACGGCAACCGCCACTCGATCTATTTCCTGCGTCCGAGGACGCGGGACGACCTCCAGCGCCGAATGCTGGGACATCGGCGGATCGCCGACTTTACCTACGGCATGTTTGGGCGCTCGCCCGATCACGTGGCGTCGTTCGTCACCGGCATGTCGATGAAGCCGGACGCACTGCCGAAGCCGCATGCGTTCGCAGACAATCTGGAGACATACTACCGCCACATCCGCGACAACGACTTGTATGTGGTCTACGCCGTGGTACCGCCGCAGGCCGCGCGCAATCCCGAATTCTATCACAAGCAGAACATTCCGCTGCCGACCTTGCGCGTCGTGCGCGAGGAGGACGGCGGCGTGGTCGTCTCCGGCATGAAGATGCTAGCGACCGGCGCGCTCTATGCCAACGAAATCTGGATCGGCAACGTCATACCGCTCGCGCCCGACCAGAAGAAGGAGGCGATCACCTGTGCGATTCCCTGCAACGCCCCGGGCCTGTCGCTGTGGTCGCGCAAGCCTGCGGCTGCGGGGCTTACGTCGGAGTTCGATTCGCCGCTGGCGTGGAGGTACGACGAAAGCGACTCGATGTTGATGTGCGACGAGGTCAAGGTGCCGTGGGAGAAGGTATTCGTGCATGACGACGCGCTCTTGTCGCGCGACATCTACATCAAGACCGCGAGCCACTGTTTCGGCAACCACCAGTCCAACGTGCGCTACTGGTCGAAGATGCGGCTGCTGCTCGGCCTGTGCAGCCGGATCGCGCACGCGACCGGCGCCGACCAGGTGCCTGCGGTGCGCGAGAAGCTCGGCGAAATGGCGGCAATCGAGGCCACGATCGGCGGGCTGGTGAACGGCCAGATCAACGCCTTCGAGAGCTGGCCGGAGGGCTATGTGTGCTTCAACCGGCGCGTCATGTACGCCGGCCTGGAGTGGTGCACGCAGAATTACAGCCGCTTCATCGACGAGTTGCGCACGCTGTGCGGCGGCGGCGTGTTCCAGATGCCGGCCGACATCTCGGTGCTGGAAGACCAGGCGCTGGCCCAGCAATTCGACACCTACTGGCAGACCCCTCAGGCGGATTCGACCACGCGGATGAAGCTGTTCAAGCTCGCCTGGGACATGACCGGCTCGGAGTTCGCCGGCCGGCACCTGCAATACGAAAAGTTCTACGCCGGCGCGTCGTTCATTATTCGCAACCACTCCTATCGCGAGACGCCCTGGGCCGAGTTCAATGCGCTCGTCGACAAGCTGATGGCCGGCTACGACGTGCCGAAGCCCAAGCGCCAGGCCGCGGAATAAACCTGCGCCCCTCGCCATGACGTCGGAGTGTCTTCTCGCGCCTCACTTCCCCGGTATGACGGGCAGCAGCACGTAGGCGTTGCGGCCGGGGCCGGTGTGCAGCATCACGTCGCCGCCGAACACCTCGGGCGGGCGGTCGCGCGGCTCGTTGTGCTGGAACGGGCCGCAGCCGGTCCAGGCGGTGCCGAGCGTTTTGAGGCCTGCGGACGCGCCGCCGGGGTAGACGTAATCCTTGCCGCGCACGCTGAGCGCGATGCGATAGCCCGCCGGCACCACGACGCAGGTCGGCCAGACCTCGACGTCGCATTCCACGATCTCGCCCTTCTTGAGCTTCTGCTCCTCATCGTGGGTGTGGTACGGCCGGTAGGGCAGGGAGAGCTTCTTGTCGAGCTTGCGGTGCGATACGCGCAGCCAGCCTTGGGCGATTGGGGTGTGTTCGTCGAGTGCGCCCTGGAAGGTCAGCTCCTTGAAGTCCGGCGAGAACGCACGCAGCACCAGGAACAGATCGGCGTCTTCGGTCGCCGACGACACCCAGAGCTTGGCCGCGATCGGCCCGGTGATTTCGGTGGCCTTCTTCAAGGGTTCGGTCAGGAACGTCACACCGTCGCCCAGACCCTTGTAGGTGACGGAGGCCTTCTTCGCCTGCCGCTTGGTCGACATGGTGAAGCCGGCGGGATCGAGGAAAAACTTGGTCCATTGGGTGCGCTTGAGCGGCCACTGCGTTTCGGCGCGCTCCACAAATTTATCCGGGTGCCGCACCTGCAGAAGCACCTTGGGCTGCTTGTCCCAGCCGGTCTTCTCGCCCTTCAGGAAGTAGCCGAAGAACTTCTTCTGCAGCGAAACGCCGTAGTCGGTGTAGAAATGCGTCCAGTGTTCGAGGCCGTGGCATTCGAGCCACTTCTGCTTCGATGCGGCGCGCGTGAAGCCCTCGTAATTGCCGCGCGGGTGCAGGCCCTGACCGCCCCAGTTGGAGGCGGAGAACAGCGGCACCTTGACCTTCGACCAGTCCGGCATGCGCGACTGCCAGAACCAGTCGGTGTCGAGCTTGTGGGCGAGACAATCCTCGTAGAAATTGCGGCGGTTGGCGCCGAGCTCCTCCTCGGTCAGTTCCAGCGGCCCCGAGACCCAGTCGCCGTTCATGCGGCTGCGGTAGCCGCGCGTGCCGCGCCCGTGCTGCAGCGGCCAGACCTGCGATTGCGACCAGTTCTTGGTGAAGGTGCAGAAGATGCCGCCGTGGTGCGCCATGTCGCGGTAGAAGTCGGCGGCGCCTTCCCACAGGCACATCGCGGCGAGATGCTTGGGCTGCAAGGACGCGCACTTCCAGGCGTTCTCGGCGTAGTAGGAAATGCCGTTGATGCCGACCTTGCCGTTCGACCACGGCTGGACGCCCGCCCAGTCGACGCAGATCGCGAAGTCCTGCGCCTCGCGCAGCGACCAGATGTCGATGACGCCTGGCGAGCGGCCCGCGCCGCGGCTGTCGACGCGCACGCAGGCATAGCCGTCCGGCACCCACTTCTCGGGGTCGACGACCTCCCACTGCTGATACTTGTTGGTGGAGCCGGTCGGAACGTCGGGATGGATTTCGCACATCCGCTCCCACTGCTCCTTGTAGAGGTCGGCGAAATGCAGCCACTTGCCGTAGGGCCCGTACGTGATGAGAACCGGATAGCGGCCGGGCTTGACCGGCCGATAGACGTCGCAGCGCAGTACCACGCCGTCGTCCATCTCGATCGGCAGGTCCCAGTCGATCCGCATGCCGTCGCGGATTTCGCTGACTTCGCGGTAGCTCATTCCGTCCTCCCCTCGGCCCTCTTTGTGTCGTGGCCGCTATTGGCTCAAGCGCCGCCTCAAGGCCCGACCGGCGCTGCTCCCCCGCGGGCGATGCCGATGCTCTGGCTGTATTCGCGCGCCATCGCCTCCCAGTTGTAACTGCGGTGGGTCGCGCCGACCAGCATGTCGCGCAATACGATCTGCATCGGGTGGCTGTTGAACGCCCAGCGCGAGCCGCTGAGCGAGCACAGCCGCTCCACCGCCTGCTTCGACAGCCGCATCATGTAGGATGCCATCAGGCGGTTTTCGGCGACAGCGTCTGCGCCGATCGGCATGTTCTCGTTCAGCGTGTCGACGCATCGCTGCAGCGACGTATCGAGAATCATGTTGGCGGTCGCGATATCGGCCGCGCTCTCGGCAATCTTCTGCTGCACGATCTCGAAGTCTTCGGGGACCGAGCCGGAATTGAGCTTGCTGCGCACCATGCCGGTGGTGATGTCGAGTGCGCGGTTGGCGAGGCCCACCAGAACGGGTGAGATCGAGAACGCGGTCACGTAGCGGCGCGGCGCGCGGCACATCGGATATTGCGGATGGACGCGGCTGCCCGGTGCGGTGCCCGCGATGATGTCATCGTAGCGCACCGAGCGGTGTGCGGGTACGAACACGTTGTCGACCTTGACGCTCTTCGAGCCGGTGCCGACGAGGCCCATCACGTTCCAGTCGTCGACGAATTGCAGCTCGCGGGCGCGGACGAAGAAGTTCCGGATTTCCCGGCCGCCGCTTCCGTTGTCGCAGTTCGCGGTCAGGAACACCCAGGAGGCGTGGTCGGATCCGCTCAAGAAATGCCAGTCGCCGTTGAGCCGCCAGCCGTCGCCGTCGCGCACGCCGGAGCCGGACGGCATGAGTGCGGCGCAGGCCAGCGCGGTGTCGTCCTCGTTCCAGACCTCCTTCTGCGCTTCCTCGGGGAAGGTCGCGAGCGTCCAGAACAGCTCCTCGACGACGGCATAGACCCAGGCGCTGGAGCCGCAGCCGCGCGCCAGTTCGCGCGTGATCGAGGCGAAGACCTTGAAATCGAGTTCAAGCCCGCCAAAGCGTTTGGGCTGCAGCACGCGGAACAGTCCCGCGCGGTGGAAGTCCGCGATGGTTTCGTCCGGAACGCGGCGATTGCGTTCGGTGTCGGGGGAGCGCTGCGCCAGAACGGGAACCAGCGCACGGGCGCGTTCGAGGACGGCGGTTGCGGCATCGTCGCTGACGACGGCCAGTCGGCTCGGGCTCATAGGGGCACCTCCGCGCTCATGCTGCACCCAGGTTACGGCTCGCGTCGAGGACCTTGCGGACCTCGGCGCTGCGGGAATTGTGCGAGTGCATCAGTTCCTCGATGTCCCAGGTCTGCCAGGGATATGTGCGTTCCGTCGGCGGTTTCAGCCAGTCGGTCAGGAACGCGCCCTCGCGGCGGCCCAGCGCGACGATGCCGCTGCCGAATGCCTTCTGCTCGCGCTGATAGGCGGTAAGCCCACGCTCCAGGCCGTGGGCCGCGATCGAGTCCGCAAGCTTGGCGGCGTCGAGCGCGGCCTTGGTCGTGCCCGCGCCCGGATGCGGCCGCGCGACGAAGGCTGCGTCGCCGAGCAGCGCCACGCGACCGAACGCGATCTGCGGCGCGTCCAGATCGAAAATGGCCTGGAAGAACGGCCGCGGATCGCGCTCGAAAATCTCCGCGACCTGCGGCGCGACCAGCGCGCGCGCCTGCGCCTTGGCCCAGGCGATGACGTCGGGGCGCAGCAGCGGGGGCGCGATGGCGGTGCCGTGGCATTTGCCCGCCGCATCGGTGCAGAAGTCGGCGAGTCGCTCGGGCGTCGTCGGCCGGTACCAGACGATGTTATAGGCGCGCTGGCCGGCTTGCGTTTCGTTGTTGCGGCCCGGGACCGGGTAGGCGAGGAACAATTCGCCCGGCGGCAAGCAATAAGTGTAGCGGTGGAACAGCTCGGCGTGGATCGCGGGCGGAATGTCGCGCTCGTCGAGCATGGCGCGCCAGGCGACATAGCCCGCGTACTCCGGTTGATGTCCGGGCAGGAACTGCTCGCGCACCGTCGAGCGGCTGCCGTCGGCGCCCACGAGAAGATCGCCGCGCTCGCGCGTGCCGTCGGCGAAGATTGCAGTGACGCCGCCTGCATCCTGCTCGACGCGCGTGAGCGACATGCCGAGCCGGTAGCTTCCCTCCGGCACCATATCGCGTAGCGAGCGGAAGATGCGGCCCCACGAGCTCATCACCCGGTGCGTGTCGCGTTCGACATAGGCGCGGCCGTCGCGGTCGAGGAACACCACGTCCCGCACGGTGATGCCCATGGAATCGTCGAATGCGATGCCAAGCCGCCGCATGATGTCGTGCAACTGCGGATGCGTGCTGATGCCGGCGCCTCGGCCGGTCAGCTCTTCCGGGTTGCGCTCGAACACGACCGCGTCCCAACCGCTGGCGCGCAGCAGGTTCGCCGCGAATAATCCGCCGACCGATCCACCGACGATGAGCGCGCGATGCTGTGCCATGACTTACCCGGTAATGCGATCGAGTTCCGCGACAATCACGGGTGGAAGCGCGTTCCTTCCGGCCGCGACGTTGCTCTCGATCTGCCCGGGCGTGCTTGCACCGGCGATCACGCTCGCGACGACGGGCTTGGCGAGCAGCCAGCCGAAGGCCAGTTCCAGCATGGAGCGGCCGGTTCGTTGAGCGACACCGTTCAGTCTCTCTACCATTTGCCAGTTTCGCTCGTTCACCACATCGTCGGCGTGGTGACGGCTGTAGGACAGCCGGGCGCCTTTCGGCAAGGGCACATTGCGGCGGTATTTGCCGGTCAGGAAGCCGCTTGCGAGCGGTGCATAGGGGAGGAGCGTCATACCGTGGCGCTGCATGATCCGCAGCCGATCGGGCTCAATGTCGCGCACCAGAAGGCTGTACTCGTCCTGGCTGGTTGCAAACGCCGTCCGCTTCGCCTGCGCCGCCGCGACCTGCGCCACCTCGACCTCCTTGGCCGAGCAGTTGGAGCAGCCGATGGCGCGCACCTTGCCCTGCCAGACAAGCTGGTCGAGCGCGACGATTGTTTCGTCGATGGGCGTGCGGGGGTCCGGATAGTGCATCTGGTAGAGGTCGATCCAGTCGGTCTTCAGGCGCTTGAGACTCGCCTCGACCGCCTGCGCGATGTAGCGCGCCGATGCTCCGCCGGAGCCCGGCTCCTTCATCGCCATGCCGAACTTGGTCGCGAGCACCACGTCCTTGCGCCGGGGGCCTAGGATTTCGCCCAGCATTGTCTCGGAGCCGCCCTTGTTACCGTAAGCGTCGGCGGTGTCGAACAGCGTCACGCCAAGATCGAGCGCCTTGTGAACCACGGCGCGCACCGCAGCGATGTCGGGCATCCGGCCGCCGAAGTTGTTGCAGCCGACACCGACGGCGGAAACTTCGATCCCTGTTTTGCCGAGCTTGCGGGTCTGCATCAATCGACGCGCTCGACTTGTCCGCTCTTGGCCGATTTCACGACCGCATCGAACACCGCCATGCCGTGCAGCACCTCGTCGATGGCGACCGGGTAGGGCCGCTTCGCCTCGATGCAGCGGGCGAATTCGATCAGCTCGGCGTTGAGCATGTCGAAGGTCGGATGTTCGACGATCTCGTCCGGCGGCGCGGTCACCGGACCGGTCGGCGCGACGGTCGAGACCGGCACGAAGCGGAAGTGCTGCAGGTTCGGCCGCGAAATTTCCGCAAGCCCCTTGGTGCCGAACACGCTCAGGCTGAAGGTGGTCGCGGTCGCGACCGAGCAGAACAGCAATCCCGTCGCGCCGCTCTCGAACCGCAGCATGATGTTGGTGGTGTCGTCCGAAGGTCCGCCCTTGATGTAGCGGCCGGTGCTCACCAGCACGTCGCGGACTTTGCCTGCGAACTCGATCATGTGGTCGATGGAATGCACGCCGACCGCGGTGATGGCGCCGCCCGGCGCCTCGTCGGGCTGGGCGCGCCAGTTGTCGAACGGCACGAACTGCGCCGTCGAGGTGGTGTGCTGGCCGACGATCGACATGACCTCGCCGAGCCGCCCATCGTGCAATCGGTTGCGGACCTCGACGACGCAGGGGTGAAAACGCCGATTGAAGCCGACGGCGAGCACGATGCCGGCGCGCCTGGCCGCCGCGACCGCCGCCTCCGCGCTCGGCCGGTCGAGGGTGAGCGGCTTCTCGACGTGGATGTGCTTGCCCGCCGCGGCTGCGGCCATCACCTGTTCTGCGTGCCTGGAGTGTGGCGTCGCCAGCACCACGGCGTCGATGTCGCGGCTCGCCAGCACGTCCTCGAACCGCGCCAGCATTGGAATGCCCTTCTCGCGGCAGAAGTCCTCGGCGCTGGCGCGGGTGCGCGTGTAGGCGGCGGTGAAACGGATTGCGTCGGTCTTACCGTGCACGGCATTGACCAGCGACCGGCCCCAGCGGCCCAGTCCGACGATGGCGGCGCGTACCATTTCAAATCTGTCCTGGAATGACGGGGAGAAGCAGATAAGGCGCAAAGTGCCCGCCGAAGTGCAGCGTGTTTTTGCCGCCGAAAATCTCCGGCGGGCGATCCTTCGGATTGGTGTGGGTGAACGGCCCGACGCCCTTCATCGGATAGGGCGCGTGCGGCAGCGCCGCGTCCGAGCCGTCGTATTCGTAGTCCTTGCCGCGAACGCTCAGCGCGAGGCGATAACCCTTCGGCACCACGATGGAGGTCGGCCATATTTCGACGTCGAGTTCCACAGGCTCGCCGGGCTTCAGTGGCCACAACTCGTCGTGAGTGTGCCAGGGCCGCCACGGCTTGCTCTCCTTCGGATCGAGCTTGCGATGCGAGGCGCGAAGCCAGCCGAGGCCCACCGGCACGCGCGGATCGTTCGATCCGACGAACACCACTTCCTTTCCGAGCGGATCGAACACCCGCAGCACGAGGAACAGGTCGGCGTCGGCGGTGTCCGACGACACGAACAGTTTGGCTGCGACCGGTCCGGTGATTTCCATCTCCTGCGCAAGCGGCTCGGTCGAAAACGTCACGCCGTCGCTCTGGGTCTCGTAGATCAGCGTGGCTCCGTCGACGGCGGGCGTGAGATCGAGTTCGCGGTTCGGATGCAGGTAAAATTTGGTCCATTGCGTGCGCGCGAGCGGCCATTCGTTCTCCGCGCGCGGCACGAATTTTTCGCCGGGATGGCGCACGTTCACCAGCACCCTTGGCTGATTGTCCCAGCCGTTGTCGGCGCCCTTCAGGAAATGGTCGAGGAACTTGCGCTGCAGATCCTGGCCGTATTTTGCGTAGAACAATGTGAAATGCGTGTCGCCGTGGACTTCGAGCCATTTCCGCTTCGAGCCCGCGCGCATGAAGCCTTCGAAATTGCCGCGCGTGTGCAGGCCCATGCCGCCCCAGTTGGCCGACGAGAACAGCGGAGTGTCGATGTCATCGAACTTCGGCAGCCGCGCTCTATGGTAGTCGTCTATCAGGACGTGGCGCAGCGCGTCGCCGTCGCAGTCGGCGCGGTTGGCTTTCAATTCGGCTTCGGACAGTGTCGCAGGCCCCGCCACCGGCTCGCCGGTGACGACGCTCTTCGGGCCGCGGTCGCCGACGCCGTGCTGCACGGCGGTCACCTGGCGCGGATACCAGCTTGAATAAAAGTCGCTCAAAATGCCGCCGTGGCGGCAAAGCTCGCGGTAATAGTCCGACGAGCCTTCCCAGATGCACAGCGCCGCCAGGTGTTTTGGCTTGAACGGCGCCGCCTGCCACTGGTTCATTGAGTAGTACGAAATGCCGTGCAGCCCGACCTTGCCGTTCGACCAGGGCTGCACGCCGGCCCAGTCGACGCAGAGCGCGATGTCCTTCGCTTCGCGCGGCGACCAGGTTTCGAGAAAGCCCGGCGAGCGGCCCGCGCCGCGCGAATCCACGCGCACCAGCACGTAGCCGTCCGGCACCCATTTCTCAGGGTCGAACAGTTCCCAGTTCTGGTACTTGTTCGACGAGCCTTCCAGCACCTCCGGCGCGGCCTTGGTAATCCGCATCCAGGCGCTCTTGTAGCCCTCCTGCATGGACAGGCCCTTGGCGTAGGGGCCGTAGCTCAGGATCACCGGATATCGGCCGTCCGCGACCGGGCGGAACACATCGGCGCGCAGGATGACGCCGTCGTCCATTTCGACCGGCGCGTCCCAATCGATCTTCATGCCGTCGCGGACTTCGGACTTCATCTTTGATGTGTCTGTTGCTGTCGGCGGGCCTTATTGACGCTAACATTGATGGCGGGAGACGCGAAAGACCATGTTCCAAAACGCCGCCATCGTCGGAGTCGGACAATCGGCCTACGTGCGGCGGCCCGAGCCAGGCCAGTCGACGCAGACCTTCATGCGCGACGCGGTTGCGGCGGCACTTGCCGACGCCACGATGGATGCGTGCGACATTCAGGGCCTCGCGGTGGCTTCATTGTCGCTCGCGCCGGACACTGCCGTCGACCTTGCGTGGAAGCTCGGCCTGTCGCTGCGCTGGCTGATGCAGGACAGCAACGGCGGCTCCTCGGCGATGAACATGCTCGGCCACGCGCTGCGCGCGGTCGAGGCGAGCGCGGCGGAGACGGTGCTGGTGCTGGGCGGCGACGCCACCGGGCTCGCCGGCTACGCCAAGGTCGCGGCGAACTTCAACACCGTCACGCAGAAGCATCTGGCCCCGCTCGGCCATGGCGGACCGAACGGCGTCTATGCGCTGGTCGCAAGCCGCCAGATGAAAAGGTACGGACTGGAGAAGTTCGACTACGGCCACATCGCCATCGCGCAGCGCGCGTGGGCCGCGAAGAATCCTTTCGCAGTCTATCGCGCGCCGCTGACCATGGAGGAATATCTTGCGGCTCCGCTCGTCGCCGACCCGTTGTCGCGCTACGACTGCGTGCCGGTGGTGGCGGGTGCGCAGGCCGTGATCGTGGCGCGGCCCGACCGCGCGCCGAAGGGACGGCCCGGTGTGCGCGTGCGCGCCCATCGCGCGAGCTTCAATTACGACAATCAGGCGGGCGACGGATTGCAGACCGGCATTGCGACGTTCGCAGCCGAGTTGTGGCGCGAGGCGGGCGTCGGCCCGGACGACATTAACGTGGCCAGCATTTACGACGACTATCCGACCATGGTGCTGGCGCAGGCGAACGACCTTGGCCTGGTACCCGGCAACGACCTTGCGCGATTCTGTCGCGTGACCGTTGCCGAACGAAAGCTCCCGCTGAACACCTGGGGCGGAATGCTTTCTGCGGGCCAGCCCGGCGGGCCGGCGGGCGGGCTGAACGGGATTTCGGAAGCCGTGCTGCAATTGCAGCACCGCGCCGGCGAACGGCAGGTCGCGAATGCACGGCTTGCGGCCGTCACCGGCTACGGCATGACCATGTACCGTTACGGCGGCACGGCGGCGGCGGCGATTCTGGAGCGCGCCGAATGATGCCGGGCGTGACCATCTGGCGCTGCACGGGCTGCAATGCGGCGCTGTTTCCCGAACGGCTTCTCTGTCCGCATTGCCATGGCGCCCGCTTCGAGAATGAGCGCGTGCACGAGGCGACGGTGGAAGAAATCTCCGTCATCCGTCACATGCTCGGCCAGGAGAACTGGCAGCCGCGCCGGATCGCCAACGTGCGGGTGACGGACGATCTCTGTATGACGGTCGGTCTGCTCGACGAGTCCGGGCCGGGAGCGCGGATTGTGTTGTTCCAGGAAGGCGAGGCGCCGTATGGGCGCGCGAAGTAAGAGGAAGGGGCGATGCGGATTGCGGTGATGGCGGCGGGCGCGGTCGGCGGCTACTTCGGCGCGCGGCTGGCCGCCGCGGGTCACGATGTCGTCTTCATCGCGCGCGGCGCGCACCGCGACGCCATCCGCCGCGACGGGCTGAAGGTTGAAAGCCCGCTCGGAGACCTGCACCTGAAGGACGTCAATGTCACCGACGACCCAAGGACTATCGGCCCGGTCGACGTGGTGCTGTTCGCGGTCAAGCTGTGGGACACCGAGAGCGCCGGCGAGCAGGCGCGGCCGCTGGTCGGACCGAACACCCGCGTCATCACGGTGCAGAACGGCGTCGACAGCGTCGAGCGGCTTTCGCCAATCCTCGGCGTGGATGCGATTGTCGGCGGCATTACCGTGGTTGTGTCGAAGATCGCCGCGCCCGGCGTCATCCGCCACACCGGCACCATGGCGCGCATCCGCTGCGGCCGCGTCGACGGCAGGTCCGACGCGCTGCTGCTCCGCTATGTCGAAGACATGAACAGGGCCGAAGGCCTCGACATATCGGTTGCGGAGAACATGCTGCTCGAAATCTGGAAGAAATTTGTGATGCTTTCGGGCACGTCGGGCGCGACCGCGGGCACGCGCCAGACGCTCGGCGCGATTCGCGACGATCCGGACATGTGCGCGTTCTTCTGGCGGCTGATGAATGAGACCATGGCGGTCGGACGCGCCGCCGGCGTCGGTTTCCCGGCGGATTTCCCCGTCGAGCTGGAGCGCTCGGTCGCGGCGTTCCCGCCGACCATGAAGGCGTCGATGGCGAACGATCTCGATTCCGGCAATCGCCTGGAGCTCGACTGGCTCGCGGGAAGGGTGGTCGCGCTGGGCAAGAAGTTTGGCGTGCCGACGCCGACGCAGGAGACGGTTTACGCGATCCTCAAGCCGTACCGGATGGGGCGGGCGAAGTAAGGCAGATCAACGTGCGATCTGCACCTTGGCTTCGTCCAGGACCCGCCGCGCGGCCTTGGCCATCGCTTCGTCGATCATCTTGCCGTCGACCGTGGTCGATGCGCTGCCTGCGGCCACGGCCTTCTCGAACGCTTCGATGACGCGCGAGTAGTAGTCGAGTTCGGCCTTGCCCGGCGCGTAGAGCCGGTTGCACGGCTCGACCTGCGACGGATGAATGAGCTTTCGCCCGCGGTAGCCGAGCCGGCGCGACAGCGCGGTGTCCTTTTCGAAGCCCTCGGGATCGCGCACGTTGGCATAGACGCCGTCGAGCGGTGTGTCGAAGCCCGCCGCGCGCGCGCACAGCAGCGTGTGGCAGCGCGCGTGCATCATCTCCGGCCCGTCGAACGACCAGGCGCAGCCGAGGTCGGTGTTGAGGTCGCCATCCTGCGCGCCGCCGAAAGCCAAAGTGGCAACGCGCGAGGCGCCCTGCGCCATGTCGTAGCCGTTGAGCACGCCCTTGGCGCTTTCGATGCCGAGCACGAGCTTGGTTGCGCCGTAGGCGAGCCCACGCGCCTTCTCCACGCCGGCAATGAGGCTATCCCAGCGGACCACCTCTTCGCGCGTCTCGACCTTCGGCAGGAAGATGCCCGCCATGCCGCCGACGCCGATCGTGGCGTCGAGATCGGCTTCGGCCAATCCGGTCTCCAGGCCGTTGACGCGCACCCAGGCGCGGTCGCCGGAAATCTTGGGCGCGTACTCGCGCACGCCTTGGCGCGCATTGGCCTTCTCCGCGAGCGGCACCGAGTCCTCCAAGTCGAGGATGAAGGCATCCGCCGGCAGGCCGAGCGCCTTTTCGAGAAATTTGTCGCGGTTGGCGGGGACGTAAAGAAAGCTGCGGGGCAGGGGCATGGCGAGGCTATTCCGCGGCGGTCGCGTTGGGCGGTTTCGGCGCCGCAAGCCGCGTCACGCCGGCCGCGGCAAGATCGCTAATCTCTGCGACGCCGTAGCCCAGCTCGCGCAGAATGACTTCGGAATGCTCGCCGAGTGTGGGCGAGGGCCGCTCGATCTCCGGTCCATCGTGATCGAGCAGGACCGGATTGCGAGCGACTTTCATCGGTCCGAGCTTGGGATGCTCGACGGTCTTGAGCATCTCGCGCGCCACGATTTGAGGGTGCTCGAACACCTCCTTGAAGTTGTTCACGCGCGCGCACGGCACGCCGGCCTCCATCAGCGCGGCTTCCAGTTCGCCGGATTCGCGTTCGCGGATTGCGGCCTCGACGACCGCAACGATCGCGTCCTCGTTGGTCTTGCGCTTGGAATAGGTTGCGAAGCGCGGATCGCTCAGGTGCTGCTCAAGCCGGAGCGTCTGCATGAGCTTTCCGAACAACATGTCGTTCGGCGCGCCGATGGCGATATGGCGGCGGTCGCGCGTCTCGAACAGTTGATAGGGCGCGTTCAGGCGGTGCCGGTGGCCGAGCGGCTGGGGCACGTTGCCGGTTTCGAGATATTCCGCCGCTTCCCAGGCCGCGGCCGCAATCGAAGCTTCGACCAGCGATACGTCGGCGATGCGGCCCTCGCCGGTGCGGCCGGTGCCGACCAGGCTCGCCAGCGTTGCGTAGGTGGCAAACAATGCGCCGAACACGTCGGCGGTCTGCACGCCCGGCCGCATCGGCATCTTGCCGGGCTCGCCGGTGACCGACAGCGCGCCGGAGAAGGCCTCGATGATCAGGTTCACGCCCGCGCGCCGGCGCTCCGGTCCGGTCTGGCCGAATCCGGACACAGATGTGTAGACGATCTTCGGATTGGCGGCCTTGATCTGCTCCGGCCCGAGCCCGAGCTTGTCCAGCGCACCGGGCCGGTAAGCTTCGAGCAGGACGTCCGATTGTGCCGCCAGCTTGCGGACGATATCGCAGGCCTGCGGTTTGCGCAGATCGAGCACGAGGCTGCGCTTGTTCCGGTTGAGCGCCGCGAAGCTTGTGCTCTCGCCGTTGCGGATCGGCGGCGTGTGCCGCGCCATATCGCCGTTCGGCGGCTCGATCTTGATGACGTCGGCGCCCATATCGGCAAGCAGCGTGCCCGCCAGCGGTCCGGCGATGAAATTCGCCAGTTCGACGACCCGAATTCCCGCAAGCGGTTTGGACATTTCCAATCCCGATCCCGAATTCCACACGACCGCCACGGCGGTCGCGGCAGTATCCCACCGGTGTTACCGCAGCGCAAAGCCGGTTCCATCGCCGATGCCGCGGCGCAGCGCGCTTCGCCCTTGGACGCCTTCCGCCGGGCGTGCTTCAATTGCCGTCCACATTTGTAGCCCGCCGCGTATCGTTGTCGCATGAACCAGAGTTTCGACACCATCATCGTCGGCGCGGGGGCGGCAGGCTGCGTGCTGGCCAACCGGCTGTCGGCGCGCTCCGGCCATTCGGTGCTGCTGCTCGAGGCGGGGCAGGACACGCCGCCCGGCCGCGAGCCGCGCGACGTGCTCGATACTTATCCCGGCTCCTACTACAACCCTGCCTATTTCTGGCCCGAGTTGAAGGTGCACTGGCGGCTTGCGAGCAATTCGCCGCCGGTCGGCTATTCGCAGGGCCGAATCATGGGCGGCGGTTCCTCCGTCATGGGCATGGTCGCTCTGCGCGGCACGCCGGACGACTATGCCGAGTGGGAGCAGCTCGGCGCATCCGGCTGGGGCTGGAACGACGTGCTGCCGTATTTTCGCAAGCTCGAACACGACTTCGATTTCGGCGGCGGCGTGCATGGCGCGGACGGTCCCGTCCCCGTGCGGCGCACGCCGCAAGGCGATTGGCCGCCGCTGTCGAAGGCGTTCTACGAATTCGCCTCCGAGCGGCAACTACCCTACGTCGCCGACATGAACGCCGACTTCCGCGACGGCTACGCCTCGGTGCCGATCAGCAGCTGGCCGGACAAGCGCGGTTCGTCCGCGATCTGCTATCTCACCTCCGACGTACGCGCGCGGCCAAACCTGAGCATCGTCACGCAGGCGATGCTGACCGAGATCAAATTCAACGGCCGCCGCGCCACGGGAGCGGTGGCCGACATCGCCGGTGAGCGGCGCGAATTTCAGGGCCGCGAAGTCATCCTCTGTCTCGGCGGCATCCATTCGCCGGCGATGTTGATGCGCTCGGGCATCGGCCCGTCCGCGCACCTGCGCGACCATGGGATTGCGGTGCGTGCCGACATGCCGGGCGTCGGCGCCAACTTGTCGAATCATTCATTGCTGTTCATCGGCTTTCACCTGCCGCGGCACGCGCGTCAGGCGCGATCGCTGCGGCCGCATCCGACCACGGTGCTGCGCTTTTCCTCGGGCCTCGCCGGCGCGCCGCGCACCGACATGTACATCAACGTCCAGAGCAAGACGTCATGGAGCGCGCTCGGCCAGCGCATCGCCAATCTCGCGCCGTCGCTGTGGAAGCCTGCGGGCCGCGGCCGCGTCGCGCTGCGGTCCTTGGACCCGCGGCAGGAACCGCTGGTCGAAATGAACTTCGCCGGCCATGAACTCGACCTCCGGCGCCTGATGAAAGGCTTTCAGCTGTCGGTCGAGATGCTGGCCTATGCGGCGGCGCGGGGCCTTGCCGGAGTGAATTTCCCGGTCAAGTTCACCGACCGCCTGCGAGAGCTGAATCGCAAGAGCGCGTCCAACGCCGCGAAGAGCCTCGCTGTGGCCTGGCTGACCGACGTCGTGCCTGCCGCCGCCGGCCCGGTGTTCGCGACGCTCGCCGACCGTAAGGTTGACCTCGCGCTGCTGGTGAAGGACGAAGAGGCGCTCGCCGAACACGTCCGCCAGAACGTCGCGGGCATGTTCCATGTCGCCGGCACCTGCCGGATGGGGGCGTCCACCGACCGCGATGCGGTGGTGGATCGCATGGGCCGGGTTCGCGGCATCGACGGGCTGCGCGTGGTCGACGCCTCGATCATGCCGACCGTGCCGCGCGCCAACACCAACATCCCGACGATCATGATTGCCGAGAAGATCGCGGCTGGAATGGTCTGAACGCAACGGGCGCAGTGCCGCCCGGCGCTGCGCCCGCTTGTCGTGTCTCGGTCGTGCGGCCTACCGCGCCGCCGCGCGCTTGTGTACCGTCACCTGCATGATGCGGTTGGTGCTGCTCTGGTGAATGAGCAGCGTGCCGTCGCGCGTCGCCCGCATGTGACGGATGATGCCGGCGTAGATGTTGCCCGAGGGAATCGCCCAGCTCTGGAACGTTTCGGTCTTGGGGTCGAAGCGAACCAGCGGGTCCGGACGCATGCCGGATTCGTTGTACCAGACGATGCCGTCGACCACGACGATGGCATAGGGGTGCGAGCGCGGGCCGCTCGGCGACGGCCATTCCTTGGTTTCGCCGGTCTTGGGGTCGTGCATGCCGAGCCGCCCCATCCCCGAATTGACGTACCAGATCTTGCCGTCTTCCGCGATGTCGAGGCGGCGCACCGTCGTGCCTTGCAGCGGCAGCTTGATTTCGGTCAGCGCCATGGTCGCCGCGTCGACCTTGTAGAGGCACGGCCGTCCGTTGCACGAGAACCAGGGATTGCCTTCGGCGTCGATCTTGATGCCGTAGGGCTTGGACCCAGGCGTGTTCAGCGTCACGAGCTTGATGTCGCCGTTCTCCGGATTGAGCCGGCCGATCATGTTGCTGTTCTGGAGCGTGAACCAGGCGATGCCCTGCTTGTCGAACACCAGCGTATGCGGGTCCTTCGCATTCGGGTCGGGCATCTTGTAGACGATGGTCTTGCCGGTCTTCGGATCGAGATAGCCGACGCTGCCGTTCTTGTTGCCGGTGAACCAGGCATTGCCCTTCGGATCGATCTCGACCGTATGCGGCATGGCGTTCGGCGGAAGCTGGTATTCCTTCATCTCGCCGGACTTTGGATCGAGACGGCCCATCAGATTGCCGAACTGGCCGACCCACCAGATGCTCCCGTCCTGCGCTTCGACCGGATCGCGCGAGCGCTGGCCGAGCTGCGGGTTCACCCATTCCTTCCAGGTGATCTGGATCGGTCCGGACACGAGCTTGGGAGCGCGCCGGGTGTTCGGGGGGAAATTCGCCGCCAGATAGCCCGTCAGCTTGTCCTGCATGTCGGCGTTGGCGGACGGTCGATCATCGTGCCGATCAGTTCCTTCCAGCCGTCGCGGGTGTAGCCCAGGCTGGCGGTGATCAGGTTGGTCCGATGGCAGGAGACGCAGAGCCCTTCGACCAGGGGCTTGGCCTCGCCTTCGGGCAGGGCGCCCGGCTGGCCTTGCGCATAGGCGGCGAATGGAGCGATCGAAACGAGTGCGGCGGCCGCAACCCAGGCAGCGGATCGGTTTCTCATTGGAGTCTCCAGGGTGCCGAAATGGCGGGAAATGGCGAACGTCACGCGGGCAATTGTATGAACACCAATGGTTGGTCCCGGCTTCCCCTTAAGTCAAGGACCGGACGAACATGGCGCACGCCGCAATTCGTCGGCGGCGCGGCCGGATTCACGCTTCAGTAGCGCAATTTTCGTTCATGCGGCGTTGCGGGATTGCGGAGAATTCACGCGCTTGAACGCCGTGCGCGGCTGGCGCAAGGTTCCCGGAATTCGGGAGGAACCTTATGACCGTGGTAGACACGCGCGCGCCTGCGGCACCAGTTAAGATTCCGGCCGCAACCGAATTGGTCTCCCGCGCCAAGGCGCTTGCAGTGCGGCTGCGCGAGCGGGCGGTGCGCGCCGAGCGCGAGCGCAATATTCCACAGGAGTCGGTCGACGAATACATCGCAGCCGGCCTGATCCACACGCTGCAGCCCAAGCGCTGGGGCGGCTACGAGCACGATCACGAGACGATGTTCGACATCGCCATCGAACTCGGCAAGTCGACCTGCGGCTCGTCGGCGTGGTGCCTGAATTACCTCGGCGACCACGCTTGCATCCTGGCGCATTTCCCGGACGAGGCGCAGCACGACGTCTGGAGCCGCAACAATGCGGCCTGCGTCGCGACTTCCGCGGCCCCGACCGGCAAGTCCGAAGTCGCGCCCGGCGGCTACCGGCTGAACGGCCGCTGGTCGTGGTGCAGCGGGCTGCGGCATTCGCAGTGGATCATGATCGGAGGGCTGGTGTTCCGCGACGGGCACGATCATCCCGACATGCGGTTGCATCTCGTGCCGGTGTCCGAGTGCAAGCAGGAAGACACCTGGTACAGCGCGGGCCTGCGCGGCACCGGCTCCAACACCGTCGTGATCGACAACGTGTTCGTGCCCGAGCACCGCAGCGTGTCGTTCTCGACTCTGCGCGACGCGCACTCGCCGGGATCGCAGGTCAACACCAATCCGATCTATCGCACGCCGTTCATCGCGGTGCATTCCTACGCGCTGCTCGGGCCGGTGCTGGGGTTGGCGCGCGGTGGCTATTCTTATTTCGTCGAATGGACCAAGGGCCGCAAGCGCACCTATACGCAGCTCTCGCTCGGCGAGTACGTGCCGCTGCAGCAGAAGCTCGCGGAGATTTCGGCGCAGATCGACGCCGCCGAACTGCTGGCGCGCAGGGCGCTTGCGACCGCGCGCAAGGACTATTCCGGCATGACGCTGGAAACGCGGGTGCTGCTGCGGCGCGATTTCGCCTATGCGATCCGCAGCCTGCGCGAGGCGCTGGACGAGCTGATGAAGCTCAGCGGTTCGAGCGGCCTGATGGACGGCAACCCGGTGCAGCGCTGTTGGCGCGACGCCACCGCCATCGCCTCGCACGTGGTGATGAACTGGGACGTGCCGGCGGAGAATTTCGGTCGGATGGAGCTGGGGCTCGGGCTCAATCCGGCCTATCCGGCGTTTTGACTACGACGCCGGGCGGTTATGCCCGACCGTCCGCATGTATTGCAGCGTCTCGTCGAGCCCGACCACGTCGGCGTATTTGGCGTTGAGGTCGAACAGGCTCTGGTCGTGCGCCGCCTGCGAACGGTCGCCGACCGCCTCGCGCACCACCATCGGGCGGAAGCCGTGCTGCACGGCGTCGACCGCGGTCGCGCGCACGCAGCCGGACGTGGTGCAGCCCACGATGATCAGCGTGTCGGCGTGCTGGTTCATCAGGCGCGACACCAGGTCGGTGCCGAAGAAGCACGAGGCGTATTTTTTCACCAGCAGGCTGTCGGTCTTTGCCATGTCGAGCCGCGGGTCGATCTCGACTGCGGGCGTGCCGGCCTTCAACGTCAGCGAGCCCTTCATCTTGATGGCCCAGAGGCCGGCGTCCTTCAAGTCGGCGTCGCTGTAGATCACGGTCGAGAAGATCACCGGGATGCCGCGCTCGTGCGCGACCTTGAGCATCGGCTGCTGCGCTGCGATCTGGTTGTCGAGGTTGGCGCCGAGCGGCATCGACGGATCGGTGAAGCCCTTGAGCATGTCGATCACAAGAAGGGCGGGGCGTTCGCCAAAGCCGATCTTGATCCCGAAGCCGCGGGCCTTGAAGAAGTCCTCGTCGTCCTTGCCGCTGGTCACTGAGCCTGCTCCGATTTTACCACCGCCATACGCCGTAGGCGTGGCCGTTCTGCATCTGCGGGGCGATGTAATTCGGCTTGCGGGTGCCGATGGCGCCGAGCATCGCGATCCAGTTCAGCAATTCGCCGCCGACGTTGCCGGCCTTCAGCATCTGATGCTCGGTCGCCTCGGCAAGCAGCGTGTCGACCTTCTGCTCCTCCATCAGCTTGATGATGCGCCATGCCCAATCGGGGTCCGGCACGCCATCGGAGCGCCCGGGCGCCATGCGGGGTCCGCCGACTTCGAGGGAGAAACTGCCCGAGCCCATGACGACGACGCGCAGCGGAGCCGGCCACGACTCGATCGCCTTCGCCACCGCCTGGCCGAGCGCGAAGCAGCGCTTGGCGGACGGCAGCGGCGGCACGTGCCCGCTGATGAAGAACGGGATCACCGGTACCTTCATGTCCGGCGTCAGGAAATGCAGGGGCACCGTGACGGAATGATCGACGGAATAGTGCGTCGTCATGCCGACGTCGTAGCCCGCCGCCACCGCCGCATTGCGGATATGGGTCGCGAGGTCCGGCATCGATTGCACGACGTAATTCGGAACGTCCCGCGGCTCGTCGTTCGGTGCCCTGAAGGTCTTGTCGATGCCCATCGCGAAGATCGGCATGGTGTCGAGGAAGAACGTGTTGAGATGGTCGGTGTCGAACATCACGATCAGGTCGGGGCGCACCGCGGCGAGGTCGTTCTTCTGCGCGCCGAACAGTTTGGCGATCTCGCAGTCCGGGCCGTCGCGCTTGACGAAATGCGGAAAGATCGGCGTGTGCGGGACGCCGAAGCCGGCAACGATCTGCGCCATGGATTGCAACTCCTCTTGAGCATTCGCGCTCGGGCCGCGTTCGTGGCAATATTATCCCGAAGGCCCTCGGCAAAACAAATCGGGAGTGCTCCGCATGCCACGCAAGAAAGCAAGCAAAAGCCGATCCGCCCGAAAACCCACGCCGGCGCGCAGCGCCGCGCCAAAGACCACGACCTCGGCCCCGCCGTCGATCCCGCTCAAGCACGGCCGGTTCGGCTATTCGGCGATCGTCGACCGGCCGGTGCTGCGCTGGCCGAATGGCGCGCGCGTCGCGGTCTGGGTGATCCCCAACATCGAGCACTTCCTGTTCGACCGGCCGGCGACGTCGATTTCCGAGTTCGCTGTGACGCATCGCCCGGACGCCTACAACTACTCCTGGCGCGACTACGGGGTCCGCGTCGGCATCTGGCGCATGATGGAGATCATGGAGCGTTACGGCGTGCGCGGCACCGTCGCGCTTAACTCCGATGTTTGTAACGAGTACCCGCGCATCATCGAGGAGGGCAAGAAGCTCGATTGGGAATGGATGGGCCACGGCACCACCAATTCGATCCCGCTGACCCGCCTTTCGGAGGCGGAGGAGCGGCCCTTGATCAGGGAGACGGTGACGACCATCGCCAGGGCCGTCGGCAAGGCGCCGCGCGGCTGGCTGTCGCCGGCGCTGAGCGAAACGATGCACACGCTCGATATCCTCGCCGAGAACGGCATCGAGTACGTCGGCAACTGGGTCAACGACGAGCAGCCCTATCCGATGAAGGTCAAAAAAGGCCGGATGTTCTCGATGCCCTATTCCGCGGAGATTAACGACATCCCCGCGCTGCTGGGACTCAAGCAGAGCCCCGAGCGCTTCGGCCAGATGATCTGCGACCAGTTCGACGTGCTCTATGAGGACGGGCGCACGACCGGCCGGGTCATGTCGATCTGCCTGCACCCGTTCTTGGTCGGCGTGCCGCACCGCTCGAAGTATCTCGCCAAGGCGCTGGCGCACATCGCCTCGCGCCAGGAAGTCTGGCTCGCGACGGGAAGCGAGATTATCGACTGGTACAAGAAGAATTACTGGAAGGGGTAAGGCAGCTCCTGCCTTACATGATCGGCTTGCCGCGCACGTCCGCCGCCCGCTCGATCTTCACCAGCATGCCGATGCCGGTGTCGGCGCCGACGTGTTCCTGCTCGCGTTTCTTCAGCTTGGCGAAGATCGCATCGTGGATCGGTCCCGACTCGTGCGGCTCGACCGTGCCGTAGAACCGCAGGAAGCCGGACTCCAGCACGCCGTCGCGCTGCGCTTTGAAATTCGAATACATCACCACCACACGGCGGTCCTGGCCGACGTTCGCCAGCGCCTGCTTCTTGGAGCGCTCCCAGTAGGCGAGGTGGTTGTCGTCGAAGACCACCATGCTGCCCTTGGGGCTGATGTTCGGTCCGTCCTTGCCAGTGGTGGCGAGCATGCAGGGATAGCCGTCGTCCCAGGCGTCGTTGATGAGTTTGACGATCTTGTCGCTCAGCGGCATGGCGTCATGGCTCCGAATGATTGTGTCGCGACCGCGTTCGCTACGCGACCGGATCGCCGACCTCGTTGACCTTCACCGCGCGCATGCGCTCGTTGTAGTTCTGCTGGTTCAGCCCGCAGACCTCGAAGCGCGGCAGGTAGTTCATCAGGAAGGCATTGACGCCCATCCGGTAGAGCGCGCCCACGTCTCCCGCGAGTAGCGCCTTGCGCTCCTCGTCGGTGAGATCGAGCGGGGCGAGCGCCTTGGCTGGGTCCGCCTTCATCGCGGCGCGGAAGGCATGATCGCGCAGGAGCTCCCGGCACAGGTGGTTCACGGCGAAGATCGACATTCGTCCCTCCCGCGATGCGGTACAGCGCGATTAGTTGCATGGCTCACGCCGAATTGCCAGAGCCCGGCCGCGTTCGTAAGCTTCCTTAACATTGTCCGGGAGGAAAGCGATGGCGAGCACGGCAGCGTTGCAGGCGGACCGCCTCAAGACCAATCCGGTCTTCAACAACCGCAAGCTCAAGCTCGGTACCTTCGGCACCAACCTCGACCGGGGCTGTGCCATCTCGACCATCGACGGCGTGCTGGAGATCAACTGGCCGAACACGCTGGAGCTGGCGCGCTGCTCCGAGGAAATGGAGTTCGAGGCGCTGGTGCCGATCGGCCGCTGGCACGGCTTCGGCGGCAAGACCAACTTCAACGGCCCGGGCTTCGAGTGCTTTTCCTGGGCTTCGGCGATCGGCGCCTCGACCAGATACTCCGGCGTTTTCGCTACTTCGCACGTTCCGACCATTCATCCCGTGATGGCGGCGAAGCAGGCCACCACCATCGACCACGTCACCGGCGGGCGTTTCGCGCTCAACATCGTCACCGGCTGGAACCGGCCGGAGATCGAGATGTTCGGCTCGCCCTTGATGGAGCATGACGACCGCTACGAATGCGCGGTCGAGTGGCTCGACGTGATGAAGCGATTGTGGATGCAGGACGAGCCTGTCGACTTCGAGGGCCGGTTCTACAAGATCAAGAAGGGATTTCTTGCGCCGAAGCCGGTGCAGCGGCCGTTCCCGGCGGTGATGAACGCCGGCGGCTCCGATAAGGGCCAGCACTTCGCAGCGAAATACTGCGACATGGTCTATGTCGTATTCGGCTCGCACAACTTCGACGACTGCAAGGCCAAGGTGGACGCTTACCGCAACCTCGCCCGCAACGAGTACGGCCGCGACATCCAGGTCTGGAGCTATGCCTATGTCGTGCAGGGCGAGACCGAGAAGGAGGCGCGGGCGCTGTATGAGCGCTACGTCAACGAACTCGGCGACTGGGAAGCGGTCGATAATCTGGTGACGACGATGATCGCCAACGCCAAGACGCTGCCGAAGGAGGTGCTGGCCGAGATGAAGCGGCACTTCATCGCCGGCTGGGGCGGCTATCCGATCATCGGCACGCCGGAGATGATCGTCGACGAACTGATCAAGATGTCGAAGATGGGCCTCGACGGCACGCTGCTGAACTGGCCGCGTTACGTCTCCGACCAGCGCTGGTTCCAGAAGAATGTCTATCCGCTGGTGGTGCAGGCGGGGCTGCGCTGACGGCCGCGCCAAGGCATCAGCCGTCGCCTGGCTTTGCGACCGGGCGCGCGTCGCCCAGAGCGGTTTCGATGCGCGCCCTGCGAAGCAGCGTCCATAACGCAGCGACGAGCACGAGCAACGCGCCCACAAACACCGGCCAGCGCAAGCCGAAATAGGTCGTGGCCGCACCTGCAGCGAGCGCGCCGATCGACGGGCCGCCGCGGAAGATCAGGCCGTACAGACCCATCACGCGCCCGCGCATGGCCCGGTCGCTGGCCAGTTGCACCAGCGTCTGGCTCGCAATGCCGGACGTGGAGTTGCAAAACCCGAAGACGATCATCGCCGGCACCGCGATCCACATGCTTTCGGTCGCGATGGCGGCGAATATTGCGAAGACGGACACCACCGTGGTGGCGAGCGTCACGGCCAGCATGTTGGAGTCGTGCGCGCGATGGCCGAGCCACAGGCCGCCGACGATCGCGCCGCCACCGATGGCGGAGGCGAGAATCGACAGGCCTCCCGCACCCGCCTTGTAGATTTCGTCGGCAAAGCCGGGAAGCAGTTCGGTGATCGGCCGTCCACCTATACCGAGGGCTGTGAGCAGGACGAACAGCGCGGCGATGCCCGGATGGGTCGCGGTATAGCGGATGCCGTCGCGCAGGTCGGTAACGAAGCTACGGCGCCGCGCGGTGACTTCCGGCTCGGCGTCCGGCTCTACGATCCGGATGCGCGCGAGCGCGACCAGGAACACCACATAGGTGAGCGCATTGATGAGAAACGCCGCGGCGACGCCAGAGCCGACAATGGCGAAGCCGGCAAAGATCGGCCCGATGAAGCGCGCGGTGTTGAACACGACCGAGTTCAGAGCGACCGCGGAGCCGAAGTCCTGTTGCGGCACGAGCGACGGCACGAGGGCGAGCCGCGCCGGCTGATTGAAGGCGACGACGATGCCGTGGACGGCGGTGAGCGCCACGATCAGCCCGATGTTGATGTGCCCGGTTGCGGTCAAAGCCCAGAGCACCGTCGCCTGCACCAGCAGGATCGATTGGCTGGCCTTGACCACCTTCAGCCGGTCCCAACGGTCGGCGGCGGCGCCTGCGATCGGCCCGATCAGGACCACCGGAAAGAAGTCCGCAAAGGCCACGACGCCAAGCCAGAAGCCGGACTCGGTGAGCTGCCAGGTCAGCCAGCCGACCGCGATCCGCTCCATCCACATGCCGGTGAGCGAGACGGCCGATCCCGCCGAATAGATGCCGAAATTTGGGTTCCGGAGCGGAAGCGCAAGCAGCCTGGAGCCCAGAATGTCCGATATCGGCATGGCCGCGAGCTTACGCCCAAACCCGGCGATACCCATAGGCCATGGACGCAAGCCGGCCGCAAAGGGCCGCGTGTCCGGACCGGTCCGGGCGAGGGCCTGGCTACAATCCGTTAACCGGATTTGAACCCGAAATTTACACCCCCAAGTGATGATCCCCTCCGGAGGAACGGGGTGGCGTGGGAATGACGTTTGTCGGAATCGGCCGGAGCTGCTTCAGGGGCTTCGTCGCTACAATCATGGCGGTCCGGGGCATGCGTCCCGGATTGCCCGGCGGGGGCGTTTTCCGTTTTGACGGCCGGGTCTCCATAAGGCTTCGGCCCGTCGCGATCCGGAACGGCCGATGAACGCCGACATGTCGTTCCTCAACGAAATTGCTTCCGCGATCGACAGCAGCACGCCGGCCAGGCGCCAGGAAATGCTCCGGCGCGTCACCGATCTCTTTGTCGTCAGCGCTTCCAGATACGGCGAGGAGGAGGTGGCGCTGTTTGACGACGTCATCTGCCGCCTCTCCGAGGAAATCGAAGCGTCGGCGCGGGCGTTGCTTGCGGTGCAACTGGCGCCGATTCCCAACGCGCCCCGCAGGGTCGTCCGCCAATTGGCGTTCGATGACGAGATCGATGTGGCCGCTCCGATCCTGACCCGGTCCGAGCGCCTGGACGAGCCCACCCTGGTGGAGAACGCCCGGATCAAAAGCCAGGAGCATCTGCTGGCGATTTCACGGCGGCGGACGCTCAGCGAAGCCGTCACCGACGTGCTGGTGGAGCGCGGCGACCGCCAGGTCTTGCTCAGCACAGTCGAAAACCACGGGGCGCGCTTCTCCGAATCTGGATTTTCCGTTCTGGTTCGCCGCGCCGAAGGCCACGAAGGCCTGACGTGGTGCATCGGCTCGCGGGCCGAAATCCCGCCGACCCTGTTCCTGAAGCTGCTGCAGCAGGCCTCGGGCGCGGCGCGCACGCGGCTTGAGGCCGCCTATCCGGATCGCATCCGCGAGGTGCGCGACGCAGTCGCGGCCGCAACGGACCGCGTGCGCGAGCGGACGCAGCCTCAAAAACCGTCACGGGACTATTCGGCCGCACGGGTTGCGGTCGAACCCCTGGCGCACGCGGGTCAGCTCGACGACGCGAAGGTCGGGGAATTCGCCAAGGCGCGGAAGTACGAGGAGACCGTGGTCGCACTGGCGCTGATGAGCGATCTGCCGGTGTCGTTTGTCGAACAGGCGATGCTGGAGAAGAAGTCGGAAACGGTCCTGATCGTCAGCAAGGTGATCGGACTGTCTTGGGGCACCGTCCGCGCGGTCCTCAACCTGCGCAACGGGCCGCAAGGCATGACGCCCGACGAGGTCTCGCACAATCTGGCGCATTTCGGGCGCCTCAAGTCGGCGACCGCCAACGAAATCGTTGGCTTCTACCGCAAGCGCGCACAGGCCGCGGCGGGCAAGCCCCAATCGCAGGGCGGACCCAAGCGCCCTAACTGAACCGCTGGCCCATGTGCTCGCGGAAGAACAGGGCGAGATCGCCGATGTCGCGGTCGCCCCAGCCGCCCGCGACCGCGGCCGAGATCGAGGTCAGCACCGCGGTCGACAGCGGCATCGACGTGCCGTCGAGCGCGCCGGTCGCCACCATCGACATCACGTCCTTGCGCAGCGTCTTCAGATCGAGCGTGACGTCGGCGGGCTCGCCCTTCAGCGCGCCCTTCTTGGCGGCGAACCAGCCGTTCGCGGTCGGCGCCTCGGCGAGGATGTCGAGCATCTGGTCGAGCTTGAGACCCTCGCGCGTTCCGAGCGCGAGCGACTCCGCGGTCGCCTGGATGAAGGCCGCGAGCCCGAGATTGACCGCGAGTTTCATGGCGTAGCCCGCGCCGTTCGGGCCCATGTGCGCGATCTTGCCGGCGAGCTTGCTTAACACTGGCCGCGCGCGCTCCAGGTCTTCGGCCCTGCCGCCGACCATGGCGTAGAGCTTGCCCTGCAGCACGTGCGGGATGGTGCCGAACACCGGCGAGTCGATCAGCGCCGCGCCCTTGGCCGCGACCTCGGGCGCAAGCTCGCGGCCTGTCATCGGCTGGAGCGTGCTCATCTCGACGAACAGCTTGCCTTTGACGTCGCCTGCGAGGAATCCGTCCTTGCCGCGATACGTTGTGCGCACGCCGTCGTCCTCGGTGATCGACGAGATCACCACCTCGCCGAAGGCGGCGGCCTCGCGCGGACTGGACACCGTGCGCATTTGGCGCTCCTGCGCGGCCTTCATCGCCTCCGGGCTCTTGTCCCACGCGACGACCTCGCAGCCCTGCTCGGTGAGCCGCGCGTAGATCGCGCGGCCCATGCGGCCCAGTCCGACCAGTCCGACTTTCATGGCTCGATCCCGGTTACGACCGACCGACGGTCTTCTGCGCAGCCGTGAAGTGCCCGAAGCTCTGCACCGGCGCCATCATCAGGAAGCGGTAGCCCTCCTTGACGATGCGCTCGACGTTGCCGCTCTCGACGTGCGGATGGCCGACCACGACGTTGTGCTTCTTGCAGGTCTCGACCACGCGCGCCATCCACTTGAGCAGTTCAGGGTGCTCGTACTGGCGCGGGATACCCAGCTCCTGGCCGAGATCGCCTTCGCCGATGAGGATCGCGCCGATGCCCGGCACCTTGGTGAGCATTGCGTCCAGGTTCTCGACCCCGCGCGTGTCCTCGATCTGCAGGATCACGAAAATCTCGCCCTGCGGATTGAGCGGCCACACGTCGGCCTTCTGGTAGTACTCCTGCTGGCCGATGCCCCAGTAGCGCGCCGCGGCCGTCGGGCCGTCGCCGCGGATGCCGACCGGCTCGTAGTATTTCGCGCTTTTCAGCCGCGGATAGCGGCAGGCGCCGACCGCATTGGCGGCTTCCTCCACGGTCGAGATGTGCGGGAACACGATGCCGAAGCAGCCGACGTCCAGCGCCTGCTTGGCCTGCCACTGCGCCATCTCGATGCCGTTGACCGGCACGCGCACCAGCGGCGTCACCGGCGGCACGAGGCCGGCCTTGGCGATCTGGGCGCGGTTGAGCATGTATTGCAGGCAGTCGCGCAGCCGCCCGGAGTCCCACGGATTGTGTTCCATCTCGAACACGCAGCCATCGTACTTCGACGCGCTCATGCCGACTGCGGAATCGACGTGGGCGGGCGCAAAGCAGGTGAGCGCATGCTGGCCCGCTTCGAGGGCGCGGATGATGTTGTTGAGGCGCGGCAGTTCGGCCATGTCGTGAGGTCTCCCAAAGAAACGGCAGGCATCCTAACAGATCGGCGTGCGGGTTTGACAATGCCGCGCCGGGCCGTAGCATCCCGCCGACAAGACCAACAACCGGCGAGATCCCATGATTATCGACTGCCACGGCCACTACACCACCGAGCCGAAAGACCTGCACCGCTTCCGCAAGGAACAGACCGAGGCGGCCAACGCCAAGGACAAGAGCAGGATGCCGCCGCGGGCCGCGCTCAAGATGTCCGACGACGAGATCAGGGAATCGATCGAGAACAACCAGCTCAAGCTGCAGCGCGACCGCGGCACCGACCTCACGATCTTTTCGCCGCGCGCCTCCGGCATGGGCCATCACATCGGCGACGAGAGCGTGTCGCAGGAATGGTCGGAAATCTGCAACGACCTGATCGCGCGCGTTGTCTCGCTCTATCCGAAGAATTTCATCGGCGTCTGCCAGCTGCCGCAGTCGCCGGGTGTCGACCCGAAGAACTCGGCGAAGGAGCTCGAACGCTGCGTCAAGATGGGCTTCGTCGGCTGCAATCTGAACCCGGACCCGTCCGGCGGCTATTTCAATTCGCCGCCGATGACCGACAAGTCGTGGTGGCCGGTTTACGAGAAGATGATCGAGCTGGATTGCCCGTGCATGATCCACGTCTCGGGCTGCTGCAACCCGGCGCAGCACACCACCGGCTCCTACTATCTCAATGCCGACACCATGGTGTTCATGCAGGTCATCCTGTCCGACCTGTTCAAGAACTTCCCGAAGCTGAAGTTCATCATCCCGCACGGCGGCGGCGCGGTGCCGTTCCACTGGGGCCGCTTCCGCGGCATTGCGCTGAACAACGGCAAGCCCGAACTGGCCGAG
Source organism: Alphaproteobacteria bacterium (assembly GCA_016869215.1). GTDB lineage: Bacteria > Pseudomonadota > Alphaproteobacteria > Rhizobiales > Xanthobacteraceae > Z2-YC6860. The sequence goes on along the minus strand of VGEP01000001.1, from coordinate 162,109 downwards.
ATCATGGGCCAGAACATCTTCTTCGACACCTGCGTCTATCACCAGCCGGGTATCGATCTGCTGACCAGCGTGGTGCCGGTGGACAACATCCTGTTTGCGTCCGAGATGGTCGGCGCGGTCAAGGGCAACGATCCCCGGACCGGCTTCGGCTTCGACGATACCAAGCGCTACATCGACAAAGCGAAACTCTCGGACGCCGACAAGAAGAAGATTTTCGAGGACAACGCGTACAAGGTCTATCCGCGGCTGAAGGCCCAGATCGCCAAGCAGGCGGCATAAGAAGGCGGCACGCGGTGTTTGTGAGAGGCGGGCCGGGCGCAGCAGGCCCGCCCAAATGCATAAAGCATATTGAGCGTCACGGGCTTCGCTGCGTTCGGTCCGCCGCGCCATCTGGGGAGGATTTCATGCGCCGTCATCGCGTCGCCGCCGCGCTGGTTGCCGTCTGTGGTCTGCTCGGGTTTTCGAGCGCGTCGCAGGCGCAGTCCGTCACCGCCTACGAAAACGCCCGCCTGATTGTCGGCGACGGCAGCGTCGTAGACCGCGGCACGCTGGTCGTGCAGGGCGGGCGCATCGTCCAGGCCGGCGCGGGCGTCAAGGCGCCCGAAGGTGCGCTTCGGGTCGACCTCAGCGGCAAGACCGTGATGCCGATGATGGTCGACACCCACGTGCACTTGAGCCCGACGCGTGAGCGGCTGACCCTCGATCTCAAGCGCCGCGCCTATTACGGCGTCAGTGCGGCGCTCAGCATGGGCACCGACAACATCGAGCTGTTGCCGATGCGCGGAGAGACCATCCCGGGCGCGGCGCGCTTTCTGAGCGCCGGCCGCGGCATCACCATGCCGGAGCCCGGCCGCATCACCGTGCCGTACTGGATCACGACCGAGGCCGAGGGCCGCAAGGCGGTGCAGGAGAATGCGCAGAGGAAGGTCGACATCGTCAAAATCTGGGTCGACACGCGCAGCGGCAAGTACAAGAAGCTCACGCCGGAGTTCTACGCCGCGATCATCGACGAGGCGCACAAGAACGGCCTCCGCGTCGCCGCGCATATTTTCGATCTCGAAGACGCCAAGGGACTGATCCGCGCCGGTATCGACGCGCTCGCGCATGGCGTCCGCGACAAGGACATCGACGACGAGTTCGTTGCGTTGGTCAAGGCCAGGCCGAATCTGGTCCTCACTCCGAACCTGCCGGACCGCGGCGTGAAGGTGGATCTCGGCTGGTTGCGCGCCGGCATGCCGGCGGACGTCGTGGACAATCTCGAAAAGACCAACACCGACCGGCCCGCGGCGCAGGCGTTCTTCGGCATCCAGGCGCGCAACCTCGCCAAGCTCAACGCCGCGGGCATGCGCATCGCGCTTGCAACCGACGGCAACCGGCCGTGGGGAGCGCACGATGAAATGCAGGACATGGTGATCGCCGGCATGACGCCGATGCAGGTGATCGTGGCGGCGACCCGCAATTCGGCGGAGTTCCTTCGCCTCGCCGACACCGGAACGCTAGCCGCCGGCAAGAACGCTGACTTCATCGTGCTCGACGCCAATCCGCTCGACGACATCGCCAACACCCGGCGGATTTCGTCGGTGGTGCTGCGCGGTCAGGCGGTGGACCGCTCCAAGCCGGTGCAGTGATCGTTGAGTTGCGATGTTGCCGCTTGCGCCCTCCCCCTCTAGGGGAGGGTGACCGTACTCGTGGTGCACTCGCGCCCATTGCCGGGAATTCCGCTATAGTCGGGCCGTGAACCGGACCCCAGGAATCCACAGATGAAATTCGGACTGTTCGGCAGCGCGCTGGCCAAGCGCGGCGGTCCCGACCTAGACAGCAGCCAGGGCTTCAAGGAATACGTCGACTATTGCATCGAGGCCGAGGCGCTGGGCTACACCAGCATCTTCACGGTCGAGCATCATTTCACCGGATTCGGCCAGGTCTCGGCGACGCTCAATCTGCTGACCTGGGTCGCGGCGCGCACCTCGGCGCTGCGGCTCGGCACAGCCGTGACGGTGCTGCCCTGGCACAATCCGGTGCTGCTCGCCGAACAGGCTGCAACGCTCGATCTTCTGTCGGGCGGCCGGCTCGATTTCGGCGTCGGCAAGGGCTACCGCCAGCCCGAGTTTTCCGGCTTCAGCATCCCGATGGCGGAGGCCGACGAGCGCTTCGAAGAGGGCCTTGAGATCATCCTGAAGTCCTGGACCAGCGAGGAGCGGTTCTCGCATCGCGGCAAGTACTGGCGTTTCGACAACATCATCGTCGAGCCGCCGACGGCGCAGAAGCCGCATCCGCCGATCTGGATGGCGGCGGGCAGCCCGGATTCGATCCGCAAGGTCGCGCGCCGCGGCTGCAAGCTGCTGCTCGACCAGCACGCCTCGAACGCAGTGACGATCGAGCGGTTCAACATCTACCGGAAAGAGGTCGAGGCCGCGGGCCGCCGGTTCGACCCGATGGACGTGGGCGTGAGCCGGGCGTTCTTCGTGGCGCGCACGGCCGAGGAAAAGGCCAAGGCCGTCGAGACGCGTTTTGCCAACCAGCAGCGGCTGGTCAAGGCCGGGACGGCGCCGGGCGAAAAAAGCACGGCGAGCCTGCTGTCGTTCGACCAGACGCTCGAAGCCGCGGGCGAAAGCGCGCTGTTCGGCACGCCGGACGAGATCGCCGCGAAGATCGAAGGCCTGCGCGCGGCGGGCGTCGAGCACCTCCTGCTCAACGGCCCAACCGGCTCGCTCGAAAACCTGCAGGCCTTCGCCAGGCAGGTGATGCCTGCGTTTGCCGGGCAGCCTGCGGCACGGCCTGCGCGTGCGGAACTGGCACCGGCGAAATAGAGCGGTCGCCCGAAGCTGGCTATTTCTTGATCTTGTAGCCGGTGCGGAACATCCACCAGACGATGGCGAGAGAGGCGGCCAGGAACAGGATCGTCGCCGTCACGCTTGCCCCGACGCTGACGTCGGTGATCTCGAAGAAGCTCCAGCGGAAGCCCGAGACCAGATAGACCATCGGATTGAACAGGCTCACCGTCTGCCAGAACGGCGGCAGCGACTCGATGGCGTAGAACGTGCCGCCGAGGAACGTCAGCGGCATGACGATCAGCAGCGGGATGATCTGGAGCTTCTCGAATCCGTCGGCCCAGATGCCGATGATGAAGCCCAGCATGGCGAAGGTCGCGGCGGTCAATACCAGGAACGCCATCATCCAGACCGGGTGCGCGATCTTAATGGGCACGAACAGTTCGGCCGTCGCAAGCACGATCAGCCCCAGGACGATCGACTTGGTCGCGGCCGCGCCGACGTAGCCCAGCACGATCTCGAAGGCCGACACCGGCGCGGACAGAATCTCGAAAATGGTGCCGACGAATTTCGGGAAATAGATTCCGAACGAGGCGTTCATCACGCCCTGCGTCAGCACCAGCATCATGATAAGCCCGGGCACGATGAACGAGCCGTAGGGGACGCCGCCGATCTCGGGAATGCGCGAGCCGATGGCCGAGCCGAACACCACGAAATACAGCGCGGTCGAAATCACCGGCGACACGACGCTCTGGAACAGCGTGCGACCCGTGCGCGCCATTTCGAACCGGTAGATCGCCCAGACCGCGCGGAAATTGACCGTCATCGCTTCACCAGATCGACGAAAATGTCCTCAAGCGTGCTCTGGGTGGTGTCGACGTCCTGAAGGCGGATGTTGAGGCGCGACAAGTCCTCCAGCAGGCGCGTGATGCCGGGCCGCGCGGCCTGCGAGTCGTAGGTGTAGGTCAATTCACGGCCGTCGGTGGACAGGGCGAGATGGTAGTCCGCAAGTTCGGCGGGGATCGCGTCGAGCCTGGCCTGCAGTTCAAGCCTGATCTGTTTCTTTCCGAGCTTTCGCATCAGCTCGGCCTTGTCCTCGACCAGGATCAATTCGCCCTTGTTGATGACGCCGACGCGGTCGGCCATCAGCTCGGCTTCCTCGATGTAATGCGTGGTCAGGATGATGGTGGTGCCGCCCTCGCGCAGCCGCCGCACCACCTCCCACATGTCCTTGCGCAGCTCGACGTCGACGCCCGCGGTCGGTTCGTCGAGGAACAGGATGCGCGGCTCGTGCGCGAGCGCCTTCGCGATCAGCACGCGGCGCTTCATGCCGCCGGACAGCGTCATGATCTTGGAGTCCTTCTTGTCCCACAACGACAGGTCTTTCAGAACCTGCTCGACGATCGCGGGGGCCTGCGGCTTGCCGAACAGGCCGCGGCTGAAGCCGACCGTGGCCCAGACGGTTTCGAAGGCGTCGGTGTAGAGCTCCTGCGGCACGAGCCCGATCGCGGCACGCGCGGCGCGGTAGCCGCGGACGTGGTCGTGGCCGTCGACCGTCACGGTGCCCGAGGTCGCGTTGACGATGCCGCAGACGATGTTGATCAGCGTCGTCTTGCCCGCGCCGTTGGGTCCCAGCAGCGCGAAAATCTCGCCGCGGCGGATGTCGAGGTCGATGCGCTTGAGCGCCTGGAACCCGGAGGTGTAGGTCTTGGTCAGGCCGGCGATGGAAACGATGGGCTGCACGAAAGAAAACCTGTGGGACTGCGGGGATATGACGACTGCGGGCGGCGATTGCCACCCCTGGTACGGTCGAACTTGTGGACGGCGCAGGCCCGGAAAGGGCGCGCGCCGGCGTTGACAGGGTGCCGCAATTGTTGAAAATACAACGTTGATTTTGCAACGAGTCAGGGATGCCCGCGAACCGCCTCGCCGCGAAGCCGGATGCCCCGGGCGCAACCCGCGCCGGGCGCTTTGCGATGTGGTTCTCGCTGGTCAGCCGCGCGCTGTCCCAGCAGATGCTGATCTACGCGCGGCGCGAGCTTGGCCTGAACCTCGCCGAATACCGGGTGCTGTCGGTGCTGGGCGAGCATCGCACGGCCTCGATCCGCGAGCTTGCGGTCGGAGCGCAGTTCGACAAGGCGCAGATCACGCGCGCGGTCGCGAGCCTGACCCGCCGCGGCTACGCCATCCATACCGTGGACGGACGGGACCGCAGGCTGCGTGTCGTCAAGCTGACGCCCGCGGGCCAGGCGCTGCATGCGCGCAGCGTGCCGTTCGCGATCGAGCGCCAGAAACGGATGGAGCGAACCCTGAGCGCCGCCGAATTGCGCGTGCTGTGGAAGGCGCTTTCAGCTCTCCACGAGGAGACACAGGCCATGCTGGCCGAGGAGGGGGCGGTGCGGCGCCCACGCGCCCGCACCGCGCCCGGAGGCTCCCGGTGAACGAAATGCGCCGCGTGCCGCGGCGTGCTAGATTGAACGAACGATCGAGATGGGAACTTAAGCCATGACCATACAAGCCTTGGGATACGTCGGGGTCCGCGCCAAGAACCTGGAGGACTGGGCCAGCTACGGCTCGAACATGCTGGGCCTGCAGCGCATCGACAAGAGCCGCGCGACCATGGCGTTCCGCATGGACGACCGCAAGCAGCGGATCGTGGTCGACGCCGACGGCGGGCAGGGTATCGGATTCTTCGGTTGGGAGATGGCGGACGCAGCCGCGCTCGACGCGATCGCCGCAAGGCTCGAAGCCCGCGGCACCAAGGTTGCGCGAGGCTCGCGCGCGCTCGCCGACGAGCGGCATGTGAAGGACCTGATCGTGGCCGCCGATCCCGCGGGCAACCGGCTGGAATTCTTCCACGGCGCCGCGGTCGCGAGCGATCCGTTCAAGCCCGGCCGCAACATTTCCGGTTTCCGCACCGGCACGCTCGGCATGGGTCACGTGGTGATGCACTTCGAGCGGCTCGCCGAGGTGATGCCGTTCTATCAGGACGTCCTCGAATTCAAGCTCAGCGACTATTGGACCCGGCCGTTCCACGGCTTCTTCTTCCACTGCAACCCGCGCCATCACAGCATCGCGGTGATGGAGAGCGGCAAGAACATGGTCCACCACATGATGCTGGAGCTGTACTCGTTCGACGACGTGGGACAGGGCTACGATCTCGCGCTCGCCGACGACGAGAAGATCGCGGTCACGCTCGGCCGCCACTCCGGCGACTATGTGACGTCGTTCTACACCTACAATCCGTCCGGCTTCCTGGTGGAGTACGGCTGGGGCGGGCAGCTGATCGACGACAGCACCTGGACGCCGTTCGAGCGCAAGCACGGGCCGAGCCTGTGGGGCCACGACCGGCGCTGGATGACGCCCGAGAAGCGCGAGGAGTCGCGCCTGCTCTGCATCGAGTCGGCGGAGGCCGGGTTGCGCCAGCCGGTCCAGGTGATCGACGGCAACTACAACCGCATGCCGGGTGTCTGCCCCTGGTGGGACAGCATGAAGGCCCAGCAGAAGGCGGGCTGAGCCCCAATCTGCGGCGCCGGGCTTGTCCCGGCGGGCGGTGTCTTTCAATATTCCGGAAATGCCAAAACGACGTGGATGCCCGGCTTATAGCCGGGCATGCCGTTGAGGGAGGATATTCGACATGAAAGCCGGTGTTGCATCGCCCGATGGCGTCGTCATCAAGGACGTCGAGCAGCCCAAGCCCAGGCCGACGGACATCCTGGTCAAGGTGAAGGCGATTGCGCTCAACCGCGCCGACCTCGGCTCCGCGCGGGGCGACACCAGCCACGGCTCCACCGCTGGCCGCCCGGTCGGCAGCGAGTTCTCCGGCGAGGTGGTCGAGGCCGGTCCCGAGGCCAAGGGATTCAAGCCGGGCGACCGCGTGATGTGCCATTCGCCGGGCAGCCACGCCGAATACGCGGTGAGCGATTACGGCCGCGCCATGCTCGTCCCGGACGGCATGACCTACGAGACCGCAGCGACGCTCCCCATCGGGCTGAACACGCTGCACAACGCGCTGATCACGGCCGGCCGCATGAAGGCCGGCGAGAGCGTGATGGTGCAGGGCGCAAGCTCCGGCGTCGGCATTATCGGCTTGCAACTCGCAAAGCTCCTGGGTGCGAAGTTCGTGGTCGGGACCTCGACCGATCCCGCGCGCCGCGAGCGGCTCAAGGAGTTCGGCGCCGATCTTGCGGTCAGCACGAAGGATCCCGCCTGGCCCGAGCAGGTTCTGAAAGCGACCGGCGGCAACGGCGTCAATCTGACCGTGGACATGCTGTCGGGGCCGGTGGTCAGCCAGACCATGCAGTGCACCGCGCTGCTCGGCCGCATCGTCAACATCGGCCGGCTCGCGGGCATGAAAGCCGAGTTCGACTTCGACATGCACGCGCGAAAGCGCATCGATTACATCGGCGTCACGTTCCGCACCCGCACCGTCGAGGAGGTGCGCGACATTCTCGTGAAGATGCGCACCGACCTGTGGGACGACGTCAAGGCCGGCCGCGTCAGGGTGCCGGTCGACAAGACCTATCCGCTGGCCGAGGCGCGCGCCGGCCACGAGCACATGCGCGCGAACAAGCACTTCGGGAAAATTCTGCTGATCCCGTAGCGAACCGGCCCCGCCGCCGCGTCGCGGCGACGGGCGCGTGCGCTTCCGCGGCAGCCTGCGGTTTCAGTTGCCGTAGAAGATATGTCCGCGAAAGACGTGGCCGCCGTCGTGGTAGTGATGATAGCCGCCGGCAACGTGCGGGGCGTCCCGCCAGTTGCATTGCCCGTCGCTAAGCGCCTCAGAGAGCTTCTTGGCGTTGCTTTTCCGCGCGGCGTAGACGTCATCGCCCTTCCTGATTCGCTGCATGGCTTTTTTCTTGTCGATCTTCCGGGTGCCGATCTGGAGCATGTTGCCTCTCAGAAGCGCCGTATAGAACTCCGCCATTCTTGCCTCCCGTTCAGTGGTTCCGTTAAAGCACCGGACGTGTCGCGAGCGCCGGTAATCGCCAGAACGACGCTCGCGCTGCTTCGGTTTGATTGGCGATCTCGCCGGCTCAGACGGTCTGCAGTTTGCCGGGTCCGTCGTAGACGTAGGCCTTGTGAGGCGCCACCAGGAATTCCTCGTTCTTGTTGTTGTTCGGGTGGACCTTGAAAAACTTGCCCGATGCCACGACCGTGCCGTAGAAGCCCGGCGCGACCAGAGTCTTCTGCGCCGGAATCCAGTTCACCGAGTCGATGTAGTTGTAGACGTCGAACGTCACGTTCTTGTCGGTGTTGTTGTAGATCACCGCGCCGTTGACGGCGGCGCCCTGGATCAGGCCTCCGATGTCCTTGCTCGCCTGGTCGTAGAACTTGTTCAAGTCCACTTTCGCTTTCACTTCCGCACCCATGTGCGATCCTCCCGTTGTTTGCGTCGTGTGGATTTGCCGTGCGTACAACGGCCTATTAATGCGAGCAGCCCTTTAAGAATGCGCGTAGGCAGTTTGGAAAATCTTCGCTGCAAGCGATTCAAAAGGTGCGCAAGATTTAGGATGGCGCGACGCCGCGCCGGCGGTCTCGGCCCGGTCCGGCGGTAACGGGCGGCTTCACCGCCATTGTGAGGACTTAAAAATCGTCGCAAACTCGCGCCCGTCGGGACGGATGAGGAAAAGCGCATGGATGTTGCCGGCCGCACAATCGTCGACGCGCAGGTCCATCTCTGGAAGGCCGAATCGCCGGACTGGCCCTGGGTGCCGGGCCGCAAGCCGCAACTGCCGGAGCCGTTCCTGATCGAGAAGCTCGTGGCGCTGATGGACGAGGCGGGCGTGGACCGCTGCGTGATCGTGCCGCCGTCCTGGCCCGGCGACCGCAACGACTATGGCCTGGAGGCGGCGCGGCAATACCCCAATCGCTTCGCGGTGATGGGCCGCATTCCGTTGCAGGATGCAAATTCCGCGAAGCTTCTGGCGAACTGGAAGCAGCAGCCGGGCATGCTCGGCGTCCGCGTCACGTTCATGCGCGAGCAAAGCGAACTGCTGACGAGCGGCGCGGCAGACTGGCTCTGGCCCGCCGCCGAGAAGGCCGGCCTGCCGGTGATGTTCCTCGCGCCGGGCAACATTCCGAAGTTTGCGCCGATCGCGGAGCGCCATCCGGGCTTGCCGCTCATCATCGACCACATGAGCCTGATGCTGGAGATCGCCAAGGAAGGAAAAATCAGGGAGGCCATCGACGAGGTGGTCAAGCTCGCGCGGTTCCCGAACGTTTCGGTGAAGCTGTCGTCGGCGCCGACCTATTCGTTCGAGCCCTATCCGTGGCGCGACATGGCCGAACACATCAAGCGCTGCTTCGACGCCTACGGCCCGCAGCGCTGCTACTGGGGCACCGACCTGACCAACGCGTTCGCGAAGTCGACCTACCGCCAGCGCGTCACGCACTTCACCGAGGAACTGCCGTTTCTGTCGGAGTCCGACAAGGACTGGGTGATGGGCAAGGCGATCCTGGCGCGGCTGGGCTGGAAGTAGAGTCTTGTCCCGGGCGTAGCGCAGCACGAAGCGCGTAGCGCGCAGTGGTGCGCTGCAGACCCGCGACCCCGGTTTTGTGCATCGGGGAAATGCAACCGGGGTCCCGCATCTGCGGTGCAGCGTTACACGCTGCACCGCGTGCGGGAGAGATACCGAACGTCGGGAAGGAGTTCATCCATGCCAATTGGTTTCATCGGGCTCGGCACCATGGGCGCCCGCATGGCGGGCAATTTGCAGAGGGCGGGAATTGCGCTCGTCGTTCACGATCTGCGCAAAGAGGCGGCCGCCTCGCATCTCGCCGCCGGCGCGGTCTGGGCCGGGAGCCCGCGTGCGGTTGCCGAGCAATGCGACGCAATCTTCACCTCGCTGCCGGAACCGCCGGATGTGGAGAAGGTCGGTCTTGCGCCCGACGGCCTGCTTGCCGGCATCAAGCGCGGCGCGGCTTGGTTCGATCTCTCGACCAATTCGCCGGGCGTGGTGAAAATGCTGCACGCGGCGTTTGCCGAAAAGGGCGCGCACATGCTCGACGCGCCGGTGTCCGGCGGACCGCAGGGCGCGGCGAGCCGCAAGCTCGCGATCTGGGTGGGCGGCGAGAAATCCGCCTTCGACGCGCACAAGGCTGCGCTCGACGCCATGGGCGACCAGCCGCGCTACATCGGACCGATCGGGTCGGCGACGATTGCCAAGCTGGTGCACAACATGTCGAGCTACGCCGTGGTCTGCGCGCTCGCCGAGACCTTCGCGATGGGCGTGAAGGCGGGTGTCGAGCCGCTGGCGCTCTGGGACGCGGTGCGTCAGGGCGCCGCCGGGCGGCGCTTTACGTTCGATGCGCTGATCAACCAGTGGCTGCCGGGGACCTACGACCCGCCGGACTTCGCGCTCAAGCTCGCGCACAAGGACGTGGGGCTCGCCACCGCGCTCGGCCGTGAAATGGGCCTGCCGATGCGGATATGCGAGATGGTCTACGCGGAAATGAGCGAAGCGATGGCGCGCGGCTGGGCCGGGCGCGACTCGCGCTCCGTGATGCTGCTGGAACAGGAGCGCGCCGGCATTTCGGTCAAGGTCGATCCGGAGCGGCTCAAGGAGGCGCTGGCGATGCCGTTCCCCGCGACGCAAGGGAAGAAGGGATGAGTTATGCCGCCGGTATCTTCGGCGTCTGCCATTTCAATCCGGGAAAGCGTGCGAAGTCGCGGTCGAACGTAATCCACTCGCAGCCCCATTCGATGGCGAGGGCCGCGTACCACGCGTCGGTGACGCGCCGTCCGCGGGTGTTCGTTTCGATGCAGAGACGTTGAAATATGTTCCAATGCCGCTCGCCGGGTTCCACGACTTGGCATTGCGGTTGGGCGAGGAGATCTTGGCAAAATCCAAATGCTTCGGCGATTGGGCTCGGCAAGCGAAAGGGACGCGTGTTTGTCGTGACACGCACAACGGCTGCCAAGGTCAGCGGGGAGATTCCGAAACGAGCTTCGCTCCGCACAACATCCTCAAGCCATGGACGGCAGATCGCGTGTTCAGGAACGTCCTGGCGGAAAGCGTAAATCAGGACATTAACGTCGGGCAGGATCATTGAAGTGTTTCATCCGCTCGGCATATTCCAAATCATCCAACTCTTCCAATTCGGAGTAGCTCATGCCGGCGAATTCGGGCATCAGGCCGCCGGTCGCCGAGCTCACGCGTGGCATAATGTGTTTGGCCTTGGCCGGTGCACGACGATCGGCGACCACAGTCCGCAGCCCTTCCTCGATCAGCGACGTGAGCGTGCGGCCTTCCGACGCCGCCTTGCGCTTCGCGAGGCGGAGCAGATCGTCGGGCAAGCGGACGGTGGTTCGCTCAGTCATATGTCATGACATATCAATGATATGTCAATATGTCAAGCTGGCGGCATGACTTAGCCGTTGCGCTCACCCCTGAATGACCTCGCGCCGCGCCTTCACTGCCGGCAGCACCATGATGACGAGGATGGCGACGGTCGCGAGTACGAACGCGAGCGCCAGCGGCCGCGTGACGAACACCGAAGGATCGCCCTTCGACATCAGCATGGCGCGGCGCAGGTGCTCCTCCATCATCGGGCCGAGCACGTAGCCGAGCAGCATCGGCGCCGGGTTGCAGCCGAGCTTGAGCCAGATGAAACCGACGATCCCGAACAGCGCCGTCAGGTAGATGTCGAACGACGAGTTGTTGACGCTGTAGATGCCGACCGCCGAGAACGCCATGATCGCCGGGAACAACAGCCGGTACGGGACCTTCAGCAGCTTCACCCACAGCCCGATCATCGGCAGGTTGAGGATGACCAGCAGTGCGTTTCCGATCCACATCGAGGCGATCAGACCCCAGAACAGCTCCGGCCGCGTGGTCATGACCTCGGGGCCGGGCTGAATGCCCTGGATGGTCAGCGCGCCGAGCATCAGCGCCATCACGCCGGAGGCCGGCAGTCCGAGCGTGAGCATCGGGATGAACTTGCATTGCGCGTCGGCGTTGTTGGCCGATTCCGGACCGGCCACGCCCTCGATCGCGCCATGCCCGAAACGCGACGGGTCCTTGGCGACCTTCTTCTCCAGCATGTAGGACGAGAACGACGCGATCGCGGGACCGGTGCCGGGCAGCACGCCGAAGAATGAGCCGAGCGCCGTGCCGCGCAGAATCGGTGCCAGCGACTTTTTCAGGTCCTCGGCCGACGGCATCAACCTTCCGATCTTGTCGGTGAAGAAGCGCCGCTCCTCGGGATTGCCGAGATTGATGACAATCTCTCCGATCGCGAACACGCCGACCGCGATGACGATGAAGCCGATGCCGTCGCTCAGTTCGGCGACACCGAACGAGAACCGCTGCACGCCGGTATTGACGTCGGTGCCGACGATACCGAGCAGGAGGCCCATCGCGACCATCGCAAGCGATTTGGCCATGTCGCCGGTCGAAAGCACGGCAGCGGCGACCAGGCCCATCAGCATCAGCGCGAAATACTCCGGCGCGCCGAACTTCAGAGCGACTTCGGCGAGCGGCGGGCCCGCGATCGCGATCAGCAACGTGCCGAACGTACCCGCCACGAACGATCCGATCGCGGCGATGGCGAGCGCGGGTCCGGCGCGGCCCTGCCGCGCCATCTGATGGCCGTCGATACATGTGACCACGGCGGATGTTTCGCCCGGCAGGTTGACCAGGATCGCGGTGGTCGAGCCGCCGTACTGCGCGCCGTAATAGATGCCGGCCAGCATGATCAGCGCCGCGACCGGCGGCACGTTGAAGGTCAGCGGCAACAGCATCGCGATGGTGGCGAGCGGGCCGATACCGGGCAGCACGCCGATCAGCGTGCCGACGGTCACGCCGATCGCGCAATAGAGCAGGTTCTGCAGCGAGAAGGCGACGCCGAAGCCGAAGATCAGGTTGTTAAACAGGTCCATCGCGTCACCAGTTCATAAGCAGCGGATAGGGCAGGCCGATGCCCCAGATGAAGATGACCGCAGTAAAGACCGTCAACCCGATCGCGAGGATCAGCGCCTCGACAGGGCGGAAGTCGGTGCCGGCAGCCGCCGATCCGAACACCAGCACCATCATGGCCGGGATGAATCCGGTGTAGCTCATCAGGATTCCGAACAGCACGAGCGATGTGGGAAGCAGGATCAGGCCGCGCAGCGACCAGTCCGGATCGATCTTCTCGCCGCGGCGCAGCCCGGCCACCATCAGGTAGAGGCCGAACAGCACCAGCACGCTGCCGAGCACCGTCGGGAAGTAGCCCGGGCCCATGCGCAGCGAGGTGCCGAACGCATAGTTGCGCGCGACGATCACCGACGCAGCGCCGACGATCACCAGCATGACGCCGGACCAGAAATCCTTGTTATCTCGAAATTCAAGCTTCTGCATGGCGGTTCAGCCGTGTCCTGCAATCGCCGCTGGGGCAGCCGCAGCTTCTGGAAGGCTGAGCCGGACGGGCCGGCTCGCCGAGGCGTCCCTCCCCAGCGGGAGCCTCGGCGTGCAAGCGTCTAGGCGCGTGTCACTGCGCCTTGATGTTGGCCTGCTTCACGACGCGCTCCCACCGGGCCATTTCGGTCAGGACGAACTTGCCGAAATCGGCGGGAGACATTTTCTGGACCGCCGCACCCTGCAGATCGAACTGCTTTTGCACGTCGGGCATGTCCTGAACCTGCGACAATGCGGCGTTCAGCTTGTCGATGATGGCCTGCGGCGTTCCGGCCGGAGCCACGATACCCCACCAGTTGAGCGCCTCGTAGGTCGGCACGCCGGCTTCCGCGACCGTCGGCACGTCCGGCAGCACGGGATTGCGCTTCTTGCCGCCCGTGGCCAGCGCGAGCAGGCGGCCGGACTTGATGTGCGGCGTGGTCTGCACCAGCGACGACATCATGATCTTGGTGTGGCCGCCGAGCACGTCGTTCATCGACGGACCGCCGCCCTTGAACGGCACGTGCAGCAGGTCGATACCGGCCTCGAGCTTGAACAGTTCGGTGCCCAGATGCTGGAAGCTGCCGACACCGGCGGAGGCGTACTGCAGTTCACCCGGCTTCTGCTTGGCCAGCGCGACCAGCTCCTTCACCGAACGCACCGGCAGGCTGGGATGGATCACGAGCACGTTGGTGCCGGTCGCCATCAGGCCGACCGGCGCGAAAGCCTTGGGATCGTACGGCAGCTTGTACATCCACGGATTGACCGCGTGGGCGATCGACACCACGCCCAGCGTGTAGCCGTCCGGAGGTGCGGTTGCGACCATGGCGGTGCCGATCGATCCGCCGGCTCCCGCGCGGTTGTCGACGATAATCTGCCGGCCGAGCTTCTCGCCGAGGGCAGTGGACACCATGCGCCCGACCACGTCGTTGCTGCCGCCGGGCGGGAACGGAATGACCATGCGGATGGCCCGGTTCGGGTAGTCGGATTGCGCCGCGCCCGGCGCCGTCAGCGCCATCAGCGCGACGGCTGCAAGCAGCAGCGAACGAAGTTTCGGCATTGCGTTCCTCCCCAGAGCTACCGGACAGATAGCTGTATTGTCGTCATCGTGTCGATGTCGTTTCCGAACCAGGCCGCGATCGCATCCTGGCGCTCGGCGAGATAATGCGGCATCCCCTCCCGCAGAACCATGGGTATATCATGCCCAGGGATCACGATATTGCCAGGGCGCTCTCTCCACAGCGACCAAATTGCCGCAACGGAGGCCGAACTGACCGCCGGATCGTAGGTCATGTCGGTCCGCCCGCACAGGAATTCGGCCCGGTTTTTGACCGCGTCGCCGGTAAAAATCACGTCGAAATCCCGGCCCTTGATGATGTAGCAGAGGTGTCCCGGCGTGTGCCCCGGCGTGACGCGGGCGAATATTCCCGGGATGACCTCCTCGCCGTCGGCGGCCTGATGCGCGGTCTTCCAGCCCTGCAATTCGCGGACGTAGAGTTCCGGAACCGGGGTCGTACCCCACGGTTCCTTCAGCGCCCAGGCCATCTCCTGCGCCCCGATCACGATCCGGGCATGTCCCAGCATGGTCCAGTTCAGCATGTGGTCGTAGTGGGCGTGGGACAGAAGAAGATCCGTCACGTCCGCGGGTTTGAGTCCGCGCTCCCGCAGCCGCTCGATCAGGAGCCGCCGGACGCCCATGCCGCCGGTGTCGATCATTGCGACCCGGCCGTGGCCGCGCAGCAGCACGATGGTGCTCCAGCCGAGCCCGCCGTGGCAGACGGTCTTGCCGGGGAAGCCCACGACCATCACGTCGATGTCGTAGCCGTTGATGGGACTTTCGATCTTCATTCCCGTTCCTTCACGCCATCGGCCGGTCGGAAAAGACCAGCGGCTGGACGCCGGCTCGGCCGGCCTCGTCCAGCAGCGACGAAACTTCGGCCGACGCATAGGGAATGCCCTTGCGCCGACGCTCGGCCTCGACGCGGTCCTCCGGCTCTCCTGGAACCAGCACTTCGCTCACGCCCTCTGCAAGCGGCGAGGCCTTCATGCGCTCGATCAGCGTGTCGATCCGCGCGCGGTACTGTTCCTCGGTGACGAACAGGTTCGGCTTCATCGCCAGGAAGAAGTGGCCGACGTCCTGCGGCCGATCGAAGGCCTTGTACTGGTCGGCGACGTCGCCGCCGAAATTGGCGCCCGAAATCACGCCGCCGAAGATGTCCATGAACATCGCGAGCCCGGAGCCCTTGTGCTCGCCGATCGGCAGCACCACGCCGCCCGCGAGCGCGGCCTTCGGATCGGTGGTCGGCCGGCCTTCGGCATCGAGCGCGTAACCGAGCGGAATTTTCTCACCGCGCCGCTCGGCCTTGCGGATCTTGCCGCGCGCCGCGACCGCGGGCGACATGTCGAGAATGACGGGGCGGTGCCTGCCCGCAGGCGCTGCCATGCAGAACGGGTTGGTGCCGAGCAATTCACGCTTGCTTCCCCACGGCGGCATGGCGCGCGAAGCGTTGGAGAACACCATCGCCATCAGGCCGGCCTCGATTGCGGGCAGGGCGTAGGACGCAGCCATTCCGAAGTGCGTCGAGCGGCGCGCGGCCACCACGCCAATGCCGAACTCCCTGGCCATGGAAATCGCCTCGGCCATGGCGCGCATGCCGATCACGAAGCCGAAGCCGTTCTGGCCGTCGAGTGCGGCCGCGACCGGGGTGGTGCGTTCCGGTTTGAGGTCGGGCTTCGGATTGATCAGCCCCTTGCGCACGCGTTCGAGATAGATCGGCAGGCGGCACAGGCCGTGGGTGTCGACGCCGCGCAGGTCGGCGCTGACCAGGCAACCCGCGATCGTCGCCGCATCCTCCGGCGGCACGCCATGCGCCTGCAGCAGCGAGCGCGCGAACGCGTCCGCCGCCACGGCGCTGGCATAGACCCTGTCGGTTCCGGATTGCCGTTCCGCCATCAGGTGCCGAAGCCCCCGATCTCTTTCGCCCGCGCCGTCGCGGCCCCGAGCAGGAACGACAGATCGGTGCCCGACGACACATAGCGCGCGCCCATCCTCACGTACTCCGCCATCAGGTCGGGACGGCTCGCGAGTCCGCCGACGCCGCAATGCTTGCCGTGCTTGCGGCAAACCTCGATCACCGTGCCGTAAATTTCGCGCACCTTCGGATGGTCGTACTGGCCGGCAAGGCCCATGTCGCCCAGCATGTCGTTCAATCCGACCAGGACGATGTCGACGCCGTCGACCGAGGCAATCTCGTCGGCGCGTGCGAGGGCATTGGCCGACTCGAACTGCACGATCACCATGGTGGCGGCGTTGATTGTCTCGGCGACTTCCGGCGCTGGAAACGACCGGTAATGCAGGTGAGGGAAGGCGCCGGTGTTGGAGCGCTCGCCCTGCGGCGGGAGCTTCGCTGCCCGCACCACGGCGCGCGCCTCGTCGGCCGAGCGCACGTGCGGCGCGATCACCCCGAGCGCGCCCGCGTCCAGCACGCGCGAAACGTACTCCGGCGTGTTGGCGGGAACCCGCACCGCGGGCATCACGCCGAGATCGAGGCAGGCGAGACAGATTTGCGCGGTGGCGTCGAGCGTCAGCGGCGAATGTTCCAGGTCGATATAGAGCATGTCGAAGCCCGCGGTCCTGGCGATGCGCGCGATCTCCGGCGTGCGAGCGAGGCGTACGGTCATCGACGACACCACCTCGCCGCGGGCGAGCTTGTCCTTCAGCGGATTGCTCAAGATTTCGCCGGCCGTCATGGTCCCCCCGAATTAGCCGCGCACATCATGTGCTTGGCCTGCGGTCTTGGCCAGAGGTATGCTCCGGCGCCCTGGAAAGGATCAAGACGACCATGTCCATCAATGCAGGCAAAAACTATTCGACCGGCTGGAAGTCGATCAAGGACCGGGTTTCATCCGAGGAGTGGGAGGCGCGCTGCGAACTCGCGGCTTGCTATCGGCTGGTCGACAAATACGGCATGACCGACCTGATCTACAACCACATCACCGCACGCATTCCGGGCACGCAAGATCACCTGCTGATCAATCTCTACGGGCTGCTCTACAAAGAGATCACCGCGTCGAGCCTGGTGAAGATCGACGTCGAGGGCAACATCTTGTGGAAGCCCGACACCGACTACGACATCAACAAGTCCGGCTACGTGATCCACGGCGCAATCCACAAGGCGCGGCCGGAGGTGCAGTGCGTGCTGCACACCCACACCCGCGCGGGCATCGCGGTCTCGGCGATGAAATGCGGGTTGCTGCCGCTGTCGCAGACCTCGATCCGCTTCCACGGCAACATCGGCTATCACGACTACGAGGGGCCCGCGGTCGACCTCGACGAGCGCGAGCGTATCGTCGCCGACCTCGGGCCGCACGACGCGCTGATCATGCGCAACCACGGCCTGCTGACCTGCGGCGCGACCGTCCAGCAGGCGTTCAACACCATGTACCAGCTCGAACTGTCCTGCCGTTCGCAGGTCGACGCCATGGCTGCGCGCACCGATCTCACCATGCCCGGAGAGAATGTGCTCTCGCACACCGCGCATATGTACCGGCCGGGCACGCGAAGGCCCTACGGCGTGCTGGAATGGCCGGCGATGGTGCGGCTTCTGGAGTCCGAGCAGAAGCAGTCGGACTATCCGCCGTACTGGCACTGAGCGGCGGTTTGTGCCAATCGTCGGGTGATGAAGCCCGCCCCGTTCGAGTATTCGCGTCCGTCGAGCGTCGATGAGGCCTGCGCGTTGCTCGCTGCCGACGATGGCGCGCGGCTGATCGCGGGCGGTCAGACGCTGGTGCCGCTGATGGCGATGCGGCTGGCGCGCCCGACGCGGCTCGTGGACATCGCGCGGATTCCGGAGCTGGCCTTCGTTCGCGACGAGGGCGGTCGCATCGCTATCGGCGCCACCACGAGACAATATGTAGCCGAACACGATCCGCTCGTGCGCTCTAAGCTTCCGCTGCTCGCCAGGGTGTTGCCTTACGTCGGCCACGGTGCGACGCGCGCGCGCGGCACGGTCGGCGGCTCGATCGCCAACGGCGACGCCGCGGCCGAGATCGTGCTGGTGGCTGCCACGCTCGGCGCGACGCTGACCTGGCGCGAAGGCGGCAACGATTTCGAGATGCCCGCGTCTGAATTTTTCCTCGGCCCGATGGTGACGGCGCTGCCGCTGCCGGCGTGCCTCACGTCGGTGCGCTTTCCGGTGTGGCCCGAGCGGCGCGTCGGCACGGGCTTTCACGAGGTCAATGCGCGGCAGAGCGATTTTGCCTTCGTGTCGGCGGCGGCGCAGATCGCGCTCGATACCGACGGCCGCTGCACCCGTGCCGCCATCGGCATCGGCGCTGCCGCGGCTATTCCGCTGCGACTCGATGCGGTGGCGGAGGCGATGCTGGGCATGCCGTTCGAGGAGGCCAAGGTCCGCGCGTCGGCGATGGCCGCGCTGGCCGATATCGAATTCATGGCCGACCTGCACGCATCCGCTGACTATCGCCGGCGCGTCGCGCTGACGCTCGCCGTTCGCGCAATCGCCGATGCATTCCAGGACGCTGCGAGGCGCGTATGAAGGTCGAGCTAAACGTCAACGGCGCAACGCATGTGGCCGAGGTCGAGCCGCGCACCAGCCTGCTCGATTGTCTGCGCGACAATCTCCTGCTCACCGGCGCGCACGCCGGCTGCGAGCATGGCGTCTGCGGCGCATGCACGGTGCTGGTCGACGGCACGGCGGTGCGTTCCTGCCTGATGTTCGCGGTGCAGGCGGATGGTTATGCCGTCACAACCGTGGAGGGCCTGTCTCCCGGCCCGGGTGAACTGTCGGTGCTCCAGGACGCGTTCTGCGAGACCCACGGTATGCAATGCGGCTACTGCACGCCGGCGATGATCCTCGCCGCCCATGCGCTGCTGTCGAAGAACACACAGCCGACCCGCGAGGAGATCGTGGACGCCATTTCCGGCAACATCTGCCGCTGCACCGGATACGCGCAGATCGTCGAAGCCGTCGCGCTCGCGGCCGAGCGCATGCGCGGGCAGAACCTGCCCCCGGAGCAGCCATGAGCGCGCCGTCGAAATTCCGCTTCGTCTCCTCCGACCGCCGGGTGCGCGAGGACCGGCGCTTCGTCGTCGGCAAGGGCCGCTTCGCCGCCGACATCGTGCCGGCGGGGCTGAA
Source organism: Alphaproteobacteria bacterium (assembly GCA_016869215.1). Taxonomy (GTDB): domain Bacteria; phylum Pseudomonadota; class Alphaproteobacteria; order Rhizobiales; family Xanthobacteraceae; genus Z2-YC6860. The sequence continues at coordinate 142,804 of VGEP01000001.1, read as the reverse complement.
GCACGTCGCGCTGGTGACATGCCCACATCCGGCGGCGCAGATCGTGTCCATCGACAAGTCCGCGGCGCTGGCGATGCCGGGCGTGCATTACGTCCTCGACGGCGCGGAACTCGCGCAAGCGACAAACCCGCTCGCCGCGGGCCTCGACACGCCGAACGTGCCGCGGCGGCCGCTGGCGGTGGACGTGGCGCGCTACGCCGGCGAATGGGTCGCGGCCGTGGTCGCAGACACTCGCGCGCTCGCCGAGGACGCGGCCGAGGCGGTCGCCGTCGACTACGATCCGCTGCCGTTCGTGCTCGACGGCGAGGCGGCCTACAGGGGCGGCGTGCTGGTGCATGAAGCGCACGGCACGAATGTGCTGCTCGACCGCACTTTCGTGTGGGGCGAGGTGGACAAGGACTTCGCCGCAAGCCCGCACACGCTCAGGCACCAGGTGAAATGGGGCCGCAGCGCGACGGTTCCCATCGAGACCTTTGTCGTTACGGCGCAGTGGGACCCCTGGCGCGAGATGCTCGACATCTGGGCCTCGATCCAGATGCCGAAATATCCCGACCAGGCCGCGATGGCGCTCAAGCTCCCCATGTCGTCGGTGCGCGTGCACTACGACGTGGACGTCGGCGGCTCCTACGGCGTCAAGCGCGGCATCAAGCACACCGTGCTGGTCGGTTATCTGGCGCGGCGGCTCGGCATGCCGGTGCGGCTGGTCGAGGATCGCCTTGAGAATATGCGCGGCGGCGACATGCACGGGCCGGAGCGCAACTTCGACGTCGAGGTGGGGTTCGACGACCAGGGCATCATCCGCTCGATGCGGATGCGCGCGCTCGACAACGTCGGCGCCTATGCGGGCCGCTCGCCGTTTCAGTTGGGCAAGCCGGTCGGCGCCATCGTCGGGCCCTACAGGATCAAGTCGGTGCAGTACCAGGCCATCGCGGTCCTTACCAACAAGACGGTGCAGGAGGCGGTGCGCGCGTTCGGCCAGTCGCCGACCAACTACGCCATCGAGCGCACCGTCGACGAAGTCGCCAATCGCCTGGGCCTCGACCGGCTCGAGGTGCGCCGACGCAACATGATCCGGCGCGAGGAATTCCCGTATCTCATTCCGAGCGGCTCGACCTACGACTCCGGCGACTACCACACCGTCATCGACAAGGTGCTGGCGCACGCCGGCTACGAGGACATGCTGGCCGAGCGCGGCCGCCTGCGCGCGCAGGGCATGCTCGCCGGAATCGGCATCGCTGCGTGCCTGGAGCCGTCCGGCGGCAACTCGTCGTTCGAGCCGCTGCTGAACCCCAAGGTCGGCACCACGACCTGGATGGACTCATGCCGCATCAGCGTCGATCTCGTCGGCTCCATCACCGCGACCATGCACACCACGTCGGCGGGGCAGGGCCACGAGACTTTGGTCGGCACGGTGGTCGGCGAAGTGCTTGAGGTCGATCCCGAGGCCGTGCGCGTCGTGCGCGCGGACTCGCTCAACTCGCTGCCGAGCAACAGCCCGGTCGGCAGCCGCATGGCGATCATGCTCGGCGGGGCTGCGTTCCATGCCGCGCAAAAGATCAAGGACAAGCTGATCGCGATCGCTGCGCACGACCTCGGCGTTCCGGCCGAGCGCCTGACCTACAAGGACGGCGGGGTGTTCGATCCCTCCGCGCCCGACAAGAAGCGCACTTGGACGGAGCTTGTCACCGTCGCACACCGCTACATCCACCGTCTGCCGCCCGGCATGGAGCCGGGCCTGTCGGTGAGCCACATCATGCCGGTGCCGGGCGGCGGCGGCCTGCCGACCGCGGACGGGCGCGTGCAGATGTATCCCTGCTACTCGTTTGAATTCCACCTGATGCTGGTCGCGATCGATCCCGATCTGGGCAAGCCGGAAATCCGCCGCTACGTGATCGGCCACGACTGCGGCACCGTGATCAATCCCAAGATCGTGCGCGGCATGACGATGGGCGGCATTGCCCACGGCATCGGGGCTGCGCTCTACGAGGAGTTCGCCTATTCGCAGGACGGCCTGCTGATGGCGCAGAACTTCATGGACTATCTTCTGCCGTCGGCGCACGAGGTGCCGCCGGTCGAGATCGTACATCACGAGACGCCGTCGCCGCTCACCGTGTTCGGCCAGAAGGGCTCCGGCGAGTCCGGCTATCTCGGCGCGCCGGCGGCGGTCGCGAGCGCCGTCAACGACGCGCTGCGTCCGCTCGGCATCGTGGTGAATTCGCTGCCGATGAAGGTCACGCGCCTCGGCGACGCGATCGCTGCTGCGCGCGAAGGCAAGGCCGCCACTTAGGTTGGCAGGCGAGTTTCCGCTTGCTACGCTCTCCCCACGGACCTTGAGAATCCGGCGCGCAAACGGCGCAATCATCGGGGAGGATCAAATGACCAAGACGCATCGCATTGCGTCCCGGCTGCTGTCGTGCGCCGCGGCGCTCGCGCTGGCCGGGCTGTCGCAGGCGGCGTTCGCCGCAGAATTCACCATGAAGTTCGGCACCGCGACCTTCAACGACACCCAGCACCAGTACATCAAGTTCTACAAGGAGGCGCTGGAGAAGGCGTCCAAAGGCCGGATCACGGTCAGCATCCATCCGCGCAGCGAGCTTGGGCCGATCCCGCGCATGATCGACGGGCTGCAGCTCGGCACCATCGAAGCCTACATCGGGCCCGCGGACTTCTACGTCGGCCTCGATCCGCGCTTCGGCGTGTTCTCGACGCCGATGCTGTTCAAGAACAAGGACCACGCGACCGCCGTGGTGCAGGATGCCTCGATCAACCAGCAGCTGCTGGAAATGGGAATTCCCAAGGGCGTGGTCGGGCTCGGCCTCTACACCAGCGGACCGTCGAACTACGCGGCGAAGACCCCGCTGCTGACGCTCGACGACTTCAAAGGCAAGAAGCTGCGCGTCAACGCCACCGCGCTCGAACGCGAGAAGATGCGCCGGTTCGGCGCCACCGCCGTTCCCATGCCGCTCAACGAGGTGATGCCCTCGCTGCAGCGCGGCGTCATCGACGGCACCATGAGCGGCACCGCGATCTTCGTCGCCTTCAAGATGAGCGACGTGGTCAAGACCATCACCGTGACCAACGACACCATGCTGGTGGCGCTCGCCGTGGTCAGCAAGGTCTGGCTCGACAAGCTGCCGGCCGACCTGCGCAAGATCGTGGTCGACGTCGGCCGCGCCACCCAGGTCCAGACTCGGACGTGGGAGGTCGGTTTCAGCCAGGGGCTCGACAAGGCCTGGGCCGACCAGGGTGGGACGATTCACCGCCTGCCGCCGGCCGAGCTTGCGAAGATGGCATCGCTGCTTAGCACCGTGGGCGACGATGTGACCAAGGACCAGCCCGCGGTCAACCAGTTGCTCAAGCAGCTGCGTGGCGTTGCGGCGAAGCACTGATAGTGCGCGCGGCGGGCCCGCTAGCCGGGCCCGCCGCCTCGATTCCTCACTCCGCCGCGTGCGGCCGTTCCGAGAGTTTCAGCGATGACGCTTGAGGCGGTGGCCCGACTTGTCCTCCGCGATATTCCGCGCGCGGCGATCGGGCTGATCCTCGTTCTGATCATCGTCATCAACTTCGCCAACATCGTCGGCCGCTACGTGTTCCTCGCGCCATTGCCATGGGCCGAGGAGGTGTTGAGCTTCATGGTGATCTGGGCCGTGTGCCTCGGCGCGTCCGCCGTGACCTACGACCGCAGGCACCTGGCCATGGGACTGTTCGCCGACGCATTTCCGCCGGCGATGCAACGCGCAATCCAAGCCGTGACGCTGGTTGCGATGGTCGGCTTCTGCGGCTTCGCCTGCCTGCAGGCCTGGACCATCGTCCGGATCATGGCCGGTAACGGCCAGGTCAGCATCACCGCGGAAATCCCGATGACGGTGCCTTACCTCGCCTTTGTCGTGGGCTTCGGGATGATGGTTGTCGCAGCGCTCGCCGCGGCGTTCTGGGGCCGGGGCGACGATCCTTCGGGTCTGCCGAACGACGCCGCGGGCTGAGGATCGCTCATGCTTTGGATGATGCTGATCCTGCCGGTCGCGCTCCTGGTGCTCGGCCTGCCGTTCTTCCTGGTGCTGCTCGCCACCGCGACGCTTGCCATCGTGCTGTTCACCAGCGTGCCGCCGGTGGCGGTGCTGCAGATCATGTTCGGCGCCATCGGCAACTTCGCCCTGCTTGCCGTGCCGTTCTTCATTTTCGCCGGCGAATTGATGGCGCGCGGCGGCATGGCGCGCCGCCTCGTCGCCGTGATCATGGCGATGTTCGGCGGGTTCCGCGGCTCGACGCCGATCACGACGGTCGGCGCGGCGACGTTCTACGGTGCGATTTCCGGGTCGACGGCGGCGACGGTCGCGGCGCTCGGGCCGTTGTTCTATCCGCAGCTTCGCAAGTCGGGTTACAGCGAGAAGTTTTCCGCGGGCATCATTACCTGCACCGGATTCATCGACAACATCATCCCGCCGTCCATCGCCATGATTCTGTACTGCGCGGCTGCGGAGCAGTCGGTGGTCAAGCTGTTCGCGGCAGGCATCGTGCCGGGCATCGTCCTCGCCTTGCTGATGTCGGTGTATCTCTACATCTACGCGCGTTGGAAGGACATTCAGGATCGCCAGACGTTCCGCTGGCAGGCGCTGGCGACGGCGCTGCGCGAGGGCGGATGGTCGATCGGGGCGCCGCTGGTGATTTTCGGCGGCATCTACGGCGGCGTGTTCTCGCCGACGGAAGCCGCGGGCGCAGCCTGCGTCTACGTGATCGTGGTCACGATGTTCGTTCACCGCGAGATCGGCTGGCGCGAGTTCTGGCAGGTTGCCGTCAATTCGATGTATCTCACCGCGCAGATTTTCCTGATTGTGGCGGTGGCGGGCATCTTCTCCTGGATACTCATCACCAACGGCGTCGCGCGCGTCGCGGTCGACGCCATCGCCAACCTCAACTTGCAGCCATGGCTGGTCCTGCTGGTCATCAACGTATTCCTGCTTGTGGTCGGCTGCTTCATCGACACGGCGTCGTCGATCCTTGTGCTGACACCGCTGCTGCTTCCGATCGCGCAGTCCGTCGGCGTCGACCCGATCCATTTCGGGATCATCGCCGTGGTCAATCTCAGCATCGGCACCTTCACCCCGCCATTCGGCGTCAACATCTTCGTGGCGCAGTCGATCTTCAAGGTGCCGCTGGGAAGCATCTATGCCGGGGTCGCGCCGTTCATTGCCGTCACGGTTGTGGGGCTGATGATCATCACCTACGTGCCGGAATTGTCGCTCTGGCTGGTGCGCTTGATCGGCTGACCGCCGACCGCGTACAACCGGCGCGTCAATTCCAACCCGCCAGGAACACTATGATCGTCGACACCCACGGACACATGGTCCCGCCCGATCTCCTTGCCGCGATCCGCAAGGACGGCCCGCGCATTCCCTCGCTGAAGATCATCGAGGATGCCGCCGGCCTCGCGCTGCAATTCGGCAGCGCCAAGCCGACGCGTCCCGCGATGAAGGGCTTGAGCGACGTTGCCGGCCGCATCGCCTGGATGGACCGGGAGAAGATCGACAAGCAGATCGTCGGCGGCTGGCCGGACTGGTTCGGCAACGATCTCACGCCCGCCGACGGCGAGGCCTGGTGCCGCCTCGTCAACGACGCGCTCCTTTCGGCGGCAAAATCAAATCCGCGTTTCGTGCCGCTGGCGGCGCTGCCGCTGCAGGACGGCGCGCGGGCCGCGGCCGTGCTCAAGGCCGCGATGGCCGCGGGCTTCCGCGGCGCCATGATCTCGACGCTGCCGCGCGGCATCGGATCGGTGCTGGACGCGCCCGACCTCGATCCGTTCTGGAAGGCCGCCGACGACACCGGCGCGGTGATCCACATCCATCCGGCGTTCGACGCAGGCGAAAGCCGCGTCCACGACTATGGACTTGCGAACGGCATCGGCCGAGTCGCCGACGCCATCGTCGCGATGTCGCGGCTGGCGCTCAGCGGGCACATCGTGAAGTACCGCAACGCCCGCATTTTCGCGCCCATCGGCGCGGCGGGTCTGCCGTTCGCGGTTGGCCGGCTCAAGCGCACCCAGGCGATCACGCCAGGCACGTCGGACCCTGTCGAGGCGTTGAGCCTCGTTTATACCGACACCATCGAGCACGATCCGCGGGTGCTGAAATTCGTGATCGAGATGATGGGCCACGAGCGCATCATGCTCGGCTCCGACATGCCGTTCCCGATCGGCGACCATGAGCCGACGAAAATCGTCGCCGCAGCCGGGCTGAAGCCCGACCAGGTGGCGGCCATCAACGGCGGGACGGCCGTTAAGCTGTTCCGGCTGTGACCGCGACCCGGCGTTGCCGGGGGTGAAACCTTCGTGGTAGCAAGCGGCTATCGGGCCATTGGGCCTTGGGGCGCCGCAATTGCGGCGCGCGGGAGAGCCCCGTGAACATTGCCGAGCGTCCGTCCGCCGTCCGCGAAGCCAATGCGAGGACCGCCGACCTCACCGTGGTCGGCGGCGCCGGCCACGTCGGCGTGCCGCTGGTGCTGTCGTTTGCGGCCAAGGGGCTGACGGTCAACGTCCATGACGTCAACGAGGAGACGCTGGCCACGCTCAAGGCCGGCCGGCTGCCCTTTATCGAGAGCGGCGCGCAGCCGCTCTTGGCCAAGGCGCTGGCCGACAAGCGGCTGTTCTTCACGTCCCGTCCGGCCGAGATTTCGACCGCGGGCCCGGTGATCGTCACCATCGGCACGCCGGTCGACGAATTCCTCAATCCGACGCGCGGCGTGATCCAGTCCTGCATCGACGCGCTGTTGCCGCACCTGCACGACGGCCAGCTTCTGATCCTGCGCTCGACGATCTATCCCGGCACCACCGACTGGATCGACGCGCACATCAGGCAGCATGGCCGCAATCTCAAGATCGCGTTCTGCCCCGAGCGCATCGTCCAGGGGCAGGGGATCGAGGAGCTGGCCCGCATGCCGCAGATCGTCAGCGGCACGACGCCGGAGGCCGAAGCCGAGGCGGCAAAGTTGTTCAGGCTCGTGGCTCCGGAGATTGTCACGCTCAAGCCGATCGAGGCCGAGTTCGCCAAGCTGTTCACCAACGCTTATCGCTACATCGGTTTCGCCATCACCAACCAGTTCTACCTGATCGCCAAGTCGGCGGGCCTGGACTACAACCACATCCTCGACGCGATGAAGCACGACTACCCGCGCGCGCGGTACATCCCGACGCCGGGCTATGCCGCGGGGCCGTGTCTGGTGAAGGACACGATGCAGCTTCTGGCCTTCGCGCGAAACGAGTTCGCGCTCGGCAACGCCGCGATCATGGTCAACGAGGGCTTGCCGCTGCAGATCGTCGGCGAACTTCGGCGCGAACATGACCTGAGCAAGATGACGATCGGGCTCCTCGGCATGGCGTTCAAGGCCGAGAGCGACGATCCGCGCGCCTCGCTGAGCTACAAGTTCAAGAAGGTTCTGACGGGCTACGCGCGCGCGGTGCTCACCACCGACCCGTTCGTCACCGACGATCCGGCGCTGCTGCCGCTCGACGAGGTGGTCGCGCGCAGCGACATTCTGATCCTCTGCACGCCGCACGCCGCCTATCGCACAGCCGATCTCAAGGGCAAGCCCGTGGTGGACGTCTGGGGATTGCTGGACAGCGCCAACGTCAAGCGCTGAAGGGGCCGGCATGGCCGACGAATGGCCGAAAATCCGCGCGCGCCGAACGACGACCATCTCGCCGTGGATGGACGTGATCGCGCGCGAGGTCGAATTCGAGCCTGGAGCGGAGCCGCAGATCTATCACGCGGTCGGCCAGCGGGATTATCTCGCCATCGTGGCGCTCACCGCCGACGGGCGTATTCCGCTTGTGCGCCAGTACCGTCCGGCGGTCGAGGCGTTTACCTGGGAGTTGCCGGCGGGACTGATCGAGCGCGGCGAGGACGCCGCCGAAACCTGCCGCCGGGAGTTGCAGGAGGAAACGGGGCTTACCGTCCGGGCGATCCATCCGCTCGGTTCGGCCGCCGCCTGCACTGGGCGGCTCAGCAACCGCGTGCATTCGTTCTTCGTCGAGGCCGGCCCGGTGGCCGCTGGGTTCAAGCCGGAAGCCGGCCTGACGGTTGCGCTCAGGACGCCCGCCGAGATCGCAGCCATGATCAAGGCCGGCGACTTCGTGCAGCAGCTTCACCTCGGCGCGCTGATGCTCGCCGAATTGCGCGGCTTCCTCACCTTGCCGCGATAGTGCGTTCGAGTGCGTCGACCGGGCGCGCCAGGCGTGCCCAGGCCGGATGCGTCGCGACCGAACGCGCAAACCCCGGGCTCCGCCGTGCAACCCACGGCCAGGCTTCGTCGCGCACCCAAACCGCGCAGACCAGGAGCGTGAGCAGCCACGCCATGTGGTGGTAGCGCCCGGAGTAGATGAAAAACAGCGCGGGCGCGTGCAGCGCGAGCGCGCTTGCCGCGATCAGGCGCAGCCAGCCGTCGTACGACCGTGCCACGGCCACGCGCACGAGAACCGCGATGCCGATGGCATGGAACGGCACTGCCAGGAAGCTTTCCGAGGGACCGGTGAGCATGCGCGCCACCTGGAACGCGGTCCGCCGCAGCTCCGCGCCGCCGAAATCGAGACGCAGCAGTTCCCACAGCGCGGCGACATAGGCGCGCGGCGGCGCCGGCATCGCTTCGGCCAGCGTGAAATGACCGCTGAACAGAACGAACACGCCGCCATAGTACCAGTTGTGCAGCGTCATGCCGAACACCGGAAGAAAGCCGAGACACAGTCCGGCGACGCGGAAGAACTGGCCCTGCCACAGTGCGGCGAGGCCCGCGCCGCCGAGCAACACCGCCGCGCCCACGGCAAAGTTCGGCCGCACGAACAGCGCGAGCGCGAACAGCAAGCCTGCGCTGAGCGCGGGCGGGAAGCGTGCGTCGGGGCCGCGCGGCGTACATCCGATCAGTACGATAAGGCCTGCGAGGAACAACACCGCAGCCGCGGCGTCGCCGAAGCCCTGCGATGCGTACTGGACGTAGTTGTAGTAGGTCGATCCGAACACGGCGCCGAGCGGTACTGCGATAAACGCCAGCGCAAACGCCAGCGCCGTACGGCCGGACTGAAAACGGCGGAACAGCGCATAGACGATAAACGGCAACACCAGGAGGAGCGACACGTAGCCAAGGTAGCTCTCGCCGAACACGAGATGCTCCACCGCGCGCAGGTACCGCGAGCCGGGCGTAAAATGGAATACCGGCTCCATGCCCTTGAGCGCGCCCAGGACGTCGCCCGCGAGCAGCAATTGCACCATCGTGCGCGACCAGCCGTCGTACACCAGGCCGTCGTTTCCGGCATCGAACGGGCGCACGCCGCCGAGGAAGCTTGCGTCGTTGAGCGCGAGCACGATCGCCGAAAGGCCCACAAACGTCACCGGAAGGACCAGAGTGCGCGGTTGCCAGCGTACGAGGAGGCCGAGCAGAGCCAGCACCGCGATCGACGCCAGCGCAGGCTCGAATGCTTGCAGAATGCGGAGTTTGGCGGTCGGCTTGAGCGTCATCGCAAGCGGTGCGCCGGGCGCGACGGACAATCCATAGATGCGTTTTCCGGCGTCGCCCGGCGCGATGGTCCGGCATGCCATGTCGGTGTGGTGCAGCGTCGCGAAGCGGCCGGAGGCGTCTTCCCACAGCACCTTTCCGGTCCAGCACAGCTCGCTCCCTGCAAACGGCTGCGGGAAGCTGTACATCACGAAGAACGGCATCGTGATGCGCCAGGGCTGCACCAGCCGGCGCAGGCCGCGCGGGCGCTCGCCGCGGCCGATGTCGCCTGGATGTGCGTGGTAATTGTAGGCGTGCTCGTTGATAAAGCCGAGCCTGAGCCATAGCGGATCGGAAAAGTCGATGCCGGTGACGCGGCGGGAGTAGGCCGGCGTGTCGTAGAGCCCGTCGTAGGAGAATGCGTAGGTACGGCCGGGCCGCGCAGATTGCACCCAGCAGCCGCCGTCAGATGGCTTGCAGCGTGCCGCGGGCGGCGAAGCCTTTTCGAAGTCTTCCGCCATCGCGCGGTAGACATCCGGCGGGAGCCCCGTGACCAGCGCGTTGTTCTCGCCGCCGGGGAGGAAGATGTTGTGTCCCTCCTCGATGCGGGAAACGTCGGCCACGAACTTTCCGGCAACGACTGCGGCGACGACCGCGGCTGCGACGGCCCAGCGTGCGCCTCGCCGCGTTATGCGGCCGGCGGCCAGCACGATCGCGGCCAGCACCAGCAGCAGGGTGAGATACAGCGTGTTGATCGGGAGCCCAACGGCCGCGACCATCAGCGCGAATGCCGCGAGCTTCAGCACGAGCTGGAAACGCTGCGGCGCGTCGCTGAGTTCGGGCGGCATCGGCGGCTCTTAGCACCGGCGGGCGCCCGCCAGCAACGATCACATCCCCGGCGGTATCCGCACGCTGACCTGCGGCCTTCCGGAACGCTTGAGCCTGCGCAGCGCAAGCGTGAAATGGCCAAGATAGCCGATGACCCATGGGACCAGTTGGAACGACGACTTGCCGCCGAACAGCCGGTCGATCGAAATGGTCGGCACCTCGCCGAGTTTCAGCCCGAGCAGTTGGGCATTGATCGCCATTTCGAACGCGATCGACCAGCCGATCGTGCTGGTGCCTTGGGTGAGGCGGGGAAAATCGCCGCGCCGGAACATCTTGATACCGGTCGTGGCGTCGGACAGGCCCATGCCCGACACGATGCCGAGGATGCCGTTGGCGGTCTGCGACAGGATGCGGCCGATGGTCGAGCCGCCGAGGCGGCGGCCGCCGTGGGCGTAGCGCGTGACGCTGACGAACTCCACGCCCGCATCCATCAGCGCCATCATGTCCTCGATGGCGAGCACCGGGCCCACCTCGTCGGCAGCGAAGATCAGGATGCGCTCGCCGCGCGCCGCCTCGACGCCGGCGGTGATCGCGCCCGCGACCCCCCGGCCGAGCGTGTTGAGCAGCGGCCGCACCTGCGGATAGTCCGTGCGCGCCTCCTCGACGACCGGAATGCTGGTGTCGCTTGCCGAGTCGAACACGACGATGATCTCGTGCGGCATGGTGAGCACGGCACGCAGGATGCGCAGCATGATGCGCAAATTCATAGTCTCGTTGCGCACCGGCAGCAGGACGGTCAGAATTATGCGGTCGTTCATGCGGGGTTCGTGCCGAAGTCGGTCGGTGGCAGGGCGGAGGGACGCTGGGGGCTATTCAGTAAGCGCGAGTCCGGCCGCCTTCAAGCGACATTCCTGGAACCTTCCGCTATAAGGACGCGACGGCCGCGCGGGCGGCGGATGCGGGATGCGAGCTTGTCCGAGTCTCCCTATTTCAGCGCGGACGAATTGCGGGCCTTCGGTTTCGCCTCGGTTGGGGACGACTGTCGCATCAGCCGCAAATGCTCGTTCTATGCCATCTCCGGCAGTATCGGCTCGCAGGTGCGGATTGACGATTTCTGCATCCTCAAGGGGCACGTCGAGATCGGCTCCTACGTGCACGTGGCGGCGTTTTGCTCGGTGAGCGGCGCTTTCGCCAAGGTGGAGCTGAAGGACTTCTGCACGCTGTCCAACCGCGTCAGCATTTTCTCCGGCTCCGACGATTACGCGGCCGACACGCTGAACAATTCGCAGGTGCCGGAGGAATACACCACGGTCCGCAAGGGGCCGGTCACAATCGGACAGGCGGTGTTGGTCGGCGCGCATTCGGTGATCCTGCCGGGGGTGACGATCGGCGACGGCGGCAGCGTCGGCGCCATGGCGGTGGTCGTGGACTCGGTGCCGCCCGGCGGCATGGCGCGTGCGCCGGGCGCGGTGGCGACCCTCGGTAGCCGCCGCCGCGACGTCGGCAAGATCATGGACATGGCGCGGCGGTTTCTGGCGAGCGTCAGGCGCATTTGATCTGGGCTACCGCCGCAGTGCCGCAATCACCGTCTCGCAGACCCGCTCCATCTCGGCCTCGGTCATGTCGAGACGGGAGGCGAGCCACATCCCGCGCCGGGAGATGTCGATGCTGTTGGAAAATTGCGCGTCCGGCGCGGCATAAGGCGCCTGACGGTGCACCGGCAGCCAGAACGCGCGATGTCCGATCTTGGCCGCATCGAGCGCGGCGCCGACCTTCGCGCGGTCCTCGATCAGCACATCGGTCCATTGCCGCACTTCGCCGGGCTCGTCGAACGGCGGCAGCCTCAGGCCCGGCTGGTTGGCGAGCCGTTCGCAATAGTAGGCGTCGCGCTTTCGCGCGGCGTCGAGCCTGCGCTCGATCTCGTCGAGTTGGGGCAGGGCGACCGCGGCCTGCAGGTCGGTGAACTTGAAGTTGAAGCCCATGACAGGGTGCTGATCGTCGCCGCCGGTGCCGCCGTGGCGGCGGCCCTGGTCCTTCAATTCGCGCAGCCGGTCGTGAATCGCGTCGTCGTTGGTGGTGACGATGCCGCCCTGGCCCGCGGTGATGGTCTTGTTCGCCGAAAACGAGAAGCATCCGGCCGCGCCGAACGAGCCGAGCATCCGCCCGCCGTGGCGCGAGCCGAGACCCTCGGCGGCGTCGCAGACCAGCACAAGGCTGCGCTCGCGGCACAGCGGTTCGAGGCGTCCATAGTCCGCACCGCGGCCGTTGACGTCGACCGTGACCATCGCCCGCGTGCGCGGGCCGATGGCCGCCGCCGCCGCGTCCGGATCGATGCCGAAGCGCACCGGCTCCACGTCCACGAGCCTCACGTCCGCGCCCGCCAGCCGGACGGCGTTGGCGGTGGCGGCGAAGGTCAGATCCGGGACCAGCACCTCGTCGCCGGGCCCGATGCCGGCGGCCATCAGCGCCAGCGAAATGGCCGCCGTGCCGCTGGTCACCGCGACTGCGTGGCGGGTGCCGACCAGCGCCGCGATCCGGCGCTCGAATTCGCGCGCCAGCGGGCCGTCGTTGACATAGTCCCGCTCCAGCACGCCGCGCAGGTGCTCCAGCTCCCGGCCGGTCAAATGCGGTCCGAACCAGGCGATCGGCCGCGATTGATCGGGATTGGACATGGTGCTTGGCGAGAGGCTATGGCTTGGGCGCGGCCGGCTTGTGCCGGCCGGACGCACTTATACTGGCCAAACGCCGATCCCGCCATGGGCCTGCACCTTCGCAACAAGTCGCAATCGCGGCAGGAGCGCGCCTGATGGCCCGCATCCTGGTCACCGGCGGTTCGGGCTTCATCGGCGCGGCGTTGGTCAAGGCGCTGGTGCGGGCCGGGCATGCCGTACGCGTGCTCGACGACAATTCGCGCGGCGCGCCACGACGGCTCGCGGACGTGGCGAAGGACATCGAATTCATCGCGGGCGACATCCGCGATTCCGCACTGGTGCGCGGCGCGGTGCAGGGCATGGATGAGGTCCATCATCTCGCTTACGTCAACGGCACCGAGTTCTTCTACAGAGCGCCCGATCTGGTGCTCGACGTCGGCGTCAAGGGCATGGTCAACGTGATCGATGCCTGCCGCGCGGCGAATGTCGGCCGGCTGATCCTGGCGTCGTCGTCGGAGGTCTATCAGACGCCGCCGCACGTGCCGACCGCCGAGGACGCGCCGCTGGTGGTGCCCGATCCGACGAACCCGCGCTATTCCTACGGCGGAGGCAAGATCATCAGCGAGTTGATGGCCATCAACTACGGCCGCAAGCACTTCGACAGCGTGCTGATCTTCCGCCCGCACAACGTCTACGGCCCGGACATGGGATGGGAGCACGTGATTCCGCAGTTCGCGCTGCGCATGAAGCGCGCCGCAGCGAAGCACGGCAGCGGCCCGGTGCCGTTCGATATTCAGGGCGACGGCAGCCAGACGCGCAGCTTCTGCCATGTCGACGATCTGGTGCGCGGCGTCCTGGTCATGCGCGAGAAGGGCGAGCACCTCGGCATCTATCACGTCGGCACCCTGGAAGAGGTGACCATCGCCGGCCTGGCCCGGCGCGTGGCTGCGGCTGCGGACCGTGAGATCGAGCTTGTGCCGAGCCCTGCGCCCGCGGGCGGCACGGCGCGGCGATGTCCCGACATTTCCAGGCTCGCCGCACTCGGCTATGCGCCGCAGGTGCCGCTCGACGCGGGTCTGCGCCCGACTGTGGAGTGGTATTGGGCCAACGAGGCGCTTCAGAACTAACTGCAGCCTTTCAGAAATTCCTTCATCTGGAACAGCTCAGCGCCCATCGGTGCCATCTGTGTCTTTGCAGGCTCGGTAAGCTTTTGCCAGTGTTGCTCTGCCAATTCAATTTTCGCTTTGGCAGTCGGGCAGTCGGACTGTCGGGCCGACTGAGTCCAATGCATGTACGTAAATGCGTGAGTGAAATTGACGTAGTCTGCGCTCTTTGCTTCGTTGGGATAGGTGGTGAAGGCCTTTACGGCCTTGTCGAATGTGTCTGCAGCGACCTTGAGATTTCCATTGTAGTACTGGAGCGCGCCAAGAACGCGCAAGGCAGCGATATACTCCACCGAGTTTTCCGCCCGTGCGATAGCCTTCTGCAGCAGATCCTCAGCGAGCGTAACTTCATTGGATTGCATGAGAGAGTTGGCGACCGTGGTCAGGCTGGCCGCCGACGCTGCGCTGCCAAGCTCGCGGGCGAGGGAATAGGCCTGCTTCGCCAACAGGAGATTCTGCGCATTGAGGGTCGTCGATAGTCGCAACATGCTGGGCTGGTCGTTCCTATATTTCGCCATCAGCTCAACGTTCTGCAAGTGAATGCCTGCAGTCTGATGCAATGTCGACGCCAGCTGCCCGCGCAAACTTGCAATCTCCTGCTGGTACGTCCGGTACCAAGATACGACTGTAGTCGTCACCGAAATGAAGATTGCCGCGCACGATGTGATGAAGCTCGGATTGCGATACCATGCCGTCGACCTCTGCTGTCCGGCGACGATATCGTCAATGCGCTGACGAAGGACGGCAAGTTCCGTCGAAATTGCGGACTCGTCGGCTGAATTGGGCATTGCGATGCTCCTGCAAAAAAACAGGGTTTGAGCTGTCGTTCACCGCGGCCGGTATGACACTGCACTTGCCGTGCTGTGTGGCATCAATTGGTTCAGCCCGATTTGCACAGAGGCGCGCGGGTGCATTGCCAAATGGCACGCGAGCGCACCTACGGCATTTGGTAACAATTCATCATGTTGCGGATGCGCGCTGGGCCTGGCAGGTGACCCCACGGCGAGCCGGGGCTGTTGCCGAGAGTAGTGATCAACAGCTGGAACGCCTGTGGCGGGAACCAGCCCTGCTGGCGCCCGGTCCTCACAGACCAGCAATCCGCTTCTGCTTCGTTGGTTGGGCTTCGCCGTGCGATATGTCCGAGTACGTGATGCGCGCACTCGTGACCGTACCAGAACAATTGCATGACTGGTGGCAACGAGTTCATGACCATTGGATTGAGGATCATGACCGGCTGGCCCCCCGGGCCGAGGGTCGCCATGCCCACGTCGTTCAGACCCGCGTTAGGAACGAGGACGACCGGGATTCCGCGGAAGTCGTTGCAGTAGACCGGCATGCCGCCGACCATGTGCTGGGCGTTTACAAGTGTACCGGTCAGCAAAAGCGATATGAATGTGGCAACGATGGCATAGAATCTCATGCTCAATCCTCCCTCGAAATAGCAACACTTAAAATTCTGCAATAGCCGCAACTATAGAGTGAATTAATAGTTTGGACAACTGGTGAAGTAGTAGGCTACTTCGGCGTTGCTTGAGAGTGGCGATCCATAGCATCAAATGGTGGTCCACCGCATGACGCTAGGTCCGCTGCCGGAAGGAAACCGCTCTCAGTGTTCCCCGCCAAAATTGCCCGCGCTGCCGGCACCGGAGCCAGCGTTCCCGTCGAATGCTGCCAGGTGTGTGGCCACGTGCCGCTCAAGACCGTGCTGTCGCTCGGCTACATGCCGCCGGTGAACCAGATGGTCCCGATCGGCCAGGTGCCGCGGCAGCAGCCGTGGTTTCCGACCGATCTCCTGCATTGCGAGCGCTGCGAACTGGTGCAGCTTGGCCTGGCCGTCGATCCGGTCATCATCTTCCCGCCGGAATATCCCTACACCAGCGGCATGACGCGCATCCTGCGCGACAACTTCGCCGAGCTTTACGCCGAAAGCTCGAAACTGCTTGGGCTGGCCAAGGACGATCTCGCGGTCGACATCGGCTCCAACGACGGCACGCTGATTTCGAATTTCCAGAAGGGCGGCCACCGCATCCTCGGCATCGAGCCGACCGATGTGGCGAAGATCGCCAATTCGCGCGGCATCCCGACCTTGCAGCGATATTTCGGCAAGGACGTCGCGCGCGAGGTCAAGGCCCAGCACGGTGCGGCCAAGGTCGTCACCGCGGCCAATTGCTTCGCCCATATCGAGGACGTGCACGCCATCGTCGAGGGCATTCTGGAAATCCTCGCGCCCGACGGCGTTTTCATTTCCGAGTCGCACTATCTCATCGGCCTGCTCGACAAACTTCAGTACGACACGATCTATCACGAGCATCTGCGCTATTACTCGGTCGGCAGCCTGAAGTATCTGCTGGAGATGCACGGGCTCGAAGTGTTCCACGCCCGGCCGATCCCGACCCACGGCGGCTCGATCCGCGTCTATGCGGCGCGCAAGGGCGCGCGGCCGGTGCAGGCGAGCGTCAAGGCCATGCTCGACGCCGAGCCGCGCGGTGCGGCCATGATGCAGCGTCTTGCGAAATTCCGAGACGAGGTGATGCTGTCGAAGCTGCGCCTGCATGCGCTGATCCGCGACATCAAGGAGAAGGGCGGACGCATCGTCGGCATCAGCGCGCCGTCGCGCGCTTCGACGCTGTTCAACTACGTCGGACTCGACGAGGTGATTATCGACTACGTCTGCGAGATCGAAGGCTCGTTGAAAATCGGCAAGTGCATGCCTGGCACCGCGATCCCGGTGGTCGAGGAAAGCCGGATGTTTTCCGACCAGCCGGACTGCGCGATCATCTTCTCCTGGCACATCGCCGACGAGCTTGCGCCCAAGCTGCGCCAGAAGGGCTACCGCGGCATGCTGGTGACGCCGCTGCCGGTGCCGAAGGCGCTTTAATTCGGCGCTGGAAAAGTTTTCGGCCGCCGATCCGTCGGGACCGGCGGCCGATGCAAGGCGCGAGCGTGTCCCGCGCTTACTTGATCTTGAAATCGTCGAGCTTCTTGCCGGACTTCAGCGCTGCCTTCAGCCACTTCGGCTGCAGGCCGCGGCCCGCCCAGGTTTCGCTGCGGTTGGCAGGATTGCGGTACTTCGGCGCCACCTTGCGGCCGCGCAGCGACTTGCGCGCGCCCTTGTTCTTGGAGCCCGGCGGGCGGCCGCGCCGCGGCGCATCGCCGCCGAAGCCCTGCAGCCGGCGCAGGCGGTTTTCCAATTCGCTGCGTTCGCGCTTGACCAGATTCTCCAGCGCGGCGTTGACGCGGTCGCGCAAATTCAAAAGATCGTCCACGGAAAATTTCTTGAGATTGATCGCTCGCACAATTTTCTCCTGTTTGGGAAACTCACTTCAATCGCGGTTATCTCTATTCACGCCTGCCTGAAAATCACAAGAACACCTTTGGTTGAATAATAATTTGTCAATATTGCGATTTGCAGCGGTTTCAGGTGGATAATCTCCAGTAAACGTCCATAAACACAACTTGCGATTACGGATATCGATTTCACCCGGTGGGATGTTCCTCATTTTTTGTCCGTAGATCGAAGCCGCGGCGAGCCGTCTGCAATGCCGATGGCGGGCTCATCTTGATCTAGCTCAAGGCGCGATCCCGCCCGCTTACGAGGCTCTCCCGGTTCGGACTATAGTGCGGCGGCAATTCGGGAGTGCGCATGAACGACATGGCGGTCAATGTTGCGAACAGCGGCCCGGCGATGCGTGAGCGCATGGCCATGTACACGGAAAACACGCTGAAAATCGGCCTGTTCGGCGCGAATTGCTCGTCCGGCCGCTGCGTGACCACGGTGCCGGAGCGCTGGACCGGAAGCTGGGACGATTGCCTCGCGCTCGCCCGCCTGGCCGACGAGGCGGGCATCGAGTTCATGCTGCCGGTCGGGCGCTGGAAGGGCTACGGCGGCGACACCGACTACATGGGCACGACGCTGGAGACGATCACCTGGGCGACCGGCCTGCTCGCGCACACCAAACGCCTGATCGCGTTCGGAACCGTCCACGCCCCGCTGTTCCATCCGATTATCGCAGCCAAGCAGTTCGTCACCGCCGACCAGGTCGGGCACGGGCGTTTCGGCCTTAACATCGTGGTCGGCTGGAACGAGGACGAGTTCCAGATGTTCGGCGTCAGCCAGCGCGAGCACGAGCAGCGCTACGAATACGCCCAGGAATGGATCGACGCGGTGAAAATAGCGTGGGGTCCCGGCGACGATCTCGCGTTCGATGGCCGCTACATCAAGCTCACCAAGGTGCGCGCCAAGCCGAAGCCCTTCGGCGGGACGCGCCCGCTGATCATGAACGCGGGCGCATCGCCGACCGGCCGGGCGTTTGCAATCCGCAACTGCGACGCCTTTTTCACGCAGGCCTCACGCACGTCGATGGCGGAGACTGCGAAGATCGTTCAGGCGGCCAAGGACGAGGCCAAGTCCCATGGCAAGGAACTCGACGTCTACGCCGTCGGCGTCATCACCTGCCGTCCGACCCAGAAAGAGGCCGAAGACTATTACCACTACGCCACCATCGAGAAGGCGGACTGGTCGGCCGTCGACGGCATTCTCGGCAAGAAGGGCATCACGGTTGCGTCCGTCGGCAATGAGGAGTTCCAGCGTCAGCGTCACCACTATGCGCACGGCCTCGGCGGCCTGTTGATGGTCGGCGATCCCGACCAGATCGCTCAGCAGTTGGCCGACCTGAGCCGCGCGGGCCTTCGCGGCATCGGGTTTTCGTTCGTCAATTACCTGAAAGAGCTGCCGTACTTTTGCGACGAGGTTCTGCCGCGGCTGGAGCGGCTGGGGATCAGGGCGAAGCGGCGGTAATGCCGCTCACTCCACCTTCATCCCGACCGCCTTGATCACCTTCTGCCGCACCTCGGCCTGGCTCTTGATGAAGGCTGCGAAATCTTCCGGGCTCTTCGATACGGTCGGTTCGATGCCGGCGGCGAGCAGGCGGTTGCGCACCTCTTCGGTCGACATGATCTTGGCGAGCGTGGCGTGCAGCTTCTCGACAATCGGCCGCGGCGTGCCGGCGGGCGCCACGATGCTCTGCCAGATGCCGAGGTCGAAGCCAGGCAGCGTGTCGGCGATCTGCGGTATTTCCGGCGCGTTGGGGATTTTCCGCGCGTAGGTCGTGCCGAGGATTTTGATCTTGCCGGCGCGCCATTGCGGCAAGGCCACGTTGGCGCTTTCGAAGCCGAGCGGGATGTCGCCTGCGAGCAGCGAGGTGATCAGCGTCGTGCCGCCTTTGTAGGGCACCATGGTCAGCTTGGTGCCGGCCAGCATGTTGAACAGCCCGACGATGACCTGCGAGGTCGGCGTGCTGACTCCGACGTTGAACATCCCCGGATTGGCTTTGTCGCGCTCGATCACGTCCTTGACCGAGTGGACCGGCGCGTTGATGTTGGCCTCCAGCACCGACGGGATGAACGCCACCAGCGAGACCGGCTGGAAATCCTTGAACGGGTCGTAGGCAAGCTTCTGATACAGGAACGGGTTCATCACCATCGTTCCGTCGATCGCCATCAGCAGCGTATAGCCGTCGGGCTTGGCTTTCGCGACCTGCTGCGCGCCGATGATGGTGTTGGCGCCGGGTTTGTTCTCGACGATGACGGTCTGGCCGAGTTCCTCGCCCATCCGCGTGCCGATCAGCCGCGCCAGCACGTCGGCAGGCCCGCCGGGCGCGAACGGCACCACCAGCGTGATGTTGCGGTTCGGGTAGGATTGGGCGAAAGACGGCGAGACGATCGCGCCGAGCATCAGCATGGCGCAGATCAGCCGGGTCGCGCAGGTCATGGCCTTACTCCTCCGCTAGTTCATTTGCTCCATCAGCCGTCCCAACTGCGGCATGGGCGCAAGCGGCGCGAGCTTGCCTTTCAGCCGCCGCAGGCAGCCCCACAGCACCGCCTGGTTGGAATTGACCACCGGCTTGCCCAATTCGCGCTCGATATCGGCGATGGCGTCGATCTGCGTGGTGTTGGTGCAGGACAGGAAAATCCCGTCGGCATCCGGCCGGTCGTTGTCGCGGGCGAGATCGGCCCATTGCCGCGGCGTCACGGAGCCGAAGTGTCTGGCTTCGAGCTTCAGCGCCACGTCCTGCACCACCTGCACGCCGGCAGCGGTCAGATAATCGACGATTGCCTTGTTGCTCTTGTAGGGTGTGAGCAGCACGACCTTGCTCATGCCGAGCGTCTGCATGCCTTCCAGCACCAGCCGGCTTGTCGCCATCGCGCCGATGCCTGTTGCGTCCGTCACGATGTCGAGGATTTTGCTTTCGCCCTGCGGCCCCTGCGTCATCGACGTGTCGGTGCAGTGGAACACGATCGCGTCCGGGTGGCAGTCCGAAAGCAGCCGCGATGCGCTCTCGATTTCGCCCTTGAGCTCCGGCAGCGGCCGCTTCCATTCGCCGGCGACGCGGGCGCGCGCGATGTGAATGCCGAGTCCCTCCGGGGCGAAGCGGTTGAACTGCGGCTCGCTGTAGGTGTTGACCGACGGGATGATCAGGCCGACGCGGGCGCGCGGACTGCTGGCGGGCATTGCACTCATGGCTGTTCCTCTGGCTTGAAGCTCACTCGAGCTTCAGCCCGCTTTCCTTGTAGAACTTGGTCCAGCGCGCGGCTTCGCTGCGGTAGAAGTCGTCCAGCTCCTTGGGTGTCGTGGTGACGGCCGCGATCCCGGCCTTTTCGAGCCGGTCGGCGACCGCGGCGTCGGCGTAGGCCTTCACCACGTCGGCGTGGATCTTGTCGACCACGGCCTTCGGCGTGCCGGCCGGCGCGACCAGCGAAATCCAGCTCGACATTTCCTCGATCGGCAGGCCCGAGGCCTCCGCGAGCGGCTTGACGTCCGGCAGCATCGACAGATGCCGGTTGTTGAGCTTGGCGAGCGGCCGGAACCTTCCGTCGCGGATCAGCGGCAGGCTCGGCGCGATGCCGTCGACGATGAAGTCGACGCTCTTGGTGAGCAGGCCCTGCACCACCTCGGCGCTGCCCTTGTAGGGCACCAGCACCACCTCGAAGCCCGCAGCCTTGGCGAAGCGCTGACCCGCGAGCCGGGTGATGGTGATGCCGGCGCCGTAGGTGAGCTTGGTCTTGCTCGCCCTGCCGCGCGCGATCAACTCCGCGATCGTCTTGGGCCCGTCCTCTGCGCGCACCGTCAAGAGCGAGGTGTTCTTGGCGGTGAGCGTGATCGCGGCGAAATCCTTGAACGGGTCGTAGGACATGCTGACGCCGGTCGCCGCGTTCATCACCAGCGTCGTGTCCATGGCGGCGAGCAGCGTGTAGCCGTCGGCGGGCGATTTCGCGACCGCCGAGGCTGCGATGCCGGTGTTGGCGCCGGGGCGGTTCTCGATCACCACGCCCTGGCCCCACATCTCCGACAGCTTCTGGCCGAGGATGCGCATGTTGACGTCGGTCGGCCCGCCGGCCGGGAACGGCACGACGATCTTCACCGGCCGGTTGGGGAAGCGGTCCTGCGCCGCGGCCGCGGTGACCGCCGCGAACGACATCAGCGCGGCCGCGGCCGCGCGAAGGAGCATCTGCATGAGCGCCTCCCGGCGTTGCGTCACGCTCCGAGCTTGCGCGTGACGTCGTTGAACAGCTCGTCGACCGTGAACTTGCGCGGGATCATCTGCTGCTTCACCGAGTAGTCGATGATCTTCTCCAGCGCCTTGCGGTTGGCCTCCACCCCGAAGCGGTAGGGATCGAGTGCGCCCTGCGAAGCCTTGTCGGCCTGCCGCGCCTCGCGGAACACGCGGAAGATTTCCTGCACCACGTCGGGCCGCGACTGCACGATGGAATCGCGCACCACCACCATGTGGTTGATCGGAACGCCGCCGTTCTTCTCGGCCCAGGCCTTGTTGGCGGCTTCGGCGTCTGGAACGAGCGTCTTGAATGGCGGGTCGGGGAACTTGTCGCCGAGCAGCGCCGCGTCCACCTCGCCGTCGATCAGCATCTGCGGAAGCTGCTTGCTCTCCGGCGCGCGGGTCACGAACGCCGGGTCCTTGTACTGCGCGACGTGCGGGTCCTCCATGGTGATGATCTGGACCTTCCCCCAGTCGACACCGTAATCGTCCGCGAGAATGCCGCGCACCCAGATGCCGGTGGTCTGGGTGTAGGAGCGCACGCCGAATTTCCTGCCGTTCAAATCGGACGGCTTCATCGTGCCGCGTTCGGAATTGTAGCCGACGGTGTGAAGCTGGCCGCGGCCGACCACCGTGCAGGGCAGGAGCGAATAGGGCGCGCCGTAGGCCTTGGCCTGCAGGAAGGTGACGATGGCCAGTTCGCCGACGTCGAACTTGTGCTCGCGCACCAGCGGCTTGAAGCCGCGGTTGGCGACCGGATAGTCCGGGAAGTCGAACTCGATCAGGTCGGACTTCACGCGTCCGTCCTTGAGCGCCGTCACGTTCGCGTAGTTGCCGAGCAGCGTGTGCAGCTTCACCTTGTCGGGCCTGGTCAGCACGGCGTGTGTCTCCCGTCTTCAGTTTTTGGCCAGCGCCGGATAAAGCGCCTGGGCGGTCTTGGCGAAAATCCAATCTTGATCGCCTTGCGGCAGGAAAGAAAGCGCCTTGCGCGCCATGGCGACCAGCTCGGGCAGCGGCGGATCGGCCGCGGGGAAATTCGAGCCCCACATGATGCGGTTCGCGCCGAATTCGGCCACCGCCTTGCCGAGGAACGTCTCGGGCGTGGCCTTGCCCTTCATCGACTGCTCGATCGGGCGGTGGGTGAGCTTGAGATAGACGTTCGGGTATTTCGCGAGCGCAAACAGCGGCGCGGCCGACGCGAACGGCGGGCCGTCGGCGGCCTCGGCGCGGGCGAAATGATCGAGGATCACCGGCGCGCCGGGAAAGCGCTTCAGCACAGTCTCCAGCAGCGGCAGGCCCTTCACCTGCATCTGCATGCACACGCTGATGCCGTTGTCGGCGGCGTATTTCCACACTGGGAACGCGGCCTCCTCGGCAAAGAACGTCTGCTGCACCGGCTGGGTGGAGCCCGCGGTAAAAATGCGCATGCCGGAGAGCCCGCGGCCGATCCAGTATTTCATTTTCTCGACTGCGTCGGGCGCAACCACGTCGATGGAGAACACGCCGGCGAAACAGTTCGGATGCGCCGCCAGCGCGTCCGCGACATACGAATTATCGAACGCATAGGCCGAGGACGCCTGCACCAGCACGGTCCTGTCGACGCCGGCCGAGTCCATCGCCGCGATCATGTCGGGATAGTCGAGCGGATGCTCGGCGGACCATTGCGATTGCCGCCCGAACAGCGGCGCGAGCGGATACTTGGCCGTATCGGTGGCGATGACGTGAGAGTGGGTGTCGATGAGCAAGGTATGTGACTTCTCTATGAACGCGCGAACGGAGTTAGCTTGGTGTAGTCGTGATTATCTGCGGCCTTTAGTGTGTTGATGTAAGCTTTTCGCGTTTCGCTTGCTCCGTCCAAGTTCTTGCTTCCCCAAGTAAAGCGTGGTTGTCCCAATCGAACGGCAAGGACGTCGCCCATCAACCGAGACCACCGGCCGTTTCCATTTGGGAAAGGATGGATTTGGACAAGTGCGTGGTGAAACCGGGCAGCAATTTCGTCAGGAGTGAATGTTTCGTGTTCAATCCACTAGCGAAAGTTGTCTAATGTTTCGGGTATTCTGACCTGGATCAGTTCTCTATCAACGCCAATGTTCTTGTTCGTTCTGCGGTATGTGCCTGCCCAATTCCAGACTTTGTCAAACATTCGGGAGTGCAAACTTCTTCCGAACGATTCTTCCAGAGGGTCGCGGCGTCTATCAAAAGCCCAGGTGGTAGATTCCAGAATGTTTTGCTGCTCCAGCTCGTTTAGCTCGCGTCGAAGAGTGACATGAGAAGGAATGAGCCCCTCGCGTTCTTCTGGTGTCAGGGGTGTTGCACCTTCTGGCTCATTAAACAGATCGGTCACGTTTCGTCCCAGAGTCGAGCCGGTCGGCGAAGCAGCTCGGTAATCAAGCGTTGGTGTGTCTGCGCCTTGAATCGCTGGTCGTGTACTTCTTGATCCTCCAGGCGCATCGTCTGTTCAACCAATGCGAGTTTTTTTTTGGCTAAATGAGATGCTCGTTCTTCGATCATTTTTGTGAGCGGCTTCTTGGGTACGAGAACGTAGACGAGCCGGCAGCCCATTGCGTCAGCCGCGCGCTCCAGGCTTTGCACGGTGATGTTTCCCGTTGCCTCTCCTTTTTCCATTTCGACAATGCGTGGCTGGCGGACTCCCAGGCGCTTGGCGAGTTGGCCTGTGGTCATGCCAAGTGCTTCTCGTATGGCGCGTATCCAGCCGCGTGGAGGGCGACTGGTGCGGACAAGTGGTGCAAGTTCCAAAAATCTTTTGTCGAGTTGTTCCGAGGGCGTGATCATGTGATAAGATTTATCTTATAGAACTGAGGCTTGTCAATAAGTTAATTCTTATCATCTCCGCCATGGAGAATAAGATAAATCTTATTATATCTCCTTGTATCCATAAGAGGATACTTATCTATTTCTTCCCCGGCAGTACCGCCGCGAACTTGCTCCCCCGCACGCACATCTTGCCGCGCGGATCCTGCCACAGCTTCTCGGTCTCGTGCAGGTGGCCGAGCGCGCGCGCCACGGTTCGGAAATCGTACTGCGAGAACCGCTCGGCGATGTCGGTGTAGTACAGCGGCTCGTTGTCGATGGCGGCGAGAATCTCGGCCGCGAGCTTCGCGACCGCCGCATCGTCGCCCGCCTGGCCGGCGGCGTCCTTCTTGCCCTTCACGTAGTCGTCGATCTTCGCGGTTTCCGCGTAGGCGTAGGTAATGCGCTCGTAGTGCTCCTTCGGGATGTGCTCGGGGATGGTCGCGTCGATGCCCACTTTCGCCCCGATCGGCACCACGCCCGCGCCTTGCAGCAGGCTCGGGTCGAGCGGCTTCGCGCGCGCGCCGGGGACGATGACGATGTCCTTGTCGCCCTGCACGCGCGTGGCGATGGCCCATTCCACATCCATCGGGTTGTTGAGGTCGATGTCGTCGTCGACCACGACGACATGCTTGAGGTCCATCACCGACAGCGCCGCGAGCAGCGCGTTCTTGCCGTCGCCGGCTGCGCCCTTCTTGATCGAGATCACCGCGTGCCAGAACGCGCAGCCGCCGAGCGTGACGTTGATGTCCTTCACGTCGACGTTGGCGGTCTTCAGCGCCTGCCGGATCGCGGTGTAGCGCGTCGGCGCCGCGAGCCAGGTGTTCTCCCACGGCATGTGCAGGTTGTAGTAGACCGCGTCCTTGCGCATCGCGATGGCCTTGATGCGAACCAGCGGGTTCCAGTGCAGGCCGCCCATCAGCCGCGTGAACTCGCCGAAGCGGCCCTCCGGCCAGGTCCATCCGGTGGGGAGGATTTCCGCCTCCAGCACGATTTCGGCGTCAGCGATGTAGGGCACGTCAACGGTCGAGCAGGGCGCAAGCTGCACCGCCTCGCCGCGAAGCCCGCCGGCGATTCCCATTTCATCGACGCCAAGAGGAGCGCGGAAGCCCGAGCCCGCGATCTCGAACGGATGGGTGCCGATGGAGATGGAAATCGGCAGCGGCTCCTTGCGCTCGAAGGCGCGCTGCGCGAACAGCCGCATGTTGTTCGGCGTCACGATGTCGATGCCGGTCAGCGCCTTTTCCTTGACGATGAAACGGTAGATGCCGCTGTTGAAGCCGAGCTCCGGGTCTTTGCAGATCACCACGCCCGCAGTGATCATCGGCCCACCGTCGTAGATCGACGACATCGGGATCGGCAGCTTGAACAGGTCGACGTCGTTGCCGGTCAGCACCACGTCGCGGGTCGGCGAGCCGTTGACGTATTTCGGCGGGATCGGCTTGGCGATGGCCGCAGCGAGCTTCTTCTCGATCTCGCCGAAGGTCTCGCAGCCCATCGACATCACCGCGCGCTCTTTCGAGCGGATGATGCCGGACACCACCGGGACGCCGTAGCCGATGACGTTGTGAAAGAAGAGCGCAGTCTTCGACTGGTCGACCAGCGTCGCGATGTGCCGGATGTCGACCGGCTGGTGCAGGTCGACCAGCTCGCCCACCTGCCGCAGCCGGTCGAGGAACTGGCGGAAATTCTCTTTCATCGCGTGGGGCTCCGGGCGGCGGGGCGAGGGGATGGCGTTAAGCTACTGACCGCGGGCGCGGGGGGCAATGCAAGGCGCCCGCGCGCGTTTCGCATGCCCTTCGTCCATGCCAAGGCCTCAAATCGTTTGCGAACCAGGATTCTTCGCGAAACTTATCCCCGCTCCGGAATCCGGCCTTATCATTTCCGCGTCTTGTCCGTTTGAGGGCGTCGTCGATCGCGGCGCTTGATGACGGGCAGGGCGCGGCGGCCGACATATTGCCGCCGCGGTGGAGCGCCGGGAGGCGCCCAGGGTCCTCTTCGCCGGAGGACTCGTGCGTCGCGCCAGACGCACGGCCGGTCTGCGCCAGACCGGTCGGGGAGCTCCCGACAGCAGCTCCCCGGGCGCCTTCCCGGCGCTCCATCGTCCCTCCTTTCGAGGGGCAACGGAAAACAGGGATGCGGGTCCGCCGGGCGCCCGGGAAGCAAAGCCCCGGCCCGGCGGAGCGTTGCAAAATGGCATCAGGGCAGTCTTGTTGTTCTATGATTCAGCCTCAATGCAATATAATTATACCAATAATATTGCATAATGCAGAATGTTTATGCTATAAATTACAATGACTCGATATAATTGTCCTGCGGATGCGATTCATGCCTCTGCCTCGACCTCTTGCAGACCAAACGCCTGTCTTTTCTCGCTCTGCAAGCGCCGGAACTCTTGAGGCGCTGGCCGTCGAGGTCAGCCTGGCCTGCGATGAGCCTCGGACCATGCCGGCGCGCATCCGCGCCGCGTTGGAGCGCGCCGCAGCCGATCCGGGTCTGCTCGATGCCTCGCAGTGTGTGCCGAATGCAGGCTGCTACGCGCGGCATGTGCTCTACGGCGATCCGCTGGGCCGCTTCACGATCCTTGCGATCGTGTGGGCCGCGGGCCAGTTCAGCCGGCCGCACGCGCACGATACCTGGTGCGCCTATGCCGTTTACGAAGGACCGCTGCACGAGACGATCTTTGCCGCCGATGCCGCGGGATCGCGGATCGAACCGGTTTGCGCGGAGGTGCGGCAAAACGGCTATAGTTGCTTTGCGCGCGCCGGGCTTGACCAAATCCACAGTCTCGGTAATTCCGGTTCGAAACCCGCGATCTCCATCCACGTCTATGGTGTCGCGCGCGAGCGGATCGCGACCCACGTGAACCGCTTTGTCGAAGTGGCGTCATAAGAAGGGGTTTGAGTTTTGGCCAAGACCATGAGAGCGCTGGTGCTGCGCAAGCACGGCACGCTCGACGAGCTTCAGGTCGTCGGCGATCATCCGCTCCCGCAGGCAATCGAAGGCCACGTGGTGATCCGCGTGCGCGCGTCGTCGTTCAACTATCACGACGTGTTCACGGTGCGAGGCATGCCGGGCATCAAGGTGCCGATGCCGGTCGTCATCGGCCTCGACATGGCGGGCGAGATCGCCGAGGTCGGGCCCGGCGTCGCCAAGTGGAAGGCCGGCGACCGCGTGCTCATCAATCCGCTCAACAAGAAAAAGGGCCTGATGGGCGAGATGATGGACGGCGGGATGGCGGAGTACTGCCTGGTCGCCGCCGATCAACTGATCGCCATGCCGGCGGGCGTCACCTTCGAGCAGGCGTCGTCGCTGCCGGTCGCCTACGGCACCGCGCACCGCATGCTGGTGACGCACCGGACCGTCAAACCGAAAGACCGCGTGATCGTGCTCGGCGCGTCGGGCGGCGTCGGCACCGGCTGCGTGCTGCTGTGCAAGATGCTCGGCGCGGAAGTCATCGCCTGCGCGTCGAGCGAGGACAAGCTCAAGCGCCTGAAGGACATGGGCGCCGACGAGGTCGTCGACTACACCAAGACCGACTGGTCGAAGTGGGCGATCGAGAAATACGGCAAGCCGCAGCGCCGATCCTACGAGGGCGGCGTCGACGTGGTGATTAATTTCACCGGCGGCGAAACCTGGGTGCCGTCGCTGCGCTGCCTCAAGCGCGGCGGCAAGGTGCTGGTCTGCGGCGCGACCGCGGGCTTCGATCCGAAGGAAGACCTGCGCTACATCTGGACCTTCGAGATCGAGGTCAAGGGCTCCAACAGCTACTACGACGAGGATCTGCACGCGCTGATGGCGATGATCCAGGACAAGCGCATCGCCCCGGTGATCGACACCGTTCTGCCGCTCGAACGCGCGGTCGAGGGCCTTAAGCTGATCGAGGATCGCGCGGTCATCGGCAAGGTCGTGGTGACGCCATGAGCGATCCCGCTTCGCTGACATTCGAGCAGGTCGAGGCGCTGGTCACGCGCGCGCCGTATCACAAGTGGCTCGGGCTGAAGCTGGTCGCCGTCCACGACGACGGCATCGAGATCAAGGCGACCTGGCGCGAGGAGTGGGTGGTCAACACCGAGCGCCGCTACACCCACGGCGGCATTCTCGCGGCCTTGGTCGATCTCGGCGCCGACTGGGCGATGGTGAGGAAGCTCGGCCGCGGCGTGCCGACCATCGACATGCGAGTCGACTATCATTCCATCGCGCTGCCGGGCGATCTCACCATCAAGGGCAAGATCGTTCGCATGGGCAGCCAGTTCTCGACCGCCGAGGCGTCGATCATTTCCGCCGACGGAAAGCTGCTTGCGAGCGGCCGCGGCACGTATCTGACCGCGCCGCCTCCGCCGCCGAAGGGGTGACGTGCCGACGTCGATGTCCGCGTTCAGCAATCTCGGCGACCTGATCGGGCGCGACCGCGATCTGTCCAAGGTCGCGGTCGTCGATCTCGGCGGCGAGGAAACGCCGCGCGAGTTCACCTATCAGGAGCTCGACGCCATGACGATGGGCGTCGCGCGCGCGCTGACGAAACGCGGTTTCGCGCGCGGCGACCGCGTGGCGATTCTGTCGGCGAACCGAGCCGAGTATCTTGCGGCCTATTTCGGCATCATGCGCGCAGGCTTCGTCGCGGTGCCGGTGAACTACCGGTTTCCGAAAGCGACCATCCACTCGATCCTGGACAATTGCGGCGCCAAGCTCGTGTTCTGCGACACGGCTAGCCGCGAGAATTGTCCGGAAGGAATTCCCGCCATCACGTTCGGCGACGAGTCGCGGGACGGCTTCGACCGTTTCGTCGATCCGGGCTTCTTCGAAGCCGTGACGCCGCGGCCCGAAGAGCCGGCGATGTTTCTCTACACTTCGGGCTCGACCGGAATTCCGAAGGGCGTGGTGCTGTCGCACCGCAGCCACATCTGGGTGGTCGAGACGCGGCTCGCGCCGGGGCTCGACCGGCATCGCTATCTGATCGCGGCGCCGCTCTACCACATGAACGCGCTGGCGCTGTCCAAGCTCGCCTGCGCCGCGCATGCCACGATCGTGCTGCTGCCGCGTTTCGAGGCGAAAAGCTACATCCAGGCGATCGGCCGCTACCGTCCGACCTGGCTGACCGCGGTGCCGCCGATGATCGCGATGATGCTGCGCGAGACCGATGCGATGGCGCGCGCCGACCTGTCGAGCGTCGAGTTCATCCGCATGGGCTCGGCGCCGGTGAGCCAAAGCCTGATGGAGGCGACGCGCCGCGCGTTCCCGAAGGCCGCGATCACCAACGCTTACGGCACGACCGAAGCGGGACCGGTGGTGTTCGGTCCGCATCCGAAAGGGCTGCCGCAGCCGGAATCGTCGGTGGGCTATCCGCATCCGCAGGTGCAACTGCGGCTTGCCGACGGCGGCAACCGGAATGTCGACGAGGGCGTTCTGGAGATGAAGTGCCCGGCGGTGATGAACGGCTATCACAATCGCCCGGACGTGCCGTCGCCGATTACCGCCGATGGATTCTACGTGACCGGCGATGTGTTCCGCCGCGACCGCGACGGCTTCTATTATTTCATCGGCCGCACCGACGACATGTTCGTCTCCGGCGGCGAGAACATCTATCCGGCGGATGTCGAACGCATGCTGGAGAAGCATCCCGACGTCGGCCAGGCGGTGGTGATTCCGGTTGACGACGACATCAAGGGCACCAAGCCCGTGGCCTTCGTCATTCCGAAGGCGGGCCGCGCGCCGACCGAGGATGCCATCAAGGCCTATGCGCTCGCCAACGCGCCGGCCTATCAGCACCCGCGCTTCGTGTGGTTCGTCGACGAACTGCCGCTCGCCTCGACCAACAAGGTCGACCGCGGCGCGCTGCGCAAGCTGGCGCAGGAGCGCGTCGGTCGAAGCGAGTGACAACGCACAGGCATTCCCCGCGCGCAGTGCAGCGCGTTAGCGATGCACTGCTGACGCGGGGTCGCGGTTTGCTTTAGGGGGAGATCGGGGTCCCGGGTCTGCAGCGCACCACCATAGCGCGCGCAAGACGCGCGTGAACGCACTTATGGTGCTGCGCTGCGCCCGGGACACGAAGCCGTGGCTACACCTTCAACCCGATGGCGTCGACCACCGGCTTCCAGCGTTTGAATTCTTCGGCCATGTACTTCAGGCCGGCGTCGGCGCCGATATAGCTCACGGGTTCGAAGCCGGAGTCGAGCAGGAACTTCTCGAACGCCGCATCGGCCATCGCGGCCCTGGTCGCCTCGGTGATCTTGTCGATCGCCGGCTTCGGCGTGCCGGCGCGCACGAAAATGCCGAGGAACAGTTGCCCGACGAAATCCGGGATGCCCTGCTCGATTCCGGTCGGGATAGTCGGCGCACCCTTGAGTCGCTTCGGCGAGGCGGCGGCCAGCACGCGGATTTTGCCGCCGTCGTGGAAGTTCAGCACCTGCTTGCTGATGTTCGGCGACATGATCGGGATGTGACCGCTGACGAGGTCGGCCATGCCGGGGCCTGCACCCTTGTAAGGCACGTGCGTCAGGTCCTTCAGGCCGGTCTTCAGCTTGAACAATTCGCCGGTGAGATGGCTCATCGTCCCGGTGCCTGCCGAGCCGAACGTCAGCTTGCCCGCGTTCGCCTTGATGTGGGCGACAAGCTCCTGAAGGTTCTTCGCCGGCACGCTCGGATGCACGGCGATCGAAGCGGTGGTGACGCAGAACACCGCGATCGGCACGAAGTCCTTGCGCGGATCGTAGTGCAGCGTGGTCCGCGTCATCTCGTTCAGCACCATGGTGCTGGCGCTGCCGAACAGCACGGTGTGGCCGTCCGCGTCCTGGCGCTTGGCCTCCATCACGCCGATGGTGCCGCCGCCGCCGCCGTGGTTCTCCACGTAGACGTTGCCGAGCGCGCCTTTGACCTTCTCGGCCCATTGCCGGCCGACGATGTCGTTGACGCCGCCGGCCGCGAACGGCACGACGAGCTTCACGGGACGGCTCGGATACGCCTGTGCGCGAACGGACGGTGCGGCCAGCGCGGTCGCGGAGGCCGCGAGCCCCAGTTTCAATACGTCACGGCGCCTCATGTCGATTCTCCTGCTGTCTTCGATCGGTTATTGGGGCTTGAAGCCGATGGATTTGATCACCGGCGTCCAGCGTGCAAGCTCGGACGCGACCGTCTTCTGCGCGGCGTCCGGTCCTGAGTCGAGCACCGGCTCGAAGCCGGAATTGACGATGGCGTTCTGCACGGCGGCGTCCTTCATCGCGGTCGCCGTGGCAGTGGCGATCCGGTCCATGATCGCCTTCGGAACGCCAGCCGGAGCGAACAGCCCGTTGAAGTTCGCGGCAATCAGATTGGGCACGCCCGCCTCGGCGGTGGTGGGAATTTCGGGCGCCGCCTGCAAGCGCTTCTCCGCCATGACCGCGAGGATGCGCACCTTGCCAGCCTTGTGCAATTCCAGCAGCGGGCCGCCGACGTTCGGCGTCATCATCGGGATGATGCCGCCGGCGAGATCCTTCAGGCCGGGCGCTGCGCCCTTGTAGGGAATATGGGTAATGTCGGAGACGCCGATGATCTGCTTGAAGTGCTCGCCGGCGAGATTGGTCATCGTGCCCGTTCCGGCGGAGCCGTAGCTGAGCTTGCCGGGATTGGCCTTGGCGTAGGCGATCAGCTCCTTGAGCGTCCTGGCCGGAACCGACTCGTGAACCACGATCGTGTTCGGCGAGATCGCCATGATGTAGATACCGGCGAAGGCCTTGGCCGGATCGTAGGGCGGGTTGGCGCTGATCGCCGGCAGCAGGACCTGCGTGGACGTATTGCCGAACAGGAAGGTATGGCCGTCGGGCTGAGCGCGCGCCACTTCGGTCGCGCCGATAATGCCGCCCGCGCCGCCCTTGTTCTCGACGATGACGGTGCCGAGGCTCCCGAGCCCCATCAGCATCTCGACGACGTCGGTCGCGCCGCCGGGCGAGAACGGCACGACCAGCCGGATCGGCCGGTCGGGATAGGCAAAGGCCGGGAACGGCAGGGCCGTAGCGGCCAGCGCCGCCAGTCCGGATTTTCCAAAATCGCGACGATTCATACCGCTCTGAACTCCTGCCTGCGTGTGCAATAGGTCCTATGCTAACACACCGGTCCCTGGAAATATTCGCGACACTTTGGAGCAGGCACTTGCCGGACACCGCATCGCCGCCGCAGATCGATCGCCAACTTCCGGTAGGCGGCGAAATCTTCCTCGATCACGTCGGGCATTTCGTGCGCGACCGCGAGGCTGCGGGCCGCGCGCTCGCCCGCGCGGGCTTTGCGCCGACGCCGGTGTCGATTCAGTACAATCTCGACGGCTCGCCGATGGGGACCGGCAACATCACGGCGATGCTGCCGAACGGCTACATCGAAGTGCTGTTCAAGGCCGCCGACACGCCGCTCGGCCGCGAATTCGAAGCCACCCTCGATGCCTATTCCGGCGTGCATCTGGCGAACTTCGTAGTGGTCGATGCCGAGCAGGCGCATCGGCGTCTGACCGGTCTCGGATTTGCCATGCGGCCCTTGGTGCAGTTCCGCCGCCCGGTCGATACCGAGAACGGGCCGGACTTTGCGGCCTTTACGGTGGTGAGGCTCGAGCGCGGCGCGATGGCCGAGGGGCGCATCCAGATCCTGACCCACCGCACCGAGCACACCGTCTGGCAGAAGCGCTGGCTCAAGCATCCGAACGGCGCGCTGGCGCTGATAGACCTCGTCATCGCGAGCCCGGACGTGGCCGAGGCCGCGGCGCGCTTTGCGCGGTTCACCGACCGGCCCACGCGCGTGACGCGGTTCGGGCAGGCCATCGTGCTCGAACGCGGGCAGGTCCAGTTGTTCGAGCGCGGGGCATTCGCCGAAATGTTTCCGGAACTGCCCGCGCCGCGGCTGCCGTTCATCGGTCTCTATGCGATCCGGGTGCAATCGCTCGCGGCGGTGGAGCGCACGATGCACGAGGCGCAATCGCGCTCGCGCCGCCTCGGCGCTGCGCTGATCGTGCCGTTCCCGGAGGAACTCGGCCTTGGCGCCTGGGCGTTCGTCGAGCGCGACGCCGACCTGCCCTGGCGCGGCTGAACGAAGCCCGCTATGGATCGGGCAGGGAGTTTCCATTGAACGCAGTGACAGACACCACGCCGGCCGCCTGGCAGGACCAACTGTTCGACGTGCTCAAGCGCGCCGACATCCGCCAGGTCGGTTACGTGCCGGATGCCGGTCACGCGCGGCTGATCGCGCGCTGCAAGGCCGATCCGGAGATTCGCGACGTGGTTCTCACCACCGAGGAGGAGGGCGTGGCGCTGGCCGCCGGCGCCTGGCTCGGCGGACAGCGCGCGGCGCTGCTGATGCAGTCGAGCGGCGTCGGCAACTGCGTCAATATGCTGTCGCTGATGCGCTCCTGCCGCTTCCCGATGCTGATGCTGGTGACCATGCGCGGGGAGTGGGAGGAGTTCAATCCCTGGCAGGTGCCGATGGGCTCCATCGTCGATCCGGTGCTCAAGCTCTGCGACGCTGACGTCGCCAAGGTCGAGACGCCGGACGCGGTGGTGCCGGCGGTGCAGAATGCCGTGCAGCTTGCCTTCGGCGGCGACCGCGCGGCGGCGGTGCTGCTGTCGCAAAAGCTGATCGGCCGCAAGGTGTGGGTGAAGTGATGCCAGTGTCCCTAACCCGAAGTTCGCATGATCGTGCGGCCGTCTCGCTTGCGAACTTCGGGTTCAAAAGGGACACTGGAATTGTTGAGTCGCCAGTGTCGCTTTGATTCGGACGTTCGCTACGGAGCAAGCTGAGAATGCAGGCGAACGTCCGAATCGCGACACTAGATCGCCGCGCCGCGATGGCGACGCTGCTGGCCGACCGCCCGGCAAACCTGTTCGTGGTGCCGGGGCTCGGCTCCTGCACCTGGGACGCGTTCGCGGCCGGCGACGACGACCGCAATTTCTATCTCTGGGGCGCGATGGGCGGCGCCGCGATGATCGGCCTCGGACTCGCGCTGGCGCAACCCAAGCTTCGCGTCGCCGTCATCACCGGCGACGGCGAGATGCTGATGGGGCTCGGGAGCCTCGGCACCGTCGGCATGCAGAAGCCCGCGAACCTCGCCGTTGTCGTGTTCGACAACGGCCACTTCGGCGAGACCGGCATGCAGGCGAGCCACACGTCCGGCGCGGTCGATCTCTGCGCGGTGGCGCGCGGCTGCGGGATCGAACGGGTCATGGACGTCGGCGACGAGGCAGGCCTGCGCGAACTTGCGGGCCTGCTCGCGAACTCCGACCGCACGCTGTTCGCCCGCGTGCGGATCGCGGCCGACGATCCGCCGCGCGTCCTGCCGGAGAAGGACGGCGTCGCGATCAAGGATCGCGTGCGCCGGGCCGTGGCGAAGGCAGCCGGGTTCACTCCCGCTTGATGTCGGCCTCCTTGACCACCTTGCCCCACTTCTCAAGCTCGACGTCGTAGAACTTCGCGAACTCCGCCGGCGTCATCCGCACGATGACCGCGCCGTCGGAGTCGAATTTCTTCTTCACGTCGTCGGAATCCAGGGCTGCATTGATCTCTCGGTTCAGCTTGTCGACGATCGCCTGCGGTGTGCCGATCGGCGCCGCGATGCCCCACCAGTTGGCGGCCTGATAGCCGGGCACGCCCGCTTCCGCGATCGTCGGAACGTCGGGCAGCAGCGCCGAGCGCCTTGTGTCGCTGACGCCGAGCGGCTTGAGCTTGCCGGAGCGGATGTGCGGCAGCGACGCCACGTAGGAGTTCATCAGGAGCTGGGAGTGTCCGCCCATGACGTCGATCATGGCCGGCCCGCCGCCCCTGAACGGCACCTGCATGACGTCGATGCCGGCCATCATGGCGAACAGGACGGACGCGGTGTGCGTGAAGCTGCCGACGCCGGCATGGGCGAAATGCATCGACTTGGGCTTGCTCTTGGCGAGCGCGATCAATTCGCGCACCGAATTGGCGGGCACGGAGGGATGCGTCGTCAGCACGCTCGCGCCGTTGCCGAGCGACGCGACGAAGGTGAGCGACTTCTTGGTGTCGTAGGGCGGTTTGTACACCCACGGATTGACCGCGTGCGCGAGCGACACGAGCAGCAGCGTGTGGCCGTCGGCGGGCGCCTTGATCGCGAGGTCGGTTGCGATGATGCCGCCGGCGCCGGGCCGGTTGTCGGGCACGACCTGCTGGCCGAGCCGCTCGCCGAGTTTGGCGGCGACGAGGCGCGCGACGATGTCCACGCTGCCGCCGGGCGCGAACGGAATGATCAGGCGCACGGACTTGCTCGGATAGTCCTGCGCCGCGGCGGTTGCGGTCAGCGCAAGCAGTACGGCGAAAGCGTGAAGCAATGAACGGACGCCCGGCATGGTCCTTCTCTCCTCGTTTGCCGCGTTTGACGCTCGCGGCGGTTGAGGCGAAGTCTAGGCGCGGATTGGACCGCAGGCCAGCCGCCACGATCTAGCGGCGGCGGTGCGGATCATGGCCGTGATGGCGGTGGTCGTGGCTGTGACCATGATCGTGGGCGTGATCGTGCCGGTGCTGCAAATGCGCCACGCCGCGCGGCAGCCGCGGGTCCTCGCTGAACACCAGCGACTTGATGGTCACGGGCACGGTCATCGAGGGCAGGCGGATGCGGCCCAGGTCGATGTAGTCGAAATCCCACAGCACGACGCCGTCGATAACGAGGACATCGCTTGCCACGCCGAGCTCCTCGCGCAGGATCGCGCCCAGCGTCTGCGCTACATCGCCGTCGAGCATGATGTAGAGGGGTTTCCGGCGCGCGACCGTCTGCGGCATGCCGCGCACGATGCCTTGCGCAAAGGCAAAGAGGCGCTCGTGCGAGGGCGGTCCCTGCCAGCGCAGCGCCAGTGCGACATCGCTCTCGCCGTCAACGAGATCGAATGCGATGAAGTGATCGCGAACGGCCGATGCGAGCTTTTCAGGATCGATCGTCTCTTCGCACACGAACGGCGGCTGCAGCACCTGGAGATTGCGCCGAGGCAGCAGCGCGCCGGGATCGGTGATCGTCGACGTGTTGCCGGAAAGCTGCACGCTGTACTCGGACGCGCCGAGCGCGGTGGCGCGGATGCATTCGCCGGCAGGCAGCAGCGGCCAGGGCAGGGCACCCCGATCCAGGCGCTCGCGCAGCGCGCGGCCGAGCCTGCGGCCCATGTCGCCGAAGTCGCGGTCCTCGCGTCCATAGACGTATTCGCCGACGCCGCCGGAAATCATGACGCCGTCGATGCGGCCCAGTTCGGCGATAGGGTCGGTGAGATAGAGCGCAGCCAGCGGCGGTGGCAGCGGCCGCATCCGGACCGCGGCGACGAGCGCGTCCGCCATGTAATCGGCGACCTTGTCGAGCGCGGCGGCGTCCGCGCGATCGCCCTTGCTCCATCGGAATCCCGCCTGCATGGCATGATGCTGCCCGGCCGGATCGAGCCGCACGATGACGCCGGACTCGTCGACGACCTGGAGCCGTCCGCCGATGTGGATCGCCGCAGTTGCGATCACGCGGCCGTTTTCGGCCAGCGCGAGCTTGGTCGTGCCGCCGCCGATGTCGATGTTGAGAATGCGTTGTCCCCGGTCGGACGACACGCGCGCCGCGCCCGAGCCGTAGCCCGCGAGCATCGCCTCCATGTGGTGTCCGGCCGTGGCCGTGACGAAGTCGCCGCCTTGCTCGGCCAAGAGTCCTGCGATCGCCTGTGCGTTGTCGCGCCGCAGCGCCTCGCCGGTCAGGATCACCACGCCGGTGTCGATGTCGGCCGGTGCGATGCCGGCGTCGCGATAGGCGTCGTCGATGATCGTGCGCAGCCGCGCGTCGTCGATGCGCTCCTCGCTCTGGTAAGGCGTCAGCGCGACCGGCGAGCGAAACAGCGTCTCCCGGCCCACCACGTAGTAGCGGCTGGTGAGGTCTTCGCTCATCCGCCGCAGATGGACCTTCGAGAAGATCACCTGGGTGCCGGCGGAGCCGATGTCGATGCCGACGCTCGACAGGGTGACGTTGTCGGCGATCCAGAGCGGATTGTCTTCGAGCGGTCCGTCTTCGAGAAAGTCGTCGTGGTCGTGATCGGCGGCGCCGTCGTGTACATGGGCGAGGTCGGCGCCCAGACGATGATCGGCGAGCGAATGCGGCTTCTTGGGATCGTCCATGGGCGAAGCCCATACAGCAAAACGGGCTCCCGAGGGAGCCCGCTTGGCCTTTGCCGATGCGGTCGATCACCACCGTTGCGAGCCGGCCCAGTCGTCGATGTCCTTGCGGATCTGGTCCTTGGCGATGCCGTAGCGCTCCTGAATCTTGCCTTCGAGCTGATCGCGCTTGCCGGCGATGACGTCGAGGTCGTCGTCGGTGAGGCGGCCCCATTGCTCCTTCACCTTGCCTTTGACCTGCTTCCAGTTTCCTTCGACGCGATTCCAGTCCATGCGAAACCTCCTCCAATGTCGGGATGTGCCGCTTCAACGAATTCAGCAGCGGTTTGTTCCATTGGCGCCGTGCGCGCCAATCCGAAGGGAACCCGATACCGTGGCTGGCCGTTGAAGGCCCGCCACGGCCAAACCGGCCGGTGTCGAATGCGCGGGTTTCGCCGCGATCTTGCCCGCGTCAGGTGGATGGGCCAGCATGGACGAATTGGTCCGGGTTCGTTTGGAAAGCATTTCGATGACGGAATCGATGGCAAATTCCGCCCGGCGTCGTGCGCTCGTCATCGAGGACGAGATGCTGATCGGCATGCTGCTGGAGGACATGCTGGCGGACCTGGGTCACGTCGTGGTCGCGGTGATCCCGCGAGTCGAGCAGGCGCTCGCCGCCGTCAGCGGCGAGACGTTCGACTACGCCATCGTCGATGTCCATTTGAACGGTCAGAGCGCGCTGCCGGTTGCGGACGCGCTGATCGAGCGTGGCGTTCCGTTCGTGTTCGCGACCGGTTACGGCCAGCGTGGATTGCCGGACAAGTATGCCGGGCATCCCGTGTTGCCGAAGCCCTTTGCCAAGGACGACCTCGACAAGGCGCTGCGGGACTTGTTGCCTTAGGCCGTGGGATCAGGGTTTGGATTTCGGCAACGTCCGCCGGCTGCGGGCGAAGTCCTGCCAGGGATCGTGGCGTAGCCGCGACAGCCGCCGGCGCACGCCGTCCATGTCGAACGTGTTGTCGGCCTTCCGTCCGCTCAGTTCGTCCCACGCCAGCGGCACGGCGACGGTCGCGCCGGGACGGGCCCGCGTCGAATAAGGCACGATGGCGGTGGCTTCGCGGCTGTTGCGCAGGTAGTCGACAAAGATGCGCCCGCGGCGCGCGGACTTTTTCACGGTGGCCGTGATGCGGCCGGGGTCGGCCGCCGCCATCTCCTGCGCGATCGCCCGGCAGAATTCCTTCGCCGTGTCCCATGGCGCAGGGCGGATCGGAACCACGACGTGCAGGCCATTGCCGCCGG
This sequence comes from Alphaproteobacteria bacterium, assembly GCA_016869215.1. Taxonomy (GTDB): domain Bacteria; phylum Pseudomonadota; class Alphaproteobacteria; order Rhizobiales; family Xanthobacteraceae; genus Z2-YC6860. The sequence goes on along the minus strand of VGEP01000001.1, from coordinate 103,945 downwards.
TGCTCATCGGAAACGATGTGAGCTTGTGTTTGGCGAGCCGCTTGCGCACTTCGCGCGCGGCCGCGACCACGTCCTTCCATTCGACGCCGGGACCGGGATCGAGGTCGAAGACGAGCCGTTCCGCATCCTCCAGCCGCTCGGCGGTCGAACCGCGACGGTGAATTTCAAGCGAGCCGCCCTGCGCCAGCGCGATCAGCCCGGACAGGCGGTCGATGGAGATCGATGCCTTGCTGCCGCGCTCCGGCACGAGATGCAGATGCTCCGTGTCGACCCCGGCCGAGGCGTGCTTTTGGAAGAAGCACTCGGAAGACGCGCCTGCCGGACAGCGCACCAGGGCGAGCACGCGGCCGGTGACGTGCGGGCGGATCCAGTCCCACACTTCCGCGTAGAACTCCGCAAGCATGCGCTTGGTGATGCCCGCGTCCTTCCAATAGACGCGATCCGGATGCGTGAGCCGGACACCCGCTACGGAAACGACCCGCGCGGGCGGCCTGTCTCGCTTGCCGCTCGTTCCCGAAGCCTTCCGCCGTGGCGCGCGCTTCGAAGCCATCTGCGATCCTCCGCTCAGGCCGCGCGCCGGCGCGCGCGCTTGCCCGCGGCGATTTCCGCCATTGTCCGTCCGCTCGCCACGGACGTGGGCTCGGCGGTCAGGATGTCGGGATCCGATTTGCGGCGCGCATGTTCGTCGCCGCCCTTGATGAGCAGCCAGGCGCGCAGCTTGCCACGGTCGCGGTTCTTCAGCCGCACCAGATGCCACCGGCCGCGCAGCTTCTTTCCGGCGATCCGGAATTCCAGATGGCCTTTGCGCAGTCCGCTGCGCGGGTCGCCTTCCGGCATCCAGCGGCCGCGGTCCCAGACCATCACCGTGCCGCCGCCATATTCGCCCTTGGGGATCGTGCCTTCGAAGCGGTTGTATTCGACCGGATGATCCTCGACCTGGATCGCGAGCCGCTTGTCGGAGGGCACGAGACTCGGCCCGCGCGTCACCGCCCAGCTTTTCATGACGCCGTCGAGTTCAAGCCGCAGATCGTAGTGCAATCGCCGTGCGGCGTGTTTCTGGATCACATATCGATTGCCGCGCGCGGGCCGCTTGCCGCCGCGCGGCTCGCGCGTCGATCCGAAGTTGCGCTTGGCGCGGTAGGTTCGCAATTCAGCCATGGCCGTGCGTCAGCCGACGAAGCCTTGGACATGTTCAATGCCCGTCACCATTCCGGCGTTCCAGCCATGACCTAAATCAAGACGGTCATGCCGGCTACGGTCCGGTCCGATAAAATGCCTTTGCCTCGGCGGTGAAGGCGCGGCGCTGCTCCGCGGCGAAGTAGAACATGTGGCCGCCGCGATACGTCTTGAGCGACAGACGTTCCGCGCCGCCGATTTCCGGAATCCGGTCGAGCACATAGCGGCTCACGCCATAGGGCGTCACCAGATCGCTGGTGCCGTGGCTCACGAGCAGCCGGAACGATGGGTTAAGCGAAAGCAAGGTGCGCAGATCGTCGCTGACGCCGGGCGGATTGCGCCGGTCGCCCCAGTCCCATTTGCCGCCGACGTCGCGTGCCAGCAGCGTGTACGTCATGTCGGTGCGGAAGCCCAGTTCGTTGCGCGCGTAGCCGGCGAATGTGCCCGCGAGCGCGCGGACGAAGCCGTCGAGCATCGGATCGGGACCATGCCGGCCTTCGCCGTCGGGATAGGGATCGGCATAGGTGAAGCTCGCATCGTAAAGACTGGCGGTCTGTCCATTTTCGCGCAGATGCTGGAGATAGGCGCTGCGCACATAGCCGCGCGACTTCGCGACCTCGTCGGGAGCAAGCCCGGTGAACTCGGCGATGCGGCGATAGAATCTGGCGGCGGCCTCGCCGGACAGCCGCGGGCCGGCGAGGCCCGGCAGATACTCATTGAGTGCAAAGCGCTCGGCGTCCGCCAGCGCCTGCGGCGTGAAGCGCCTGGTGCGTTCGAGTTCGGTGGCGACCAGCGAGGGAAAATGCAGTGCCGCGCCGAGCGCGTCCCGCGCCCCGCTCCATTGCAGCGAGGCTTCGAGCATCGGCGACACCATAACGATGCCGGACACCACGATGCCCTGTTCGCCTTGCAGCGCGCGCGCCACCTTAACGGCGCGGAAGCCGCCGTAGCTTTCGCCGAGCAGGTACTTCGGCGAGGCGCTGCGGCCGTTGTGCGCCACATAAAGCGCGATGACCTTGGCGATGGATTGCGCGTCGCGCTGCACGCCCCAGAACGCGCTGCCGCCGTCGGACTTGGCGGCGCGGCTCCAGCCGGTGCCAATCGGGTCGATCATCACGAGATCGGTGAACTCGAGCCAGGTTTCCGGATTGTCCACGAGCTTCGCTGCAGCGCCGTCGGGCGCGTTCGGTCCGAAGTCGAGAATGCGGGGACCGGCCAGGCCGAAGTTGAGGAAAGTCGAGGCGGCGCCCGGGCCGCCGTTGAACGCGAACGTCACCGGCCGCTTCGCGGCATCGGCCTCTTTGGCGGCATAGGCGGTGTAGAACACCGCGGCGCTCTGCTCGCCGTTCTGGTCGTAGAGCGGCAGCGTGCCGGCGGTGGCGGTGTAGGCGACGGTGCGTCCGCCGGCCGTGACCTGCTTGTCGCTGACGGCGTCGGACGGCAGGAGACGCAGAACGCCCGGTGCCGGCTTCTTCGCGTTCTCGTTCGCAGCACCGGGAGTGCGGTCCTGCGCCAGCAGCGCAGGCGCAGCCGCAACGATTGCAAACAGCGCAACGGCGGTTCGGCGCGGAACATGCATCGGAATGGCCGCTATTCGAGTTCGATTGCACCGTCGATCGTGAATGCCAGGCCGATGCCGCCGACGGTCAGGGTCATCTTGGCGGGCAGTGTTTCACCGCCTTTGATGCGCCCGCCGGCGACGGCCTCGCGCACGGCTTTCTCGATCTCGCGCTGCGACGACACACCGACCGTCTTCAGGAATTTCCGGACGCTGGTATTGAGCACGTCCTCGTTCATGCAAGCCTCCATCGCCGCCGGGCGCAGTCCGGGCCGGGCTTGCATATATGAACCCCGCGGCGGGCCGTCATCCAGGCTGCGGGGTCAAATTCTCGTCAGGGCAAGGATCGTCCCGCCGCCTCAATGCCGGTCCTTGAAAGCCTTGCCGATGGCGTCGAGCATTTCGGGCCCGCCATCCTTCAAGGTCGCGCGCACCGACGGGTCCTTGCCGATCTTGCCCATCTCGCGCTGGCGGGAGGACGTCGCCGCCGCCATCAGCGGGTCGAGGCCGAGTTCGCGCAGCGTATCCACCACCTGGTCCATCTCGTCGGCGCGGCGGATGCCGTGGCTCGCCATGCGCTCGATGTTGTAGTTCATCACCCGCGTCCAATCGAGCGTGGGGTAGTTGTTCTTCAGCGAGGCGGCGACTTCGTCGACGATCCCTGCGCGGCGCGCGGCGAGGAAGCATTCCAGCGTCAGCGCCTCGATCCCCTTGATCATCACACTGCGGACCATCTTCAGCGCCGCGGCAGCGCCGGTCTCGGCGCCCGCGACCGCGCCGCGCATTTCCAGCTCGTCGAACAGCAGCGGCATGACGGTTTCGGCGTGGGGTCCGGCGAGCAGGACGGGCGTCTGGTGCCGCGCCGGATGGATCGGCGCGAGGATCGCGACGTCGACATAGCGCACCTTCGCGCCGAGCAGCGTTTCGGTCTGCTGCTTGCGGCCCGGCGAGACGGAGTTGATGTCGAGGTAATAGGGATTGCCGGATATGTGCGGCTCGACCGATTGCGCGGCCTCGAAGCTCGATGCTGCGGTGACCGCCGACACGATCACGTCCGCGCCCTTCACCGCGTCGGCCGCGGACGACGCGATCCGCGCGCCCATGGCTTTGCCCGCTCCGATCAGCGCCGCGCCTTCGGGCCTCGGGAACAGGATGTCCCAGGCGGCGACGGCCTCGATGCCGGCGTCGCGCAGGCCGCCGGCGATGGCCTGGCCGGCTTCGCCGAAGCCGATGAAGCAGAGGCGGGGGGTGTTGCGGTTGGGCATGTTTGCGACCTCGGGAACGGAGTGAAGTCGCAGGATTACCCGGTCCGGGCAAGCGCCAGCTTGAGGTGCCGGTGACTTTGGGTCTCACAGCCGCAAAATCGGCTTGGCGTATGCATTGTTCCCGCAATTGCATTCAACTTGGGCGAAATGCCCAAATCGTGGTCAATCGCCATTGCCTAATATTTACGCAGGAACGCAGACTTTCCAGAATATTCAGCAAAATCAACAGATTATGGCCGCCGCGCACCTTGGCACGTGGCTTGCGAAGTTCTTTCTGCGCGGCCCCTCGCGGGGCATGGCGCGGGCGTCAACGCAGAGGGACATCTCGATGCACAATTTCATTCGCACGGTCGCGGAGCGACCCATTGCCCGCCGGTGGCTCCTCGCCACCGGCCTATCGCTGGGCCTGCTGGCGGCGATGCCGCAGGCCAAGGCCCAGGAAACCATCAAGATCGGCATCCTGCATTCTCTGTCCGGCACCATGGCCATCAGCGAGACCACGCTGAAGGACACGATGCTGTTCCTGATCGAGGAGCAGAACAAGAAGGGCGGCCTGCTCGGCAAGAAGCTCGAAGCCGTGGTCGTCGACCCGGCCTCGAACTGGCCGCTGTTCGCCGAGAAGGCGCGCGAGCTCATCACCAAGGACAAGGTCTCGGTGGTGTTCGGCTGCTGGACCTCGGTGTCGCGCAAGTCCGTGCTGCCGGTGTTCAAGGAGCTCAACTCGATCCTGTTCTATCCGGTGCAGTACGAAGGCGAGGAGAGCGAGCGCAACGTGTTCTACACCGGGGCGGCTCCCAACCAGCAGGCGATCCCCGCGGTCGACTATCTCGCCAAGGAAGAGAAGGTGCAGCGCTGGGTGCTCGCCGGCACCGACTACGTCTATCCGCGCACGACCAACAGGATCCTCGAAGCCTATCTGAAGTCGAAGGGCGTCAAGGATGCCGACATCATGATCAACTACACGCCGTTCGGTCATTCCGACTGGCAGACGATCGTGTCGAACATCAAGAAGTTCGGCTCGGCCGGCCGCAAGACCGCGATCGTCTCCACCATCAACGGCGACGCCAACGTTCCGTTCTACAAGGAGCTCGGCAACCAGGGCATCAAGGCCAAGGACATTCCGTCGGTCGCCTTCTCGGTCGGCGAAGAGGAACTCGCCGGCATCGACACGAAGCCGCTGGTCGGCCACATGGCGGCCTGGAATTACTTCCAGTCGGTCAAGAGCCCGGCCAATGCCGAGTTCATCAAGAAGTGGCAGGCGTTCACAAAGAATCCGAAGCGCGTGACCAACGACCCGATGGAGGCTCACGTCGTCGGCTTCAACATGTGGGTCAAGGCCGTCGAGAAGGCCAAGACCGTCGATCCGGACAAGGTGATCGACGCGCTGCCCGGCATCCAGGCGCCGAACCTGACCGGCGGCGTGTCCACGATGCTGCCGAACCACCACATCACCAAGCCGGTGTTCATCGGCGAGGTGCGTGCGGACGGCCAGTTCGACGTGGTCTGGAAGACCCCGGGTCTCGTCCCGGGCGACGCCTGGTCGAAGCACCTGCCGGGCTCGAAGGACCTGATCGGCGACTGGGTCAAGCTCAAGTGCGGCAACTACAACACCGTGACCAAGAAGTGCGGCGGCGCCTGACGGCGCACCCGAAATCGCTGTAGCATCATCATCGGAGGCGGTGGCCCGGGGCGGCCACCGCTTCCTCAAACAAGCCGCCGGGGTTGTTTGCGATGCGTCGTAAGTCAGAACGCCTCGTGCTGCTGCTATGCGCGCTCGCCTTCGGCGCCGCGCTGGCGGGCGGCGCGAGCGCACAGACACAGATCGATCCGCCGGCGGCGGCGGAATCTGCCGCTGCGCCTCAGGCCGCGCCGGACGTGCCATCCGCACCGCAGCCCGCGCCGTTGACCGGGCTCGCCAAGGCACTCGAACATTTCCTCGCCGACGACTTCAGCGAGACCGATGCCGGGATCGGCGCGGTTGCCGCGACCGGGGACGCGCGGGCGGCCGCCATCATCGAGGCGCTGCAGGACAGGCGGCTCTTGTTCAGCGTGCAGGACAAGAAGGTCTTCTACAAGGACAAGGACGACAAGCTGTTTGACGCGGCCACCGGCTCGGCGGCCGCGGGCGCCGGGCCGCCCGACCTCACCAACGTTCGCATCAACAACCGGCTGCGCCGGACCATCGACGCGGCGCTTGGCGGTTTGCGGCTGCAGGCCGGCGACGCGAACCGCCGCTTCGAAGCCGCGCAGGCGGTGCTGAAATCGCGTGACGAGAACGCGCTGCCCGCGCTCGACGCGGCGCTCGCCAAGGAAACCGACGCGCGGGTGAAGCGCGCGCTCGGGCAGGCGCGGGCCGCAGTGATCCTGCATTCCAGCGAAGGCTCCGAGGCCGACAAGCTGGCCGCGGTCGCAACCATCCGCGAACGCGGCGGCCAGGAGGCGCTCAACCTGCTTGCAAGCCTGCCGGCGGGCACGCCGCCGGCCGTGGTCGGCGCGGCGCGCGACGCCGTCGCCTCGATCCAGAGCCAGCTCGCGGTCTGGGCCACGGCGCAAAACGCCTGGTACGGCTTGTCGCTTGGTTCCGTTCTGCTGCTCGCGGCCATCGGACTTGCCATCACCTTCGGGGTGATGGGCGTCATCAACATGGCGCACGGCGAGATGGTGATGATCGGCGCCTATGTGACGTTCGTCGTGCAGGAGCTGATCCGGCAGCACAATCCGGCGCTGTTCGACTATTCGCTGCTGATCGCGGTGCCGGCGGCGTTTTTGATCGCGGGATTCATCGGCATCCTGATCGAGCAGGGCATCATCCGCTTCCTCTATGGCAGGCCGCTGGAGACGCTGCTGGCGACCTGGGGCTTGTCACTCGTTTTGCAGCAGGCGGTGCGGACGGCCTTCGGCCCGACCAACCGCGAGGTCGGCGCGCCGTCGTGGATGAGCGGAGCGTTCGAAGTGGGCCACCTCAGCATCACCTACGGCCGGCTCTGGATCATCTGCTTTACCCTCGGCGTGTTCCTGCTGCTGCTGGCGTTGCTGCGCTACACGCGGCTCGGCCTCGAAATGCGCGCGGTGACGCAAAACCGCGCCATGGCGGCGTCGATGGGCATTCGCACCGCGCGGGTCGACGCGCTGACCTTCGGGCTCGGTTCCGGAATCGCCGGCATCGCCGGCGTCGCGCTGTCGCAGATCGACAACGTCAGCCCAAACCTCGGACAGGGCTACATCATCGACAGTTTCATGGTGGTGGTGTTCGGCGGCGTCGGAAACCTGTGGGGCACGCTGGTCGGCGCGTTCTCGCTCGGCATCGCCAACAAGTTCCTGGAGCCTTATGCAGGCGCGGTGCTCGCCAAGATCGCGATCCTCGTCCTCATCATTCTGTTCATCCAGAAGCGCCCGCGCGGTCTTTTCGCGCTCAAGGGCCGGGCGGTGGAGGCATGATGCTCCATCGCGCGGGAATTCTGGATCGCGGCGCCTGGATATTCATCGCCATCCTGGCTGCGGTCGCGATCGCCGTGCCGATCCTCAACCTGTTCGTGCCGCCGTCGTCGCCGTTTCACGTCCCTTCATACCTGGTGCCGCTGCTCGGCAAGTACGTCTGCTACGCGCTGCTTGCGCTGTCGATCGACCTGATCTGGGGCTACGCCGGAATCCTGTCGCTCGGGCACGGCGCGTTCTTCGCGCTCGGCGGCTACGCCATGGGCATGTACCTGATGCGGCAGATCGGAACGCGCGGCGTCTATGCGCATCCCGAACTGCCGGACTTCATGGTGTTCCTGAACTGGACCGAACTGCCGGTCTATTGGTATTTCTTCGACAAGTTCTGGTACGCCGCGATCATGATCGTGCTGGTGCCGGGCGCGCTGGCCTTCGTGTTCGGGTGGTTTGCGTTCCGAAGCCGTGTCACCGGCGTCTATCTCTCGATCATCACCCAGGCGCTGACGTTTGCGCTGATGCTCGGCTTCTTCCGCAACAACTTCGGCTTTGGCGGCAACAACGGCCTGACCGACTTCAAGGACATCCTGGGTTTCAACGTGCAAGCGCAGGAGACGCGCGCGGCCTTGTTCGCCGCTTCATGCGCGGCGCTGGCGCTCTGCTTCCTGATCTGCCGCGCGCTCGTGACCTCGCGCTTCGGCATGGTGCTGGTCGCGATCCGCGACGCCGAGCCGCGCACGCGCTTCCTCGGCTATCGGGCGGAGTCCTACAAGCTGTTTGCGTTCACGCTGTCGGCCTGCATGGCGGGCGTCGCAGGCGCGCTCTATGTGCCGCAGGTCGGCATCATCAATCCAAGCGAATTCTCGCCGGCGAATTCCATCGAGGCCGTGATCTGGGTTGCGGTCGGCGGCCGCGGCACTCTCACGGGAGCGGCACTCGGCGCGGTGCTGGTCAACTACGCCAGGACCACGTTCACCAGCGGCTTTCTCGCGCCCTACTGGCTGTTCATGCTCGGCGGGCTGTTCATTGCGGTGACGCTGTTCCTGCCGCGCGGCATCGTCGGCACCTGGCAGTGGTGGCGGGAGCGCCGCCGCGAGCGTTCGGCCCATGCGCCGACATCTGCGGCTCCTCCTCCCGATGCGGCCGCAAGGCCCGCGGAGTAGGCCATGGACGCACGCACCACCACCGCGCTTCTTTATCTCAGCGGCATCACCGTTTCGTTCGACGGTTTCCGCGCGCTGAACAATCTGTCGTTTGCGGTCGAGCCGGGCGAGATGCGCGCCATCATCGGTCCGAACGGCGCGGGCAAGACCACGATGATGGACGTGGTCACGGGCAAGACGCGCCCCGACGACGGCGACGTATACTTCGAGGGCTCGCACGACCTGTCCAAGCTCGACGAGACCCAGATCGCCATGCTCGGCATCGGCCGCAAGTTCCAGAAGCCGACCGTTTTCGAGATGCATACCGTGCACGACAATCTACTGCTGTCGCTCAAGAACGACCGGCGGCCGCGCGCCTCCGTGCGCTGGCGCGAAAGCGCGGACGAGGCGGCGCGGATCGAGCGCATCCTCGACACCATCCGCCTCAAGGGCGAACGCGACCGGCCGGCCGGCAGCCTCGCGCACGGGCAGAAGCAGTGGCTCGAGATCGGAATGCTGCTGGCTCAGGAGCCAAAGCTCCTGCTGGTCGACGAGCCGGTCGCCGGCATGACCGACGAGGAGACGCGCCAGACCGCGGAACTGTTGAAGGAGATCAACCGCGACAAGACCGTGATCGTGGTCGAGCACGACATGACTTTCGTGCGCGACCTCGACGTCAAGGTCACGTGCCTGCACGAAGGCACGGTGATCGCCGAGGGCACCATCGACCAGGTCTCGGAGAATGAGCGCGTGGTCGAGGTGTATCTGGGGCGGTAGTGGAGTGGATTTGACATTCGCTACGAAGCTAGCCGCAAATTCGAGAAGCGAATGTCAAATCCAAACTCCACTACCAACTTATACTTTCTAGTGGTCCTTTGATTCTAACATTCGCAAACGGACCAGCCGCAACGGGATACGAATGTTAGAATCGGACCACTAGCGATGCTCGAAGCCAAGACCATCGACCTTCACTACGGCGCGGCACAGGCGCTGCGCGGCGTGTCGCTGCATGCGCAGCCCGGCGAAGTGACCTGCGTGCTGGGAAGGAACGGCGTCGGCAAGACCAGTCTCCTGCGCGCGCTGGTCGGCCAGCATCCGGTGTCGCGCGGCACGATCGAGTGGGAGGGGCAGGACATCACCGGCCTCAAGCCCTACGAGCGCGCCCGGCGTGGCATTGCCTACGTGCCGCAGGGCCGGGAGATTTTTCCGCTGCTCACCGTGGAAGAAAACCTCAAGACCGGCTTCGCGCCGCTCGCCCGCCGCGACCGCAGCATCCCCGACGACGTGTTCTCGCTGTTTCCCGTGCTGCACGACATGCTGCACCGGCGTGGCGGAGACCTCTCGGGTGGCCAGCAGCAGCAGCTCGCCATCGGCCGCGCGCTGGTGATGCGGCCCAGGCTTCTCCTGCTCGACGAGCCGACCGAAGGCATCCAGCCGTCGATCATCAAGGACATCGGGCGCGCGATCACGTACCTTCGCTCGCTTGGGCAGATCGCCATCGTGCTGGTCGAGCAGTACCTCGATTTCGCGCGCGATCTCGGCGACCGGTTCGTGGTGCTGGACCGCGGCCAGATCGTACTGTCCACGTGGCGCGCGGACATGGACGAAGCCGCGTTGAAGAAGGCCATGTCGCTTTAGAGGGTGGAAGCGTGCAGCGGGGCACCGAGGCAGTCGAAGTGTTTGCTCGTAATCGCGCCGCGGGCCGGCTTGCTCTGTCGGTTGCGTCCCGCGCCGGGACGAGCCGCCGCGAGCGCATCTACGAGGACGGGCCGCTGCGGGCGCGGTTCCCCAGCTCCGGCCCGGACGGGCTCGAAGCCGTGATCGTCAACACTGCGGGCGGCATCGCCGGCGGCGATCGCCACGACATCGACATTGCACTGCGCGCGGGCGCGCGGCTGACCGTGACCACGGCGGCGGCCGAGAAAGTCTATCGCTCGCTCGGCCCGGACTCGGAGATTTCGGTGAAGCTGCGGGTCGAGGCGGATGCGCATCTGTCATGGCTGCCGCAGGAGACGATCCTGTTCGACCGTGCGCGGCTGTCGCGCCGGATCGAGGCCGATCTCGCGGAAGGCGCGAGCCTGCTGATGGCCGAGGCGCTGGTGTTCGGGCGCTCGGCGATGAACGAAGCGGTGGAGGAGGGCGCGCTTGCCGACCGCTGGCGGGTGCGCCTTGGCGGCCGCCTGCTGTTCGCGGAAGGACTGCGGTTCAACAGCGCAATTGCGCGGACGCTTGCCGAGCCGGCCGCAGCGGCTGGCGGCGTGGCCGCGGCGACGGTGCTCGCGATCCCCGGCGACGACGGCATGATCGAGCGCGCCCGTGCCGTCACCTTCCATGGCGAAGTCGGCGTGTCGTGCTGGAACGGGCTTGCGGCGGCGCGGCTCTGCGCCAAGGATGGCGCCGACCTGCGGCGCGATCTCGCCGCGGTCGTGACGGCGTTCGGCGGCGCGCTGCCGCGCATCTGGCTCAACTGACGGGCGTTCGAAGGACCAGGCGATGAATCTCACTCCGCGGGAAAAAGACAAGCTGCTGGTCGCGATGGCGGCCATCGTCGCGCGCCGGCGGCTGGAGCGCGGCGTCAAGCTCAATCATCCGGAGGCCGTGGCGCTGATCACCGACTTCATCATGGAAGGCGCGCGGGACGGCAAGACAGTGGCGCAGCTTATGGAAGCGGGCGCGCACGTGCTCACCCGCGCGCAGGTCATGGACGGCATCCCGGAGATGATCCACGACATTCAAGTCGAAGCGACGTTCCCGGACGGGACGAAGCTTGTGACCGTGCATGAGCCGATACGATGACCCGCCGAGCAGTTCGGAACGGCCGATGAAGTTATGATCCGCCACCTCGAAATAAGCGCGTGAAGGATTGCTTTGATGGCGTACGAGTCAGATCCACTGACCAACAAGTTGAACGATCTGATAAATAGTCAGGAACTGTACATGGACCTGACGTGGTTCGACGAGTTGAGCACGGCGCAGCAAGCGCTGGTCGGGACCTGGGAACTGGCCAACGAGGTCTACAATGGCGGCTTCCTGCAATACTTTCACAATTCCGGCGGCGATCATGCCGAATCGATGATCGAGGTTTTACGTGCAGTTGATGCTCCGCGTGTAGAGGCGATTCTCGAATCAGCGATGGCCTTGGTAGGTCGGGGAACACCTTGGGGTGATGAACCCAACTTTCGCAAGGCGATCAATTCGATGCCTGGCGACGTCAGAGACCAACTCGCAAAGCTTGATAAGGCTCTCTACAACGAACTCGATCATCTGCATCGCCAAGTCTTCGTATACTTGTCGAAACACCGCGACGAGATCGATGCCCCGGCGGATTTCTGGACGGAGTCAAGAACCCAATGATCCCCGGTGAACTCTTCATCCAGGACGGCGAGATCGAGCTCAACAAGGGCCGCAGGACCGTCACGCTCACGGTGTCGAACACCGGCGACCGTCCGATCCAGGTCGGATCGCATTACCACTTCTTCGAAACCAACCCGGCGCTGACGTTCGACCGCAAGAAGGCGCGCGGCATGCGGCTCAACATCGCCGCCGGCACCGCGGTGCGCTTCGAGCCCGGACAGAGCCGCGACGTGGAACTGGTCGCGCTCGCGGGCAAGCGCACGGTCTATGGGTTCCGCGGCGACGTGATGGGGAAACTCTAGGCCATGTCCGCGAAAGCCATGCCCCCAAAAGCGATGACGGGCGGACTTGCGCCCACCCGCCACGCTCTCAGTGCTGCTGCCCGCAGCCGGGAACCAGGATCAGAGCGGCCACATGATGCATCGCCGGCAGCGGCTACGGCACCCAGGCCATCCTGCTCTTGGCGACGCTCACCTCCCGCTTCATCGTTGCCGACAAAACCGAACGCGAGCATCTGAGCGACAGGATACTCCGCGCGCGCCGCGAGACAATCGAAACTGCGATGTGCACAGGCCCGGTGGATAAGACCGGGGACGAATTGAGGAACGCCGTGAGGACACGATGCCGTTGAAGATCAAGCGCTCCGTCTATGCCGACATGTTCGGTCCGACCTCCGGCGACCGCGTGCGGTTGGCGGATACCGATTTGATCGTCGAGGTGGAAAATGACTTCACGACCTACGGCGAGGAGGTGAAGTTCGGCGGCGGCAAGGTGATCCGCGACGGCATGGGCCAGTCGCAAATCACCAACCGGCAGGGTGCGGTCGACACCGTCATCACCAATGCGCTGATCCTCGATCACTGGGGGATCGTGAAGGCCGACGTCGGCATCAAAAACGGGTACATCGCGGGTGTCGGCAAGGCCGGCAATCCCGACATTCAGCCGAACGTCACCATCGTCATCGGTCCAGGCACCGAGGTGATCGCGGGCGAAGGCAAAATCCTCACCGCCGGCGGGTTCGACACGCACATCCATTACATCTGCCCGCAGCAGGTGGAGGAGGCGTTGATGTCCGGCGTCACCTCTATGCTCGGCGGCGGCACGGGACCTGCGGCCGGCACCAACGCGACCACCTGCACGCCCGGCCCGTGGCATCTCGGCCGCATGATCCAGGCCGCGGACGCGTTCCCGGTGAACTTAGGCTTCGCCGGCAAGGGCAACGCGTCGCGTCCCGCCGCGCTTGAGGAAATGGTCAAGGCCGGCGCCTGCGCGCTCAAGCTGCACGAGGACTGGGGCACGACGCCGGCCGCCATCGACTGCTGCCTTTCCGTCGCCGACGACTACGACGTGCAGGTGATGATCCACACCGACACGCTCAACGAAAGCGGCTTCGTCGAAGACACGATCAAGGCGTTCAAAGGCCGCACCATCCACGCTTTCCACACCGAAGGCGCGGGCGGCGGTCACGCACCGGACATTATGAAGGTTGCGGGTCTGAAGAACGTCCTGCCGTCGTCGACCAATCCGACGCGGCCGTTCACGCGCAACACCATCGACGAGCATCTCGACATGCTGATGGTGTGCCACCACCTCGACCCGTCGATCGCGGAGGACCTCGCGTTCGCCGAAAGCCGTATCCGTAAGGAGACCATCGCGGCGGAGGACATCCTGCACGACCTCGGCGCGCTCTCGATGATGTCGTCGGACAGCCAGGCGATGGGCCGGCTCGGCGAGGTCATCATCCGCACCTGGCAGACCGCTGACAAGATGAAGAAGCAGCGCGGGCGGCTGAAAGAGGAGAAGGGCGACAACGATAATGCGCGTGTGAAGCGCTACGTCGCCAAATACACGATCAATCCCGCCATCGCACATGGCGTGTCGAAGCACATCGGCTCGGTCGAAAAGGGCAAGCTCGCCGACCTCGTCCTGTGGTCGCCGGCGTTCTTCGGCGTGAAGCCGGAAATCATCGTTAAGGGCGGCTCGATCGTGGCGGCGCAGATGGGCGATCCCAACGCGTCGATCCCGACGCCGCAGCCGGTGCACTACCGGCCAATGTTCGGCGCGTACGGCAAGGCGCTCACGGCTTCGTCGCTGGTGTTCGTGTCGAAGGCGGCCGTGCGCGCAAAGCTCGGCGACAAGCTCGGCGTCGAGAAGACGCTGGTCTCAGTGGAGCACACCCGCGACATCTCGAAGAAAAGCATGATCCACAACGGTGCGACGCCGAAGATCGACATCGATCCGGAGACCTACGAGGTCCGGGCCGACGGCGAATTGCTCACCTGCGCGCCGGCCGAGGTGCTGCCGATGGCGCAGCGCTACTTCCTGTTCTGAGTGCGGCGGATGGCGCGCCGGTCAGCGGCCCACGCGGCTCCACATTTCCGAGCCGCAGAATGCGCCGGCGCAGCCGCCGACTTCGAGCTGCTTCGGTCCGCGCAGGAACACCTTGCCGGCGTAGGTCTTGCCGTCGTCGGAATTGTAGATCGGGCCTGCCCAGCCGCCTTCTCCGTTCGGCGCCATGGAAAAGATCTGAAGGCCCACGATCTTGCGGTTCTGCCTGCGGGGATCGGGGTTCTTGTTGTCGGTTTGCGGTTTTCCGGTCGCCTGATCGATCGCGTCGCGCAGCCAGACCACCGTCGCGCAAATGCTCTTGCCGCAGGCCGCAACGCGGATGCGGGCATCGCCGTTCTGCGTCAGCCAGGTGCCGCTTGGGTTCGCGCTGGCAGGATGGACGGCGCCAAACAGCAGGAGCGCGACAATGAGGGCAATCGTTCGCATGTGACCTCGCAATTCGACGTGTCGGGCATTATGCGCGCAAACTATGCGTCATGGACCGCGCGGGGAAGCGCCGCCGGGCCAAATCCCACGGATTATTGCCGGTCTGGAACGGGTCCTGGCGGGCGGCGGCTGAATGTCGGCTCATGAGGATGTTATTCTGCGCCATGACCGCTCCCGGAACGGAATTCCGCATCCCGAAAAGTGCGCCCGCGAGGCCGAGATGAAACGCGGCTTTGCCATCCGCCGCGCGGGCCGGTGGAATCCGGCCACCGCCGTCGATCGCATCGTGCTCGACGCGGATGACCGCTATCGCCGCCGCATCGTTCTGAAGGGCGAGGCCGGCACCGAGTTCCTGCTCGATCTCGACGAGGCGGTCGCGCTGCGCGACGGCGACGGTATCGTGCTCGACGACGGCGCGACGGTCGCGGTCAGCGGGCGGCCGGAGCCGCTGGTCGCCGTCGCCGCGCGCCGGCCGATCGAGCTGGTGCGCCTTGCCTGGCATCTCGGCAACCGCCACACCGACGTGCAGATCGCGGACGACGGGCTTCGCATCCGCCGCGACCATGTGCTGGAGCAGATGTTGCGCGGGCTTGGAGCGACCGTCATCGAGATCGAAGCGCCGTTCGACCCGGAAGCGGGCGCTTCGGGTGGTCATCGTGGACACGATCATGGCGGCTAGAAAACGCCGGAGCGGAACACGCGCGTTGCAGCGCATGTCGCCGCGCAAGCGCGGGCCGCGGCTCGATTCGACTGAGGCCGAGCGCGCGCAAGACGGAGCATTGCCGGCGGATGCGCTCTACCGGCTCATGGCCTGGCTGTCGCCTTCTTTTCCAGTTGGCGGGTTCTCCTATTCCAGCGGCCTGGAGTGGGCCATCGAGGCCGGCGACATCGGGAATGCGGAGAACCTGCGCCGCTGGCTCGCGTTCGTCGTCGCGGAAGGCAGCGTGTTCTGCGACGCGGTATTTCTCGTTCATGCCTGCCGGTCGGCGGCCGCGCGCGACGCCCGTGCGCTTCGCGCCACCGCGGAACTTGCGGCCGCGCTCGCGCCGTCGAAGGAGCGCTTCCTGGAGACGACCGCGCAAGGAGCGGCATTCGTCGATGCGATCCGCGCCGCCTGGCCATGCGACGCGCTCGAACGGCTGAAGAGTGCGTGGGACGGTCCGGTGGCCTATCCCGTCGCGGTCGGGGCGGCGGCGGCGGGCCATGGCATTGCCGTCGAGCCGGCGCTGCTGGCCTATCTGCACGCCGTAACCGCGAACCTGATCTCGGCCGGCGTTCGGCTTGTTCCCCTCGGCCAGACGGACGGCCAGCGCGTGTTGGCCGCATTGGAACCGATCGTTCACGACACTGCGCGTCGCGCGGCGATCGCGCCGCTAGATGCTGCGGGCGGCGCAGCGCTCCGCGCCGACATCGCCAGCATGCGCCATGAAACCCAGTACACGAGGTTGTTTCGTTCATGAGCAAATCCAGTCACGGTCCCTTGCGCGTCGGCGTCGGCGGCCCGGTCGGCTCGGGCAAGACCGCGCTGATGGACGCGCTCTGCAAGCGGCTGCGCGACCGCTACGAAATCGCGGCAATCACCAACGACATCTACACTAAGTGGGATGCCGAATACCTGGTGCGGTCCGGTGCGCTTGCGGCCGAGCGCATCGCGGGCGTCGAGACCGGCGGCTGCCCGCACACGGCGATCCGTGAGGACGCCTCGATCAACCTCGCCGCGGTCGCCGACATGCGGCGCAAGTTTCCGAAGCTCGACCTGATTCTGATCGAATCCGGCGGCGACAATCTCGCCGCCACGTTCTCGCCGGAACTGGCCGACATCACGATCTACGTCATCGACGTCGCGGCCGGCGACAAGATTCCGTCCAAGGGCGGGCCGGGCATCACGCGCTCGGACTTGCTGGTCATCAACAAGATCGACCTTGCCCCGTACGTGGGCGCGTCGCTCGACGTGATGCAACGCGACGCGAAGAAGATGCGGGGCGCCCGGCCGTTCGTGATGACCAATTTGCGCGGCGGGGAGGGCATCGACGCCATCGCGCGCTTCGTCGAGGACAAGGGCGGGCTCGGCGTATGAGGCATATGCCTCAGCGTTTGCCGCTGAACCTCGGCTTCCGCTTCTCCAGGAACGCGCGCACGCCTTCGCCGTAGTCCGGCGTACTGCCGGCCTCGCGCTGCAAACGGCGTTCGAGATCGAGCTGCGTTGCGAGATCGTTGTCTTCCGATGCGTCGAGCGCGCGCTTGATCATTCCAAGTCCGACGGTCGGACCCGTGGCAAAGCGTTCGCACAGCTGTACCGCTTCCGGCATCAGCTTGTCGTCGTCGACCGCTTTCCAGATCAGGCCCCATTGCTCGGCCTGCTCCGCGCCGAGCGGCTCGGCAAGCAGTGCGAGGCCGCGCGCGCGGGCCTGCCCGACCAGCCGCGGCAGCAGCCAGGTGCCGCCCGCGTCGGGAATGATCCCGAGCCGTGCGAATGCCTGCAGGAACGTCGCCGAGCGCGCGGCCAGCACGATATCGCAGGCGAGCGCGATGTTGCAGGAGGCTCCCGCCGCCGGACCGTTGACGGCGGCGACGACGGGAAACGGCAATGCGCGCAGTTTCCGGACCAGCGGGTTGTAGTATTTCTCCAGCGCTTCGCCGGGCACGACGATTTCGCCCGACGGTTTGACCCGCTCGCTCAGGTCCTGGCCTGAAGAAAACGCACGGCCCGCGCCGGTCAGCATGAGAGCCCGGCAATCGGGATCGCCCTCGGCCTCTGCGACTGCGGCTGCGAGCGCGATTTGCATCGTCTCGTTGAACGCATTCAGGCGTTCCGGCCGGTTCAGCGTGACGATGCGATAGCCGGGACGTCGCTCGACCAGAACGGGTTCCTGCTGCAATTCATCCTCCCTTCGCGGCATTCCGTCGCATTATGGTAAATACGAAACATATCAGCGGTTTACGCGATGGCGGGCGGCGAATATCCAGGCTGTTCCGGGGTTTGTGACGAGCCATTCGACCTTTGGCGGCTTTCCCGCGCTGTTAATGTCGGCAAGGATGATGGTAATCATGCGGTTAACGCAAGCACGTCGCGCAAGCGTTAAGAACAGTCCATAGACGTCCCAAGGGAGCAGATGATGAAGAAAACAAAAGTGGCCTGCATCTCCGCCGCTTCGGCGCTGGCGATCGCAGCCGCGATGACAGTGACCACTGTGGTGCCGGCCGATGCGCAGCAGCGCAAGTCGCTGCGCTGGGCCTCGACGCAGCCGGGTTCGTACGGCTACGGCATCGCCGCGGGCATGGTGAAGCTGGTCGAGAACGCGCTCGGCAACGAGTACACCATCACCGTGCAGCCCTACGCCTCGCCGACCGTCGCCATGAAGGCCGTCATGGATGGCAACGGCGAGATCGCCTACACCGCCGACATCGGCATGACGCAGTTCAGCGAGCGCATCGGCGGCTTCAAGGACTACAAGCCGGCGCGGCCGGAAATCGCGCACACCTGGTACGCGTATCCGATGGAATCGATGATGGCGGTCGCCGCCAAGAACGCCAGCCAGTTCAAGTGCTGGAAAGACTTCAGCGGCAAGCCGGTGTTCTACACCCAGGCGGGCTTCATGAACTGGCTCAACTGGCAGCGCATCCACAAGGCGCTCGGCACCGACTTCAAGCACGTCCAGATCGACCTGAAGTCGAATTCCGACGCGCTGCAGTCCGGCACGATCGTCGGCTCCGCCACCTATACGACCGCCGGCAAGTCGCTCGCGGCCTATTGGAAGGAGACCGAGATCCGCATGGACCTCACGGTCGTCAATCCATGCCCGGATGAAATCGCCAAGATCAAGGCGGCTGGCCTGGCCATCGCGGAGGTCGATCCGAAGGGCGCATTCAGCAAGTCGGTCGGTCCCGACAAGCTCATGGGCGTGCCGATCCTGTTCGGCTACAACGCGCGCCTCGATATTCCGGAAGACCTCGTCTACCGGATGGTGAGCGCGGTGTACAAGGAGCGGGATAATCTGGTGAAGCTCGACGCCGGCTTCACGCCGATGGTGAAGGACTTCATCGGCATGCAGGTTCAAGGCATCAACGCCAACCCGCAAGTCCCCGTCCATCCCGGCCTCGCCAAGTTCCTGAAGGAGCACAAGGCCTGGAACGACAAGTGGAAGATCGGCAAGAGCACCAGCTGATCGACTAAGCGAACGTTCGGGGCGAGGATTTCGTGCCGCATTGCCGGCGCAAGTCCTCGCCCCGATTTATTTGCGCGGCGGAGCGAAAGTGTCCAAACTGCCGGGCAAGGGCTGACGGAGAAAGCGGCGGCACCGGTTGCGAGCCTCGGTATGCGGGAACCGGGCGGGCGATGCGGACGGCCGCTGCGAATTGCTGATTGACGAAGCGTGCGCTTCGCCGGCGCGGGGGACGTCGCATGACGAAAGACTGGCTCAAGGGCCAACTCAATCTCACCAATCTGACGCTGGCCTTCGCGCTGGTCCAGTTCTGCTGGCTGGTCTGGTATTTCTACACCGGGCTCGGCGGGCCGCTCGAACTGACGGTGCGGCTGCTGTCGGTCGCGCTGATCCTGCAGGTGCTGTTCATGTACCAGCAGGACTATTTCTACAAATGGCTGCCTCCCGCCGCCAACCACGCGATAGTCGCGATCTATGTCGCCATCGCCCTTTACGCGTTCTGGTACTTCCTGGGCGAGTACGAGCGTATTGCGATTTACAGCCAGGGTACCTTCAACACCCACGATTACATCGTCGGCCTGCTGATGTTCCTGCTTGTGATGGAACTGTCGCGGATGGCGCATCCGATCCTGTTCTGGATCAACATCGTGATGGTGTTCTACACGCTTTACGGATTCATTTTCCCGCAGTGGCTCGACTTCTTCTGGCATCCGGGCGTCAGCTTCTATCGCGTGGTGACTTCGAGCACGGTCGAACTGTCGACCGGCATCTACGGCAGCTACGGGCAGCTTGCGCTGACCTTGATCGCGGCGTTCCTGCTGCTCGCGGCTGCGGCACGCGGCTTCGGCGCGCAAAGCGCAATGATCAACGTGATGCGCCGGCTTGCCGGCGGCCGCCGCCAGATGGTGCCGCAGACCGCCGTGCTGGGTTCTTTGTCCGTCGGCATGGTCAGCGGATCGGGCTCCGCCAACGCCGTCGTCGTCGGCAGCATCACGATTCCGCTGATGAAGCGCTATGGCGTGCCCGGGCCGTTCGCCGGCGCGGTCGAGACCGCGGCCTCGATGGGCGGACTGATCATGCCGCCGCTGATGGGCGTCGGCGCGTTCCTGATGTCGGAATTCCTGGGCGTTCCGTACTGGGAAGTGGTGCTGCGCGGCTTTGCGCTCGGCGCGGTGTATTACCTGTCGCTTGCGCTCGCGGTCTATCTGCTTTGCGTGCGGCTGCTGCCGAGCGACGCGGTCGCGCCGCCCAAGGTGCCGCTCTACGAGCAGATCAAAACGTCGATCTTCTTCTCGGCGGTCGCGGTGCTGATCATCCTCATGGGCTGGATCGGAATCGGCGAACTGCGCGCGGCGCTGTTCACCGCCGGCTATATGTTCGTCCTGCTGCTGATCACGTTTCTGTATTTCAAGTACGTTCTGAAGGACCCGGTCGTCGGCAAGGAATCGCTGATCGAGAACTTCAAGACGACGATCGAAACGCACGCCGACATGACGTCGTACCTGACGCTGCTGCTTGCGACGCTCGGCATCATGATCGGCCTGTTTACCGTCACCGGCTTCATCAACCGGATGGGCGCCATGCTGCTTGAGCTTGGCTCCTGGAACATCATCGCCATGATCCTCATGGCCTATGTGTTCGGCTGGCTGGTCGGCGCAGGTCTCCCGCCGACGGCGACCTACGTGATCGGCGCGGTGGTCATCGTCGGGCCGTTCCGCGAACTCGGCATCAATCCGTGGGTGGCGCATTTCTTCGTGTTCCTGCTCTCGGTGTGGGGCGAGCTTTCGCCGCCCACGTCGCTGACCGCGGCGATCTCGGCGCGGATCGCGGAAGCGTCCTTCATGAGAACGATGTGGGAGGCGCTGAAAATCTGCATCCCGATCACGCTCATGACGTTCGCGGTGTTCACCCGCTCCGAAATGGTCACGACCACCGGGTGGCCGCAGGTCGCCGCGACGGCGCTGGTGATCATCGCAACCTGCGGCATAACCTTCGCGATGTTCGGGCGGTTCTCGGAGAACGCCACCGTCGACATCGCCTGTCGAATAGGTTTGGCGATCATATCCTTCGTGACCATGTTCCATCCCAGCAGCGACATCGCGAGCATCGTCGCGATTCCTGTCGTGCTGCTTGCGATCGCCGGCATCTGGCGCCATCGGATCGTGGCGCCGCCGAAGGACTTTGTGTTGCCGGACGGGAGCGTCGGATCCGGCGGCGAGGCTGCGAACCTCGGAGAACTGGCGGCCGAAGCCAAACGCGATTACGGTTGACCGCCGAACCATGCAGCGCGTTTCGTCTCGCGACCGTCTCGAACAGGCCCTGGCGCGCATCGCCGATCCGTCGGGCGAGGGGGCGCGCGCCTGCCTGACCGTCTATCGGGAGACCGCGCGGGCGGAAGCCGATGCCGCCGACGCCCGGGCGAGGCTGGACCGCCCGCTCGGCCCGCTCGATGGCGCCATCGTCAGCATCAAGGACCTGTTCGACGTCAAAGGGGACGTGACGCGCGCGGGCTCGCGCGTGCTCGGCGGCGAGGGCAAGGCTGCGGCCGCCGACGCACCCGCGGTGGCGCGCCTTCGGGCGGCCGGCGCCGTGGTCGTCGCCAAGACCAATATGAGCGAGTTCGCGTTTTCGGGCGTCGGAGCCAATCCGCATTTTGGCACGCCTGGCAATCCGCTCGACCGCGCGCGCGTGCCGGGCGGGTCGACGTCGGGCGGCGCGGTGGCGGTGGCGGACAACATGTGCGACATCGCGATCGGCAGCGACACCGGCGGTTCGACGCGCATTCCGGCCGCGCTGTGCGGCATTGTCGGCTGGAAGCCGAGCCGGCAACGGGTGCCGACCGACGGCGCGTTTCCGCTGTCGTTTACGCTCGATTCCATCGGTCCGATGGCGCGCACCGTGGCGAACTGCGCGCTGGCCGATGCCGTCATGGCCGGCGCACCGCCGGTCCGGCCGGAGGGCGCGGATCTTGCCGGCCTGCGTGTCGGAATTGTTCAAGGCCTGCCGTTCGAGAATGTCGATAATGACGTAGCGGCGGCCTGGGCTGACGCGGCCGGACGGCTGGGGCGGGCCGGCGTGCGTTTCAGCGACGAGCGCATCGCGCTTCTCGACGAGATGGTTCAGGTCAACGCGGTCGGCGGCTTTGCACCCGCGGAAGCTTACGCCATTCATCGCGAACGCATCGCCCGTGAGGGCGACGGGATCGATCCGAACATCCGTTTCCGGATCGAGCGCGGCGCAAAGATGAGCGCCGCGGACTATGTCGGGATGGTTCAGGCGCGCCGGCGTCTGGTCCGCGCGATGGACGCCCGGATCGCGCCGCTCGACGCGATCGTGCTTCCGACCTGTCCGATCGTGGCGCCACGGATCGAAGATTGCGTGAAGTCCGACGAGTTCGGCCGCAACAACTTGCTGCTCCTGCGCAACACCGCGCCGGTCAACTTCTTCGATCTTTGCGCGGTGTCGCTGCCGCTGACCTGCCGCGGCGGGCTGTCGGCCGGGCTGATGCTGGTCGCGCGCAACGGACAGGACCGGCGCCTGCTGGATATCGCTGCCGGCGTCGAGCGGCTGCTGGCCGGTTGAGCCCAATAGCCGGCGATTAGAACGAGAAGTTTCGCAGCGCTTCCAGCATGAGCTTGTGCCGCTCGGGGCCCAGCCGCGACATCAGGCGCGCCTCGTGCACCGCTGCGAGCTCTTGTGCCTGTTTAAGCAGGCGCTGGCCGGCCGGAGTCAGCCGCAACGCATGCGACCGGCGGTCCTTCGAAGACGGAAACCGCCGCAGCAGGCCCCGCCTCTCAAGCCGGTCGAGCAGGCGCACCAGCCGCGCACGCTCGATACCGAGGAGCTGCGCCACGTCGGATTGCGAAGGGTCGGAATTGGCGGCGATGACCGCCAGCACCGAATACTGGGCAGGCCTGACGTCGATGCGGCCCAGGGTTTCGATGAAGTCCTGGAACACCGCGACCTGCGCCCGCCGGAGGAAATAGCCGAGATGGACGTCGAGAACGCCCAGGCCGATGACGCCGTCCCGGCCGCGCCGGGCCGTTTCGGCCTTGCGCGCTCGCGCGCCGGCGGCATCGTCGGTCGCAGCGCGGTAGGCGGCCTTGCGGTCAGCCATGGTCGGTCCCGATGCGGCGTTGCGGTGTCATCATAGCGCAACAATGTTGTTGACGACATCTGTTGTCGAGGTCAACATATTTGCAGGAAACGCTCCGGCTTCTGCGCCGGGCGGCAGCCGAACCCGGTCGCCGCCGCGGGGCCATTGCAATACGGCGGGAAGCCGAAGAACAATGGCTGCAGCAGGCCGATAGCCGAATTCGGACAGGGAGGTCCACCATGAACCGCCAGTCGCATACACCGCCTTCGCGGCGCAACGCGGGCACCACCCGCCGCACGTTCAATACCGGATTGGCGGCGGCCGCGTCGCTGCTCGCGGCGCCCGCCATCGTCCGCGCCCAGGGCGGGCCGCTCAAGGTCGGAGTGCTGCTGCCGCGCTCCGGCGCGCAGGCCAGCATCGGGCAGGACTGCCAGCGCGGCGTCGATGTCGCCGGCCCGATCCTCAAGAGCCTCGGGCTTCCCGATCTTCAGATCATGAATGCGGACACCGAGACCAACGTCGAAGTGGCCCGCGCCCGCGCCGAGAAGCTGGTCAACGACGGCGCGCAGCTCTTGGTCGGGGCCTTCGACTCCGGCCAGACCACCGCGATCGCGCAGGTGGCGGAGCAGAAGGGCATCCCGCTGGTGATCAACATCGCGGCGGCGCCGCCGATCACCGAGCAGGGCTATAAGTTCGTCTTCCGGAATTTCCCGACGGCGCCCATGATTCTGGGCGACGCATTCAACAATCAGAAGGAAATCTTCGCGGCCACGGGCGCAACGCCGAAGACGGTCGTTTTCATGCATGTGAACGACACGTTCGGCACCGCCATGTCGAAGGCGGTTCCCGGTCTGATGCCGAAGTTCCAGATGCCCTACAAGATCGTGGAGACGATTTCGTACGATCCGACGGCGCGCGATCTTTCGGTTGAAGTATCGAAGGCCAAGGCGACGGGCGCCGAGGCGTTGATGATGGTCAGCCGCCTCAACGACGCGATCCTGATTACGCGCGAACTGGTCAAACAGCGCTGGTCGCCGATGGGCGTGCTCAGCATGGGGCCCGGGTGGTACGAGGATCAATATCTGAAGACGCTCGGCCGCCTGTCCGACGGTCCGATCAGCCTCGTGCCGTGGTACGATCCGAACAAGAAGCTCTCGAAACAGCTCGAAGCTGCGCTCGCCAAGCAGTTCCCCGGCATCAACCTCAATACCAACCACATCTACACGTTCGAGGCGGTGCTGGTGGCGGCCGACGCGTTCAGGCGCGCCAAGTCGACGGATCCCAAGGCGCTGGCCGAAGCGATCCGGACCACCAACATCACTGAAAACGTCTCGACCGGTCCGGGGATCAGGTTCGACGCCAAGGGCCAGAACGTTCAGCTCAAGAACTCGGCGATCCAGAACAGGGGAGGCAAGCTTGTGACGGTCGCGCCGAAGGCGGCGAGCAACGCCAAGCCCGAGTTCCCCATGGTGGCCTACGACAAGCGCCGCTGACGCGACGAGACGGGTCGTCGATCCGGGACCGCACGGCGGCGGTTAGGACCTGGAATCCAGAATGCCGGTCACGCATCTGGGTTCCGGGTTCTCTTGTGTCGTACGCGCCCGGAGCGGGAATTGGGGGGTCCATTCTTGCCGCTGGAAATCTATCTGAACGTCGCGATCAGCGGGCTGTTGACCGGACTGGTCTACGGACTGATGGCGCTCGGCCTGTCCGTCATCTTCGGCGTCGTGCGCGTGGTCAATTTCGCGCACGGCGAGATGATGACGATCGCGATGTATCTGGCGATCGTTCTGTTTGCGAGCTACGGCCTCGATCCGCTCCTGATGATGATCCCGCTCGCCGCCGTGCTGTTCGTGCTCGGCTACGCGATGCAGATGACGATGATCAACCCGTTCATCGCGCGGCCGGAGCACAGCCAGTTTATGCTGCTGCTGGCGGTCGCGATCATCATCGTGAACGGCCTGCTGATCGCGTTCGGTCCCGACGCGCAGAGCGTCCAGGCGTCCTATTCGTTCGACAGCTTTGCGTTGGGCCCTCTCATCGTTGACGCGACCAAGGTCTACGCCGGCGGCGCGGCGATCCTGGCCGCCGCAGCGCTGTTTGCATTTTTCCGTTATGCGCCGATCGGTAGGGCGATCCGGGCGTGCGCCGACAACCACACCGGTGCGCTGGTGATCGGCCTGAACGTCAAACGGCTCTATGCATTGACCTTCGGGCTTGGCGCGGCTTGCGTCGGCGCAGCCGGATCGATCCTGAGCCTGATCGAAAGCGTGACGCCGTCGCTAGGCCCGGCCTACACGCTGCTTGCGTTCGTGATCGTGATCACCGGCGGCCTCGGCTCCATGACCGGTGCGTTGCTCGGCGGCATCCTGATCGGGCTGACCGAAGCGCTGGCCGCGCTGCTTATCTCGGCGTCGGCGAAAAGCATGGTCTCGTTCGCCATTCTGGTCCTGGTTCTGCTGTTCCGGCCGCAAGGCATCATGGGCAAGAGGCTGTCATGATGAAGCGGCTGCTGCATGGCGTACCGCTGCACGCGACGGTCCTGCTGGCCTTGCTGCTTGCGGCGCTGGTCGTGGCGCCGGCCTTTGCCAACGACTACCTGCTGACCGTTCTGATCGTCATTCTGTACTTCGCCTACACCGGACAGGCCTGGAACGTGATGATGGGCTTTGCCGGGCAGCTTTCGCTCGGGCACGCGCTTTATGTCGGGCTTGGCGCGTACACGACTGCGGCGCTCTATGTGCATTTCGGAATCGGGCCCTGGATCGGCATGCCGATGGCGATCCTGATCTCGGTCGCATGCGGGGCGATCATCGGGTTTCTGGCGTTCCGCTTCGGCGTCGGGGGCGTGTATTTCGCAATCCTCACCATCGCCTTCGCGGAATTCGCGCGCATCGGGTTCGATCATTTTTCGTGGGTCGGCGGCTCGGCGGGGTTCTTCCTGCCGGTCGCGAACTACAGCCACGACGACCTCATGAACCTGCGGGGCCGGCCCGCGATGTTCTACTACGTGATCCTCGCGCTGACGGCGGTCGCGTTTCTTCTCTGCCACGCGTTGATGCGAAGCCGTGTCGGATATTTCTGGCAGGCGATCCGCGAGGACGAGGAGGCCGCACGCTCGCTCGGTATCGACACGTTCCGCTACAAGATGTACGCGATCCTCATCTCGTCCGGCATGACGGCGCCGGCCGGTGTGTTTTTCGCTTTTTATTACAATAACTTGTTCCCGGAGCAGACGTTCTTCATCCTGCGCTCGATCGAGATCATTCTGGGGCCGATCATCGGCGGCGTCGGCACACTGTTCGGCCCGATCATCGGTGCGTTCCTGATCACAGGTCTTGCCGAGGTGCTGCAGGAACTTCTGACCTGGTACGGCTTCGACCCGCCGGGCGCCAAGCGCGTGTTCTACGGCCTCTGCCTCCTGGTGGTGGTGATGATCCTGCCGCATGGCGTCTGGCCGCCGCTGTCGCGCCTGCTGCGGGTCGACCGCGAGACCGAACGCACCGGCGACAAGGCGGAGCCCTGACATGGCCGCGCTGCTTGCCGTCGAAGGCATCTCCAAGAACTTCAGCGGACTGCGCGCCGTCGCCGACGTGACATTCGCGGTTCCCGAGGGCGAGATTTTCGCGATCATCGGCCCGAACGGTGCCGGAAAGACCACCTTGTTCAACATGATCGCCGGCGTGTTCCGCCCGGACACCGGCGGCATCACCTTCGACGGGACGCGCATCGACGGGATGACACCCGACGCGGTCTGCCGGCGCGGCATCGGGCGTACGTTTCAGCTTGTGCGACCGTTCCCTGCGCTTACCGTCGAGGAAAACGTGATGGTCGGCGCGCTGCTGCGCCATCCGAATCTGTCGTCCGCGCTGCGCCGCGCGCACGAGGTGCTGTGGCGCCTCGACCTCTTCGACAAGCGCACGCAGCCGGCGTCGTCGCTGACGCTGCCGGACCGCAAGCGTCTCGAAGTGGCGCGCGCGCTCGCGACCGAGCCGAAACTGTTGCTGCTCGACGAGGTCATGGCCGGGCTGCGCCCGACCGAGACCGACCGCATGGTCGAGATCCTCAAGAAGATCAACAATGACACCGGGCTGACGATCCTGCTGATCGAGCACGTCATGCGCGCGGTGATGTCGCTCGCGGCGCGCATTCTGGTGCTGCATCACGGCGCGGCGATCGCCGAGGGCGTGCCGGAGGCCGTCGTGCGCGAGCCCGCGGTGGTGCAGTCCTATCTCGGCGCCGAGGCCTTGTGATGCTGACGGTCGAGAACCTCGAAGTGTCTTACGGCGACGCCCGGGCGCTCGACGGCGTGTCGCTGGAGATCGCGGAGGGCGCCATCGTCGCCATCGTCGGGGCCAACGGCGCCGGCAAGACGACGCTGATCCGCACCATTGCGGGAATGCTCCGGCCGGCCCGCGGGCGGATTGCGCTGCGCGACCGCGAGATTTCCGGCCTGCCGTCGCACCGGGTCTGCAATCTCGGCGTCGGCCAGGTGGCCGAGGGACGGCAGGTGTTCCCGAATCTGACGGTCGCGGAGAATCTCGATCTTGGCGCGATGCTGCCGCGGGCGCGGTGGAAACGCGACGAGAATCTCGAGCGCGTGCTCAGGATGTTCCCGGTCCTTGCCGAGCGCAGCACCCAGGCCGCGGGCACGCTGTCGGGCGGCGAGCAGCAGATGCTGGCCATCGGCCGCTGCCTCATGGGCGAACCGGAGCTTGTCATGTTCGACGAGCCGTCGCTCGGCCTTGCGCCTGCGGTCGTGCAATCCGTGCTGCAGACCATCCGCGAGCTCAACCGCGGCGGACTCACGTGCGTGCTGGTGGAGCAGAACGTCGCGGTCTCCCTGAAGCTCGCCAGCCGCGCCTACGTGCTGGAGAACGGCCGGATCACGCTCACCGGCACCGGCGAGGAACTGCTCGCCGACGACCGCGTGCGCAAGGCCTATCTCGGAATGTGACGGCCGTCAGCGCGTGCCGATTGCCTTGAGGGCGGCCACCCGGACAGACAGCGGGCTTTCCGGAAACGCCTGCCGGAGCACGTGCAGAAGCTCTGCGGTCGAGCGGCCGGCGGAATCCATGCGCTCCATCAGCGCGCGCACCATTGCAGCCTCGTCATCGCAGTTTGCGGCGTCAGGTGCGGCGTCCACGGTCGATGCGGTCGAAGCGGCCATGCGAATCATCGCCTTCGAAGCTAGTCGCGGCGCGATGAGTCTGCCAAGGCTGCGTTAACGAAACCTCGCCGCCGACGTCGCACAAAAATGAGTCAATTGCCGAAGCGGTCTGCACAATGAAAAGGCCCGCCGGCAGAGCCGGCAGGCCTCAATCCATTCGGCGTGAGCGAGAACTATTTCAGCGCAGGCCCGATAGTCACCGTCAGCTTGCCGACGCCGTCCACTTCGCATTCGAGCCGGTCGCCCGCGACGCAGGCCGCGACCCCCGACGGCGTGCCGGTCATGATGATGTCGCCGGCGTCGAGCGCGACCATCTCCGACAGCTTGGAGATGATCTCCGGCGTATTCCAGATCATCTGTTCGAGGTCGCCGTCCTGGCGGACCTTGCCGTTGCACTTGAGCGTGATGCGGGCCTTCTTCGGATGCCCGATGCGGCTCACCGGCGTCAGCGGCCCGCAGGGCGCGGAGGCGTCGAACGCCTTGCCGACTTCCCAGGGCCGCTTGATGTCGCGCGAAGCGATCTGCAGGTCGCGGCGCGTGAGATCGATGCCGACGCCGTAGCCCCAGACGCAGTCCAGCGCCTTGTCGGTCGGGATATTGCGCCCGCCGCTTTTCAGCGCGACCACCAGCTCGACCTCGTGATGCATGTCCTTGGTCAACGACGGATAGGGCGCGGTGCCGCCGTCCGGCACGATCGCGTCGGCGGGCTTGGCGAAGAAGAACGGCGGTTCGCGCTCGTCGTTGCCCATCTCGCGGATGTGTTCGAGGTAGTTGCGCCCGACGCACCAGATGCGGCGCACCGGGAACAGGTCGGTCGAGCCCGCAATCGCAAGGGCTGCTTGAGGCGGCGGCGGAATGACGTAGCGTTTGCCGTTGGACATGGTGCCTTGATCGGTTGAATTCGCGGGAAATCAGGATCGCGCCATCGGCCCGCCCGGGCCGTGGGCGCGCCTCAGATAACACATCGGGTTTGGCGGTCAAAGGCGGCCGGAACGGCCGCTTTGCGTCATTCCGCGGCCGGGGCGGCTGCGGGCGCCGGCTGCTGTTCCTTCATCTGGAGCCGGTAGAACGCGGCGTAGCGCCCGTCCCGGCGCAGCAGATCGTCGTGGCGGCCGGACTCCGCGATTGCACCGTTCTCGACCACGAGGATGCGGTCGGCATGGGTGATGGTGTGCAATCGGTGCGCGATTGCGATGGTGGTGCGGCCTTCGCAGAGATGCGCCATCGCGTCCTGCACCAGCCGTTCGGATTCCGAGTCGAGCGACGCGGTCGCCTCGTCGAGCAGAATGAGCCTCGCGTTCTTGACCAGCGCGCGCGCGATCGCGACCCGCTGGCGCTCGCCGCCGGACAGTTGCGCGCCCCGCTCGCCGACCGGCGTGTCGTAGCCTTCGGGAAAGGCTGCGATGAATTCGTGGGCATGCGCGGCCTTGGCGGCTGCGACGATCTCGGCTTCGCTCGCGGTCGGGTTCCCGATCGCGATGTTGTCGCGGATCGAGCCGTGAAACAGGAACACGTCCTGCCCGACATAGGCGATCTGGTCGCGCAGCGAGCGCCGCGACACCTTGGCGATGTCCTGGCCGTCGATCAGGACCGCGCCACCTCCGGTTTCGTAGAAGCGCAGCAGCAGATTGAAGACGGTTGATTTGCCGCCGCCTGAGGGACCGACCAGCGCGGTCAGCTTGCCGGGCTCGGCGGTGAACGTCATGCCGGTGAGCACCGGCTCGTCCGCGCGATACGAAAACTGCACGTTCTGGAAGTCGACGCGCGCATCCGCGATGACGAGCGCCGGCTTGTCGCCGTCGTTCGGCTCCGATGGCGGCCGGTCGACGATTTCGAACAGGATGCGGACGCCGACAAGGCCGGTGTTGAGGTCGATATTGAGCCGCGCGAGGCGCTTGGCGGGCTCGTAGGCGAGCATGAAGGCGGCCAGGAACGAGAAGAACTGGCCGGGCGTCGCGCCGGTCTCCAGCACCCGGTAGCCGCCGTAGATCAGCGCGATGGCGATGGCAAATCCGCCGAGCCCTTCCATCAGCGGGCTCGCGCGATGCGCGACGCGGGCCCACTTGTTGGATTCTCGTTCAAGCTCCTGGACGCTGGTTTCGAGCCGCGCCCGCATGTGCTCTTCCAGCGTGTAGGCCTTGACGATCCGGATGCCCTGGACGGTCTCCTGCATCGTCTCCAGGATGCGCGCGCCGCCGGTGAACTGAGCGCGCGCGATGGAATAGATGCGGCGGATCAGCTTGCGCAGCACGATGAATGCCGGCGGCACGACCACGAAGCTGAACAGCGACATCACCGGGTCCTGAACGGCCATTACGGTGACGAGCGCGATCAGCGACAGCAAGTCGCGGCCGATCGAAGTCACCAGCAGGTTGATGACGTGACTCGCGGCCGCGACGCCGGTGTTCAGCCGAGCCAGAAACTCGGTGGAATGCCGTTCGCCGAAGAAGCTCAGATTCTGGTGGATCAGAGCGTTGAACATCCGCCTCTGGTTCTGGGCGATGATGTGGTTGCCGATCCGCGCCAGCATCACGGCGCTGCCGTAGCTCGCCAGTGCCTTCACCAGGAAGATTCCCGCCGTGATGAAGGCGAGCGCGACGATCGCCGGCAGGTTCTTGTGGACGTAGGCCGCATTGATCACATCGCCGATCAGGTAGGCGCCGAGCGCGGTCATGGCGGCGGCGACGGCCATCAGGGCGAACGCGATGGCGTAGCGCCGCCATTGGCCGAGCGCATATTCGGTGAGCAGGCGATGGATCAGGGCCGGCGCGCTGTCGGGATTGTCGAGCTGTTTTTTTAGCTTCGATACAAACATGAACTGCCGGCCCGCCGTCGCTCCGCCGCCGAAAATTCGGCTTGGGGGAGCCCCGACGTTCCTTGCCCGTCGTGTCCGGCTTTTTCAAGCCGAAAACCGAACCGGGCCGATCACGGTGCGAATTAGGCCGGAATCGCCTCGCGCGAGGCTGGCTCGTGCTGAGCCATCAGGCGGCGTTCCCAGGCGAGCGCGTGACGGACGATGCTGTCGAGGTCGTCCAGTTCGGGCTTCCAGTCGAGCAGTGCGCGGATGCGGCCGGCGGCGGCGACCGACACCACGATGTCGCCCTCGCGGCGTCCGGCGAAGCGAACCCCGAAATCGTGACCGACCGCGCGGCGCACGGCGCCGATCACCTCGCGCACGGAATAGCCCCGGCCGTAGCCGCAGTTGAGCGTGGCGCTGTCGCCGCCGCCGCGCAGATGGCGCAGCGCGGCCAGATGCGCGCGGGCAAGATCGCTGACGTGGATGAAATCGCGGATGCAGGTCCCGTCCGGCGTCGGATAGTCGTCGCCGAACACGTCGATCCGGGCGCGCCGTCCGAGCGCGGCTTCGACTGCGACTTTGATGAGGTGCGTCGCGCCAGCCGTCGACAATCCGGTGCGAAGCTTGGGGTCGGCGCCTGCGACATTGAAATAGCGCAGGATCGCGTGGCGCAGGCCGTGCGCCGCACCGGCGTCGCGCAGCATGACCTCGGTCATCAGCTTGGACCAGCCGTAGGGCGAGAGCGGCACGGTGGGATCGTCCTCGGACACCGGCACGTGCGGCGGATTGCCGTAGACGGCGGCGGTGGAGGAAAAGATGAAATGCTTCACACCATGCTTGATCGCGGTCTCGATCAGCGCGCGCGAGTTCGCGGTGTTGTTGCGATAGTAGCCGAGCGGATCGCGGATCGAATCCGGCACGATGGTCGAGCCGGCGAAATGGATCACGGCGTCGATCTCGTGCTCGGCAATCAGCGTGGCGACCAGCGCCTGGTCGCCGACGTCGCCCACAATCGGCAGCATCGGCCTGGGCAGCGACGACGCAAAGCCTGTGGACAGGTTGTCGAGCACGACGACGCGCTCGCCGGCGTCGACCAGCTCGTGCACCGTATGGCTGCCGATATAGCCTGCGCCGCCCGTGACCAGTACGGCCATGGTCCTGCTCCCGTCTCGGGCGGGAGATTGGACGGGCGGCCGTATAGACCCGGTTATTGGTGTTGATTGTCGTCCGGCAAGTGGCCGGCGTGCTTAATGGCCGGTATATGAATTGCGGCGAATTCGAACGAGCCCGATGTCAGACGTGCTTTTCATCAAAACGTCCTCGCTTGGCGACGTGATTCACCATATGCCGGCGCTGACGGAGGCGCGCCGCTCGCGCCCGGACGCCCGGTTCGCATGGGTCGTGGACGAGGCCTATGCGCCGCTGGCCGGGCTTCATCCGGCGGTCGATGAGGTCATTCCGGTCGCGGCGCGGGCCTGGCGGTCGTCGCTGCACCGGCCGTCGGCGTGGCGCGCGATGATGCAATTCGTTCGCGGCCTTCGCACCCGCCGCTACGACGAAATCGTCGACACCCAGGGCCTGTTCCTGAAGTCGGCGCTGATCGCGCGTTGCGCGCGCGGCCGCCGCCACGGCTACGACAGCGGCAGCATCCGCGAGCGCGCGGCGTCGTGGCTCTACGATGTCCGTCACCGCGTCGCGCGCGATCGCCACGCTATCGAGCGCAACCGCGCGCTCACCGGGCTTGCGCTCGGCTATGCGCCGGAGGGGCCGCCGGACTACGGCCTCGACCGGTCGCGCCTCGCGCCCGCGGGCGGCGCGCGGTACGGAATTCTGCTGCACGGTACGGCCCGCCCGGAGAAGCAGTGGCCCGAGGACAACTGGCGCGCGCTGGCGCAGATGCTCGGTGGTGAAATCGACCTTGTCGTGCTTCACGGCTCCGCTTCCGAGCGCGCGCGGGCCGAGCGGATCGCGTCCGCGTCGCCGCGCGCCCAAGTCCCCGAACGCGAGCCGCTCGACGCCGTTGCGCGGACCATCGCGGGCGCATCGTTCGTAGTCGGCGTCGACACGGGTCTTCTTCACCTTGCCGCCGCGCTCGGCGTGCCCTTGGTCGCGATCTTTTGCGCGAGCGAGCCGGGCCTGACCGGGCCGATGGGGCAGGGACCGATGAAGGTGCTGGGCGGGCATGGCGCAATGCCGTCGGTCGATGAGGTCGCCGCAGCAATTGCGGACGTGACCGGCGCGCGCAGAGTCTGATTGAGCCGGCTGAATCAGACTCTGCGCGCGCCGCCG
Organism: Alphaproteobacteria bacterium; assembly: GCA_016869215.1. Classification (GTDB taxonomy): domain Bacteria; phylum Pseudomonadota; class Alphaproteobacteria; order Rhizobiales; family Xanthobacteraceae; genus Z2-YC6860. The sequence goes on along the minus strand of VGEP01000001.1, from coordinate 70,728 downwards.
CGCTCGGCCAGAATCTTCGTCACGAACGCGTCCAGATCGCCGCCGGGGAAAAGATATCCGGCAATCCCCGCGCGCTGCGCCGCCTCCAGGTCGGTGTCCTTGTCGCCGATCAGGAAGCTCCTGGCGCTGTCCACCGGCCAGTTGGCGATCAGGTCGAACAGCATTCCGGGCCGGGGCTTGCGCAAATCGGAATCCCAGCGATAGCCGGAGAGTTTGCTTTCGGGATGAAACGGGCAGTAGCGCGCGTCGTCGATCCTTGCGCCCTGCGCCGCCAGTTCTCCGGCCATCCAGGCGTGCAGCGCGAGCAGGTCGTCCTCGGTGTAGTGTCCGCGCGCGATGCCGGATTGGTTCGAGGCGATGAAGACGAGATAGCCCGCCTCGTTGAGACGCCGGATCGCGGCTGCGGCGCCGTCGACGAATCGGAAGCGCTCGCGGGTGCCGACGTAGCCATCGTCGTGGTTGATAACGCCGTCGCGGTCGAGGAAGACGGCGGGCTTGCGCGTCGGCGCGGTCGCCATGCGGCTTCAGCCTCGCAAAGGGGTGCCGAACAGCTCGTGCTCGACCAGCATGCAGATCGCGTGCGCCGCGGTGATATGGATCTGCTGGATCAGCGCGGTCTCGCCGGAATCGGCCGCAAGCGTGAGATCGCAGAGCGCGCGCATCGGACTGTCGCCCGCTTTGGTGAAACCGACCGTGACGATGCCCAGTTCGCGCGCGGCCTTCAGCGCTGCGATTACGTTCGGCGAACGGCCGGAGGTCGAGATGGCGACGAACACATCGTCCTTGCGGCCGAGCGCGCGCAACTGGCGCTCGAACACCTGCTCGAAGCCGTAGTCGTTGCCGATGGCGGTCAGGGCCGACGTGTCGGTGGTGAGTGCGATGGCCGGGAGCGGTGCGCGGTCGCTGACGAAGCGTCCGACGAATTCTGCCGCGATGTGCTGCGCGTCGGCGGCGCTGCCGCCGTTGCCCGCGAGCAGTAGCTTGCCGCCGCCCTTGAGCGACGCCGCGATCCGGCTTGCGATGCCCGCCGTCGCGGAGACGAACGCGCGGTCGGATGCTGCGCGCTCGGCCGCATCGCGCGAGCGGCGCAGGTGGGCGGCGACGGCGTCCTCGCGCGGATCGGTCATGACGGGCTCCTAGCTCGGTCGAGCCGGGCCTCTGGTAGCGGTCGGCTGGAACGGGTGCAAGGCATCGCGGTCATGGCGCGGCCGTCCGTGCCTGGACGCTGCCGAGTGAGCGTTGCACTGCGGTCAGGACCTGACTCGCCGGGATGTCCCGCATGCAGCGGTGGTGCTGAACGCGGCAGGTGGGCTTGTGGCACGGCCGGCAAGGCACGTCGGTCGTGGTTTCGACAATGGCCGCGAGCGGATTGAGCGGGGCCCAGTGCCAGGGGCTGGTCGGTCCGAAGATGCCGACGGTGGGCGTGCCCATGGCCGCGGCGACGTGAACCAGCCCGGAATCGTTCGACGCAACGGCGCCGGCGAGACGCAGCGCCAAAATCGCGTTGCGCAGGTCGCCGGAGGTCAAGTCGTGTACGGCCGGTCCCGCCGCATTGGCGATCTCGGCGGCCAGCGCGCCTTCCTGCGGCCCGCCCAGCACCCAGACCGATAGTCCGTCGGCGGTCAGGCGCTGCGCCAGTTCTGCGAAATACTCGGCCGGCCAGCGTTTGCTCGGCCCGACCGCACCGGGCGCAAACGCCACCACCGGCCTGCCGTCGTTCGGCAACCCGCGGCGCGCGCGCCATTCCGCGGCGGCCGCCTGCGGGACGTCGAGCTTCGGCCAAGGCCATTCGGCGGGCGGCGTCACCCCCTTCGGCAAGGCCAGCGCACCGCACTTGTCGATCATGCGCGGCAGCGATTTTTCGCCGAAGCGGATGTCGTTCAGCAGGACGAACCGGCCTTCGCCGGCAAAACCGGTCCGCTCCGGAATCCCTGCGAGATAAGGCGCCAGCGCCGACTTCCATGTCCGCGGCATGACCAGCGCGCTGCCGTAGCCCTCGGCGGCGATGCGCGCCGCCAGCAACTGGTGCTCGGCCAGCGCCAGGCGCTTGCGCGGCAGGTCCCAGACGATGCCCTTGCGGACGCCCGGCATGTAATCGAGCAACGGCGCGCACAGCGACGTGGTCAGCACGTCCACCGGGCGCCGTGGAAAGCGCTGCCGCAGCAGCGTCACCACCGAGTGGCAGCGCACAAAGTCCCCGATCCACATGTACGGCACCAGCAGGATCGGCGAGTCCGGGTCCGTGCGCGCGTCCGGTGTGGGATTCATTTCTTAAGGCCCATGTCTGCCGGGTAGCCCGGCTTGGCGGGGCTGTCCAGCCCGGAACGGAACACGCGATGCCTGAAGCCCTGCTATCGGGCCTGTTTCGGACCCAAAGTTGCGTGCCCGGCCCGGCTGGGGCAAAGGAAGGCCCCAACCTGAACGGCTGCGGGTCGCGGATGCTCCTGGTCACCGGCGGAGCCGGTTTCATCGGCTCGAATGTGGTCGCGGCCTTGAACGAGGCCGGGCAAACCGACGTTGCGGTGTGCGATTTCCTCGGCAGCGACGCCAAGTGGCGCAATCTGGCCAAGCGCAGGCTCGCCGATGCGGTCGCCCCGGCCGACCTGCCGGCCTGGCTGAACGGGCGCAAGCTCGACGCCGTCATCCACATGGGGGCGATCTCCGACACCACCGCGACCGACGCGGACGCGGTGATCGAGAACAATTTCCGGCTGTCCCTGCGCCTGCTCGACTGGTGCACCGCGGCGCGCGTGCCGTTCATCTATGCGTCGTCGGCCGCGACCTACGGCGACGGCAACGCCGGGTTCGACGACGACTGGTCGCCGGAGGCGCTCGCGCGCCTGAAGCCGATGAACCTCTACGGCTGGAGCAAGCAGGCCTTCGACCTCGCCGTCGTCGACCGCGCGGTCAAGAAGGAGAAGCTGCCGCCGCAATGGGCCGGATTGAAGTTCTTCAACGTGTTCGGCCCCAATGAGTATCACAAGGGCGAGATGATGAGCCTCGTCGCCAAGCGGTTCGACGACGTGAAGGCCGGCCGCACGGTGCGGCTGTTCAAGTCGCACCGTCCCGGGATCGAGGACGGCGACCAGCGCCGCGACTTCATCTATGTCGACGATGCCGTAGCCGTCGTGCGCTGGCTGATGCAGACGCCCGCCGTGTCCGGTATTTTCAACGTCGGCACCGGCAAGGCGCGCAGCTTCCGCGACCTGATCGCGTCGGTGTTCCGCGCGCTCGGCCGCGAGCCCGACATCGAATACGTCGACATGCCGGAGAGCATCCGCGGGCAATACCAGTATTTCACCGAGGCGAAGGTCGATAACCTTCGCCGCGCGGGCTACAACGCCGGCTTCACGGCTCTGGAGGATGCGGTGCGGCGCTACGTCACCCAGTTCCTCGACACCGCCGACCGTTACCGCTGAACGCGCGCACCATGTTCGATTTCGAGAAACGACTGACGGACATCGGCAAGCAGACGATCCTCTGCATCGGCGATCTGATGCTGGACGATTTCGTCTATGGCGACGTCACGCGCATCTCGCCGGAGGCGCCCGCCCCGGTGATCGCCGTCAGCCGCGAGGACGTTGTGGTCGGAGGTGCGGGCAACGTCGCGCGCAACATCGCAAGCCTCGGGGCGAAATGCCTGTTCGTCGGCGTCATCGGCGGCGATTCCGCGGGCCGCACGCTGCGCGCGGCGCTCAACGACCGCAAACTGGGAATCTCGGCCAAGCTTGCCGTCGACCCGTCGCGGCCGACCACCCGCAAATTGCGCTTCGTGTCGGAACATCACTCGACGCATCTCCTGCGCGCCGATTGGGAACTGGCGAAGCCGGTGTCGGGCAAGGTCGAGGCGGCGCTGATCGCGCATGCGCTCGCAGCCCTGCCGCGCGCCGGCGCGGTCGTTCTCTCCGACTACGCCAAGGGCGTGCTGACGCCGAAGCTGATCCGGGCCGTGATCGACCGTGCCCGGAAGCTGAAAAAGCCGGTGATCGTCGATCCCAAGGGCGGCGACTTCTCGATCTATCGCGGCGCCACCATGATTACGCCGAACCGCAAGGAACTCGGCGAGGCCACGCGGCGGCCGGTCGCAACCGCGGAACAGCTTGCGTCCGCGGCGGATGTCCTGGCGCGCGAGGCCGATAGCAAGGCGGTCCTCGTCACGCTGAGCGAGGACGGCATGATGCTGCATGCGCGCGGCGCGCCGCCGGTCCATGTGCCGGCCTATGCGATCCGGGTGCGCGACGTCTCCGGCGCCGGCGATACCGTGGCGGCTGTGCTGGCTGTGATGCTCTCGCTCGATGCCGATTTCGAGTCGGCGATGCGCGCGGCGAACGCCGCCGCTGCGGTCGTGGTCGGCAAGCGCGGCACCGCGACCCTGTCAGCCGCGGAGCTGCGCGCACGCATCCTGCCGCATGCCTCGCTCGCGCCCGAAGAGAAGATCGTGTTCGACTGGCGCGAACTCGACGAGCGGCTCGCCGCGTGGCGCGCGCAGAATCTCCGCATCGGCTTCACCAACGGCGTGTTCGACCTGCTGCACCCCGGCCATATCAAGGTGCTGGCGCAGGCGCGCGCCGCCTGCGACCGCCTCGTGGTCGGTCTTAACAGCGACGCCTCGGTCAAGCGCCTGAAGGGGCCGGCGCGGCCGATCCAGAGCGAAAGTGCGCGCGCCGAAGTGCTGGCAGGGCTCGAAGCCGTCGATCTCGTGGTTGTGTTCGAGCAGGACACGCCGCTTGAATTGATCCGGCAGGTCAAGCCGAGCGTGCTGGTCAAGGGCGGCGATTATCGGCCCGACCAGGTGGTCGGCCGCGAGGTGGTGGAGAAGCAGGGCGGCGAGGTGATCGTGGTCGATCTGGTTGCGGGCTTCAGCACCACCCGGATCGTCGAGCGCTCGCGATCGCGCAAGCGGCGCTGACGCGGCGGACGCAATCGTGGCGATCCATCCGACCCATGCCGAGGAAGAGGCGCTGGTTCGTGCGCATTTCGGCGGCGCGGCGGACGGCTATTTCGTCGAGGTCGGCGCCAACCATCCGACCGTTGGATCGCAGACCTGGCATCTCGAACGGGCTGGCTGGACCGGCGTCCTGGTCGAGCCGCAGCCGGAACTGGCCGCCTTCCTCGTGACCGAACGCAAGGCGCGGGTGTTCGCCGTTGCCTGCACGTCGCCGGACAACGCTGGGCAAACCTTGCCGCTGCATGTCGACGGCGCGCGGTCGGCGCTCGACCGCGACCGCATGGCGCCGGGCGCGGAGCCCGGCTACACGATCCTCGTTCCGACCCGCACGCTCGACGAACTCCTGGAGGAGGCCGAGGCGCCGGAGCCGGTCGATCTCCTGTCGGTCGACGTCGAAGGCCACGAGATCGAAGTCTTGAGCGGGTTCGACTTTGCGCGCTGGCGGCCGGACCTGATCCTGCTGGAGGACCATGTCGGGAGCCTTCGCGCGCACCGTTTCCTGAATTCGAACGGCTATCGGCTGCTTCGCCGCATCGGCAACAACGGCTGGTATGTCCCCGCGGACTCCGCCCTGCAGCCGAGCGCCGCAGACCGGTGGGAAATTCTGCGCAAGTACTATCTCGCGCTGCCGTTTCGCGTGTTGCGCAACGGCATGCGCCGCGTGAAGCGGCTCTATTCCGATTGGTGGCGCGGGCGCTGAACGCTGCCCTGCGGCTCGGGCCGGGTCAACTTTTCGCTCGGCGGCGGCTGCCAGTCCTGAGTCTGTTCGTAGCGCTTGGCATAGCGGTAGAACGTGCCTTCGAAATTGCCGAAGGCGATGACGAAGCCGGCCCAGCCGTCCTTGAATCCGAGCTTGAAGACGTAGTGCTTGACGAAGGCCCAAAGCCCGTGGCCGAACGCACTCCACATCGTTACGCGCTTGCGCGCGAGCTTGTCCGCGCCGAGCGTGGAGTAGCGGTTCATCTTGCGGATGATCTCGTCGAGGTTGCGGAACGGGAACTGATGAATCTCGTTCTGCAATCGCCCGAGCGGCTTTGCGGTCAGCAGCTCGTAGCCCTCGTGGACGGGATCGGGCTTGTAGCTCATCGCGCTCTTGCGAAAAAGTTGCGGCTGGCGGTAGTTCGGATACCAGCCCGAGCCCGCGATCCAGCGGCCCATCATGTAGGAGCGGCGAGGCACCAGATAGGCGTCGTGTTGGCCATCCTCGGCCGCAACAATCTTCAGAATCTCGTCGCGCGCCGCGGCGGTACAGCGCTCGTCGGAGTCGAGGCTGAAAATCCACTCGAAACGGCAAGCCTCGATGGCGCGGTTGCGCAGTTCGCCGAAGCCGGTGAATGGAATCTGCACCACCCGCGCGCCGAGCGCTTCCGCGAGCGCCGCAGTGCCGTCGGTGCTGTTGGAATCGGCCACCACCACCTCGTCGGCCCACAGCACGCTCGCCACCGCCGCTTCGATCTTGGCGGCTTCGTTGTAGGCGATGATGTAGGCGGATATTCTTGGCATGTTGGACGGTTCGGCAGGCGTGAAGCGCCTATTTACCCGTCTCCGGCCTCCTTGGCCATTGCGGCGCATGGGAGTCCGGCCGAATGCCGTGTGCGAGAGAGGCGACCGGGATACCAATGTCGAGCGGCCTGATCTCCATCGTCGTGACGACCTACGAGCGCCCGGATGCGCTCGATGCGGTGCTGCGTTCGCTGTCCGTGCAGACCGACCGCAATTTCGAGGTTGTGATTGCCGACGACGGATCGGGTCCGTCGACCGCGGCGTTGATCGAAGGCTGGACGCCGCGGCTTGGCGTGCCGCTCCTCTACGTATGGCACGAGGACCGCGGCTTTCGTGCGGCCGAGATACGCAACCGGGCGATCCTGGCGAGCCGTGGCGACTATTGCATATTCCTGGACGGCGACTGCATCGCGCAGCGTGATTTCGTCGCCGCCCATCGCAAGCTCGCCGAGCCCGGCTGGTTCGTCACCGGCAATCGTGCGCTGTTGTCGCAACGCCTGACCGATGCGGTGCTGCGCCGGGGACTGCATCCGGAGAACTGGGCGCTGGCCGACTGGCTCGGTCATCGCAGCACCGGCGGCGTCAATCGCCTGTCTCCCATCCTCCACCTGCCGCTCGGTCCGCTGCGAAAGTTGCGCATGAAGGCCTGGAAGGGCGCGCGCTCGTGCAATCTGGCCGTCTGGCGCTCCGATCTCGACCGCGTCGACGGCTTCGATGCGGCGTTCAGCGGCTGGGGCCGCGAGGATTCCGATCTTCTGGTGCGGCTCCTGCATGCCGGGCTCCGCCGCAAGGACGGAACGCTGGCGACCGGCGTGCTGCACTTGTGGCATCGCGAGGCGGACCGGTCGCAATTGCCGCAGAACGACGAGCGGCTGAACGACGTCATCCGGAACCGGCGGGTGCGCGCGGCACAGGGTATATCGGCACTCGCGCCGGCGTGATTTTCAGCTGCAGTTCAAGCCGCGGCCTTTGACACGAAGTCGCGTGCGAGGTCGGCCAATCCTGCGGACGTGTCGACCGCGGGCTTCCAGCCGGCCGCGCACAGCGACGACACGTCGGCCACGAGCTCGCCGCCGAGCCGCGACCATTCCTCGCCCCGACCGAGCGCTCGCAGCGCCAGCGCCAGCACGACCGGCGGAACCGGCAGCAGTCCGGGCCCACGCCCCATCCCGGCGCGCAACGCCCTGACCAGTTCGGCAAGCGTGACCGGCGTGGGATCGGCAACGTTGTAGGTCCCCCCGGCCAAGGCGGGCGTTTCCAGCGCCAGCTGGATGGCCGAGATGAGATTGCGCCGGGCGAGCAGCGAGCGCCGGTTGCGGCACAGGCCGAACGGCAGCGGCCATGGCGACTGCGCGAGATGCAGCAGCCGTTCCAGGTTGCCCTTGACGCCCGGGCCGTAAACCAGAACCGGCCGCAGGATCGTGAACGGCACACCCGACGCGCGCACCGCTTCTTCGGCAGCGAGCTTGGAGCGGCCATAGGCGTCGATCGGTTGCGCCGGGTCGGTTTCGCGCAGGATGCGTGGTGACGCCGGCCCGCTCTGGGCGCGGATCGACGACACGAACACCAGTCGCCGGATCCCCGCTGCGCGCGCTGCATTGGCGAGTTCGGCGGTCGCGAGCCGGTTGACCCGGTCGTAGGCATCCTCGGCGATGCCCGGACCGGCGTGCGCGATCCCGGCGAGATGAACGACCGTGTCGACATCCTTGAGCAGCGCGCGCCATTCGACGGGCCGCGTCAGATCGGACACGGCGACCACTTCGACCGAACGTGCGAACACGTCGGCGGGCTTGCGCATCGCCGCGCGCACCGATTGTCCTGCAGCCGCCAACTCGTCGACCAGCGCACGTCCGACAAAACCCGACGCGCCGGTGACGAGGATGCGGCTCACGTTCGGCCCCGCACGAAGGAGAACAGCAGCCAGCCGACCAGCGCCGCGGCGCAGAGCAAGGTTGCGAGCGCAACCGCGGTAACCGGCCAGATCACGCTGGCGACGGCCAGCACGATCAATCCGGCGTTGACGGCGAAGACCCGGCCGACGACCTCAAGCACGGTGAAGCCGCGATCCGTGGCCCGCTGGTAGAAGTGGGTGCGATGCGCCTGCCAGAACGGTTCGCCGCGTACGATGCGCTGCGCGAGCGTCAAAGTCGCGTCGGCCAGATAGTACAGCGGCAGAATCAGCGCAGCGGCCAGATGACCGTTCAAAGCCAGAAGCACGAGAAGCCAGGCGACCAGCAGCCCGATCGGCAGGCTTCCCACGTCGCCCAGGAAGATTCTGGCCACCGGCCGGTTGAACGGCATGAAACCGATCAGCGCGCCGCATAGCGCAAGCGCCACGATCGTGCCGTCCGAAGGCAGCGCGCCCAGAAGGCCCAGCACCGTAAGCCCGACGGTCACCGGAACCATTTCGGCCGCGGTCATCCAGTCGATGCCGTCCATGAAGTTCGTCAGGTTGACGAACCAGACGCAGGCGACGAGCAGCATCGCGCGCTCGATCCACCACGGAATTGCGGAAACGATGCGCGCTTCGACCGGCAGGCTCGCGATCACGACGGCCACCGCGCAGATTTGCAGCAGCAGGCGCGGCGCGACCTCGATGGTCCGCAGGTCGTCCACCGCCCCGACCAGCGCGATGAACACCGTCGCCGCGATCACCAGCCAGAGGGACGCCGCAACCGGCGACGGCTGCACCAGTCCTGCGATAACGGCAATCGCCGCGAGCGTTGCCGCGATCACGGCGGCGCCCGCGCCCTGGGGCGTCGGCGTGCGATGCGAGGAGCGGGCATTGGGCAGGGCCGCCGCATGGCGCCGCAGCAGCGGCATCAGCATGACGATCAGGCCCGCGCTGATGGCGGCGGCGGCTACGGCGGCAATGCCAAGGGCGAGGTTGTTCGACATGGGTACACGTGCGGCGGTCGCCGCGCATTGCGGCTTGCCCGCTAATCACACCAAGCTACGATAAAGTTCAACCGTTTGACGTCCGATTGCGTCGGCCGAGAATCGCTCCACCGCTATTTGCCGCGCCGCCGCGCCGTAGCGCAGGCGCAGTTCGCGCGATGCGGAAAGCGTTTCGATCGCGTTGGCGAGAGCGTGCGGATCGTCGCGCGGCACCAGCAGCCCGGTTGCGCCGTCCCTGACGATTTCGCGGCAGCCCGGCACGTCGGTCGCGACCATCGGGCGGCCGCAGGCGGCCGCTTCCAGAAGGCTCATCGGCAGGCCCTCGCGGCGCGACGGCAGGGCGGCGATATGGGCGCGCGCCCAGAGACCCGGAATGTCCCCGACATGGCCCAGCCACCGGATTCCCGGTTCGTCGTTCCATTGGACGGCTTCGCGTTCGCTCACCGACGCCGGATTGGCGGGATCGGGCGTGCCCGCAACCAGCGTTTCGACGGCGATCCCTCGCCGACGCAGCAGCCGGTGCGCGGCAATCAAGGTGTGGATGCCCTTGTCGGCGAGCAGGCGCCCGACAAACGCGACCGTCGGCGGACCGTCCGGTTCCGGGAGCGGCTGCAGCGCGGCGGTATCGACGCCGGAGCCGGGGATCAGCGCGATGCGGCCCGCGTCGATGCCGAGCGCCAGCATGCCTTCGCGGTCGTCGGGATTCTGAACCAGCACGGTCCGGCCGTTCCGGTTGAGCAGCCGGCGCATCAGCGCAGCCATCAAGGGACGCAGCAGCAGCGCTTTTGCGCCGCCGGAGGTGAACGTGTAGCCCATCCCCGTCATGGCGTTGACGGTGCGCACCGGACGGCCGAGCGCGGCGATGGAGCCGAGCACGACCGCCTGCAATGCCACATGATGCGCGATGACCGGCTGCACCGTGCGATGGATGTTGCGGAGCGCCCGGATCGCCGCGACCGATCCGACGGGCGACAGCCGGCCGCGGACGAACGGCACGGGATGCAGCGTGAATCCCTCCGCCTCGATCCTGGCCGCTCCGTCGGCGACGCGCGTCGCGACATGCACCTCGAAGCCCGCCGCACGCGCCGCGCGCGCCATCGCCAGCCGATGCGAGAGGAAATACCAGTCTTCGGTAACGACGTAGAGCAGCCGCAACGGCGCCTCCGCCCCTAGGCGGTCTCGCCGGACCGCGGCCGGGCGCTTGCCGCATCGCCCGCAGCGGACTCCCCAATCGCAACGTCCGGCGCTCGAAGCGGCAATCCAAAGCGTGAAGAGCCGCGGCCGGCCGCAATCAGGTCCCGACGATTGGATTCTGACATGGTTCGAGCCAGACCGGGCGATCGGCAGCCCGCGCCGAGACGCATAGCATCGAACCGGCCGCCTTGGCGAGCGACGGAATTCACGTCCGGCGGCGGGTCCGCCCGGCAGAAGCCTAACCGATTGAATTTGCGGGCCGAGCGTGCGACGCCTGCTTCGGCAGAACGGATTCCGTACCAATGGCGGCGCCCTTCGAATTGCCCGAACGGCCGAGAATTCTGGTGATCGTGCTCCGGCGCATCGGCGACGTCCTGTTGACGACGCCGCTGTTGCGGACGCTGCGGCGCGGCTATCCGGCTGCGTCGATCGACGTGCTGGCGTTTTCCGGCACCGAAGGGATTCTCCAGGGCAACCCCGACGTCGACGCGGTCGTCAGCGTGCCCCAGCGGCCGTCGATGCGCGAGACCGTGACGCTGATCGCGCGATTGCTGCGCAAGTACGATCTCGTCGTTTCCACGCAGGCCGGCGATCGTCCGGCATTTCTCGCCCTTGCGGCGAGCGGTGCACGCGTCGGAATTGTGCCGGCTGCGGGGGATGGCGCGTGGTGGAAGCGCCGGGTGTTTCAGCGAGCGGTGCCTGCGGTCCAAAATCAGCATCGGATCGAGGAAGTGCTCCGCCTCGCCGTGTGTCTCGGCCTCACGCCGCAGCGCGAGGTCGTGTGCCCATCGGATGCGGCGCGCGGCGGAACGCGCCGCGACGGTCCGTATGCGGTGATCCATGCCACGCCGATGTTCCGCTATCGGCGCTGGACCAACGAAGGATGGCGCGGATTGGTGCGCGCTCTCAAGGAACGCGGGCTTTCGGTGCTCGCGACCGGCGGGCCGGACCCGTCCGAGCGCGCCTATCTGGACGGCCTCCTGCGCTTGGGAGACGCATCGGTCGAGCGTCTCGACGGCCGGCTGACCTGGCCCGAACTCGCGGCCTTGCTGGGAGGCGCATCGGTCTATGTCGGGCCCGATACGTCCATGACCCATCTGGCGGCGGCGGCGGGCTGCCCGACCGTGGCCTTGTTTGGTCCGACCGATCCGCGCCTCTGGGGGCCGTGGCCGTCCGGCGGCCTCGACCGGGCCTGGGACGCAGCCGGATCGATCCAGCGCCGGGGCAACGTCTGGCTGGTGCAGAACGCGCTGCCCTGTACCCCATGCCAGCGGGAGGGTTGCGAACGGCACCTCGACAGCGCCAGCGCCTGTCTCGACGGCCTGTCGTTGGACCGGGTTTTGAGTGCCGTGGATAAGGCTCTTGAAGTGAGAGAAGCCTCCGGGGCGCCGATGGGGTGGCGTGAGGCGTCCAAGGCCAGTATGGAAGCCGGTATGACGCCGTCCCCGGTGAAGCCATGAATCCGCTGGCGCGACTGACATACCGGCAATGGCTGATTGTGCTTCACGATCTGCTGGCGACCGTTGCGGCCTTGACCGTGACCTTCGTGGTTCGTTTCGAGGACGAGCGGCTGCTGGAGCGGATCGGCTGGTTCCCGACGCTGCTGCCCGGCGTCCTGGTTTTCGCCGGCCTGGTCTATTTCCTGTTCGGCCTGCACGAGCCGAAGTGGCGCTTCACATCGCTGCCCGAACTGATGCGGATCGCGCGCGCGACCGCGGTGCTCGCGGTCTCGCTGCTGACGCTGGACTACATCCTGCTGACGCCGCAGTTCTACGGCAGCTTCTTCTTCGGCAAGATCACCATTGCCATCTACTTCGTCCTGCAGCTCGCGTTCCTGGCCGCTCCGCGTATCGCCTACCGCTACTTCCGCGAAGCCCGCACGCAGCGTCATGCACGCGATGTCAACGCGCAACCGGTCCTGATCGTCGGGAGTGCCGCCGACGTCGAAGTGCCGCTGCGCGCGATCGAGAGCGGCGCGATTACGAGAATCTGGCCCGCGGGCCTGCTGTCGCCGTCCCGGTCCGATCAGGGCGTGACGGTGCGCGGCGTTCCCGTCCTCGGCGGCTTCGACGATCTCGAACGTGTCATCGCGCTGTTGCAGGAGCGCAAGATCGACATTGCGCGCCTGATCCTGACGCCGTCGGCGTTCGATTCGGGAGCCGGAGCGGAGTCGCTCCTGATGCGGGCGCGCCGGATCGGGTTGCCGGCAAGCCGCCTTCCGTCGCTCGACGAGGGCCGCGATGCGCTTCGGCTCGCACCGGTCGCGGTCGAGGACCTGCTGCTGCGCCCGAGCGTGAAAATCGACTATCGGCGCCTCGAAGACTTTGTGAAGGGCCGCTCGATCGTGGTCACCGGCGGTGGCGGGTCGATCGGCGCCGAGATTTGCGACCGCGCCGTGACCTTCGGGGCGGACCGGCTGCTCGTGATCGAGAACTCGGAGCCGGCGCTCTACGCGGTTCTTGAATCGCTTGCGGCCAAGCACCCGCGCGCGACTGTCGAAGGCAGGCTGGCGGACGTGCGCGACCGCGAGCGCATCTTCCGGCTGCTCAAGGACTTCAAGCCCGACATTGTGTTCCACGCCGCTGCGCTCAAGCATGTGCCGCTGCTCGAACGGGATTGGGGCGAGGGCGTCAAGACCAACGTCTTCGGGTCGGTCAACGTCGCAGATGCCGCCGTTGCGGCCGGGGCCGGCGCGATGGTCATGATCTCGACCGACAAGGCGATCGAGCCGGTATCCATGCTCGGCGCGACCAAGCGGTTCGCGGAAATGTATTGCCAGGCGCTCGACGCGGATGCGTCGCGTCCCGCCGAGGCCGGACGGACGAAGACGCGTTTCATTTCCGTCCGGTTCGGCAACGTGCTGGCGTCGAATGGATCGGTGGTGCCGAAGTTCAAAGCCCAGATCGAGGCCGGCGGCCCGATCACCGTTACGCATCCGGACATGGTTCGCTATTTCATGACCATCCGCGAGGCCTGCGATCTGGTGGTCACCGCGGCAAGCCACGCGGTCGGGCCGGCGCGATCGGACGTGTCGGTCTATGTCCTCAACATGGGCCAGCCGGTGAAAATCTACGAACTGGCTGAGCGCATGATCCGCCTTTCGGGTCTCGAACCCGGCCGCGACATCCAGATCGAAATTTCGGGCATCCGGCCGGGCGAGCGCCTGAACGAAATCCTGTTCGCCCGCGAGGAAGAAAACGCCGAGATCGGCATCGAGGGGATCGTTGCCGCGCGTCCGGTGGTGCCCGGCATGGATGTCATGCGGGCGTGGATCGCGACGCTGGAGCAAGGGCTGGCCCGCGAGGAGCGGGCGGCGATCTATTCCGTGCTGCATGCCGCCGTGCCGGACTTCCGGGGCGAGGCGGCTTAGGCGCGCCTCACTGCGGCACGATCTTCGCCAGCCGCGACAGCTCCTGCCACTTCTTGATTTCTTTCGGGATGAAATCGGCGAGGTCCTTCGCGCCGCCCGGGAACGGGGCGCCATGGGTGCGCGCCAGAAACTGCCGCGTCGCGTCCATCCTCACGATCTCGCCGAACCACGATTCCAGCCGCGCCACGATCGCGGGCGGCGCTCCCGCCGGAAGCAGAACGCCCCAGGTCGGCGCGATGTCGAACTCGGGGATGCCGGCGGCCTCTGCCATGGTCGGCAAGTTCGCGCCTGGGATCTGCCGGCCGGCGGTGACGGCGAGTCCGCGCAGCTTGCCGCCCTGGATCAGCGGCGTGCCCTGCGTGGCGTCGATGAACTGGAAGTCGAGCTCGCCGCGGAACATTTCCGGCAGCGACGCCATCGCGGTCTTGTAGGGAACGCCGACCGCCTGCAGGCCGATGCGGGCCTTGTACAGTTCGGCTGACGCCAGTGCGGGCGGACTGCCGTACGCATAGGTGGCCTTCGCGCCCTTCTCTTTCATCGCGGCGGTGAGTTCGGCGACGGATTTCCAGGGAGCGTCGGCGCGAACCACCAGGATGAAATAGCTGCGCTGAAGCGTGGCGACCGGTGCGAAATCTTTGATCGGGTCGTAGGGCAGCTTCTTGAAGTTGAACAGATTGGCGGCGTGCGACGACGTCACCGAGGTGATGAGGATGGTGTAGCCGTCGGGCGGAGCCTTCGCGACCGCGTCGGCGCCCGCGGAGAGGATCATGCCTGGCCGGTTCTCGACGATCACCGGCTTGCCCGCGAGTTGCGAGAGCTTGTCGGCGTAGTAGCGCGCGACCACGTCTCCGCCGCTACCCGCCGGCAGCCCCACGACCACGCGAATATCGCGCGCCGGATAGGATTGCGGCTGCGCGGACCCGCAGAAAGCCAGAACGACGGCGGCAACCGATGCAAGTAGCCTCAGAGTCATGGCGTTACCCTTGTGAGTTCCTGGGCCGGTCCATGAACGGCTCTTTCCGCGGCAACGAGAACGCGCCGAATGCCGCCGGCAAGAGCTTGCTCGCAAAGCAAGCATAGCATGGCCGCGAATTGGCGCAGGCGTGGTCGCTCTGGACGCCGGATGGGGTCGGTCCTTGGGCCGGGCGGCGGCTCCGCGCTCAGTCTGTGGATCGCGCCGCGAACAGGTTGAAGTTGTGAGTCATTTCGCGCTGCCGTCGCCGCAGTCTTGTGGATAAGTCGTGCGCCGTCTGGTGTCGCGGCGGCTTCGCGATAGGTTTGCCGCGTGTCGCGTGAGGGCGTGGTCGTGTTCGGTTTTGATGCAACGCAAATCGTTTCGCTGGTCGGTTGCCGTGTGCGGGTCAAGAAGGGCCTTCTGATATTCGAAGGCACGCTGGCCGGACCGAGCGAGCGCAAGTTTCCCCGCGGCACGAACAGCACGGCCTACGGCTGTACCGTGGAAGGCAAAGACTTCCGGCTCGATTTTGCGTGGTGGGATTGGGACATTCGGCCGCTGCAGTCGGCCTGACCCGACGCGCTGCGTCTTATCGCCGGATTCATTCCGCAGCCTTGCGGTGCCCAACAATCCTGCCCACCGATGCACGCCTGCGGTTGAATGCAGCAGGCACGCGCCGCAGCGGCCCGCTGCTTTGCGGGGCTCCGGGCCGCTGATAAGGTCCGCCCGTGCTGCGATCCGGCGCGTCGGCGCCTGAACGCATGCGGTACGGAAGGAGTTGCGGACTTGAAGATCGGCAAGAGTCAGGATCCGACCAGTTCCATCAGCACGGCCAATGCGGAAGCGATCGTCGTGCGGGGGCACGACCTCTGCAAGGATTTGATCGGCTCGGTCTCGTTCACCGAACATTTCTGGCTGCTCGTGACCGGAACGCGGCCGAGCGCCGCGCAAGGCCGCGTGCTCGACTCCTGCCTGGTCGCAATCGCGGAGCACGGCCTGGTGCCGAGCGTGCAGGCCGCGCGCATGACTTACGCCGCGGGCCCGGAGGCGATGCAGGCCGCGGTTGCGGCGGGAATCCTCGGCTGCGGCTCGGTGATTTTGGGCAGCGCCGAGAATGCCGGGCGATTTCTCGCGGATATCGACGAACGCGCCGCCGGCGGCGGCCTCGCCGCCGCTGCGATGGCGTTGTCGCAGGAGTTTCGCGCCAAGAAAATTCCGTTCCCGGGCTACGGCCATCCGCTGCACAAGGACGCCGATCCGCGCGCGGCGCGGCTGATCGCGGTGGCGCAGGCGCAGGGGCTTTCGGGCAGGCATGTCGAGGCGGCGAAGGCGGCAGAGAAGGCCATCGCGGAGATCACCGGCCGCAGCCTCGTGCTGAACGTCTCCGGCGCCATCCCCGCCGTGCTGCTGGACGCGGGTTTCCCGCTCGCCGGGCTGAAAGGCGTGCCGATCCTCGCGCGCGCCGCGAGCCTCGTCGCGCATCTCGTCGAGGAACAGTCGCGCTCCATCGGCTTTCTTCTGTCGGAGGCGGCCGAGAAGGCGATCGCCTACGACGGCGCGGTGCCCGCCGACTTCAAGCCCGGAGGCCATTGATGGCCGGCGTGCTCGACGGCGTTCGCGTCATCGAACTCACCACCATGATCACCGGCCCGCTGGCCGGGATGCTGCTCGCCGACCTCGGCGCCGCCGTAATCAAGGTCGAGAACCCGCAGGGCGGCGATCCGTTTCGATACTTCCGGGGCGATCTCTATGGCGGGCACTTCATCGCCTACAACCGCAACAAGCGCAGCCTCACGCTCGATCTCCGCTCCCCGCGCGGCAAGGAGATTTTCCTCGATCTCATCCGCGGCGCCGATGTGCTGATCGAGAATTTCCGGCCCGGCGTGATGGACCGGCTCGGGTTTTCCGTCGAGACGCTCGCGAAGGTGAACCCGCGGCTGATTCAGTGCTCGCTCACGGGCTTCGGACGCAGCGGGCCTTACGTCGACCGGCCGTCCTACGATGCCGTCGCGCAGTCGCTGTCCGGCGTGCTGAGCCAGTTCGTCGATCCGCAGTCGCCGCAGGTCGCCGGGCCGACGATTTCCGACAACATCACCGGGTTCTATGCGGCCTACGGCATTCTCGGCGCGCTGCACGAGCGCTCGCGCACCGGCAAGGGGCGCCGCGTCGAGACCTCGATGCTGGAGGCGACCATCGCCTTTGCGCCGGACGCTTTCATCAATCACAAGCGGTACGGCATTCCGGTCGGACCGCTGACGCGGGTCAGCGCGTCGCAGTCCTATGCGTTCCGCTGCCGGGACGGCAAGCTGATCGCGATCCACATGTCGTCGCAGATCAAGTTCTGGGAGGGCCTGCTCGCGGCGCTGGAGCGGCCCGATATCGGGGCCATGCCGGATTTCTCCACGCGCGAGGGGCGGATTGCGAACTATGCCGCCTTGCGCGAAGAGCTGGCCAAGGCCTTCGCCACCCGTCCGCGTGCGGAATGGGCGCAGCGGCTGGAAGCGCAGGACGTGCCCTATGCGCCCGTGCACAACGTCACCGAGGTGATGGAGGACGAGCAGGTCCGCCATCTCGGCACGTTCTACACGGCTCAACACCCGACAGAGGGTCAGGTGTTCGGCGTGCATCCGCCCGTCTTCATCGACGGCCACCGGCCCGGAACGATCGTGCCGCCGCCGACGCTGGGCGAGCACAATGCGGAGATTCTCGGAGAACTGGGGCTCGGCGCGGATCGGATCGCCGAGCTCAAGGCGAACAAGGTGATTTGAGATTCATGGGAGGAGAGCGATGAAAAAGATGACTGCCGTTCTGGCCGCGCTGGCCGCTTGGGTCGCGCTGGCCGCCACGCCTGCCGCCGCACAGGAGTATCCGAACCGACCGGTGAAGCTCCTGATCGGCTTCCCGGTCGGCGGGCTGCTCGACACCGTGTCCCGCATCGTCGGGGAAAAAATGTCCGGGCTGCTCGGTCAGCAATTCATCATCGAGGCGCGCGCGGGCGCCGGCGGATCGCTTGCGACCAGTGCGCTCGCGAAGTCGGACCCCGACGGCTACACGCTGATGATGGTCAACGACAATCACGCGCTCAATCCGGCGACCATGAAGAGTCTGCCGTACGACAGCGTCAAAGACTTCCAGATGATCGGCTTCGTCGGCTACACGCCGCTCGTCTTCGTGTCGCACCCGAGCGTGCCCGTCAAAAACGTGAAGGAACTGGTCGAACTTGCCAAGAAGCAGCCGGGCCAGTTGACCTACGCGTCGGTTGGGCCAGGCAGTGCGGCGCATCTCGCAGGCGAGATGTTCGGCGCGGCGGCAGGCGTCAAAATGCTGCACGTGCCCTACCGCGGCGGCGCCCCCGCGATGACCGACCTGCTGGCGGGCCACGTCAAGACCATGTTCCTGAGCCCGGTGATCAGCGTGCGTAACATGGAGGCCAACAAGCTGACCGGGCTGGCGCTGGCGGCCGACAAGCGGCTCGACATCCTTAAGGACCTGCCGACCATGAAGGAGGTCGGCTACCCGCTCGAAGCCTCGTACTGGTTCGGGCTGATGGCGCCGGCCAAGACCCCGCCGGCGGTGGTCGCGCGGCTGGAAAAGGCGCTGGCCCAGACGCTGGCGATGCCGGACGTGCAGAAGCGGTTCGCCGACCTTGGCGCGATCCTGCGTCCGCTTAACAGCCAGCAGTTCTCGGCCTACGTCGGCACCGAACTGACGAAATGGGCCGACGTGGTCAAGAAGGCCGGCATCCAGCCGAACTGACCGGTTACGAACTCGTCATTGGCGAGAAGCGGGCGCCGTGCTGCGATGAAGCGCAGTGCGGCGCCCGGCCTTTTGTCCGGCAGCTTTCCCTGTTAGCAGAGGGTGACGAGGAGGAAGCCATGCAGGACGCCGCATCGCTATGGGGTGACTTCGCCCGCCCGATCGTGACGGCCGACGACTACATGGCATCGCTGCGCGGGCGCCCGATGACCGTCTACTTCATGGGCGAGCGCGTTCCCGAGCCCGTCGATCATCCCGTGATCCGGCCTTCGATCAACGCCATGGCGGAAACCTATCGTCTGGCCACGGAACGGCCGGAGCTCGGTTCGGTGCGGACCGAGATCGGCGGGTGCCAGACCAACCGCTTCCTGCACGTGCCGACCGCGCCGGATCAGCTCGTCGCCAAGCACGAGATGCAGCGCGAGCTTGGGCGCCGCACCGGCACCTGCTTCCAGCGTTGCGTCGGGCTCGACGCCATCGGCGCCTGCCATTCGGTGACCTACGACATCGACAAGCAGCGAGGCACCGGCTACCACGCGCGCTTTCTTTCGTTCCTCAAGCGCGCGCAGCAGGCCAACATCGTGATCGGCGGTGCGATGACCGATCCGAAGGGCGATCGCTCCAAGCCGCCGCACAAACAGAACGACGTCGATCTTTTCCTCCACGTGGTTCGCCGCGACGACAAGGGCATCTATGTGTCGGGCGCGAAGCTGCACCAGACCGGCGCGGTCAACTCGCACTGGCTGATCTTCATGCCGACCATGCGCATGACCGAGGCCGACCGCGACTGGTCGGTGGTCGGCGCGGTGCGCGTGGACACGCCGGGCCTGACTTACGTCGTAGGCCGCCAGACCAACGACACGCGCGCGGTCGACGGCGGCGACCTCGACGCCGGCAACGCGCGGTTCGCCGGCCAGGAGGCGCTGATCGTGTTTGACAATGTGTTCGTGCCGCACGAGCACGTGTTCATGGACGGGGAGTGGGAATATGCGGCGACGCTGGTCGAGCGCTTCACCACCTATCATCGCTCCTCTTACGTTTGCAAAACCGGCCTCGGCGACGTGCTGATCGGGGCCGCGGCGGAAGCGGCCTCGCACAATGGCGTGGAAGGCGTCTCCCACATCAAGGACAAGCTCGTGGAGATGACGCATCTCAATGAAACCATTTATTCGAGCTGCATGGCGGCAGCCTATCGTGCAAAGCCTATGGCGTCGGGCGCCTATCTCAACGACGAGATGCTCTCGAACGTCGCCAAGCACAACGTCACGCGCTTTCCGTTCGAGATATCGCGGCTGGCGCAGGACATCGCGGGCGGGCTCGTCGTCACGATGCCGTCCGAGAAGGACCTGCAGAACAACGAGATCGGCCCGCTGATCCGCAAGTTCCTGCAGGGCCGCGACGGCGTCAGCACAGTGGACCGCATGCGCGTGCTGCGGCTGATCGAGAACATGACCATCGGCCGCAACGCCGTCGGCTACCTTACCGAAAGCCTGCACGGCGCGGGCTCGCCGCAGGCGCAGCGCATCCAGATCGCGCGCGGCATGCAGATCGACGACAAGAAGGCGCGCGCCCGCGCGCTCGCGGGCGTCGGCGAAGGGGCGAAGAAGGTGTAGTGGGGCAGGGCGCGGGAACGGCAGCGTCCGCTCAGGACCTGCGCTCAGCCTCGGCCAGAAGATAATTCTGCAGCACGACCGCGCGCGCGCCGCTTTCGATCAGCCGGTCGACGATGTCCGTCAGCAGCTCGAATTCCCGCTGGCTAAGGCAGCCGAATTCCGCGTCGTTGACCTGGCGCTGGACCGGGGCGAGGCGCTCGAGCGCGGCGCGGCCCTTATTGGAGACTGTCAGCGTCACGCGGCGGCGGTCCTCCATGTCGATCTTCTTGTGGATCAGACCGCGCTGCAGGAGCTTACGCGTCACCGACGTGATGAAGGCGCCGGACAGGTACAGATGATCGGCGACGGTCTTGACGTTGACGTCGCCATCCTGCGCCAGATGCGCGATCGAGATCAGCACCGTGTATTCGATGCCGGCAAGCCCGATCACCCTGCCGTGGCCGGTGCGGATGCGCTCGTGGTGGGCGGCGAAGCCGAACAGCGCATGCACCAGATGGCGGAACTGCCGGTCGCGCCCGCCGGGCAATAGCTCGGGCCGCGACGCGGTGAGCGGCATCGCCGGCTTGCCGGCGGGTCGCATCCTCGCGCCGTTTGCCGCACGCTCGGGGCGTTTCTTGGCCGTTCGGCCGAGGCTCATGGAAAATCCGATCTTTCGACCTGCGCCCGACGGGGCGCATCGACGCAGGCACCATAGCTATCATTCGCATACTTGAAAAGCTTTGTTAGTTAGGTAATTATCGAAGCCAATTGAACGGGATCTTTGGTGCCGCTAGGCAGGATCATGCAGGTCAAGCGCATCATGACGTTCTTCGACGAGGTCGCGATCGAGGCCGGGCAGCCGGTCGATCCGCCGCTGCGCAAGGCCGCGGTGGTCGCGGTGCTCGACAACCCTTTCGCTGGCCGCTTCGAGCGCGATCTCACGCCGCTGGTGAAGGCCAGCGAGGCCGTCGGCCGGCGCATCTGCACGATAGCGGTGGGCCTGCTCGCGCCGCATCCGGCGGTGAGCTACGGCAAGGCCGCGATCATCGGCATGAACGGCGAGCAGGAGCACGGCGTCGCCATGTTGACGACCGTGTTCGGCAACGTCATGCGCGACGCCGCCGGCGGGGGCAAGGCGTGGATCTCGTCCTTCACCAAGCGCGCGGCGCCGGGCGCCACCATCGACATTCCGCTGGCGCACAAGGACGCGCTCTACGTGCGCTCGCACTACGACGGTATCGCCGTCACGCTGCATGACGCGCCGCTGCCGGACGAGATCGCCGTGATCTGCGCCTATGCCAGCCGTGGGCGGTCGAACCACCGCGTCGGCGGGCTTGCGGCCGCCGACATCAAGGGTGTGGACGGGCTGGTCTGAGTATCAAGACGGAGTAGACCATGAGCACCTGCAAGACCGGCGCGGAGCACATCAAGTCGCTGCAGGACGGCCGCACTGTGTACATCGACGGCAAGCTAGTGCCGGATGTCACCGTGCATCCGGCGTTCCGCAATTCGGTGCAGTCGTCCGCGATGCTCTACGACTTCCAGGCGCGGCCCGAAAATATCGAGACCATGACCTTCAAGCCGGAGGGTGCGAACCGCCGCGTCAGCCGCGCCTGGCAGATGCCGCGCAACTATTCCGAGATGGTACAGCGCCGCAAGGCGATGCAGGCCTGGGCCGAACTGTCCTACGGCTTCATGGGCCGCTCGCCGGACCATCTCGCGTCGGCGCTGGTCGGCCAGCGTATGGGCATCGAGGTGTTTCGTAAGCACGGCGAGGCGCGCGCCAAGGCTCTGGCGGACTATTTCGAGGAGGCGAGCCGCAACGACTACTTCCTCACCTACGTGATCATCAATCCGCAGGCCGAGCGCGGGAAGGACTGGGGCGAGCAGACCGAAGATTTGGTAGCGCGCATCGTCGACGAGGATTCGATCGGCATCACCATCCGCGGCGCAAAGATGCTCGGCACATCGTCGATCATGGCGAACGAAGTGCTGGTCGCAAACCTTCAGCCGCTCAAGCCCGGCGAGGAGGACCTGGCGTTCTCCAGCGCGCTGCCGATGAACGTGAAGGGCCTGCGCGTCCTCTCGCGCAAGTCCTATGAGGCGTCGGCAGTCTCGGTGTTCGACAATCCGCTATCGTCGCGCTTCGACGAGAACGATGCCCTGATCTATTTCGACGACGTCAAGGTGCCGTGGGAGCGCGTGTTCGTGCACCGCGACACCGACATGTGCCGCGCCCAGTTTCACGACACGCCCGGCCACGCCTATCAGAACTACCAGGCGCAAATCCGCCTGTCGGTGAAGATCAAGTTCCTGGTGGGTTTGGCGCACAAGCTCACGGAGGCGATCGGCACGACGGCCATGCCGCCGATCCGCGAGCAGCTCGGCTTTCTCGCCGCCAACGTTAGCATGGTGCACGCCATGATGGCCGGCATGGAGGCGGAGGGCGAGCGGCGCGGCGAGTGGTGGGTGCCCAACAAGCACTTCATGTATTCGGCGCAGGTGCTGACCCAGGACCTCTATCCGCGCGTCATCAACACGCTGCGCGACCTGTCGGGCGGCGCGCTGATCATGCTGCCGTCCTCGATCCAGGATTTCGCAGACCCGGAGCTCAAGCGCATCATCGGCATCACCCAGCGCGCGGCGAAGATGACGCCGGAGGATAAGGTGAAGTTCCTCAAAGCGGCGTGGGACGCCGTCGGCTCGGAGTTCGGCTCGCGCCACACGCAGTACGAGATGTTCTACGCCGGCGCGCGCTTCGTCACCACCAGCCACAGCTACCGCACCTTCGACTGGAGGGGCGCGACGGGGATGGTGGACCATCTGCTCTCGACCTACGATCTCGCGCAGGAATTGCCGGCCAAGGCGGGCTGACGCGAATTCCGGAGGGAGTGGACATGAAGGTGGCGATCGTCAATCTCGGCCAGATCGTGTCGGGCGACTGGCGTGCGCCGCTCGTCGCGGGCGACACAATCCTGACCGAGGACGGCCGCATCGTTTCCGTGGGCACCGCATCGTCTGCATCTGTCGAAGCCGCCGACGTGGTCATTGATGCCGGAGGGACGACGGCCATCCCCGGCCTGATCGACTCGCACGTTCACATCACCTTCGGCGATTACACGCCGCGTCAGAACACCGTCGGCTATCTCGAAAGCTACGTCCACGGCGGCGTCACCACCTCGATCTCCGCGTCCGAGGTGCACGTGCCGGGGCGGCCGCGCGATGTCGAGGGCGTCAAGGCGCTGGCGGTCGCCGCGCAGCGTTGCTTCGCCGAGTACCGCCCCGGTGGCATGCGCGTGATCGCGGGCTCGGTGATCCTGGAGCCCGGCTTGAGCGCCGCCGACTTCAAGGAATTGGCGCAGAAGGGCGTGCGTCTCGCCAAGGCCGGCTTCGGCGCGGTGAAGACTGCCTACGATTACGTGCCGATGGTCGCCGACGCCAAGGCCGCAGGGCTCATCACCACCTGCCACACCGGCGGCTCGTCGATCCCGGGCTCGGGCGCGATCACCGGCGATCATCTGCTCAAGATGCATCCGCATGTGTCGTTCCACATCAACGGCGGGCCGACGGCGATGCCCGACAAGGATTTCGAGCGCGTCATCAGGGAATCGCAGATCGCGCTGCAGGTCTGCACCGCGGGCAATCTACGCACGACGCTGCTCTGCGCCAATCTCGCAGACCGGCTCGGCGCCTTCGACCGCTTCATCATCGCGACCGACACGCCGACGGGCTCCGGGATCATGCCGCTCGGCATGCTCTACACCATCGCGCATTGCGCGAGCCTCACCGACATGCCGGCGGAGCGCTTCGTCTGCGCCGCGAGCGGCAGCAACGCGAAGGTCTACGGCCTCGACAGCGGATACCTCGCGCCCGGAAAGGCCGCCGACGTGGTGCTGATCGACGCGCCGGATGGCGGCACGCAATCGACCGCGCTCGCCGCCATCAAACATGGCGATATCGCCGCCATCGGCATGGTGATGACGGCTGGCGTGCCGCGCTTCGTCGGGCGAAGCCGCAATACGCCGGCGACGATGCGGACCGCGCGTGTAACACGCTCGCGCATTACGCAGGATTTCTCCGCTAGGGCAAACTAGCGCACCGTCCCGCAAACGGATTGGGCTTCTTCCGTCCGCTGCGCTACAAACTCTGCACCGGTCCGGAATCACATCCGGCTTGGAAGGAACAGCACGATTGCGGGAAACAGGACGAGAATGACCAGCACAACGCCCTGCATGCCGACGAACGGTAGCGCGCCACGAAAGATCGTCATCAGGCTGATGTCGCGGACGACGCTGTTGATGACGAACACGTTCATGCCCACGGGCGGCGTGATTAGCGCCAATTCCGCCGCCACCACCACGATGACGCCGAACCAGATCGGATCGAATCCGAGTTGCAGGATCACCGGCAGCAGGATCGGCACGGTGAGCACTACCATGGCCAGTGCGTCCAGCACGCAGCCGAGCACGAAGAACAACAGCAAGATCAGCGCCAGCGTTCCATAGGGGCCGAAATCGAGGCCGATCATCCATTCCGTGATCTTCTGCGTCGTCTGGGTGACCGCGAGGAAGTAGCCGAACATCACGGCGCCGATGACGACCATGAACACCGACGCCGTGGTGCGAATCGCTTCGACCAGACAGTCGATCAGCATCGGCATGGTCAGGCGGCGTCGCGCAACGCCGATGAGGAACGCGCCCGCGGCGCCGGCGCCCGCCGCTTCGGTCGGCGTGAACATGCCGAGGTAAATCCCGCCGATGATGAAGACGAACAGGAGCCCGATGGCCCACACGCCCTGGATGGCACGCAGTCGCGTCGGCCAGTCGGCGCGGGTGGCCGAGGCAGGCATCGACCCCGGCGACGCCCAGCTCACGATCTGGATTGTCACGATGAACAGCGCCATCGTCAGCAGCCCCGGAATAATTCCGGCGATGAACAGCTTGCCGATGTCCTGTTCGGTGATGATCCCGTAGATCGCCAGCACGATGGACGGAGGGATCAGGATTCCCAGTGTTCCGCCCGCGGCGATGGTCCCGGTCGCGATGGCGTCCGCATAGCCGCGGCTGCGCATCTCAGGCAGGGCGACCCTCGTCATGGTGACGGCGGTCGCGACAGAGGAGCCGCAGATCGCGGCAAAGCCGCCGCAGGCCGTAATGGTCGCGGTGGCAAGCCCGCCGCGGCGGTGTCCGAGCCAGGTGTTGGCGGCTTTGAACAATTCGGCGCTCATGCCCGAAGCGGTCGCGATCGCGCCCATCAGGAGGAACATCGGCACCAGGCCGAAGGCCTCGGAACTCGCCGAGCGGATAGCGGACAGCGCGAGCTGGCGCAGGGCGGGTTCGAGCCCTACGATCAGCGAGAAGCCGCCGACGCCGACGATACCCATCGCGACGCCGATAGGGACGCGCAGCGCTGCCAGTGCGAACAGCACGACAAATCCACCGATGGCGACGAGATTCAGGTCCAAGATACGCTTCCCGTGACTGGCGCTAGTCGCACCCGCGGATCAGCCGGTAGAGGTACGCCGGCAGCACGACGACAGACAGCAGGAGGCCCAGCGCGGCCGCCGCAAAAAACGGCCACATGGGCAGCAACAGATCGCCCGTGATCATCCCGCTGCGCACGATCACCGACAGCCGGACGACGACGACCCAGCATAGAACCGCCATGGCGGCGAGCAGCACGAGCGTCGCGAAGACGTCGATCGCCAGCCGCCCGCGCGGACCGAACGCGCTCCAGACCAGGTCGACCTGAATGTGCTCCCCACGCCAGCATGCGCAGGCCATGCCCCAGAAGATCGCGATGCAGATCATCAGCCGCGTGAGGTCGAAGGAATCCGGAATCGGCGACGAAAACAGATAGCGCATGATCACGGATACGAAGGTGAGCGCGGTCACCAGCGCGAGAAACGCGGCGGCGCCGTATTCCACGACGCCGACAATCCGATTGATCAACCGTTCCACGGCCGCTCCCGCTTCGCGCCGGAGCGGACCGCCCGCGGTGGGGCCGGTCCGCCCGACGCCTTGCGCCTATTGGGCGGAAGCCTTCGCCGACCGCAATGCGGACTGCAGTTCGGCGAGCGCCGCGTTGCCGTCGAAGCCGCGGTCGGCCACGGCCTTCTTCCACTGGTCGGTGATCGGCGCCATGGCGTCGCGCCACAACTTCACCTCACCGGCGGTGGGCGTGTAAACCGTGCGGGTCTTCTGGGCCTTCATCTCATCGCGGCCCTTGCGCTCGTTCTCGGCCCAGCCTTCGCCTATTTTCCGTGACCACTCGGGCGTGCAATGACTGTCGATGACCTTCTTCTGATCGGCCGAAAGGCGATTGTAGGCCGCCTTGTTCATGCCGATCAGGTTGAGGCCCGAATAGAACGACATATCGAGCGTGTATTGCACGGCCTTGTCCAGCGCCCACGGCCGGATCATCGAGCCCCAGGGCGCGGTCATCAGCTCGACCACGCCGCGTTCCAGCGCATCGCGCGCCTCGGGAACCGGCACGGGCACGCTCGACCCGCCAAGCAGCGCGAAGGTGCGCGCCAGCGTCGCGTGCGCAGCACGGCCCTTCACGCCCTTCATGTCCGCAGGAACCTTGATCTGCTTCTTGGAATGCAGCGCGCCCGGCGCGAACAGGAACATGTTGCAGACCCGGATGTCCGGCATCTCCTTCTCGGCGTACTTGGCGTACCACTTGTGGAACACCTCCGAGCCGGCGGCGGCATCGCCGATCAGGAACGGCAGCTCCGCGATGCCGGCCATCGGGAAGCGGCCCGCCTGATAGCCGGGGTTGAAATACGTCAGGTCGGCGACGCCGTCCTTGGCCATGTCATAGTGGTCGCCGGCCTGACCGAGCTGCTGGGCCGGGAAGATCTGCACGTTGATCGTGCCGTTGGACGCCTTTTTCACCGACTCCGACCATGGCGCGATTCCGGTGCGGTGTACGACGTGGACCGGCGGCAGCCAGTGCGAATAGCGCAATGTGACGGTCTGGGCGTCCGCCGGCCTCGGCGCGGCGGCCGCGCCCAATCCCAGCGCCGCGGCGGTTAGGAACCATACGGTTCGGATCGACGATGTCTGCATCTGCGTCCTCCTCATTCGGTGTTCGTATCGTTGCTGCCGGTTTTCATCCGGCGGTTCCGGCGCGCGTCACTCCACCGTGATGTTGTTGTCGCGCACGACCTTGCCCCAGAATGCGATCTCGTCGAGCACATATTTTTGCACCGCGGCCAGCGACTGCTGATCCTTCGGATAGGCTTGCACGAACGTCCTCTTGTAGGCTTCGAGGACCTTTGGATCGGCAAGTGCGGTCTGCAGCGCGGCGTTGATCCGTTCCAGAACCGGCCGCGGCGTTTTGGCCGGCGCGAACAGCGCATGCCAGAACGGCTTGTCCATTCCCTTGTACCCGAGTTCGACATAGGTCGGGACATCGGGGAACAACGGGTCGCGCTTTTCGGCGCCGACCGCAAAAATCTTGAGGCTGCCGGACTTGACCTGCGCCGATGCGACGGCCGCGCCGATCTGCGCCATGTCAACGTGCCCGCCGAGCAGGTCTTTGATCGCCGGCGCGATGCCGCGATAGGGAACCATGCTGACGTCGGTGCCGATGCCCTTGATCAGCATCGTCGTCTGCAGATGTCCGAGCGTCCCGACGCCGGGATGCGCGACCTTCGCGGGCTTGCCCGGACCTTTCATCCACGCGACCATTTCGGCGAAGGTGTTGGGTGCAAGCGTCTTGCGGCCAGCCCAGATCAGGTGACTGCGATTGACCATGCCCGCCGCGACGAAGTCCTTCTCGGTGTTGAACGGCAGGGTCTTGTAGAGCGCGGGCGCGATCGCGAAGCCGTTCTGGTGGATGAGCAGCGTGTGACCGTCCGGCTCCGCGCGGGCCACGCGCGCCATGCCAAGCGTTCCGCCCGCGCCGGCCATGTTGTCGACGACGATCTGCTGGCCGAGAGCCTGGGACATCGGTTCGGCGATCGCGCGGATCGCGACGTCGGCCGGACCTCCGGCCGCAGACGGCACCACGATCACGATGGTTTTGGACGGATAAGTCTGGGCTTTGGCCGGAAGGGTGCCGGCGGCGAGCACAAACGCGGCAGCAAGTCCAAACGCGCGCAATCCCGGCGTCGGTGTCATCCAATCCTCCCCTTGGCTCTCCGGTTCCATCGCAGCGTTCCTGCGGCGTGGCCGATTGCGGCCACATTGTGCATGGCGGGTCGGAAGCGACAAGGAACTTCGCCGAAGGACGCTGCGGCAGAAACGCATTTCAAAGTTGTCGGGATTTCAAGGGCTTTGACGTTTCGACGCCCGCTCACACGCTGGCGTCCACGGGCCCGCTCGATGGTGCGAACCGAAGACGCTTGTGCGTCGACCAATCACGGAGCACCACGATGTCAATCGTTACGACCAGAACGGACGGCCGGTTCGTCGGCACACAATTCTCGGCGCCGGAGCGGCGTGAGGCGGGGATTCTGCTGCGCTGGGCCAAGCGGGTCATCCGCCAGATTCAGATTCAGCGGCAGCGCCGGGTCCTGGAATCGATGCCCGACTGGATCCTCAAGGACGTCGGCATCAGCCGCTCGGATATCGATTCGATCTCGATCAGCCTCGTGGACGGCAGCCCGGATGAGCTGTCAGCCGCCGCCCCCGCTGACCCCGGCCGCAGAGCGATCAGGCCATGATCGACTCTGTGACCGCACGCTTGGCCGCGTCCGGCGGTGACAGGCCCGTTGCGATCGCGCTGCATTGCTCGGGCGCAAGCGGCCGCGAGTGGCGTCACCTCGCGCAGTCGCTGGAACCGAAATTCACAGTGATTGCGCCAGACCTCATCGGCTGTGGCGGCACACCGCATTGGGGCGGTGGGCCTCGCTTCAGTCTGACCGACGAGGCCAGATCCATCGTCGCGGCAATGGACGCGGTGCCGCAACCGGTGCATCTCGTCGGCCATTCCTATGGCGGCGCAGTGGCGCTGCGCGCGGCGATCGAACGGCCGCACCGGGTCGCAAGCCTGTCGCTGTACGAGCCGACCGCGTTCCATGTGCTGCGGTCGGTGGGCTTCGGCGGAAACCGGGCGTTGATGGAAATCCAGTCCGTTGCTTCGGCCGTGACCCAGGCCGTGGCGTGCGGCGCGGACGCGGCCGCCGCGAGACGCTTCGTCGACTACTGGAACGGGCACGGAGCTTTCGCGGCGCTCAAGCCCGAGGCGCAAGACGAACTCGTCCGATACATCCCGAAGGCCGTGCTGGATTTCCAAGCTTTGCTCAGCGAGCGCACGCCGCTGGTCGCCTATCGGCGGCTGCGGGCGCCGCTTTGCATCCTAAGCGGCGACCGTTCGCCGGAGCCGGCGCTCCTCGTGGCGCAGCGGCTGGCGCGGGCGATCAATCCGGGCGCGCTGCGGGTCGTCGAAGGAGCCGGCCACATGGGGCCGTTCAGTCACGCAGCCCTCGTCGCCCGGCAGATTGCGGATCACATCGTCGCCGCCGGCACCTCGGCCGGGGTTCCCGCCGACGGCTCTGCGCAATGGGATTGGGCGGCGTAGCCAGGCAGCGCCGGGCCCGCGATGCAGGCCCGGTGTTGGCTTGCGCGCGCAGGATCCCATCGCATGAATCGCCGGTGATCCCCTAAGCGGCGATCCGTCGGCCTCGTTCCAGGTAATCCGCAACGTGCTGCGCGAGTTCGGCAGCGTCGCGGCCGGTGCCGGCAATGAAGCTCGAACTGCGCCGCCGCATCCAGCGCAATCCCATGACATAGAGTCCGGGCGCCGCGGTCACGCCTCCCTCGTGCGCGATTTCGCCATGCGCGTCGCGCACCGGGAGCGCCAGCCAGGGATAGCTGCGCCGGTAGCCGGTCGCCCAGATCACCGTCGAAATGCCGCGACCGGCAAAATCGATCGCGGCTGCCGGGCTGTCCAGCACATAGGAAGCCACAGGAGCGGGCTTGGCCGCCTGGATTCCGAGCGACGCGGCGGAGCCGTCGATCCGCTCCAGCAGCCGCTTCAGACGCTCGTCGGCGTCGGCGGTGGTTGCGGCAAGATCGCCGGCGAAGGTCATGGTCGTGGCGTCGGCGCTCGCGGCGCGACCGACGACCCGCACGCCGGCGTCGCGGAGCGCGGACAGAGACATCTGCCGCCGGCTGCCGCCGGTCAGTTGCAGCGAAGGTTGCTGCCGTGCTCGCTCTAGCTCGGCAGCATCGCGCGGCAGTTCGTCGAGCATGCCCAGCCGGTCGAGCCACCGGAAAATGTCATGGCCGCGATAGCGCCGGGGCAGCCGCGTATGCCGGCCGACCGACAGCGTCACCTTGCGGCCCGATCGATGTAATTCCTCGGCGATCTGAATACCCGACGCCGACGCGCCGATCACCAGCACGCCGCCGGCGGGCAGTGCGTCCGGGCGGCGGTACGCGGCGGCCGTGAGCTGGAAAATCCGGGGCGATAGCCGCGTTGCGATCGGCGGCAGCAAGGGCGATTGGCAATGACCGGTGGCGATCACGGCGGCGCGCGATTCCCAGGTCCCGCGGCTCGCCGTGATGCGATAGCGCGAACCGATGCGTTCCAGCGCGAGAACCTCGTTGTGGGTTTGCACCGGCGCTCCGATGCCCGCCGCGTAACGCGTGAGATGATCGACAAAAGCGTCCTTGCCCATAAATGCATCGGGATCAGCCTGCGGGTCGCGCCAGCCCGGCAGTTCGTTCAGCCAGTTCGGCGTGAGTAGCCGCAAGGAGTCCCAGGACGCGTTGCGCCACCGCTCCGCGATGCGTGCGCGCTCGATCACGACGTGATCGATTCCGCGAGCGGAGAGGCACGCGCTCATGGCAAGGCCGGCCTGTCCGGCGCCGATAACGGCAACGTCGGTGCGAATCATGGCTGGAAAACTGATGCGCTGTCATGGCTCGACGCCGGTTGCAGCCTTGCGGCGGCACCCGGCGTCGGGGCCAACACGGTCAGCGGGAGGGCTTCACCTCGACGGCCACCGGCACGCCGTTGGTGAGGATGTCGTACACCGCGGAACGGGCGCGCGACTGCTCGACGATCTCACGCAGCTTTTCGGGCGGTGCGTCGCCAGCGATTTCGAACTTGATGCGAATGTTCTGGTAGCCGTTCCGGACGGTCTTGGAGAGACCGAGGATACCCTGCAGGTCGATGTCGCCTTCCACGGACGACTCCACGCGATGCAGGGTCACGCCGCGCGCTGCGGCGATGTTGGCGATGCCGGCCGTCAGACAGGTCGCGAGCGCGTGCAGAACCCATTCCACCGGCGTCGGGCCCTGGTCGGCGCCGCACAGCACGGCCGGATGATCGCCGTCGGCGGTGTATTCCATCTTGTGCGCGTGCTCGCCGCCGGCGCCCGCGAAGGTCGTCATGCTGGTGCGGCTGTGGGTGCCGGTCAGCCACTTGTTCTTGGCGCGGAACTGAAACTTGGCGAGGGACGGCTGGTTGGCGACGACCCCGAAGATCGTCTCCATCAACGCGGGGGTATCGACGCCGTTGCGCGGCGCCGGGGGAGCCTTGCGCGCGGGAAGCTCCATGGTCACGGTAGCGGTCTGCATGACTTTCTCCTCTGGACTTGGGCCGATGCTTGTCTCGGCGACACCGCCAGACCGTGCTCCCGCTGCGTTTGAAGGACAGTGTGAACGAGGGTGGAATCGTCGCTGCCCCGCAATGGGCGGGGCAACCGCCATGGAAATTTCCCCTTTTGGATCAACGCCGCAGCCCGAACGTTCCAGGCGGTGGACAAGACCCCGCCAGACCGTGAAAGGCGGCCGGCCCCGGCGCTGGCCAGGGCCGACCGTCAAGCCGCGCGGCCCGGCTTTTGGCGGCGAGCGATTTGGCCGATTTGCCGCAGTAAATCGCTGTTTGGATGCGCTACCATTTCCAGGCTGGGACCAAGACCGGTCGCGGGGGGCGACGGGTCATGCGGATCAAACCCCGGCCTTCCAGGGAGGGTTCAAGCCATGAAAGTCTTGCATGTCGTGATCGCCGCGGCGGTTGCGTCCGGGCTCGCGACCGCTGCCCATGCGCAGCAAGTGCGCGTGCTGGCCGCCAATCCGCAAGGATCGATCTTCTACGCGGGCAGCGTCGCCATCGGAAAACTGATCGACGACAGGCTCAAGATGCAGGTGCGCGTTCAGCCGATGGCCGGCTCCAGCACTTACATCCCGCTGCTCGATCGGGGCGAAGTCGAGTTCGGGCTGACCAACGTCGACGACGCCGTATCCTCTTACAAGGGTATCGGTAGCTTCCGTCAGGCCAACAAGAACCTGCGTCTGATCGGCGCCGTGTTCCAGCTCAACTTCGGAATCCTGGTTCCGAACGATTCAGCCATCAAGACCCTCAAGGACCTGAAGGGCAAGACCTTGCCGTGGGGCTACAACGCCCAGGTTACCGGGCGCGTCCTGCAGGCCGCGGCTCTCGCGTCCGCGGGAATGACCATGGACGACGTGAAGCCGGTTCCGACGCAGAGCCTGTTCTCCGGCGTCGACATGCTGGGCGACGGCAAGGTCGAGGCGGCCGCGCTTGCGATCGGCACCGCGCAGGTCCAGCGCGCCAACGTCAGTCTCGCGTCGCGCGGCGGCGTGCGCTTCCTCAATGTGGAATCCTCGCCGGAAGCGGTTGCGAGAATCCGAAAGCATCTGCCCGCACGGCCGGTGCTCGTCCAGCCCGCGCCGCACGCGATAGGGATCGTCGCTCCGACGACGGTCATCGAGTACAGCGTGTTCTTCTCCACGCACGCCAAGATGGATGACGATCTGGTCTACAGCATCGCCAAGGCGATCCACGGCGGCCGCGACGACATGATGAAGCAGCATCCAGTGTTCCGGAGCTTCCGGCCCGCGAGCATGACGGAGGAAATCGGCGTTCCGTGGCATCCGGGCGCGATCAAGTTCTACAAGGAGATTGGCCAGTGGCCGCCCAAGACCAGCTGAACATCGCGGCTTGAACCGCTATGAAAGTGGCTCCTGCGGTCCAGGATCGTGACTTTTCAAGTCGCGTTCCTGGATCGCGGCGCTTTGACAGCATCGGCTTTTGGCAGCCATTGCGGCCGTCGAGGAGCCAAGCGAAGAGGCGACCATTAGAATGGTGGCGGTTGCAGCCGTCGCGCCGAGAACGATCCTCTCCTTCAGCGGGTTCTTCGGCGCGGGCATCCAAGATGCCGGAGGGCTTGGTCTGCGAGATCGTCAAGGGCGGCACGCCAGCAAGGACGATTTGGTGAAGGCTCGGCCGGTCTTCAGGGGCTTCGATCAGGCCCGCATGACCGGGGATATCGGCGTCCTCTGGCATCCGGGGGCGGTCAAGTTCTCCCAAGAGATCAAGCAGTGGCCACCCAAGGGTTGAAACCCGGGTGCGGCAAACGGCCATCCCTCGGTTGGCAAAGGCTGCCGGAGACTGCAAAATCCGGCCTGGGGGCCATGGATCGCGATCACCGCTCCGTTGCGGGTGGCGGTGGCTCCGCGCATC
Organism: Alphaproteobacteria bacterium; assembly: GCA_016869215.1. GTDB lineage: Bacteria > Pseudomonadota > Alphaproteobacteria > Rhizobiales > Xanthobacteraceae > Z2-YC6860. Next base: position 37,066 of record VGEP01000001.1, on the reverse strand, counting down.
CACGTTCAGCAAGCGAGGTAATCGGGAATGGGAATTCTGAAATTTGCAGCCGTCGCGGCACTGGCTTCCGGCCTGGCCGCGACCGCCCAAGCGCAGCAGGTGCGCGTGATCGCGAGCAATCCGCAAGGGTCGATCTTCTACGCCGGCAGTGTGGTGTTCGGCAAAATGATGGACGAAAAGCTGAAGATGCAGGTGCGGGTGCAGCCGATGGCCGGATCGAGCACCTACATACCGCTGCTCAACCGCGGTGAAGTCGACTTCGGCCTGACCAACGTCGACGACTCGCGTTCGGCCTTCAAGGGCGTCGGCAACTTCCGCCAGCCGAACCCGGACCTTCGCCTGATGGCGATCGCGTTTCCGCTGACTCTGGGCGCGCTCGTGATCAACGACGCGCCGATCAAGACCATCAACGACCTGAAGGGCAAGACGCTGCCTTGGGGCTACAACGCCCAGGTCACCGGCCGTGTGCTTCAGGAAGCGTTGCTGGCGAGCGCCGGTCTCACCATGAACGACGTCAAGACCGTGCCGACGCAGAGCCTGTTCTCGGGCGTCGACTTGCTCGGCGAGGGCAAGGTCGATGCGGCGGTGATCTCTGTCGGCACCGGGCAAGGACAGCAGGCCAACCAGAAGATGTCGTCGCGCGGCGGCATCCGCTTTCTGAACATGGACGCGTCGCCGGAGGCGGTGGCACGGGTTCGCAAGGTGCTGCCTGCGCGGCCGTTCGTGGTGCAGCCTGCGCCCCACGCGGTGGGCATCATGGGACCGACCACGATCATGGCCTACAGCATCTTCTTCAGCACCAGCGCCAAGATGCCGGACGACGTCGTCTACAACGTGGTGAAGATGCTGCACGAGAGCAAGGACGACCTGGTCAAGGGTCATCCGGTGTTCCGCAACTTCGAGCCGAAAGGGATGAACGAAGAGATCGGCGTGCCGTATCACCCGGGCGCCATCAAATTTTACAAGGAGATCGGCCAGTGGCCGCCGAAGTAATCGGCGCACAAGGTCGATAGAACAGAGGGACGAGGTCTGCCGGCGCGAATTGTCTGGGGGCATCGCGCCGGCGGCATCGAGTTTGCAAGGTGTGTGAGTGTCGAGCGCGAATAGGGCGCTCGCTGCCGGATTCCGCGACAGAGTGAGAGAGAGCCGACCGCTATGCCGATCGACCAGAAGCCAACTGCCGCTGAAATCGCCGCCGCCGAGGCGGCGATGGCGCATGCCGAAGGCGAGTCGGTGCGCGTGCCGGCAAATCCGACCCACAAGCAGATCGTCGCCGTCGTGGGCGCTGCTCTGACTTTGACCTGCCTCTGCTGGGTCGGCCAGGTCCCGTACTATTTCGGTACTGCGTTCTACCAGGAGCAATTCCTGGCGCTGACGCTCGGGCTTGCCATTGCGTTGGTCTACAACGCGCTCGACCGGCACGGGAAGCCGCATCGTACGTTTTCGCCGATCGATTTGACCGCCGGGTTCGCCGGCTTTGTCGCCGCGTCCTGGATTGCGTACCGTTGGGACGTCCTGCTGATGGATGTCTCCTACCGGACGCCCGAAACCCTGGTCCTCAGCGGCATCATGGTGCTGCTGGTGCTCGAAGGCCTTCGCCGCGCGACCGGCTGGGGACTGCTCTGCGTCGTACTCGGCTTTTTCCTCTACGCTACGGTCGCGCACCTGATGCCGGAATCGTTGCGCGGCAAGCCGCAGAATCCGGAAGGCCTGCTGGTTTATCTGGCGTTCGATCCGAGCGCGCTCTACGGCACGCCGCTGGTGGTCGGTTCCACCATCGTCATCATGTTCATCTGGCTCGGCGACCTGCTGGTGCGGTCCGGCGGCGGCGAGTTCTTCAAGGACATCGCGGTCGCAATGATGGGCCGCCGGCGCGCGGGCCCCGCCAAGATCTGCGTGGTGGGCTCGGCGCTGTTTGGCACTATCTCCGGCAGCGCGGTGAGCAACGTGGCGTCGGTGGGTGTGTTCACGATCCCGATGATGAAACGCGCGGGTTACACGGCCCGCGACGCCGGCGCGATCGAGGCTGTCGGTTCGACCGGCGGGCAGTTGATGCCGCCGGTGATGGGTGCCGCGGCGTTCCTGATGGCAGAACTGATCGAAGTGCCCTACGCGCAGATCGCAATCGCTGCTGCGATTCCGTCGTTCCTCTACTACTTCGGTCTCTACATTCAGGTCGACCTGATTGCCGCCAAGGGTCGCTTCGAACGGCTGAACGAGACCATCCCCATCGTCCGCGAGGTCATGCGTGACGGCTGGCATTTCCTCGTTCCCTTCGCGGTGCTGCTGTTCACCATGTTCTTCTGGGAGCGCAGCCCGGAAATCGCCGCCATAAGTTCGTCGTTGACGATGTTCGTGGTTGGCATGATACGGCCATATCGCGGTTTCAGGTTGGTGCCGGGGGATCTGTTCGGCTCGTTGTCCTCGACCGGCCGAAGCACGACCGACCTGTTCATGACGCTCGCGGCCGCGGGCTTCGTCATCGGCGTGCTCAACGCCACCGGCTTGAGTTTTGCGCTGACGCTGATCCTGGTGAAGCTCGCCGAGGCCAATCTGTTCCTTCTGCTGATCGCAGCCTGCGGCATCGGCATCATCCTTGGCATGGGCATGCCGACGACGGCGGTCTATGTCCTGCTCGCTGCGCTGATGGCGCCGTCGATCATCGAGGCCGGCGTCGAAAAGATGGCCGCCCACATGTTCGTGCTCTACATCGGGATGCTGTCGATGATCACGCCGCCGGTGGCGCTCGCCGCCTATGCAGCGGCGACGATCTCCAAGGCCGGGCCGATGGAAACCGGATGGGCCGCCGTCCGGATCGGGTGGGTCAAGTTCGTACTGCCGTTCATGTTCGTTCTTGCGCCGACACTTCTGATGATCGGCAAGCCGGCTGCGATCATGTACGACGCCTTCACCGCCACTTTCGGCGTGTATTACGTCACCGTCGGAATCGTCGGCTACTTTCAGCGCGACATGAGCCCCTCGACGCGCGTGCTGATGATTGTCGCAGGCGCTGCGGCGTTCCTGCCGGATTCGACCATCGGCCTCTTCATTCCAGGGCTCGTGAGCGCGATCGGACTGCTCGTGGGCGGCGCGGTGCTGGTCTACGAATACGTCACGCAACGCCGCGTGGCACTTGCGCGTGGCCCGGCGGAATAGCTTGTCGGGCGCGCGGCGAAGGGAGCGCCGGGGCAGGGTCCCGGCGGCATTGTCGTTCCGGATGCGCCTGGTCCTGTCCGCAATCGCGCTGCTGATCGCCGGGTGCACCAGCGATGTCATGCAATCGCGCGAGCGAGCCGAGCAGGCCAACACCGCGCCGCCGCTCAACGCGCGCGGCGAGGTGTTGGCGTTCATGCGCACCTACCTGAACGATCCCACAGGCATCCGGGGCGCGTTTTGGTCCGAGCCGTTGCTGCGGCCGGTCCAGGGCGTCAATCGCTATACCGCCTGCGTGCGATACAACGCCCGCAACAGCAGCGGCCAATACGCCGGCAGCAAGGACAGTCTGGTGCTGTTTCGCGACGGCCGTTTCGACCGGTTGGTCGACAACGGACGCGAGCCCTGCAAGGACCGGACATATCATCCATTCCCCGAACTCGAGCGGCTGACCCGATAGTCGGGACAGGTCAGTGCGCCGGCGCTCGCGCCGCGGTCGCCAGCCGGATGCATCAGGCATGCCGACGCTATTGAAGTCCCGGCCCGATTCGTGCTTTTTCCAGAGCCATATCGATAGTCTTTTGGACTGACTCGGTGACGGTCGCCTCCGCGACCGCAGCATGGCCGCGGGATTCGTAAACGATGCCGGTCTTCGTCGGAATTTGGTGCGTGGCCGGCTTGCTTGCGATCGCGGCACTCGGCATTGCCGCCGGCAGGTCGTCCAACGGCCGGACGCTGGTCTACGGCGGATGTCTGCTCCTTTCGCTTGCGGGGCTGGGCGGAGCCCTCTGGCATCTCGTCTCCGGCCAGCCAGCCGTGGTCCAGGTTCTGCCGGTCGGGCTTGCGGGGCTCGGCGCCCATCTCCGGTTCGACGGTCTGTCGGCCTATTTTTCCATCGTCATCAACCTCGGCGGCGGCGCGGCGAGCCTGTATGCGCTCGGCTATGGCCGGCACGAGGAAGCGCCGCTGCGCGTGCTGCCGTTCTTTCCGGCCTATCTCGCCGGGATGAATCTCGCGGTTCTGGCCGACGACGCCTTCACCTTCCTGGTCGCATGGGAGTCGATGTCGCTTGCCTCGTGGGCGCTGGTCATGGCGAACCATCGCGCGCCCGATACCCCGCGCGCCGGCTATATCTATCTCGTCATGGCGAGCTTCGGCACGCTGGTGCTGCTGCTGGCGTTCGGCATTCTGGCAGGCACCGAGGGCAACTACAGCTTCGCGGCGATGCGCGCCAGTCAGCCGGACGCCATGTCGGGGGCGCTGGTGCTGCTGCTCATTCTGATCGGCGCCGGCTCGAAGGCGGGGCTGGTGCCGCTGCACGTCTGGCTGCCGCTCGCGCACCCGGCGGCGCCAAGCCACGTCTCGGCGCTGATGAGCGGCGTGATGACCAAGGTCGCGGTCTACGGCTTCGTGCGGGTCGTGTTCGACCTGGTCGGCGAACCGGTCTGGTGGACGAGCCTGGTCGTGATGGGGCTCGCCGGCATCACCGCGGTGGTCGGCATCTTGTATGCGCTGATGCAGAGCGACCTCAAGCGTGTGCTCGCCTATTCGACGGTCGAGAATCTCGGCATCGTTTTTGTGGGGCTTGGCCTGGCGCTGGCGTTCCGGGCGAACGGCATGGGGTTGCCAGCCGCGCTGGCGTTGACCGCCGCGCTTGTGCATGTGCTGAACCATTCGATCTTCAAGAGCCTGCTGTTCTTCGGCGCCGGTGCGGTTTTGGTCGCGACCGGCGAACGAAACGTGGAGCGCCTCGGAGGCCTCATCCATCAGATGCCGCGGACCGCGTCGGTGATGCTGATCGGCTGCGCCGCGATCTCAGCGCTGCCGCCGCTGAATGGCTTCGTGTCCGAATGGATGACGTTCCAGGCCATCCTGCTCGGCTCGCAGCTTCCGCAATGGGGCCTGCGCTTCATGATTCCGGCCGTCGGCGCGCTGCTCGCGCTTTCGGCTGCGCTTGCTGCCGCCTGTTTCGTCAGGGCCTACGGCGTAACGTTCCTCGGCCGTCCGCGCACGGCCGCCGCCGAAAACGCGCATGAAACCGATAACTGGTCGCAAGGCGCAATGCTGACGCTCGCGGCGCTCTGCGTCGTGGCCGGAGTTCTGCCCGGTCCGGTCGTCGATCTTCTGGCGCCCGTCGTGCAAAGCCTCGTCGGGGCGAGCCTGCCCGCACAGACCTTCCTGCCTTGGGCTTCGCTGGTGCCGGTCGCCGAGAGCCGAAGCTCGTACAACGGTCTCGTGATCCTGCTGTTCCTCGCGATATCCGGAACGCTGGCGGCGCTGTTTATCCACCGCCTCGCCACCCGCGCGACGCGCCGCAGCGACATCTGGGACTGCGGCTATCCCGATCCGTCGGTGGCGACGCAATACACGGGTTCGAGCTTCGCCATGCCGATCCGCCGCGTGTTCGGCGCAACCGCGTTCATCGTTCGCGAATCCGTCGACATGCCGCGGCCGGGCGACACGCGGCCGGCGCGTTTCCGGATCAAGGTCATCGATCCGGCCTGGCGCCTGATCTACGGACCCACGGCGCGGGCGGCGCTCAAGGTTGCGCTGGCCCTGAACCGGTTTCAGTTTCTGACCATCCGCCGCTATCTGACGCTGGTCTTCGGCACGCTCGTCATTCTGCTCCTGGTGGTCGCTGCATGGCGATAGCGTTCGACCTTGCCGCGCAGACGGTGCAGATGTTCCTGGTGCTGGCGGTGGCGCCGTTCCTGCTCGGCGTGACCCGGATGGTGAAGGCGCGCCTTCTTCGCCGCATCGGTCCGCCGCCGTGGCAGCCCTATCTCGACCTCTGGAAGCTGATGCACAAGGAGGCGGTGCTGGCGCACAATGCGTCGTGGCTCTATCGCACCGCGCCGTACGTGATCTTCGCCGCGACCTGGGTCGCGGCCGCGCTGGTGCCGACCTTCGCGACCGGCCTCATGTTCTCATGGGCCGCGGACCTGATCGCGCTTGTGGCGCTGCTCGCCACCGCGCGGTTTGCGCTCGCGCTTGCCGGCATGGACGTCGGCACGGCCTTCGGCGGCATCGGTTCTTCGCGCGAGATGATGATCGGTTCGCTTGCGGAGCCCGCCATGCTGCTGGTCGTATTCAGCGTCGCGCTGATCGCCGGCACGACGCAGCTTTCGGCTATCGCGTCGCATTTCATCGATGCGCACGTGGGACTTCGCGTATCGCTCGGGCTGGCGCTGATCGCCTTTGTGTTCGTGGCGGTCGCGGAGAACGCGCGCATCCCCATCGACAATCCGGCGACGCACCTCGAACTGACCATGGTTCACGAGGCCATGGTGCTTGAATATTCCGGACGCCACCTTGCGATGATCGAGGCCGCGGCAGCGGTCAAGCTCGTGCTGTATTTCTCGCTGCTGTCCTGCCTGTTCTTTCCCTTCGGCATGGCGACGGCGGACCAGAGCCTTGGGCCGCTTACGGTCGGCATCGTGAGCTATCTCGGCAAACTTCTGGTTCTCGCGATCCTGCTGCCGATCGGGGAGACCGCCGTCGCCAAGATGCGGGTGTTCCGGTACCCGATTTTCCTCGGCGGGGCGTTCGCCGCGGGCGCGCTCGCGGTGTTCCTGCTTTTCGTGTCGCGGAGTTTCTGATGTCGTCCATGTCCTTCGACATCGCGCATCTTCTGGCCGGCAGCATTCTGGTGCTGAGTTTCGTGCTGCTTTACCAGGATCGCGTATCCGCCGTGCTCAATGTGTTCGCGCTGCAGGCGGTCGCGCTGTCGCTCTCGGTGGCGTGGCAGGCGGCGATCCAGAATGCGCCGCACTTGCTGGTGACCGCGGGCATCGCCCTGGTGATGAAGGGCATCGTGATCCCCGCTGCTTTGCACCGGATCGTGCGCCGGCTTGGCATCCACCGCGAAGTCGAGGAGGTGCTCGGCGCGGGCCCCACCATGCTCACCGGGCTTGGGCTCGTCGCCCTGTCGATCCTGCTGGTGCTGCCGGCCGGCCAGAACGTGAGCATCCTGGTTCGAGAAGATCTGGCTTTTGCGCTCGCCGTGATCCTGCTGGGCCTGCTGATGATGATCACCCGGCGCAACGCAGTGACGCAGATCGTGGGCTTCATGTCGCTGGAGAACGGCTTGGTGCTGGCCGCGACCGGGGCCAAGGGCATGCCGCTGGTGGTCGAGATTTCGGTGGCGTTCTCGGTCCTGATCGTTCTGATCGTGTTCGGCGTCTTCGTGTTCCGCATCCGCGAGCGTTTCGACACGGTCGACGTCGGCGCGCTCGATCAATTCCGCGGCGAGCAGGGGGAACGTCTGTGATTTCCTCGCTTCATGCCGTCCTTCTGATCCCGGCCGTTGCCGTGCTCGTGCTCGCGCTGGTGCCGGGCTATCGGCTAGGCGCATTTCTGAACATGCTGGCCTCGGGCCTCACGTTCGCGGCCGGCGCTTCGCTGCTGTTCGATCCCAACTATCGCAGCGACATCCTGATCGTGGACGAGTTCAACGGCTATCTCGTCACGCTGACGACGTTCGTCGCCTTCACGACCTCGATCTTCAGTGCGAGCTATATCGGTCACGAGATCGAGACCGGACGCCTCACCCCGCAGTTCCTGCGATTCTATCACGCGCTCTATCAGGCGATGCTGTGCTCGATGAACGTGGCGCTGGTCGCCAACAATGTCGGGCTGCTGTGGGTCGGCATCGAGGTGGCGACCTTGTCGACCGTGATGATGGTCGGCATCTATCGCACGCCGGAGGCGGTCGAGGCGGCATGGAAATACTTCATCCTCGGATCGGTCGGCATCGCGCTGGCGTTCTTCGGAACCATCCTGGTTTATCTGGCGGCGCAGGAAGCGCTGGGCGAGGGTCTTTCGGCGATGGCCTTCGACACGATGGCACGCAACGCTGCCAGGTTCGATCCGAACCTGCTGTCGCTGGCCTTCATTTTTCTCCTTGTCGGCTACGGGACCAAGGTCGGACTGGCGCCGTTCCATGCCTGGCTGCCGGACGCGCACGCCGAGGGCCCGACGCCGATTTCGGCGGTGCTGTCGGGACTGCTGCTTAATGTCGCGCTCTACGCGCTCCTGCGCTTCAAGATAATCCTCAGCGCCAACCCCAAGACGCTCAACGTCGGCCTGATCCTGATCGTGCTCGGTCTTGTCAGCCTGGTGTTCGCGGCGTTCATGCTCTACCGGCGGCGCGATATCAAACGGCTGTTCGCCTATTCGTCGATCGAGCACATGGGGATCATAACGTTCGCCTTCGGCATGGGCGGACCGCTCGCCAATTTTGCGGGTCTGCTTCACATGACCATGCACTCGCTGACCAAGTCGGCGATTTTCTTCGCAGTCGGCCACATCGCGCAGGTCAAGGGCACGCAGCGCATCGCCGACATCAAGGGGCTGTCGACGACGCACCCGGTTCTTGCCGTCGGGCTGGCGCTTGGCGTAATCGCCATTGCGGGCCTGCCGCCGTTCGGCGTGTTCACCTCGGAGTTCATGCTGGTGACGTCGACCTTCGCGCGCCAGCCGTTGCTCGCGGTTCTGCTGATTTTCGGCTTGATCGTCGCCTTCGGGGCGCTGGTCCTTCGCCTGCAGGATGTGCTGTTCGGCGAGGCGTCCGGCCCGTCGGGCGAGGTGAAGGCCACATACGTGCCGCTGTTCCTGCATATTGCTCTCGTGCTGATGGCGGGCCTCTGGCTGCCGGAGCCGGTGGTGCGCTGGTTCAAGGTCGTGGCTGCACAGTTGGGATGACGAGATGAGCGCAGAACGCCTCGCAGCGCTGATCGCCGACCGGGCGCCCGTCTCGGGGCATCGGCCATGGCCGCGTTACGAGATCGACCACGACACGTGGATTGCGATCGGGCAGGCGCTGGGCGAGGGCGGCGGCGATCTGCTGGGCCTTTGGGGCGAAAAGGATAATGTGCATCTCGCGCTGCGAGTCGCGGGCGAGGCCGTACCGTGCGTCGTGACCGTCCGGGTCCGCATCGCCGATTTTCCGTCCATCGGACGCTTCCACGCGCCGGCGATCCGGCTGGAGCGGGCGGTGCGCGACCTCTACGGATTTGCGCCGATCGGCATGCTGGACCGGCGCCCATGGCTCGATCACGGCGCATGGAGCATGCGCGCACCGCTCGGCTCGCGCCCGCCGGCCGCACGGCGCGATCCCGGCACTTACGATTTCCTGCCGGTGAAGGGCGAGGGCCTGCACCAGATTCCGGTCGGTCCCGTGCATGCCGGCATCATCGAGCCGGGGCACTTTCGCTTTACCGCCAACGGCGAGATCGTCGCGCGCCTGGAGCAGCGGTTGGGCTATGTGCACAAGGGAATCGACGGGCTGCTGACCGATACCGACCTGGAGCGCGCGGGCCGCATCATGGCGCGTGTGTCGGGCGATTCCACAGTCGCCTACAGCTTCGCCTTCTCGTTGGCGGTCGAGCAGGCGCTGGAGCTCGAAGCGCCGCCGCGCGCGCAGGTGCTGCGCGGGATCATGGCTGAACTCGAGCGCACGGCCAATCATCTCGGCGACTTCGGCGCGATCTGCAACGACGCCTCGTTTTCGCTGATTCACGCCCATTGCGGTATCTTCCGCGAGCGCGTGCTTGCGGCTTCCGAGCGCGCCTTCGGACACCGCCTGATGATGGACCGTATCGTGCCGGGCGGCTGCGAGGATGCGTCGCCCGGCGCGCCGCGCGCGATCCAGACCATGCTCGAAGAAATCGAGCAGCCGTTTGCCGAGATCGTGCGGCTCTACGAGGACACGCCGTCGCTGCAGGACCGCACTTGTCATACCGGCTTCGTCAGTCCGGACCTCGCGGCGCAATGGGCGGCCGGCGGGCATGTCGGACGCGCGTCGGGCCGCGATTTCGACACCCGCCGCGACTTCCCCTATCCGCCCTACGACAACGCCTCGTTCGAGGTCCCGCTGTTCTCGGCGGGCGACGTGGACGCGCGGATCTGGGTCCGCATCCGCGAGATCGAGCAGAGCATGGCCATGATCAAGACCTGGATTGCCGATCTGCCCGCGGGTCCGAGCCGCGCCGAGCTGCCGCCGCTGGCGGGCGTGCGCGAGGGCATCGCGATGACCGAGGCGTTCCGCGGCGATATCATGGCCTGGGTGCGGATCGTCGACGGCCGCATCGCGCGCGCGCATGCGCGCGACGCGTCGTGGTTCCAGTGGCCGCTGCTGGAAGCCGCGATCGAGAGCAACATCGTCGCCGACTTCCCGCTCTGCAACAAATCGTTCAACTGCTCGTATTCGGGGCACGATCTCTGATGCGCACGCTGCTGCTCCGCTCGCTGTTTCTAAAGCCGGTGACGGTGCCGCCGCCGCAGCCGGACACGCCGCCGAGCGAGGACGTGGTGCTGGTCGAGCTCGGCCGGGCGCTTGAAATGCGTGCGCGCCGGCTGTTCGGGCGGTCGATCGCGATCCGTGAGATCGACGCGGGTTCGTGCAACGGCTGCGAACTGGAAATCCACGCCCTGAACAACGCCGTCTACGACGTCGAGCGCTTCGGCATCAAGTTCGTGGCCTCGCCGCGCCACGCCGACGTTCTGCTCGTGACCGGGCCCGTGACGCACAACATGCGTGCCGCGCTGGAGCGCACCTATGCGGCAACGCCCGACCCGAAATGGGTGATCGCGGCCGGCGACTGCGCCGCGGGCTGCGGCGTGTTCGCCGAGAGCTACGCCACCGTCGGCTCGTTGTCGGCGGTGTTGCCGGTCGATCTGACCATTCCGGGCTGCCCCCCGAAGCCCATCGACCTGCTCAAGGGCCTCCTGAGCCTCATGGAGCAGGCGACCGCGAAGGCGACGCCTTAAGCCGCGCGCCGTCTGCCGTTGATCCACGTCAAGGCCGGTTGCTCGCCGCCGAACGAGTCTGCGTTCGCGCGGCGCCTCGATCCGGGCGGCGTCCATTCGCGCATGGATTTGAAGGGGCTAACCGCCATGTCCACAATCGAAACGCAGGCTCCGACCGTGACGGCGCCGCGGACCGGCTGGTTTCGCGCCAATTGGGGATTGCTGCTGGCGATCGCGGCCTTGGTCGCGGTGCTCGGGCTGCCGACGCCGGACAACCTGCCGGTCGCGGGCCACCGCATGCTCGCGATCCTGGTCTTTGCCGTCATCGTGTGGATGACCGAAGCCATCGACTACGCGGTGTCGGCGGTGGTGATCGCCGCGCTGATGGCCTTTCTGCTCGGACTTGCGCCGAACGTCGCCAATCCGAAGGTACTGCTCGGCACCAGCGGCGCTCTGGGTCTGGCCTTCAGCGGTTTCGCCAACACCGCGCTGGTGCTGGTCGCCTCCGCGCTGTTTCTCGCCGCGGCCATGACCGCAACCGGCCTCGACCGGCGCATCGCGCTGTCGATCCTGTCGCGCGTCGGCACCGACACGCGCAGCGTCGTGGTCGGTACCATCCTCGTGGGCTTTGTCATCGCATTTCTCGTGCCCTCGACCACCGCGCGCGTGGCCTGCCTCGTTCCGATCACGCTCGGCATCATCGCGGCCTTCGGCGTCGACCGCCGCGGCGCCTTCGCCAGCATGCTGATGATCACGACGGTGCAGACCGCGAGCATCTGGAATGTCGGCATCAAGACTGCGGCGGCGCAGAATATGGTCGCCATCGGCTTCATCGAGCGGACGCTGCAGACCACCATCACTTGGCTGGAATGGCTGATCGCGGCGGCGCCGTTCGCGGCGCTGATGTCGGTTGCGCTCTATTTTGTGATGACCCGCATGATGCCGCCGGAGGTGCGCGAGGTTCCCGGCGGCCGGGAAGGAATCCGCAAGGCTCTGGCCGATCTAGGGCCGATGAAAGCCTCCGAGAAGAAGCTGCTCGCAATCTCGCTCACCCTGCTGGCGTTCTGGGCGACCGAGAAGGTGTTGCATCCGTTCGACACCAGCACCACCACCATCACCGCCGTCGCGCTGATGTTCATCCCCGGCATCGGCATCATGACCTGGAAGGACGCGCAGCCGCGCATTCCGTGGGGCACGGTGATCCTGTTCGGCGTCGGCATCGGCCTCGGCACGGCGCTGTTGCAGACCAAGGGCGCGACCTGGCTCGCCGACATCGTGGTGGCGCAGTTCGGGCTGAAGCAGGCGACCGCGCTGTTCATTCTCGGCACGATGAGCCTGTTCCTGATCGTCATTCACCTCGGCTTCGCCAGCGCCACGGCGCTTGCGTCGGCGATGATCCCGATTGTGATCGCCGTGCTGAAGAGTGTCGGTACCGAAGGCATCAACATCGTCGGCATGACCATGGTTCTGCAGTTCGTGGTCAGCTTCGGCTTCATCCTGGTGGTGAACGCGCCGCAGAACATGGTCGCCTATGGCACCGATACGTTCGCTGCGCGCGACTTCGTGCGAACCGGCCTGGTGCTGACGGTGATCGCGTTCGCGCTGGTCCTGCTGCTCGGCGTGACCTACTGGCGCTGGCTCGGCTACGTGTAGGACGCGGATCGCTGCGGGCGACGCCGTCAGGCCGCCCGCGGCCGCGCCAGCGGCGACTTCTCGCGGGTGACGTACTGGCCCGCGCCTTCCGTGCCCGCGAGCGCGCCGTCGCGCACGACGAACTTGCCGCGCACCATAGTCGAGACCGGCCAGCCCTTCACGGCGATGCCCTCGTAGGGCGTGTAATCGGTGCCGCCGTGCATGAGCGACTGCGAAAGAGTCACTTCGCGCGCCGGGTCCCAGATCGCGATGTCGGCGTCGCTGCCGACCGCGATCGTGCCCTTCCTCGGATAGAGACCGTAGGTTTTCGCGTGGTTGGTCGCGGTCAGCGCGACGAACTCGTTGAGCGTGATGCGGCCTTTGCCGACGCCCTCGGAGAACAGGATCGGCAGCCGCGTCTCGACGCCCGGAATGCCGTTGGGCACCCAGCGGAACGACGTGCGGCCCTTCGGCGCAAGCTTGCCGTGCGGGTCGTCGTAGCGGAACGGGCAATGGTCCGACGAAAACAGCGAAAACACGCCCTGCTGCATTCCTTCCCAGCAGGCCCGCTGACTCGCCTCGTCGCGCGGCGGCGGCGAGCAGACGTACTTTGCGCCCTCCATGTTGAGGCCTTCGAGGTCCTTCTCGGTGAGCACCAGATATTGCGGGCAGGTCTCGCCGTAGATTTTCAGGCCGCGTTGCTGCGCGCGGCGGATTTCCTCCATCGCCTCGCGGTTCGACACGTGCACGATCATGATTGGCACGTCGACGATTTCTGAAAGCGATATGGCGCGATGGGTCGCCTCGCGCTCCACGGGGATCGGCCGCGACGCGGCATGATAATGCGGCGCGGTTTTGCCCGCGCGCTCCAGCCGGTCGGTGAGGAAGCGGATCGCGTCGTAGTTCTCGGCGTGGACCATCACCAGCGCGCCGGTCTCGCGCGCCACGCTCATGACGTTGAGCATCTCCAGGTCGGACAGCGCGAGTCCCTCGTAGGTCATGAACACCTTGAACGAGGTGTAGCCGTCGTTGACCAGCGCCGGCAGCTCCTGGCCGAGCACGCGCTCGGTCGCGTCGGCGACGATGAGATGAAACGACACGTCGATGTAGCAGCGCCCTTCGGCCAGCGCGTGATACTGCTTCACCACTTCGCGCAGGCTCTCGCCCTTCCGCTGCATGGCGAACGGCAGCACCATGGTGTTGCCGCCGAAAGCCGCCGAGCGCGTGGCGGAAGCGAAGTCGTCGGCCATGGCGATGCCGGGCCCTGACGGCTGCGCGATGTGGACGTGGCTGTCGATGCCGCCGGGCAGCACGAGCTTGCCGCGCGCGTCGACGATCTCGCTTGCACCGCCGAGATTCGCGCCGAGCGCCGCGATCATTCCGCCGGCAATGCCGACGTCGCATTGGAACGTGTCGGACGCGGTCGCGACCGTGCCGCCGCGGATGATGGTGTCGAAGGTCATGACGAAGCTTCTAACATTGTTTTGAGCCAACGCTCCGCAGGGCGGGGCCTTGGTTTTTCGGGCGTCCCGCAAAGCCCGTCTCCCTGTTTTCCGTCGGCCCTCAAACGAGGGGATGGAGCGCGTCCGATCTCGGGTTTACCCGAGATCGGCATATTAAGTGCGCAAGTCGGGTAGACCCGACTTGCGGCGGCGCCAGGGAGCTGGCGAGGCTCCCTCGTGGCGGTCGCTTACCCCTGGCGCAGGGGCCCGCCTGGCCGACCATTCGCGGTCAGCCGCGCACCGAGATTCCGGGACCCAAGTCAGAGAGGGGATGGGGGTCCCAGGGCGCGCGGGCTCTTGGCGAAGGGCCCAGCGCCTCCCGGCGCTCCACCGCGGGGCTGGGGCGCGGGCCTGCAGAGCACCCGTGCCTTCGCCGCCGCTCCCGATCCCCACGACTGACGCACCGGTCGCGTCCCTCACATGGATCGAGGCCGGGACATTGTAACCGCGTTCCGGCAGGCGGGGATAAGTTCGCCGCCAGAGAAAATAACGCTGTATTGTCAGTTTGTTATAGGAATCTGTGTACTGTGGCTGCCCAGGCACAGCGTCCGCCGCGAATGCGGACTATCCTGCAACTTGAGTTGCGTAACGGTTGGGGGAAATTCATGGCCCGCAAGCTCGTCACCACAGCCGCCTTGCTGGCCGTTTTCGCCGCACCCGCAATCGCTGCGGACATTCCGGCGCGCATGCCGGCGAAGGCGCCGCCGGCCGCAGTGGTCGCCTACAACTGGTCGGGCTTCTACACCGCGACGACTGTCGGCGGCGGATGGCAAGAGATCGACGGCGCGTTTACGAGCGGGATTCCGCACCGCACGCGCGCCACCCGTTTCTGGACCGGCAGCCACGTCGGCTATCAGGTGCAACTGCCCAACCGCTGGGTGATCGGCATCGAAGGCGGCTACAGCGCGCCGTGGGACAAGAAATACGCGACGTCGACCACTGGCCCCGATTGCCTCACCTCCACCGCCAACCGCACCTGCGGTTCGCGCATTCTGAACGTCATAACGGTCGGCGCCAAAGTCGGCCACGCCTTCGGCAACTGGATGGCTTATGCCGCCGGCGGCTACGCCAACGCGCGCATCGATCATTTCGACGCTCAGACCTCGACCGGCAATTGGCTCGGCAGCGACAGCCGGCGCCAGGACGGCTGGTACGCCGGCGCCGGCGTCGACGTGATGGTCACGCGCGTCCTGTGGTCGGATCTGATCCTGGGCGTCGAGTACCGTCACATGGAGTTCCCGGAGCGTTTCCACCCGGCCAACGGCGGTTCGAACGGCAAGAACATCACCGCCACGGTCGACACGATCATGGCCAAGGCGACGTTCAAATGGGTCGGCTCCGGGCCATTTGGCTATTTCTTCGGCCGCTGACGTTTCGGTCGATCAAGACTTGGGCCTGAAAAGACTTGGGCCTGAAAAGACTTGGGCCTGAAAAGCGAAAAGCCCCGGACCAGGTCCGGGGCTTCTGCTTTTGCGGCCGTGGCGCTCTGCTAGCGTGAGCCCAGCACAGGCCGGTAAACGATCGAGGCGCAAATGCGCGATGTGCGGTCGCCGAAGATGATGCGCGCGCTCCAGGCCTCGGGCGCGTTCTTGCGCGAGTTGCCGGCGAATCGCGGCTCCTGAGTCGTCAGCAGCACGAGGCGGTCGGATCTCAGGAGGGGTCTGCGGACGCAGCGGGACTTGCGCAACCAACTGTCTGACAATCGTTCCAGGAGTTGAAGGGCCACCGTCTGCTCCAGTGTTGTTGTCGTTGACTCCTCGTTAGCTGAGTCGCTGTGGACAGAAAGCGATTTGCGGGGACAAGTGTTTGCATTTCAAACTGCTGTTGCGCGCGCGCCACAGCGATTCGCGGTAGCCGGATAACGCCGACGTCAAGCGAGCGGCTGCACGCCGCCGAAGTGGACGCCCGAAAGCCGCGCCATCTCTTCCTTCCAGGTGGTGAGATCGTCGTGGCAAAGCTGGCTGAGATGGGTGTGGCCGCAGGCGCGGGCGAGGATTTTCATCAGCTCGACCGAGGCGTTCAGGAACCGCGCCAGGCGTTCGGCGGATTGGGCAACGTCGAGCCGCGCCGTGAGCTTGGGATTTTGGGTGGCGATGCCGACCGGGCAGTTGTTGGTGTGGCAGGCCCGCATGCCGATGCAGCCGATGGCCTGGATCGCCGAATTTGCGATGGCGACCGCGTCGGCGCCAAGCGCCAACGCCTTGGCGAAATCGCCTGGCGTGCGCAGGCCTCCGGTGACGATCAGGGTGACGTTCCGGCCGCTTGCGTCGAGGTGCCTGCGGGCGCGGGCCAGCGCGGGAATGGTCGGCACCGAGATGTTGTCGCGGAAGATCAGCGGGGCTGCGCCGGTCGCCCCGCCGCGGCCGTCGATGATGATGTAATCGCAGCCGATCTCGAGCGCCGCGTCGATGTCCTTCTCGATGTGCTGGGCGGAAAGCTTGTAGCCGATCGGGATGCCGCCGGTCCGGCCCCGAACCTCGTCGGCGAAATCGCGGAACTGCGACAGCTCGGTCCAGTCGGGGAAGCGCGCCGGCGACACCGCGTCGCTGCCTTCCGGCAGGCCGCGGGTCAGCGCGATCTTGCCGATGTTCTTGCGGCCGGGCAGGTGGCCGCCGGTGCCGGTCTTGGCGGCCTGGCCGCCCTTGAAGTGGAACGCCTGGGCCTTGGCCACCTTGTCCCAGGAAAAGCCGAACCGCGCCGAGGCGTATTCGAAGAAGTAGCGGCTGCACGCGGCCTGCTCCTCGGCGAGCATGCCGCCTTCGCCGGAGGCAATGCCGGTGCCGGCGAGTTCCGCGCCGCGGGCGAGCGCGACCTTCGCGGGCTCCGACAGCGAACCGAAGCTCATGTCCGAGACCATGAGCGGGATTTTCAGCGTCAGCGGCTTCTGCGCGTTCGGGCCGACCACGACCTCGGTGCCGACCGGCACGTCGTCGAGCTGCGGGGGCGTGGCGAGCTGCGCTGTGACGATCTGAATGTCGTCCCACGACGGCAGCGTGCCGCGCGGCACGCCCATCGCCTCAACCACGCCGTGATGGCCGGTCTTGCTCAGGCCCTCGGACGCATATTTCTGGATCAGCGCCACATGCGGCTCGACCGGATCGCCGTGCACGTCGGCGTAGAGGCCCTGATAAACGTCGCGCTTGTAAGGCTGCGGGTGGACGTTCTCGAACGCGGCGACCTCGTCGGCGTCCACCAGAACCTTGCCGTCTTCGACGAAGGCCGGAAATTTCCGCAGCGCCTCGTGGTTGTTGTATTCGCTGACGCCGGTGTCGATGCGGTAGTCCCAGTTATGCAGGCCGCAAATGAGGTTGTCGCCGTCGAGATGGCCGTCGGACAACAGCGCGCCGCGGTGCAGGCAGCGGCCATACAGCACCGAGACGCTGTCGCCATACCGGATCACCACCAGATCGACGTTTCCGACCAGCGCATAGGTCGGCGTGCGGTCCGGCAGGCTGGACCAATCGGCGACGGCGACCTTGTTCATCGCTTACCTCGCAATTTCGGACGGCGGATGGAAACGCCGGCGCCTCGGTGCGGCGCCGGCGCGGCAGTGCGTGCGGTGCGTCGGACGTTCAGAGCGGCCTGACCGCGACCTTGCGGAACTTCACCACGCTGGAGCCGTACTGAAGTGTGAACGGCCCTTCCGTGAACAGGCCGTTGCGGAAGTCCACGGTCTTCTGTCCGTTCAGGACCACGGTGATCTGCCGGCCCTTGGCAGTGATCTCCATCGTGTTCCACTTGCCGCCGGCCTTCGGCATCGGGTCGACTTCGGCGAAGTTGACGACGGCGCCGGTGCCGTAGCTCGGGTCCTTGCGCGTATCCCAGATGTTGACCTCGTAGCAGCTCGCCGCTCCGATCGACTTTGGGTCCTTGCAGCGGATGAAGATGCCGCTGTTGGTTTCGGCAGTCACCCAGAATTCGACGTAGATCTGGTGGTCCTTGTATTTGCTCTTGGTCACGAGATGGGCGCTGCCCTTCTCCTGCAACAGCTTGTCGGCGACGATGGCGCCGTCCTCGACGCGCCAGTTGGCCTTGCCCACCTGCTCCCAGTCGCCGAGGTTCTTGCCGTCGAACAGTTGCACCCAGCCCGCGCCCGACTGGCCCGAGGCCCGGTCGGCGAGCGGGAAGGCTCCGATGCCGAGCGCGAGCGCGGCAGTGGCGATCATCCAGCGTTTCATGACGTTGTCCTCCCGTCCGGT
This sequence comes from Alphaproteobacteria bacterium, assembly GCA_016869215.1. Taxonomy (GTDB): domain Bacteria; phylum Pseudomonadota; class Alphaproteobacteria; order Rhizobiales; family Xanthobacteraceae; genus Z2-YC6860. The sequence goes on along the minus strand of VGEP01000001.1, from coordinate 18,831 downwards.
TGTATTCTTGATTGCGCGCAACGATAGCAAACGGCCGGGGGCCGCATAAGCCCGTCAGGGCGCCCCATCCGGCGGTCCCGGGCGGCGCGGCAACCCTTTGATTTTGAAGCGCGAGGCGGTACAGGATCGAGGCAGAAACGGGAGGGAGTGTGCCCATGCTTTCGGAAGCCGACCGCAACAAGGCCGTCGATACCCTGGAAAAGGCGTTCAAGGAGCGGAAGCAGGCGACCCAGCTTTCGACCACCTGGCCGAACATCACGATCGAGGATGCCTACGGGATTTCGACGCTGTGGGCCAAGCGCCGGATGGCGGCGGGCGCCAAGCTGATCGGCCACAAGGTCGGGTTGACCTCCAAGGCGATGCAGCGCTCCTCAAAAATCGACGAGCCGGACTTCGGCTATCTGTTCGACGACATGATCGTGCCGGACGGCGGCAAGGTGCAGCATTCGAACTACTGCCTGCCGCGCGTCGAGATCGAGCTCGCCTTCGTGCTCGGCAAGCGGCTGATGGGTCCGGGCGTGGGCCTGACCGACGTCATGCGCGCGACCGAATACGTCGTGCCGTCGCTGGAGCTGGTCGATGCGCGGCTGCAGGACCCGCGCAAGATTTTCGACACCGTGTCCGACAATGCCGCCGCATCGGGCATCGTGATCGGCGGGCGGCCGGTGCGGCCGTTCGACATCGACCTGCGCTGGGTCGGCGGCATCATGTACGTCAACGGCGAGATCGAGGAGACCGGCGTTGCGGCCGGCGTGCTCGGCCATCCGGCGATGGGCGTGGCCTGGCTCGCCAATCGCCTGGGCACGCTCGGCACCGCGATGGAGCCCGGCCATATCGTGCTCGCCGGATCGTTCACCCGCGTCGTGTTCCCGAAGAAAGGCGACACTTTGCACGCCGACTTCGGCCAGCTCGGCGGGATTTCGGTGCAGTACGTGTAGGGATAAAGGTCTCGTGTCCCGGGTCTCCTTCGCTACGCTCAGTCGCCCGGGACACGAGGGGAGGGCTTCATGGACATGCCGCGCAACGCCTTCAAGCACGCGATCGCCAGAGGCGAATTGCAGATCGGCTTGTGGTGCAGTCTCTGCAGCCCGATCGCGACGGAGATCGTTGCGCATTCGGGCTACGACTGGCTGCTGCTCGACACCGAGCACTCGCCGAACGACCTGCAGGAGGTGTTCGCCCAGCTGCAGGCGGCCCAAGGCGGCGCGTCGTCGTGCATCGTGCGCCCGGCCTGGAACGACATGGTGCTGATCAAGCGCTATCTCGACATCGGCGCGCAGACGCTGCTCGTGCCGTTTGTGCAGAACGCCGAGGAGGCAAAGCGTGCGGTCGAGTTCACGCGCTATCCGCCGAACGGCGTGCGCGGCATCACCGGTTCGGGGCGGGCGAGCCGCTACGGCCGGGTGAAGGACTATCTCAAGAACGCATCCGGCGAGATCTGCTTGCTGGTGCAGGTCGAGACCCGCGAGGCCATGGCGCAGCTTGAGGCCATCGCTGCGGTCGACGGCATCGATGGCGTGTTCATCGGGCCCAATGACCTGGCGGCCTCCTACGGCCACATCGGCAACTGGGGCCATCCCGAGGTTCAGGCGGCGCTGGAGGACGCGGTGAAGCGGCTGAAGAAGGCCGGCAAGCCCGCGGGCATTCTCACGCCGAACGAGGAGGAGGCGAAGAAATTCATTGCCTGGGGCTACGCGTTCGTCGCGGTCGGCACCGACGTCGGGCTGCTGGCGAAAAATGCGGACGCGCAGGCCAAGCGCTTCAAGACCGGGGCGTGAGCATGGCGACTGCGACCTGGAAGGCCGTCCCGCGTGCGAATTACATGTTCCTGCATGCCGCGCGCCTGCAGGCGCATTACGCCGTGCAGTGGCTGGCGCGCGCCGCGCGGGCCTATGTGCCGGCGCAGCCGCACGACCGCCACACCAGCCTCGGCTGGGACGACACATTTGGCGGCTTCGTCACCCATCCGCTGCCGGACGGCTCGCGGCTCGGGCTTCGCATCGCGGACATGACCCTGGCCTTCGCCGACGTCCACCCGCATGCGCTGGCGCTCGATGGCCGCGCCGACGCCGAAGTCCGCACCTGGCTTCTCGGTCACATCGCCGCGCGCAATCTCGTGTCGGGCAAGCTCGACGACCCGTCGCCGTACGATCTGCCGGATCATCCGCTGGCGCTCGGTGCGCGCTATTCGCTCGACGAATTGAACGATTCCTTCGCCACGCTCGCGGCCTGGTATTCGAACGCCAATGCGGCGCTCGGCGAAACGCAGAAAAGGCTTGCCGCCAAGCGGCTCAAGGCGCCCCCCGTTCGCTGCTGGCCGCACCACTTCGACCTCGATTGTCTGGTCGATCTCGGGCGCGGCCGCACCATGGGGCTTGGCTTCTCGCCGGGCGACGAATACTGCGACGAGCCGTATTTCTACACCTCGATGTGGCCCGAGCCGCCGATCCCGAAGCTCCCGCTGCTGCCGCAGCCGGGACACTGGCACACCTACAAGTTTCTCGCCGCGCTCGCGCCCGCGCACAAGATCTACGCCGCGCACGACCAGGGCGAATACGTGCGCACGTTTCTCGACGCGGCGATCAAGGCCGCGCTCGGTGCCCTACGACAAAGCGAGCTTTGATGAAATTTTGCGTCTTGTGGTCTAGAATTAACTGAAGAATTCGCTATCATAGTTTTGTAGTTAGCTGCCCGAAGGGCAATTGCTGCGGTCACGCCATGCCATCACACGATGATAAACTTCCTATAGAATTGACTTTGAAAGCGTTTGAGCATCACAAGGATCATGCGCGGTTCGAGGAGTCCCAACGTTCGTTGTTTGTTGCTGCCTATTTCACTGTGTCTGGTATATTAGCTACCGGAATTATCAGCGCCTTTGTGAAGGACGGTAAGTTCGCTGCTGGATCGGAAACGATAATTGGATTATTGGTGCTGTTTCACTTGTTATTTACGGTATTAATAGCATTTGCAGTTAGCAAAATGTCAGGGGAATTCTACCGGCATTTTCGTCACGCAGAAAAAGTTATGGATGCTGTTGCATCCAAATATTCAGGTAGCGAGTTTGCTGATATCCTAAGGTCTGCGCGGCTAGAAACAGCAGGGCACTCAGGATCTCACTGGAAAAATTGGTTGGCGCGCTTTCTTGGCGTTGCTGCAACATACAACTATATTCTTTCATTGTTTTTTGCGGCGGACATGGCAATTGTATTTTCCATTTATACTGGCAGCAAGCTCTTGTGTGGAATCGCCTCTTTCGTATTGGCGTTCTTTGTTGGGTTCTACGTGCAGCATAGATACATCAATTTTGTTCAAAGGCTCTAGCAGGACGGGGCGGCTTAGTCCTTTTAAAGGCATTGAGGTTCGAGAGCGCCCTCCGCTGCTGCGTTGAAGACTTGGCGAGAAACTTGTTGCAATTGCCGTCGCGTTACAGCGCCGCAAAATCGATCGGCTTCGTCCGGTCGAGCCGGCGCTCGATCTTCGGCATCGGGTATTTCAGCCCGCTCGCGCAGTTGAACAGCACCGCGCGCTCGGACTTCGATACCCGGCCCGACGCGAGGCCCAGCTTGTAGGCGGCGTAGGTCGCGCCGCCCTCCGGGCACATCAGGAAGCCCTCCTGCCGCGCGACCTCGTCGACCGCATTTTGGATCGCGTCGTCGTCGACTGCGACGGCGTAGCCGCCGCTCTCGCGCACCGCGCGCAGGATCAGGAAGTCGCCGACCGCCTGCGGCACGCGGATGCCGGCGGCAATGGTGTGCGCGTTCTCAAAGCGCGTCGCGTGCTCGACGCCGGCCTCGTAGGCGCGCACCATCGGCGCGCAGCCCGACGCCTGCACCGCAACCAAGCGCGGGCGCTTTTTTCCGATGAAGCCGATCGATTCCAGTTCGGCGAACGCCTTCCACATCCCGATCAGTCCGGTGCCGCCGCCGGTCGGATAGAAGACGATGTCGGGCACGTCCCAGCCGAGCTGTTCGGCGAGCTCCAGCCCCATCGTCTTCTTGCCCTCGATCCGGTAGGGCTCCTTGAGTGTCGACGTATCGAACCAGCCGACTTTAGATACGCCTTCGCCGACGATCTTGCCGCAATCGTCGATCAGGCCGTTGACGCGATAGACCGTCGCGCCCTGCAGCTCGATCTCGCTGACGTTCACCTCCGGCGTGTCCTCGGGACAGAACACGGTGGTCTTAATTCCGGCGTGGCTCGCATAGGCGGCGAGCGCCGCGCCGGCGTTGCCGTTGGTCGGCATGGCCATGTGGCAGATGCCGAAGGCCTTCGCCATCGACACCGCCATGACGAGGCCGCGCGCCTTGAACGAGCCGGTCGGCAGCCGACCTTCATCCTTCACCAGCAGCTCGCCGCCGCCGAGTTGCTTTTCAAGCTTCGTAAGCCGCACCAGCGGCGTCATGGCCTCGCCGAGGCTGACGATGTCTTGCAGACGCCGCACCGGAAGCAGTTCGCGGTAGCGCCACAGGTCGGGCGCGCGCCGCGCCAGCGCGTCCTTGCTCAACGCCTTGGCGACGCCCGGCAGGTCGTAGCGCACCAGCAGCGGCTTTCCCGCTTTCGACAGGTTGTGCGGCCGGTCGGCCTCGTAGCGCTCGCCGGTGTAGGCGCATTCGAGGTGCGTGACGAAAGTCGGCCGTTCGGCCGTCAGATTGTCGTCGTGGATCAATTGAGGCGCTCCCGCGGCGGTTACCGCAATTCGTAAGACCCGTCGCCGCGGATCATTTTGAGATAGCGCTCGGCGGAGCGTTCGAGCACGCCGTTGCCGTCCGACCAGATGGTGCGGTCGAGGAATGCGCCGTGGATGCGGTCGAACTTGTAGGGCTTCAGCGAATTGATCACGCCTTCCACCCGCGGGGCGGACAGCGGAATGAAATTCGGGAAGCTCCACATGAAGGTGACCGACTTGTTGTCCGCGACCACCTGCACGATGTCGCCCGAGAGCAACGCACCCTTGCCGCCCGCGCCTGCGGCCCAGTGCAGCACCGCGCCGCCTGGATAGTGTCCGCCGGAGCGGATCAGCGTGACGCCGGGCAGCAGTTCCTTGGTCTCGCCTTCCCAGAACTGGACTGTCGGGCCGCCGCGCATCACCCACTTGCGGTCGTTGGCATGGATATAGACCGGCACGCCGCCGAACGCCTCGCTCCACTCGACCATGCAGGAATAGTAGTGCGGGTGCGAGATCGCGATGGCCTTCAGTCCGCCCATGGCGTTGATAATTTCGACCGTGGCGCGGTCGATCAGCGTGATGCAGTCCCAAAGGATGTTGCCGTGCGGCGTGCGCAGAAGCTCCGCGCGCTGGCCGATGCCGAAGGCGGGGAAGGTGACGACCGACAGGAGGTTCGGCTCAAGTTCGCGCCAGGCGTTGTAGGCGCGGCCGCGCAGGCTATCGAGCGTGGTCCAGGTCTGGCCCTGCGGCGTGACGTACTGCCGCTCGTCGTCGCAGATCGGGCAGTTCGACGGCGGCTTGTCGCTCGGTGCGTATTGCGTACCGCAGGTGTTGCAGATGAAGGCGGGCATGTCGGCTCCGAACTCTGATTGTCAATCCTAGCGCCGATGCGAGCCGGTGGGCGAGGGGGATTACGCCGCCTGCGGCACCGGCCGCGGCGCGCTGCCCTCGCGGCCGATGTACAGCGCCATGATCGCTGCGATGAAGCACAGCAGGCCGGAGATGATGAAGGCCTCCAGGTAGGAGCCGAGGTTGACCCGGAACAGGCCGCCGAAGAACGCCGCCGACGCGCCGCCCAGCTGGTGCGCGACGAAAATCCATCCATAGACGATGCCGGCCTTCTCGCGGCCGAAGGTGTTGGTGACGAGCCGCACCGTCGGCGACACGGTCGCAAACCAGTCGAGCCCATAGAACACCGCGAACAGCGCCAGGCCGTAGAACGAGAAGAAGGAGAACGGCAGGAACAGCAGCGACACGCCGCGCAGCGTATAGAAGATGCACAGGAGCTTGCGGTTGTCGTAGCGGTCGGACAGCCAGCCCGAGCCGGTGGTGCCGATGAAGTTGAACACGCCGATCACGGCGAGCATGCCCGCCGCGGTGGTCGCGGCGATCCCCGCGTCCGAGCAGGCCGGAATGAGATGCGTGCCGATCAGCCCGTTGGTCGAGGCGCCGCAGACGAAGAACGTGCCGGCGAGCAGCCAGAAGTCGCGCTTCTTCGACGCCTCGCCGAGCGCCCGGAACGCCGTCACCAGCGGATTGCCCGCGGGCTTCGGCGCAGGCTTCGGCTCGCCGCTCTCGCCATAGGGCATCAGACCGACGTCGGACGGGCGGTCGCGCATGAAAATCGCGATCGGCACGATGACGCAGAGCGCAACGCCCGCGACCGCGAGCACGGTGGTGCGCCAGCCATAGGCCGCGGTGACGCTCGCCATGATGGGCAGGAACAGGAGCTGGCCGGTGGCCGCGCCGCCGCTCAGGACGCCGGTCACGAGGCCGCGCCGCGCGGTGAACCAGCGCGCGGCGACGGTCGCGGCGAGCACCGTGGCGAGGAAGCCGGTGCCGCCGCCGACCAGGAAGCCCCACAGCAGAATGAGCTGCCAGGATTCGCGCATGAACACGGTCGACGACACGCCGACCGCGAGCAGGGCAAGCGCGCTCAAGACCGAGCGGCGCAACCCGAAGCGGTCCATGATCGCAGCGGCGAACGGGCCGATGCAGCCGTAGAGGATGAGATTGATCGAGACCGCGAGCGCGATGGTGGCGCGCGACCAGCCGAACTCGGTTTCCAGCGGCACCATCAATATGCCGGGCGTCGAGCGCACGCCCGCGCCGGTGAGCAGCGCAAGGCACGTGACGCCGACGACGATCCAGCCGTAGTGGAATTTCGGGGAAGGCGGCATTCGGTCGTTGTGGGCCATGACCGTGCGGCGGGCAAGCCTCGCCGAGGATCAGCCCTTATTCGCCAGGGTCATGGCACTCACCCTGGCACCTGGCCCTTCACCGCGTTGGCGAACGCCTCATGGGTGATGGTTCTGTCCGGCGCCGCCGGAAGCGTTTCGCGCAAGTGGTTCTTGAGCCGCTCGCGCTCGGCCGCCGGCAATCGGGCAAGGGCCTGGCCCAGCGGCCCGACCAGGAGGATGTTCGATTCCCAATAGTCGTCAAAATTGGCGAAGGTGACCGGGATGCGGATCACCCGCGTCTCGATCCCCCGCAGCCCGGCCCGCTGCCAGAAGCCTTGCATCGCCTCCATCCGCGAATTCACCGAGCCTGGCGGGGTGACGTAGGGAAGGCCGAGCAACTTCATAGCCCGATACATCGGACTGGTCGGCAAGCCGCCGCCCTCGACGTCCCACATGTAAGTCGCCGCCCAACCTCCCGGCCGCACCACGCGTGCCATCTCCGCCGCCGCCTTGGCCGGATCGGGAACGAAAGAGATCACCAGCGCCATGGCGGCGGCCTCGAATTCGGCGTTGCCGAACGGCAGGGCCTGCGCATCGCCGACGCGGAATTGCGCCGACTTCGTTCCGGGTCGGGTGCGGGCGTACTCGAGCTGGCCCTCCGACGGATCGACCGCCGTCACGCTCGCCGGCGCGCAGCGGTCGATCAGAATTTCGGTGAAGGCGCCGTTGCCGCAGCCGACATCCACCCAGGACAGTCCGTTCGGTAAGCCCAACCAGTCCAGGAACTGCGTGGCGACGAGCTGGCTCCAGCGGCCCATCACCCGCTCATAGGCTTGCCCGTCGGTGAACAGCTTGGCGTTGTCGTTCATGGCCAGCAGTCTTACTTCGGGATCGGCACCTCGCCGACGTCCTTCGGAATCTTGTAGCCCTTCTGCGTCGCCGGCTTGCCCGCGATGGCGAGGTACCAGCGCAGCACGTTCGGATACTGCTTGAGGTCCACCGTCTGCCACTCGTAGCGCGACACCCAGGGCCAGGTCGCGATGTCGGCAATCGAATAGTCGCCGGCGAGATATTCGTTGTCGGCGAGGCGCTTGTTCATGACGCCGTAGAGCCGGTGCGCCTCTTTCAGATAACGCTCCTCGGCATAGGGCGCCTTGCCGGGATTGTACTTGGTGAAGTGGTGCACCTGGCCGAACATCGGGCCGACGCCGCCCATCTGCCACATCAGCCATTCGATGGTTCGCCAGCGCTTCTCGCCGGACGACGGCAGCAGCTTGCCGCACTTGTCGGCGAGATAGATCAGGATCGCACCCGACTCCATCAGCGACAGGCCGTTGTCACGGTCGACGATCGCGGGGATGCGGTTGTTCGGGCTGATCTTGAGGAATTCGGGCTTGAACTGCTCGTCCTTGCCGATGTCCACCGCATGCACGGTATAGGGCAGGCCCATCTCTTCGAGCGCGATGGAAACCTTGCGACCGTTGGGCGTGGTCCAGGTGTAAAGGTCGATCACGATTGTCCGTCCTTCAGGTTTGGGAACTAGCTTCCGCGGTAGGTCGTATAGCTCCAGGGCGTCGCGAGCAATGGCACATGATAGTGCCCTTCGGGCTCGGCGATGGAGAAGCGGACGGGCACCCGGCGGAGAAACGCAGCCGCGCCGTTTTGGCGCTCGAAATACCCGCCCATGTCGAACGTCAGTTCGTAGCTTCCGATCCGCAGCGGCTCGTCCGCGATCAATGGCGCGTCGGTGCGGCCGTCGGCGTTGGTGACGGCCTCGCGCAGGAGGCCGCGCGCGCTCGAGCCGACCTCGTGCAGTGCGATGCGCACGCCCGCCGCAGGGCGACCGCTGGTCAGGTCGAGCACATGGGTCGAAAGGCGGCCGGCCGTCACCGGCATGCCCGGCCCGTCCACCAGAGCGACCAGCCGCAGGCGCGTGATCAGGCCGATTTCGTCCAGCGCCCGCTCCCGCTCGGTTTCGGCATCGTTGCCCACCCGCCGCTCGAACTGCCGCAGGATCGAGTCGCGAGTGTGCCGGCGGACGCAGACGATGAAGGGGAAGCCGAATTTCGCCCGGTAGGCTGCATTGAGCCGGGTGAAGCGCCCGAATTCCTCCGCGCTCAGCCGGTCGAGCCCCAGGCTGCCCTGTTCGGCCTTGGAGGCGTCGGTGATGTCGGCCCGCGCCACCCGGCTGCCCAGCTCGGGATGGCTGGAAATGAAGGCGAGCTGCCGGTCCGGCGGCGCCTTCCGCACGGCGCGCATCATGGCCTCGTGGAGGGCCTGGACCGTGGGGTAGGGGCGACCCGCTGCCGCAGCCTCGGCCACCCAGGGCGCGCGTTCGAACGTTTCGCCGACTGCCGCGACAAAGGAGACAGGCGGGAGCCTGTTCAGGTCCTCCAGGGTCACGGCTTTGGGCGGCATGCGACAAGGTTAACGTATCGGGATCGGGGATGGCGACTATTTTCGCTTGCGGATCAAGGGGTTTAGGAGGACATTGCAGTGAATTTAAACCTGAATCGCCTCTCCCGCGACTACTCGATACGAGCCGAGCAATTGTCTGCGAACCCTGCCACTTCGGACGAAGTCCTGATTGGACGGATCGCAAACGGCGACCGGCTCGCGATGCAGGTGCTGTTTGCCCGGCATCACGTGCGGGTGTTCCGGTTCGTCCTGCGGCTGGTGCGTGATGAGGCCGCGGCGGAGGACCTGATCAGCGAGGTTTTCCTCGACGTCTGGCGGCAAGCCGGGAAGTTCGAGGGCAGGGCTCAGGTTTCGACCTGGCTTCTCGCAATCGCCCGCTTCAAGGCTCTGTCGGCGCTCCGGCGCAGGCCCGAGCTGGAACTGGACGAGGAGACGGCCGAGGCCATCGAGGATACCTCCGATACCCCGGACGTCGCCCTGGAGAAGAAGGACAAGAGCGAAATTCTACGGAAGTGCCTGAGTGGGTTGAGTGCCGAGCACCGCGAGATCGTCGACCTAGTCTACTACCACGAGAAGTCGGTCGAAGAGGTTGCGGAGATAGTCGGGATACCCGAGGCGACCGTGAAGACGCGAATGTTCTACGCGCGGAAGAAACTGGCAGAGCTGCTGAAAGCTCAGGGAATCGAAAGAGGCTGGCCATGAACGCGAAGATCAAAGAAGCCCAAGAGCTTCCGGAGGATGTGGAACTCCTCCTGCCGTGGCATGCCGCCGGCACGCTGAACCGCCGTGACGCCGCCCGTGTGGAGCAGGCGCTGGCGAACGACAACGAACTCGCCACCCGTTACGAAATGGTCCGCGAGGAACTCGGCGAAGCGATCCGCCTCAACGAGAGTCTCGGCGCCCCCTCGGCGCGTGCGATGGAAAGCCTGTTCGCCAAGATCGACGCGGAACCCGCCCGCAAGCCGAAGGTCACCTTCAGCGTGATGGCCTGGGTCACCGAGTTCGTCGGCAGCTTCCAGCCGCGCACGCTGGCCTACGGCGCGACGGCCGCTGCGCTCGCCATCGTGCTCCAGGCGGGCATCCTCGCCGGCGTGTTCGTGAAGGAGGGTGCGGTCGGTCCGCAGCTCGCTTCCTATCACCAGAACGATCCGACGGTTGACGGCGCCTTCGTCCTGGTCCGGTTCAAGCCGGAGGCCACCGTCTCCGACATCACCAAGTTCCTCGATGAGAACAAGGCCACGGTCGTGGACGGCCCGGCTGCCGGCAGCGGACTGTTCCGCCTGCGCGTCGCCGAGAAGCCGCTGTCCCAGGGCGAACTGGGCTCGGTCGTGAAGAACATGGCGCGCAACCCGGTGGTCGGCCTGACCGTCCCCGCGGCGCAGCCCTGATCGGCAACCATCCGCCGGCCGGCGACGCCACAATGGCGTCGCCTTGCCGGCTTAGGTTTTTGTATCGGCGTGATCGCCCTGAGGTCCAACCATGCGCCGGCCTGACGCTGGAACGGGTTTGCTGCTTCGCCTCTCGATCGCGTCGGGAGCCGCGATTATGTCGCTCGCGGCGCTGCCGACGGCGTCGGAAGCGCAATTAAGCACGATCCGCGGGCCCAGCATGGCGCCGCGCGCGCCGATGTACAACACGCCTTCGATCCGCACCTTCGAGCCGCGTCTTCGGGAGCGCGTGATCTCCAATGACCTCCAGGACGGCATCGGGCTGCCTGGCAGGTTCAAGCGTCCCGGCCTGCCGGGAAACAATGCGTCGAACACCGACAACCCGTCCCGCAATCCCGGACGCAAGCCGCCGCGCCGCCCGCCAGGCGTCACGCCGGGCGTTGCAACCGGCGTGATCATCGCCACCGTGCCGCCAGCCGGCGCTGTCCCGCCGCCTCCGCCCAACGCATCTCGCGGCCAGCCGCCCGGCGGCGGCGCGCCGCAGGCCGCCATCAACCTCCCGCCGCCCAACGAGCAGCGCTTCGTCAAGAACGAGGTGGTGCTGGAATTCCCCGGCAACGTGCCGCCGCAGCAGAGCGCGGCACTCGCAGCGCGTCACCGGCTGACGCAGCTCGAGCAGACCTATTTCCCGCTCACCAACACCACCTGGTTCCGGCTGCGGATCAACGACGGCCGCTCCGTCCCGACCGTGCTTCGCGCGCTCGCGCGCGAAGGCGGAGTGCAGTCGGGCCAGCCGAACTACATCTACCGCGCCGGCCAGCATACCGGTCGGCACCAGGGCGCGAACTTCGTTCCGTTGCCTCAGGCACGACCGCGGGCGACGCCCGTTGTGGCGTCCGCCGGCGCGCGTCCCGCCGGCGGCGATCCGGCGCAGTACACGCTTGCCAAGCTCCGCGTTCCCGAAGCGCACGGCCTTGCGACCGGCGACCGCGTCCTGGTCGCGGTGATCGATTCCGGCGTCGATGCCGGTCACCCGGAGATCGCAGGCGTCATCGCGGGCACCTACGATGCGCTCGGCTCGGGTGAGCCGCCGCATGCACACGGCACCGCGATAGCGGGCGCCATCGCCGCGCACGCCAAGCTGATGGGCGTCGCGCCGCGGGCGCGTATCCTCGCGATCCGCGCGTTCGGAACGGCGGGCGCCAGCGCCGAGGCCACGACGTTTGCAATCCTCAAGGGCGTGGCCCATGCGAGCGAGAAGGGCGCGCGCGTCATCAACATGAGCTTTGCCGGTCCGAACGATCCCGCGCTGTCCCGGCATCTTGCGGCCGCGCGCGCCAAGGGCGCGGTGCTGATCGCGGCCTCGGGCAATTTCGGGCCGAAGTCGCCGCCGCAATATCCGGCCGCCGATCCGAACGTGATCGCGGTGTCGGCGACCGACGCCAAGGACAATCTGTTCAAGGCGGCCAACCGCGGCCGGCACATCGCGGTGGCCGCGCCCGGCGTCGACATCCTGCTGCCGGCGCCCAACGCCGACTATCAGCTGACGTCCGGCACGTCGTTTGCCGCCGCGCATGTCAGCGGCATCGCTGCGCTGATCCTGGAGCGCAAGCCCGACCTGACGCCGGATGCCGTGCGCAAGGTGTTGTTGTCGAACGCGAAGGATCTCGGTCCGCGCGGCAAGGACGACCAGTTCGGCGCCGGCCTCGTCGACGCCTATAGCTCAATCCTGTCGCTCGAAAGCGACGCTGCGGCTGCGCAGCAGTCGGTGCAGCAACCGGCATCGGCGCAATAGCGCGCGCTTCATTCAGGTGCGAATTCCTGTCTGCAGTCGCGAACGGGACCTTGTGCCGTGCGCGCCGTGCTTAACGCGCACGGTTAACGCGCGCTTGAAAGCGGTCGGGAATCTTCGTTTCGGCCGCGAAATGAATCAACACATTGAAAATCGGCTTTGAACCTGTTCGCACCCCCTCCCGACTAATGGGCATGAGAGGGCCATTCCGGTCCCCCAACGAACGATCCCAGAGGGAGACAGTCATGACCAAGTCCAAGCTCACGGGTGCACTCGCCGTTCTCACGCTCGCCACCGCGCTCGCGCTGCCGTCCGCCGAGGCGCAGGCGAAGCCGAAGTGGGGTCTGGTGGCCGCCGGCGTGATCGGCGGTGTGGCGATCGGCTCCGCCATCGCTCACGCGCACGCTTACCCCTACTACTACGACGGTTATCGCCGCTGCCGCATGGTCCGCCAGTACAACGACTTCGGCTTCTACGTCGGCCGGGCGCGCGTCTGCTACCACGACTAAGCCTTCACGAGCTGCGACCGGCGCGCACGCCCCCCGCCTTCCCCTCGCGTCGGTCTCTAAGGCCCGCCCGGATGGTCCCCCATCCGGGCGGGTGCTTTTTTTGCCGTGCCGGCTATCGGCCCTTTTGGGGTCTGGACGGCTCCCGGAAAGCCCTCCTAAATGGGTCAGAATGCGGGTGGCGCGGGGACGCGCCAACGTCTGCGGCCGGGGCGTCGAGGGGAACGTCGGATGAGCGAGACCATCCTCGCAACCGAGAATCTGACCAAGGAGTTCGCCGGTTTCGTCGCGGTCGCGAACGTCAACCTGCGTGTCGAGCGCGGCACCATTCATGCGCTGATCGGGCCGAATGGCGCCGGCAAGACCACCTGCTTCAACCTGCTCACCAAGTTCCTGCAGCCGACGCAGGGACGCATCGTGTTCAAAGGCCGCGACATTACCGCGCTTGCGCCAGCGGACGTGGCGCAGCTCGGCATCGTCCGCTCGTTTCAGATCTCGGCGGTGTTTCCGCACCTGACGGTGCTGGAGAACGTGCGCATCGCGCTGCAGCGCCGGCGTGGCGCTTCGTTCGACTTCTGGCGCTCAAAGCGCGTGCTCGACCAGTTCAACGAGCGCGCGTTGAAGCTCGTCGCCGACGTGGGACTGTCGGACGTGGTGCATGTCGCCGCGGTCGAACTGCCGTATGGGCGCAAACGCGCGCTCGAGATCGCGACCACGCTCGCGCTCGATCCGGAGATGCTGCTGCTCGACGAGCCGACGGCGGGAATGGGCCACGAGGACGTTGCGCGCATCGCCGCGCTGATCAAGTCGGTCTCCGCCAATCGCACGATCCTGATGGTCGAGCACAATCTGAGCGTGGTGGAGAACCTTTGCCAGCGCATCACCGTGCTGACTCGCGGCCGGGTTTTGACGGAGGGCGACTACCAGACCGTGTCGAACAATCCCGAGGTGCGCGAGGCCTACATGGGGACCGGCCATGCTTGACGTTCGCGCCCCCCTTCTTTCGGTCAGGGACCTGCAGGCCTGGTACGGCGAGTCGCACATCCTGCACGGCGTGACCTTCGATGTGCATCAGGGCGAGGTGGTGACGCTGCTCGGCCGCAACGGTGCGGGCAAGACCACCACGATGAAATCGATCATGGGCATCGTGCCGCGGCGCGCGGGTTCGGTCCGTTTCGAAGGCCGCGAACTGATCGGCAGCGCCTCCAACGAGATCGCGCGCGCGGGGATCGCGTTCTGCCCGGAGGAGCGCGGCATCTTCGCGAGCCTCGACGTGAAGGAAAATTTGCTGCTGCCGCCGCAGGTCAAGCCCGGCGGCCTGCCGCTCGACCGCATCTTCGACCTGTTCCCGAACCTGAAAGAGCGGCTTGGCTCAAGCCAGGGCACCAAGCTTTCCGGCGGCGAGCAGCAGATGCTGGCGATTGCCCGGATTTTGCGCACCGGAGCGCGGCTGCTGCTGCTCGACGAGCCGACCGAGGGCCTTGCGCCCGTCATCATCCAGCAGATCGGCAAGACCATCAGGACCCTGAAGGAACAGGGCTTCACGATCCTCCTGGTGGAGCAGAACTTCCGGTTCGCATCCACAGTCGCCGACCGCTATTATGTGATGGAGCACGGCCGCGTGGTCGAAGGCTTTGCGAACTCGGAATTGGACCAGAAGCTCGAAACACTGCACGAGTACCTCGGATTGTGACTGACAGGTGCCGAAGGGCACAGCAAGGGAGAACAGTCCATGAAGCGTATTGTGAGTTTGGCCGCTCTCGCCGCCGTCTTGGCGTGTGGAACGGCGCAGGCGCAGATGAGCGACGGCGTCATCAAGATCGGCGTCATGAACGACATGTCCGGCACCTACGCCGACCTGACCGGCCCCGGCTCGGTCGTGGCCGCGCAGATGGCGGTCGAGGATTTCGGCGCGGCCGCCAAGGGCCTGAAGGTCGAGATCGTCGGCGCCGATCACCAGAACAAGCCTGACGTCGGGTCCAACGTGGTGCGGCAGTGGATCGACCGCGACAAGGTCGATGTGATCGTCGACGTGCCGACCTCGTCGGTCGCGCTCGCGGTCAACCAGATCGTCAAGGACAAGAACAAGGTGTTCCTGGTGTCCGGCGCCGCGGCCTCCGACCTCACCGGCAAGGCCTGCTCGCCCAACACCATCCACTGGACCTACGACACCTGGGCGCTGGCAAACGGCACCGGAAACGCCATCGTCAAGACCGGCGGCAAGAGCTGGTTCTTCCTCACCGCCGACTACGCCTTCGGCCACGCGCTGGAGCGCGACACGGCCGCGGTGGTCGAGAAGAACGGCGGCAAGGTCGTGGGCCGCGTGCGCCATCCGTTCCCGGCGACCGATTTCTCGTCGTTCCTCCTGCAGGCGCAGTCGTCCAAGGCCCAGATCATCGGGCTCGCCAACGCCGGCGCCGACACCACCAACGCGATCAAGCAGGCGTCCGAGTTCGGCATCACCAAGGCCGGACAGAACCTCGCCGCGCTGCTGATCTTCATCAGCGACGTCAAGTCGCTCGGACTGCAGACCGCGCAAGGCCTGATCTTCACCGAAGCGTGGTACTGGGACCTCAACGACGCCAACCGCGAGTTCGCCAAGAAGTTCGCGGCGCGTAACCGCGGCATCTATCCGAGCATGATCCACGCCGGCGTCTATTCGGCGGTCACGCACTATCTGAAGGCGGTCTCGGAGCTGAAGAGCGACGCCGACGGCAAGGCGGTGGTCGCCAAGATGAAGTCGATGCCCACGCAAGACCCGCTGTTCGGCAAGGGCACCGTGCGCGCCGACGGCCGCAAGATCCACCCGATGTACCTGTTCGAGGTCAAGAAGCCCGCCGAATCCAAGGGCCCGTGGGACCTCTACAAGCTGCGCGCCACGATCCCGACCGAGGAAGCCTTCCGTCCGATCAAGGACGGCGGCTGCCCGCTGGTCAGCGGCTAAGGCACGGTTGATACCTCTCCCCGCATGCGGGGAGAGGTCGACCGTCCACCAGCGCGTTTACGCGCGTCTTAGACGCGCTATGGGCGGTCGGGTGAGGGGGCGTTTCCGCAAGTCTGATCTTGTCGAGATTCCCCCTCACCCCGACCCTCTCCCCGCAGGCGGGGAGAGGGAGTGGAGGGGCTCCCCGCGCATGTTCGAAATCTGCTTCCCCGAATTCCTGGGCGCGCGCTGCATCGTTTCGCAGGCGCTGTTCGGACAGCTGTTGATCGGCCTGATCAACGGCTCGTTCTATGCGCTGCTCAGCCTCGGGCTCGCCGTGATCTTCGGCATGCTCAACATCATCAATTTCGCGCACGGCGCCCAGTACATGATGGGCGCGTTCGTGGCGTTCTTCCTGCTGCAATACGTCGGCCTGAACTACTGGTACGCGCTGGTGATCGCGCCGATCGCGGTCGGCGCCTTCGGCGTGCTGCTCGAACGGCTGTTCCTGCAGTGGCTCTACAAGCTCGATCACCTCTACGGCCTGTTGCTGACCTTCGGGCTGGCGCTGATCGTCGAAGGCCTGTTCCGCAACCAGTTCGGCTCGTCGGGCTTGCCGTACCGGGTGCCCGACCAGCTCCAGGGCGGTCAGAACCTCGGCTTTATGTTTCTGCCGAACTATCGCGCCTGGGTGATCGTGTTCTCGCTCGCGGTCTGCCTTATCACCTGGTACGTGATCGAGCGCACCAAGCTCGGTTCGTATCTCCGCGCGGCGACCGAGAACCCGACGCTGGTGCGCGCCTTCGGCATCAACGTGCCGCGCATGATCACGCTGACCTACGGCTTCGGCGTGGGACTCGCCGCGCTTGCGGGCGTGATGGCCGCTCCGATCTACAGCGTCAGCCCGCAGATGGGCTCGCACCTGATCATCGTGGTGTTCGCGGTGGTCGTGATCGGCGGCATGGGCTCGATCATGGGCGCGATCGTCACCGGCTTCGGCCTCGGCCTCATCGAAGGTCTGACCAAGGTGTTCTTCCCGGAAGCGTCCAACACCGTGATCTTCATCATCATGGCCATCGTGCTGCTGATCCGGCCGGCCGGCCTGTTCGGGCGGAGGGCGTGAGATGGCCGTGACCTCAGCCCCGATCGCCGCCGCGGGCCGGCAAGGGCAGTCCTGGAGTCATGTCATCGCCTTCGTGGTGATGGTCGGCTTCTTCGCCATCGCGCCGCTGTTCATCTATCCGCTGTTCCTGATGAAGGCGCTGTGCTTTGCGCTGTTCGCCTGCGCGTTCAATCTGCTGCTCGGCTATGTCGGGCTCTTGTCGTTCGGCCACGCGCTCTACTTCGGCTGGGCGAGCTATCTCAGCGCCTATGCCGCCAAGGCCTGGGGCTTCCCGCCGGAATTCGCGATCCTGACCGGGGCCGCGACCGCGGCCGTGCTCGGCCTGATCGCGGGCTCGATTGCGATCCGCCGTCAGGGCATCTACTTCGCGATGATCACGCTGGCGCTGGCGCAGATGATGTACTTCTTCGCCGTGCAGGCGCCGTTCACCGGCGGCGAGGACGGCATCCAGTCGGTGCCGCGCGGCTGGCTTTTCGGCCTGTTCGACCTGCGCGACCAGATGACCATGTACATCGCGGTCCTGACCATCTTCCTCGCCTGTTTCCTCCTGATCTACCGCATCATCAACTCGCCGTTCGGCGAGGTGCTCAAAGCGATCCGCGAGAACGAGCAGCGCGCGATCTCGCTCGGCTACAAGACCGACCGCTACAAGCTCATGGCCTTCGTGCTCTCGGCAACCTTCGCCGGCGTCGCGGGGGCGACCAAGGCCATCGTGTTCCAGCTTGCCTCGCTCACCGATGTGGATTGGCCGATGTCCGGCGAGGTGGTGCTGATGGCGCTGGTCGGGGGCCTCGGCACCGTGTTCGGGCCGGTCGCGGGCGCATTTATCGTCGTGGCGATGCAGAATTACCTCGCCCAGGTGGGGCAATGGGTGCTCGTGATCCAGGGCATCATCTTCGTCCTTTGTGTGCTATTGTTCCGCCGCGGCGTCGTCGGCGAATTGGCGCACTATCTTCGGATCAGGCTCTGATGGCAGTCACCACGCGGACCAATCTGGCTGTGGACCTCGAACTGCTCTCGCGCGCGCAGAAGCTCACCGGCATCGGCGACAAGTCCGAGGTGATCCACGAGGCCCTGCGCGCCCTGATCGAGCGCGAGGATGCGCGTCGGCAGACCTCGCCGATCGCCGGAGACACGCCCGGCGCGCAGACCCGGCCCAAGCCGTAGGCATTCCGGGTCCCGGCCGGGGCGTGCCACAATCGCTTTTCCAGGAACGCCGCAAACCATCCCCAAGAGGAACACGAGGACATCGCCATGAGCGCAGAAGCCCGCCTGAAGCAACTCGGCATCATCCTGCCCAACGTGCCGGCGCCGGTCGCCAACTACCTGCCGTACCGCGTGGCCGGCCATCTGCTGTTCCTGGCCGGACAGGGACCGCGCGACGCCAACGGCAACCTTCTGACCGGGAAGGTCGGCGGCGAGGTGTCGGTGGAGGAGGGCTACAACCGCGCCCGCATCGTCGGTCTGCAGCTTCTGGCGACGATGCGCATGGCGCTTGGCTCGCTCGACCGGGTCGATGCCGTGGTCAAGATGCTGTGCATGGTCAACGCCGTGCCGGACTTCAAGGACCATCCGAAGGTCGCCAACGGCATGTCCGACGTGTTCGTCGAAGTGTTCGGCGAGGCCGGCAAGCATGGCCGTTCCGCCGTCGGAATGGGGTCGCTGCCGCACCAGATTTCGGTCGAGATCGAAGGCGTGGTCGCGGTCAAGGCCTACTAGAGCGTTTCACGTTTTGACGGAAGCGTATCCTGCGTTGGCGAAGTATGCGCTGCATTCGCGGGAGCCGATGGTCGTGACGAGGCTGCCGATGTGACGCCAGACGTCGTCGACGGTGC